>CAYWXL010000094.1:0-14270 GCA_964461995.1 uncultured Solibacteraceae bacterium
ATGTGCTGGAATGGATTGAGACTCAGCCCTGCCCCCATTTCTGGCGAAGAGCCCATTTCTGGCGAAGAGCCCGAAGAGCCCGTTTCTGGCGGAGAGCCTTTCTGGCGAAAAGCCCCTCAGCTGGTGTGGTGCGGATGAGAGGACTTGAACCTCCACGGGCCGAAGCCCACATGGACCTGAACCATGCGCGTCTGCCAATTCCGCCACATCCGCACGTGACGTCTATTTATATTTTCGGAAACGCTTTCAAGCCTGTCAATGGGCTGCAGCGCGCCCGTTTTCCACGCCGGACAGTCCGCCTCCCGGCGCTCGCGCCGGGGCTGGAGGCCGGGGCGGACCCGTGCCCCCGGATCGCGTCCGGAGGCGCTTCCCCCGCGGTCCTCGTTCCGGTGAAGGGCCGATCCGCCTTGATACACTGAGTAGCAAATGGTGGACCGTCGCGCATGTCTGCGGTATCTGGCCGGGGCCGTGCCGGCTGTCCGTCTCCTTGCCGGCGATCTGTTTCCCTCCACGGTAGCCGACCGCGTAGATCGCCGGTACGAGACGCCGGGCCCCCGGCCAACCGGGTTGAAAGCCACCCGCGACGGGCTCTGGATCCTCGACCAGGCCACGGCCTCGGCTTACTTGGTGCACTTCGCGACCGGCCAGGTCAAGATCGAGATCGAAACGGGGACCACCCGTCCCACTGCCATCGAGACCGACGAGGTGGGCATGTGGATCGCCGCGGACGACGGCCGGAAAATGGTGCGGCTGGACTTCGTCGAGGACGAGGATGGCAAGGTAAAGAAGGACGAGGTCGTTCACAAAGGCGAGTTCGGAGTGCCAGGAGCCGGCTCGGTGAAGTGGCCCTATTCCGGCGGACCCGCCGACCCGATCGGCGCTCAGGGGTTGGCTTGGAGACGCGGAGAATTGTACGTCGCGGTGCCGCCGGCGGCCGCCATTCACGTGCTGAAGCAGGACGGCACGGTGCTGCGGACCTTGCCGGCGCCCGGCATCCGTCCCCAGGGGCTGGCCTGGGACCCTGACGGCAACCTTTGGTGCGCCGACGGATTTTCCCGGTCATTCTTCAAACTCGATCCCGCCACTGGCAAGATTATCAAACAGCACTTCCTGCCCTTCGCCAAGCCCGAGGTCAACGGCAAGGTCGTTGTCCCGCAAGGACTTACCATCTGGCAAAGGATGATCTATTTCTGCTCCCGCGAGACGGGCGAACTTTACCGCACGCCCTTGGTCAACCGGATGGAGTGAGAAAAGATCAGCGGCGGGTTCCGGGCGTCTCCACGCGGATCTCGAATAGCGTCTTGCCCGCGGTGACGTACAAGGTCCGCAAGTCCTCTCCGCCGAACGCCAGGTTCGTAACCGTGTCCTCCCAGATCGGATAGAACGCGATCCTCTCTCCTTCCGGCGAGAAGACGTGGACGCCCGCTGGAGTGTCCAGCGTTTCGCTCGTGCCCCGCGGACGGTTCAGCCCGGCGGCCGCATAGAGGTTGCCCGCGCTGTCGATAGCCAACCCGTCAGCGCTGCGGCCGGGGTAGAAATTGTGGAACACCCGTGCGTTGCTAACCGTACCGTCGGCGGCGAGGTCATAGGCTTTGATGCAGCGAGAGCCGCCTTCCTTCTGGTTGGCCTCGACGTGGTACAGCGTGCGGTCATCCGGTGAGATGACGATACCGTTCGGGACATCCACGTCATCCGGCCCGAGGATCTGGTGCACGCCGCCGTCGGGATCGATGCGGTAGACACGGTCGCCCCCGTAGTCGGTGAAGTAGATTCTGCCCTTGCCGTCGAGGGTTACGTCGTTCGGCCGGGTGATGGGGGTCTCTGGAGAGTCTTGGGCCAGGACTTCGATCCCTCCGGTCTTCAAGTCGGTCCGCGTGATGCGTCTCGCGTCGCCCTCGGCGGCGATCAGGCGCCATTGGGCGTCGAAGACCAGCCCGTTTGCCCCGTTCGAGTTCTCACGAAACGTCGTCAAGCCGCCCCCGGGAGTGAACTTCAAGATGCGTTGTGACCGCATTTCGGTGAAGAAGACGTTGCCCTCGGCGTCCACCGTCGGACCTTCTGTGAACGCCACCGCCACAACCGGGTTGGCCTCGGCGTCCGAGGAGGAGACCTCAGCAGGCGTTTCCGCCGTGCGGCACCCGGACGAGACGATCAACAACAAGCTAAGGTGCAGCAAGCTCAGGTTCTTCATTCCGCGACTCCCCGCGCTCGGGGGCGGCTTCCCGAGGGACGCCGGCGCCCGTGGCCCCGCCAGAACGCCCTCCGTGCGCCATTTCTTATACGCCTTCGTGGCCTGAGTATGGTATCACGGCAGTAGGCGCTGCCGGACGGCCGTTGCCGGTCACCGCCGGCCGGCTCCTGGAGGCCGACCAGCGGCCACAGACAAAGGAGGCTTCGCAATCGAAATGTCACGATCGGCCTGCCTCATTCTCACCCTTACGCTTCTGGCCGCTACGTTACCGATAGCCGCCGACACGAAGCTCATCGTGACGGTAACGGACAAGAAGAGCGGTGCGCCGGTGACGGATCTGAAAGCTTCGGACTTCGTGATCACGGTGGGCAAATCGCCGCGGCAGGTCGTCTCCGCCGAGTACACGACCGGTCCGGTGGACGTGGTTCTGATGCTCGACTCAAGCCTTATCGGCGCGCAGATCAGTTCCCTGGCTCCCAGCTTGATTCGTGAACTGGGAGAAAAGGAGCAAATGGCCATCGTCGCTTACCACTCGGCGGCTGACTTGATCCAGGAATTCACATCCAGCAAAGAGCTGCTACGGCGCGCCCTCAGTCAGGTGGAATTCGGCAACAGTCCGCGCCTGCTGGACGCCCTGTACGCTGTCGCGGCCGACGGCTTCGAGGGAAGCACTTACCGCCGCGTGATTCTGTTGCTCACTACCGGGGTGGACGGTCCGAGCAGCGTGACCCCGGAGGAAGTGGCTCAGGTGTGCCGGCGGAACGGGGTCTCGATCTTTCCGGTCTACATGATGAGCTATGGCCGGTCGGCCCTGGAGAAGCTGGCGCGCGTAACAGGGGGAGCGGCTTTCAGCGCCCGGAATCTCGCCAAACGCTCTTCCGATCCCGCAGGCAGGGTCTTCGAAGTAATGCGAGGCCGTTACGATGTCACTTTGAGGGGGAATCTGCCGCTCGGTGACAAGGCGAAGGTGGAGATCCGCCGCAAGGGCAAGTACTTGGCTTCGTACTTGGAAGTGGAGTGAGGACTGCGGCCGGGACAAATGAGGCGGGCCGGAACTGCGTGCAAGCCCCGGCCCTAGAATCAGTCTTGCGAGGAGGTGTTCTGAGCAGTTTCTTTGGACTTGCCTCTCGGGATTCTCACTTTCGGAGTCGAGAGGTAGCCGACGATCCGTCCTTTCTCCACCTTGTTGACCACGATCTCATAAGGTTGCCGGGCCGCAGCGACGTAAAACTGCAGCGGCTCGTTCACGAAACGCTTGCGCTTGGTGATCCTCTTGTCGTCGGCGATGATGTCGAGTGTGAAGCGGTTGTTCTTGGGGCTCGTGTCGCGGAGTCTCAGGGCGATGTCGCCGACACGGACGGGGCGCTTGCTCTTGCGGATGTCGAACTCGTAGTAGTTCCGCTGGCCGAGAGCCTTCAGCGCCTCCAGCTCTTTGGAGTTGGTGGCGATCAGCCCGCTCTGCACGCCCAAGTCGCCAGTCACCTGTCTCAGTGCGGCGATGGTCTTCTGCAGCTCCTCTTTCGTCTGTTTGACCGTCGTTTGCACCTCGCCGATCTGGGCCAGGTTCTGTTCGGTGGACTGAGCCACCTTGCTCACCTGCTGGGCGACTTGCCGCTGCTGCTCCCGCACCCTGCGCTGCTCCTCGGCGAGCTGGCGGGCCAGTTCTTCCGCCCGCTTCATTGCTTCTTCCTTGGCCCTGCCGGCCGCCATCGCCGCCTGCCGCCGGGCGGCCTCCAACTCCTGGCGCATCGTTTCCAGCCGGCGCTGCTGGGTTTCGTTACTGACGGTTGACGTCTCGCGCAAACTGGAGATTTCGTCCAGCAGGGACTCTTGCAGCGTCACCATCTCCGTGCGGACCTGGTCGATCTGCAGGAACATGTAAACGTTGGCGGCCACGAGGGCGATGACCAGACCGAACAAGATCGGAATCTTCAACCCCGGGCCGCTTGGGGGTGGGATGTAGTGGACGTTGTTGGCGTCGTTCAAAGAAAATACCTCCTTGCGGTTGGGCGGGCCAACAGGACACGGATTTTGGGGCGGCCTGTTACGCCACACTAACCCTGTTGAGCCCCTACTTGGCCCAGTGTACCACCCGTTTTATAGATGGAGCCGAAGCCATGCGGGTTTCAATAGAGACACTTCCCGTCCGGCAGCCGGCAGGCCCGCTGGGCACCGGGGCCGGCTACTGGGTTAGGAAATCTACTTCTGTCCCCCTTGCGTCCAGTAATCAAACAGTGGTGCGCCGAAGCGCAGCCAAGGCGGCGTGCTCCGTTTCCCGGCATCTCAAACCGGAAGAAGAATTTTCTCGGTCGCCCCGAAACTGGAAAGAAGCACAACCAGCTCGGCCACGACGGCGCTGGCGCTCTCTTCCTCCAGCCCCTGCTCCTTCCGCGCTCACGCTGCCCGAGAGCGTCGCCGGCTTCCGATACCCTGAACCGTTGACGCATCATAGGCTGAAGCCCGCCGGCGGCGGCGTCCTGCCCCTCTACAAACGCCCGTACCGGAAGGAGTGACAACCCCAGCGGGGCCGGACCGTTTCTGCGAACCGTTGTCTCGGATCCTTGAAAGCGGTGTCTTCCGCGCGCTGTTCCGCAAAAGGCCCTCCGAGAGTCCGGCGAAGCTGGAGAAGCGCCCGGCGTTCTACAATCGGGAGCGGGGCCGTCAGGGCCACCGGACCAACGGCAGGATACCCTATCAGGCGTTCGTGGGCGGACTGTGGGGGATGACCCGAGCCGGGGCGGCCTGAGCCGTCTCGACGGCCCGAGGGTGGACCTGTGTCCAGAAATCCGGCACGGGGCGCAGCCGAGGCGTTTCTCGAGGCGAACGGACTGGAGGTGCGAGCGAGTGAGAGAGCCGAACACAGCAGCCGGCTGCAGCTTCGCCGCCATCGACTTCGAGACGGCAAATTATGACCGTGACAGCGCCTGCGCCATCGGTGTCGCTATCGTGGAGGCGGGGTCTCTGAAGACAGTCGAACAATACCTGATTCGACCGCCTACCGCGCACTTCACGTTCACGCACATTCATGGGCTCACCTGGGCGGATGTAGAGCGAGCGCCCACCTTTCGCGAAGTCTGGCGCGAACTGAGCGCGAAATTCCGTACGGTGGAGTTTTTCGCGGCCCACAACGCGGGATTCGACCGCAGCGTACTCGACGCGTGTTGCGCCCGGTATCGCCTCAAGCCACCTTCGCTCCGGTTCGTTTGCACGGTTAGCCTGGCGCGTTCGGTCTGGGGGATCCGCCCGGCCACGCTTCCCAACGTGTGCCGTTGTCTGGGAGTCCGGCTGCGACACCACGAAGCCGCCTCGGACGCAGAAGCCTGCGCTCGGATAGTGCTCGCCGCCATGGAACGTGGCTGGACCGTCCGGTGAAGGGCCGGATCCCCGGTCACACCCTCTCGCGCGGCACGATCCTCAGCCGCTCCTGGCACTTGGCGCTCTTCGGAAGCGCGCTGCTTCGAGCTCCGGTGCTAGAACGTTTCTCAGGCGGCCGGTCTTCGGCCCGCCGGCGATGTTTGACAACCGAAGAGAGGCGACGGTTGTCGTGCGCCTGCACACTGGCTCCGGCTGGCGGCGCGTACGAGGAAGACAGCGTATTCGCCCTTTCATTGCCAGTTACTTACTGACGAAGGCCGTGACGCCGCGTAGCGGCGACGCGTCACGCGTGGCGGCAACCGTCACGAAACAAAGAACTTCCTCTTTTCACTGTTTTTGGAGATCGGGATTGCCGCCCGTCACCCTCGCCGGGGCGCGGCTCGCGGCCGCCGTGTGAATTTGCCCGCCCCGGACCCACTATTTGACGAGGGTGACCCGATGCGGAGACTCGCGTGCGCCTCGGCGCTGGTCTGTCTGGCCCTTTCTGCCTTGGCCGGCCCGCGCGGCGGAAAGGTCCAATACGTCGGCGGCACGGTGGCCGAGCTCGAAGCCGGACCCAAGGGGCGGCTGATCACGGTGAACGACCGCTACCTGGTGTATGAGTCCAAAAAAGTCCACTATCTGGTCCCCTGGGATAGCATCAACCTGCTCGAGTACGGCCAGAAAGTGGGCCGGCGGGTGGCCATGGCCGTGTTGATCTCGCCGGTTCTCGCGCTGAGCAAGAGCCGGAAGCACTTCCTCACCATCGGCTTCCTCGATCCCCAAGGCCGTCAGCAGGCGCTGGTGTTCCGGGTGGACAAGAACGACGTCCGGGCCCTGCTTGTCTCGCTCGAGGCGAAGGCGGACCTGCGGGTCGAATATCAGGACGAAGAAGCCCGGCGGGCCGGCAAGGGCTGAGGGTTTCGGCTGGGGAGACGGTGTGCGGCCCGGGTAATACCACAACGGTTTTCTCGGATTTCTCCGCCGGCCGCGGGCGAATCGCTAGAATGGAAGGGTTCCTGTTCCACGTCCGCCGATGCCCGAACCCACACGCGCAGTGCCGAAGTTCCGCGACCGGGCCGAGTTGCTCGATTTCTTGTTGGAAGTCGCCGAGGCGACCTCCAGCACGCTGGAACTCGACGCTCTGCTGGCGCAATTGGCCGAGATTATCCACGAGGTGATCCCGTGGGACCTCTTCGCCATCCTTCTCTATTCCGAGGAGCGGCGAGGGCTCCGCGTGCGCTACGCCGTCGGGCATCCGAAGAGCACCGTCGAGAGGATGCTGATCCCGCTCGAGGAGGGCATTACCGGGGCCGCCGCCCGCTCGATGCAGCCCGTGCGGGTGGGCGACGTCGGCAAGGACCCGCGCTATATTCCGAGCGTGGACGCGGTCCGCTCCGAACTGGCTGTGCCGATGATCGCGCGGAACCGGCTGGTGGGGGTGATCGACCTGCAGGCCACCCGGCCGGACGCCTTCACCGCCGAGGACGAATCGCTGCTCTGGCTGATCGCCTCGCGCGCCGGAGCCTCGATCGAGAACGCCCGGCTATACCGCCGGGTGGTGCGGCAAAACGAGGTGCTCCGGACGCTGGCCAATCTGGCGCAGAGCTTCTCCTCGACGCTAGATCTCGACGCGTTGCTCGCCAAGATCGCCCGCACGGTCCGCGATCTGATCGGCTACGACGCCTTCTCGGTTCTGCTGCTCGATGAGCAGCGGAAGTTGCTAAAGCGCCGTTTCAGCCTACGCTACGATCAGCGGGTGGAGTTGGAACACGTCCCGCTCGGGAGCGGCATAACCGGCGCGGCGGTCGAGTTGAAGCGGCCCGTGCTGGTCCGGGACACGCGCACCGACCCCCGTTACTTGGAGACGACGAGCGGAATTCGCTCCGAGGTGGCGGTGCCGCTGATGGTTCCGGACCGCTTCCTCGGCGTGATGGATCTGGAGAGCTCCGAGATCGGCCACTTCACCGAGGAGCACGTGCGGATGTTGGAGCTGCTGGCCCCGCTCATCGCCAACTCCATCGAGAACGCCCGACTTTACGAAGAGCTGACGGAGCGGGAACGGCGCCTTGCCGAAGACCTGCACGCCGCCCGGGATTTGCAGAACACCCTGTTGCTCCGCGATCCTCCGCAGCTCGAAGGGCTGGAAATCGCCGCCCGCCACCGAGCCGCCCGGGAAATCAGCGGCGACCTCTACGAATTCTCCCGGCACCGGGAGACCGAGATCATCGCTTTTGGCGACGTCAGCGGCAAGGGCGCCGCCGCAGCCCTCTACGGCACCTTGGTCGCCGGACTGATGCGGACTCTGGCGCCGCGGCGGCCCCGGCCAGGGGCTTTGATGCAGAGCTTGAACGCGGCACTGGGCGAGCGCAAAGTGCCGGCCACCTATGTGACCTTGCTGTTACTGTTCTGGCGCTCCCGGCAGCGGATCTTCACCATGGCCAACGCCGGGATGCTGCCGCCCATCTTCTGCCGGCGGGGGCGCGTCCTGAAAAAGCGGGTCGAAGGCATCCCGCTCGGCCTGTTGGACAACCGCGTTTACGACGAGGTCACCTTCGAAGCCGAACCAGGCGACGTGATCCTGCTGTACTCGGACGGCATCTACGATCAGCAGAACCCCGCGGGTGAGGAGTACGGCCGCAAGCCGCTATATTCGCTACTCGAACAGCACTGGTCCGACCCGCCGGCCAGCATCGCCGACGCCGTCCTGGCCGACGTGGACCGCTTCGCCGCCGGGGCGCCGCGGAACGACGACCAGACGTTGCTGGTCATGAAGGTCCGCTAACCGCCGCGGCGGTCTTACAATGAGACTTCCATGTACGAGGCATTCACTTACCGGGACGATTCACTCTATTGCGAGCAGGCGCCGCTAGCCGAGATCGCCGCGGAGGCCGGCACACCCTGTTACGTCTATTCGGCCGCCTCGATCCTCGAGAAATTCCGGGCCTACGACGAGACCTTCGCCGACGTTCCGCACCAGATCCTCTACGCCGTGAAGGCGAACTTCAACCTGAGCATCTTGCGCCTGCTGCGGGACGCCGGGGCGGGCTTCGACATCGTCTCCGGCGGGGAGCTCTACCGGGTAAAGAAGGCCGGCGCCGATCCGGCGAAAGTCGTCTTTTCCGGAGTCGGCAAGACGGCTCAGGAGATCGAATTCGCCCTCCGCGAAGGGATCCATTCGTTCAACTGCGAATCGGAAGCGGAGCTGACCTTGATCGACGCCCTGGCGGCCCGGGCGGGCAAGAAGGCCGTGGTCTCAGTCCGCGTGAATCCGGACGTCGATCCGGATACGCATCCTTACATCTCGACCGGCCTGCGGGAGCACAAGTTCGGCATCGACATCACCCAGGTGGAAGAGGTGTATGCCCGGGCGCAGCACTTGAGAAACGTGGAGCTCAAGGGCGTGAGCTGCCACATCGGTTCGCAGTTGCTCGACACCGATCCGATCCACGAAGCGGTGGACATCATGCTGCGGCTGGTGGACCGGCTGCGGGACCGGGGCGTCCCGATCTCGCACCTGGACCTGGGCGGCGGATTGGGCATCAAGTACAAGCCCGAGGAGCGGCCCCCGGAGATCCGGAAGTTCATCGCCGAGTTGCTCGAGAAGTTCCGCGGGCGGAAGCTGACGGTGATGGTCGAGCCGGGCCGCTCGATTGTCGGCGACGCCGGCGTGCTGCTCACCCGGGTGCTCTACCGCAAGAGCAGCCTCAGCAAGGAGTTCATTGTCGTGGACGCGGCGATGACGGACCTGATCCGCCCGGCGCTGTACGGCGCGCACCACGAGATCGTTCCCCTGCGGCGGCGGCCGCAGTTCGGCGAGATCGTGGCCGACGTTGTGGGTCCGGTCTGCGAGACGGGAGACTTTCTGGCCCGGGACCGCAAGATCGCCAATGTGCCGCCGGGCGAGTTGCTGGCGGTGTGCGCCGCCGGGGCGTACGGCTTCGTGCTGGCGTCGAACTACAACTCCCGGCCCCGGCCGCCGGAGGTGCTGGTCGAGGGGGAACGGTGGCGCGTGATCCGCCAGCGCGAGACTTACGAGGACCTGGTCCGCGGCGAGGAGCTCGCGTAGACCTTCCCGCGGCGCAGCGGCGGCGGTACAATGCCTCGCATGCTGTACCGCACTGCTGTTTTGCTGCTGGTTTCCGCCCTGGCGTGGGCGCAGGCGCCCAGAGGGTGGCAAAAAGGGAAAGGCTACGGCTGGATCTGGGGCCCGGAAGACGAAGTGGGGGCGCTGAATGCGATCACCGGTCCCGATCACGTGCTGCGGGCGGTGCGCGAGATCAAGACCGGCAAGGTCTACGACTTGGGGGTGCTGCTCGACAAACGTTCCTACAAGTGGCCGGGCCACTCGCCGATCGAGGTAATGACCTACCGCTCGCCGGCGGGGACGTTTCTGGACGAGGAACCGGCCTTTCCGGCGCGCATCAACCCCCACAAGCTCGCCTGGCATAGCTGCGCGTTGTTCATCTCCGACAACGTGGGCACCCAGATCGACGGGCTGGGGCACATCGTCGTGGGCGATGACATGCACTGGTACAACGGCTTCCGCGAGGCGGAGTATGGCGGCGACTTCGGCGTCCGCAAAGCCAGCGCCGACACGATCCCGCCGATCATCGCCCGGGCGGTGCTGATCGATGTTGCCGGCTGGAAGGGGGTCGAGGCGCTGCCGGCCCGCTTCGCTATCGGTCCGAAAGAGTTGCAGGCGGCGCTGGCCAAGCAGGGGGTGGACGTCGAGCCGGGCGACGTCGTGCTGATCCGGACGGGCATCGGCCGGTACTGGGGCGAAACCGGGGCCGATCATGAGACGCTGGCCAAATACGACACCGCCGGCCTGACGCTGGAGGGGGCGCGGTGGCTCGTCGAAGAGAAAGGCGCGGTGATGATCGGCGCCGATACCTCAGGCGTGGAGGTGGCGAACGACAAAGAAGCGATCCCCGTGCACCGGTACCTGCTGGTGGAGCAAGGGGTTCACCTTGCGGAGCTGCACTACCTGGAAGAGCTGGCGCGGGACCGCATCTGGCGGTTCACCTACTTTGCGGTGACCAACCGGATCAAAGGCGCTACTGCCGGCTTCGCCATGCGCCCGATCGCGATCCGCTGAGGCGGGGAGCTAATCGAGGAGTCCGCGGAGGGCCTTCTCGATCTCGGCGATGGCGGTTTCGCCGATCCAGGTCTTCACCAGCTTGCCGCTGCGGTCGTAGAGGAACAGGGCCGGGAGAGCGCCACTCCAGTCCGGGTTGATGGCGTTGATGAAGGCGTCGTCGTCGTCCACGTCCTTGATGTAGGCGGGCTCGGGAGCCCCGTGTTTCCGGAGGAACTCGAGCGCTTGCTGCTTGTCCTCCGGCTCGTCGGCCGACACGGTGATCAGGCGGAATCCCCGTCTGCGGAGCTTGCGGTCCAGCTCGACCAGCAGGGGCATCTCGGCCCGGCAGGGAGCGCACCAAGTGGCCCAGAAGTCGAACAGTACCACCTTGCCGCGGTTTTCGGCGAGGACTTCGCGGTGGCGCTTGGCGTTATAGGGCTCCAGCCGGGCGGGGCCGGCCCCCGCAGCGGCCAAGACCCCGAGCCCGGCGAGCGCGATTGCGGAGACGATTGCCGGAACCCTCACGAGACGCGTTTGATCGTGCAGCCGAAGGCCTTGGTCTCCGCCTTTTCGGGAGCCTTGCCCGCGAGGACCGCGTCCAGGGCGTTGCGCAGGGTATGGTCCTTGACCTCGCCCTTCCGCGAGTCGTCGATCCGGCCGTGATAGACGATCTTGCCCTCCTTGACGATATAGGTTTCCGGGGTGACCTGGGCGCCGAAAAGGTCCGCGACGACGTTGCCCGGATCTTTGTAGACCGCGAACTGGAAGCCCTGCTTCTGAGCGTGCTCCTTGACTTCGGCGGCGTCCTCCTGTTTGTTGGAGTTGATGAAGACGAACTTCACCCCTTTGGGATGGTAGTCGGCATAGATCGCCTTCATCCGCTCGTTGTAGTCGTTGGAGACAGGACACCGGGTGGCGACGAAAGTGATTACCGTGACATCGCCAGCCAGGGACGAGTACTTGACATCCTTGCCGTCCACGCTTTTCAGCGTGAAGTCAGGAACCTTATCCCCGACGTTGAGCCCGCCCGCAAATAGCGCCGTACAGACGAGCAGGGCCAGGAACATGGAGCCGATAGTGTTTCGTTTCATAAGAATTTCCCCTCACTGGTGCTGCATCATTTATAGATGAATGATGCCGGAATAATGACTCGGACGGCTATGCTCAGCCGGCCTTCTTTTTCTTCTTGTCCGTCGGCTCGAGTTTCAGGTTGATGATGGCTTTCTTGCGGGAATCGTAAACCGAGAGCCGCCGTTTCTTGCTAACCATCCCGTCTCGAGACGCCTGCAGCTCGTAATCGGTTTCGGTGCTCAGGCCATGGAACCGGTAAGAACCGTCGTCGAGGGTGATGAAGGAACGGATTTGCAACGTCTTTGTGTCTTTTAGCTTGACGACGGCGCCGCTGACGGGTTCGCCGCGCTGATCCCGGACAATGCCCGAAACCGAACGAGTCTTGTCCGGTTTGCGGGGTTTTTTCTTGCCGAGAAACTTGTCGCCAGGCGGCTTCCCCGGCTGCCTTGGCGCCCCCGGATCGGGCGAACCCTGTGGGGCGGCTAGAGAAGCGCCGAGAGCGAAGCAAAGAATCGCCAACGGAATCGAGCGCCGGAGTGTCATTTCCGTTTCCCCTTGTTGGCGGCTGGCCGAAGCCGAAACACTGTGTCAACCCGCTGATCCCACTGGACTTCCACTGTCTTCTCCGCAGGTTCCCAACCGTCGGCTTCGACCCTTATAGTATACCGCATGGCCCCGGCCGGAACCCGGAAAGCGAACTCGCCCCGGTTATCGGTGACGGTCTCCTGAATGTCCTTTTTCTTGACCCTGGAGCCGTCGGGGGGCACGGGCGTGAGAGTGACGCGGGCGCCCCTGAGGAGGAAGCCGGAGTTTTGGAATACCGTACCGGCAATGACGCCGTAGCGTTCCGGCCTCCGTTTCTTTTTCTTGGCCAACCCTGCCGGCGCCGAAACCAGCAGCGCGGCTGCCAGCAGTCCGGCTAGGAACGCCCGCCTGCCCATAGGGTTTCGTCGTCCTCCTCGTCCTCGCTGAGGTCGTCGAACTCCTCCTCTTCCTCCTCGATTTCGAGGGGGTCGAGGTTGGTCACGACGAGACTGGCGCCACACTCTTCGCAGATCAGCGAGTCGCCTTCGTCGAGTTCGTCTTCCTCAACGTCCAACGGGGCGTCACACAATGGACACTCCACCATAAGGATGCCTCCTGCTTCGTGGGATGATTCGGACTGCAATTCCCTTTATACATGACCCCCGCGGAAATGCAACCGGTTACGCGCTCGGGCTCATTTTTCGCCTCGTCGTCGGCGGGACGAGGCCGTTCAGGCGCAGGTAGACGAAAAGCTGCATGCGGTGCGCCACTTCGTGTTCGATCACGAACTGCAGCATTTCCAACCGCGTAAGGCGGGAGCCGTCCCATTTCGTCACCATCCCAGCGAAGAACTCGGGAGTCTGTCCCGCCAGCGCCTGCCCCTGCTCGGCTACGGCGGCGCGGAGCTCCGCGGCGATGCCGGCGGGGGTCTCGGGCAACGGCCGGCGGTAGCGATCAAGCTTGCGGCGGAAGTCCGGCGCGGTGAAGTCGGTCTCGCCGTCGAGCAGAAGGCCGGCCAATCCGCAGCCAGTGTCCAGGATGTGGGCGGCGACCTCACGGAAGCTCATCAGGTCGTCCTGCGGGCGGTAGTCGAGCTTCCCGGCGGGCATCTGCTCCACCGCCAGGGCGGCATCCTCGCGGACGGCCCGCCAGTGGTCCAAACAATAGTCCGGGCGCACCATAGCCGCTTCTATTCTACCGGCGCGGCTTCGGCCTCGTCGATGGAGACGACGCGGACCGGCATGCCCATCCGCAACAGCGTTTCACAGACGATCGCTGCCACGCCGGCGGCGAGCCGGGTGCAGAACTCATGGCGGGCGGAGCCATGGAAGTCGCCGAGGGGCGCCGTCAAGTCATTGCAAATGACGGTGATCTCCCCGCCGGAGCGCTGGCCACCCGGACCCAGGTCCAGCCGCTCCCGCCACAGCCTTCGGTAGAGCTGGGCGGCATCGCGGAGCGCGTCGGTGATCTTGCCCGTCGGATCCGGATCGCCCAAAAGTTCGCCGAGGATCAGCTCGCCGGCCTTGATCGCTCCGCACTCGCCCTCGCCGGTGATGCCGCCCTTGCGCAGGGCCTGGTACGGACGTGTCGGCAGGCCAAAAGTTTCCGCCAGCGCGATGCCGCAGGAGCGGTGCGCGACGCGGCGGCCTTCGTAAAGAATGTAGGTGGTGCGGCGGGCGCGTTCGATGGTCTGCTGCTCGGCGTCGGTGAGAGGGCGTAGGTCGGATCCTGACTTCATAGTACGGATGATGGGCTGACCCACCCATTTTACCCGTCCGCGCCGTGGCCGGAGGGCACGGAGGGTTTCGAACCACGAAGTGGCTCATGACCGGCTAGCCGGACACAACGGTCCATGAAAATGGCTCTTTTTCTAGAGAGGCCACAAAAGGCACGAAGGATTGAGAAAAAACAGCCAAGGGACGGTCTGAGCGGCACGGCGTTTGGGCTGGTACGTGGGCATGAAGGGTACGAAGACATTAGATGAATCGGGCAGTGGGCGGCGGCGGGAGCGGGGTTCGGCCCGATGAAGTGGTGGAGAGTGTCCGG
>CAYWXL010000095.1:0-14161 GCA_964461995.1 uncultured Solibacteraceae bacterium
CTTGGCCGCCTGGCGCGCGCCGGCCCCCCGAACCCGGAGCCTCAGCCCTTCCCCTGAATCAACTGCGACCGGCAACGTTGCGCTTCTTCGTCGATGATCTTGAACTCCGCCTCCTTCTGCGCCACCAGTTGCACCAGGTAGTCCTGCAGCGCCTGGGCGTACGGACCCACCTCGTTTAACACCCCCTGCAGCAGATCCGCCATCGCCGGGTTCTGATACCGCCGCACCCCCGCGATCATGGACTGCATCATCGACTCCACGGTCTGCATCCGCAGAAACCCCTCGAGCGCCTTCGTCATCCGGCCCGGATCCGCCGCCAACTCGTCCAGCGTCCGCTTCAGGTACCCGATCTGCTTCTCGAGATCTTCCAATTGCTTCGCGTAAGCGTCGGCCGAGTTCTTCCACTCCTTGGGGTTCACCTTCTCGAGCAGCGGCTGGAACCGGCTGAGCTGATCGGAAAGCTCTTGGCACATCGTCTTCACGTTCCAGACCGGCTGCACGCCTTCCGGGGTGGGATCCTGCGCCTGCAACGCGCCCACGCCGAACACGATCGATACGAGAACCACCCGAAGCCTCATCACCGCCCAGTGTCTCACAGCCCGGCCGCAGCGGTGAAGCCCGCCGGCGGCGTCATTTCTCCAGCTCTTCCACCGCGAAGCTCCACTCGAGCGGCAGCGTCTGGGGCGGATAGCACATCTTGTCGTCGCAGGCCTGGTAGCGGAACGAGCCTTCAACGGCGATCTTGCCGTCGCGGACCACCGGCGCCAGCTCGGTCCTCTGCCCGAAGACCACGTCCCGCGTGAGCCGGAACGTACCCTCGAACACCGGCACCGTCTCGTCGATGGCCTCCAAATGAAGCGTCCGCGACTCCGGATACTCGGCCGGCAGCGCCACCCAGGCCCCCGACTGCGGCATCTTCCAGGCGATGGGGATGTAGCCGCCCGTCACGCCCGGCGCGTAGACGTGCATCTTCGGTTTTAGTTCCGCTTTCAGAACAAGCGTCACGCGGCTGCCCGGATGAACCGTCGCATCGCTTGCCGAAAGCGTCAGCTTCAGGTGCTTCGTCTCGACGGTCTTCACCGCTCTACCCGCTTCGTCCCGGAAGTAGCGCACCAGGATGCTCGCCGCGGTGTACCGCTCCCGGTGGTCCTCCTCGAAGAACTTCGCCCGCACCACGCCGTTCTCGTCGATGACGTACGTTCCGGGGAACGGAATGCCGTAGGCCTTGCTGTCCTTCTCGATGTTGGTGTTCAAAATGCCGAAGGCGCGGATCACCTCCGATTCCGGATCGGACAGCACCGGGTACGTGATCCCCTTCCGCTCCGCAAACGCCCGGATGGTTTCCACCGGATCGTACATCAGGGCCGCCACCCGCAGGCCCCGCTTCTCGAAATCGCCCCGGCGCTGTTCCAGCTCCACGAGCTGGGTCTTGCAGTACGGTCACCAATCGGCCGACCGCACGAACAGCAGCACCAGTCCGCGCGGCCCTTTCAGATCATTGAAGCTCCGCAGTTTGCCGTGCTGGTCCACGGCCTGAAACGCCGGGATCTTCTCGCCCACCGCCGGGCCGGTCTTGACGCCCCGATCGGTCTTGGGCAGCGGGTGCAGCCGCGGGCGCTCCTGCGCCAGGGTCGCTCCGGCGGTCAATGCAGCGATCGAAGCGAGCGCGCTAGAAACGGTGATCCAGTGTCTTCTCATCTGCTTTCGGCTTCCTTGGGGAGATTCGTCCGCTGGAGGCGGCGGACACTCTGTTTACATCTTCGCCCGCGGGCAGCCCCCGGTTACGCCGTCGGCATCGGAAATCGGCCAGCTCACAGGGAAGGCTTACTCTCCCTCCGGCTTCCACCGCAGCACGGGCTTGCGCGCCGCCGTCACCTCGTCCACCCGCCGGATGCGCGTCATGTGCGGCGCGCCCTTCACCAGTGCCGGGTCTTCCTCGGCCTCTCTGGCGATCGAGATCATCGCGTCGATGAACAGGTCCAGCTCCTGCTTGCTTTCGGTCTCGGTGGGCTCGATCATGATCGCACCCTTGACGATCAGCGGGAAGCTCACCGTATAGGGATGGAAGCCGTAGTCGATGAGCCGCTTGGCGATGTCCATCGTGTTCACGCCGTGCGCCGCCTGCCGGGCGTCGCTGAAGACGCACTCGTGCATCGTCGGCGCTTTGTGCGGCAGCTCGTAGTAAGGCTCGAGCTTTTTGCGGATGTAGACGGCGTTCAGGATCGCATCGAGCGTCGCCCGCCGCAGCCCCTCGCCCCCGTGGGCCAGGATGTAGGCGAGCGCCCGCACCAGCACCCCGAAGTTCCCGTAGAAGGCCCTGACGCGGCCGATCGACTGCGGCCGGTCGTAGTCCCAACGCCAGCCCGCTTCCTCCTTCACCAGCCGGGGCAATGGCAGGAACGGCTCCAGCCGCTTCTTCACCGCCACCGGTCCCGAGCCCGGCCCACCGCCGCCGTGAGGCGTCGAGAACGTCTTGTGCAGGTTCAAGTGCATCGCGTCCACGCCGAACTCACCCGGCCGCGAGATCCCCGCCAGGGCGTTCATGTTCGCCCCGTCCATGTAGAGCAGCGCCCCCTTGGCGTGCAGAATGCGCGCCACCTCGACGATGTTCTCCTCGAAGACGCCCAGCGTGTTCGGATTCGTGACCATCAGCGCCGCCGTGTCCTCGTCCACCGCGGCTTCCAGAGCGCGCAGGTCCACCATCCCCCGCTCATTCGAGGCGATGTTGCGCACCTCGTAGCCGGCCATAGTCACCGTGGCCGGGTTCGTTCCGTGGGCCGAGTCCGGCACCAGCACCACCCGCCGCGGCCGTCCCTCGGCCTCCAGCGCCGCCCGCACCAGCAGCATCCCGGTCAGCTCGCCGTGCGCCCCCGCCGCCGGCTGCAGCGTCACCGCGTCCATGCCGGTGATCTCGCACAGCGCGCTCTCTAAGGCCGCGATCACCTCCAGCGCCCCCTGCACCGACTCCTCCGGCTGGTACGGATGAATCCACCGCAGCCCCTCCAGCGCCGCCACCACCTCGTTCACTCGCGGGTTGTACTTCATCGTGCAGGAGCCAAGCGGGTACATGCCGTGATCGATGGCGTAGTTGTAGGTGGAAAGCCGCGTGAAGTGGCGTACCACCTCCACTTCGCTCACCTCGGGAAATCCGTCCAGCTCTTCGCGGACGTTCTCCTCGCCCAGCGCGTCCTTCGGATCCACCGCGGGCACGTCCAGCGGCGGCAACTGATACGCCCGCTTGCCCGGCGAGCTGCGCTCAAAGATCAGCGATTCGTTCTGGCTGACGTGTCTGGTCGCTTTCTTGATCACCGTCGCCCGTCACCTCCCGAGAATCGCCTCCGCCACGGCGTCCATGTCTTCCCGCCGCGCCATCTCCGTCGCGCACAGCAGCAGGCAGTCTTCGAGCTCCGGATAGAAGCGCCCCAGCGGCAGCCCGCCGACGATCCCCCGTTTCAGCAGCCGCGCGTTCACCTCTTCAGGCTTCCTCATCGGCGAGTGCGCCACGAATTCGTTGAAGAACGGGCCGAAGAACTTCTGCGGGACCTTCCCCGCCAGGTAGTGCGCCTTGGCGAGGTTCTGCCCGGCCAGCTCCCGCAGCCCTCGCTTGCCGTAGATCGTCATGAAGATCGTCGCCATCAGCGCCACCAGCGCTTGGTTCGTGCAGATGTTCGACGTGGCCTTCTCCCGGCGGATGTGCTGCTCCCGCGTCGTCAGCGTCAGGCAGTAGGCTTCCCTGCCCTCGATGTCCTTCGTCCGCCCCACCAGCCGGCCCGGCAGTTGCCGGACGTACTTCTGCCGGGTGGCGATCACCCCCGCGTACGGGCCGCCGTAGCTCGGCGCGATGGCGAACGACTGCAGCTCGCCGGCCACGATATCGGCCTCCCGCGGCGGCTCCAGCACCCCGTAAGCCACCGGCTCGGTGAAGACGACAATCAGCAGCGCTCCCTTGGCGTGGGCGATCTCTGCCGCCCGCTTCACGTCCTCCACCACGCCGAAGAAGTTGGGTGACTGGATCACCACCGCCGCCGTCCGCTCGCCGGTCTCCCGCTCGATCGCCTCGAGATCCGCCATCCCGGTGTCCGGCGCATACCCCGTCACCGCCGTCTCCAGCCCCTGGTGCCGCGCGTAGGTCTCCAGCACCTGGCGGTACTCCGGATGAACCGTGTTCGCCACCACCACCCGGTCGCGCCGCGTGATCCGCCGCGCCATCTGCACCGCTTCCGGCACGGCCGTCGAACCGTCGTAGACCGAGGCGTTCGCCACCTCCATGCCGGTGAGCTGGCACAGCATGGTCTGGAACTCGAAGATCGTCATCAGGGTGCCCTGCGAGATCTCCGCCTGGTACGGCGTGTACGCGGTCAGAAACTCGCTCCGGCTCACCAGCGTGTCCACCAGCACCGGCCGGTAGTGGCAATAGGCGCCCGCGCCCAGGAAACACGGGTAGCCGGCGGCGTTACGCTCGCTCAGGCGCCGGAAGTACTCCGTGATCTCGTACTCGGACTTGCCCGGCTCCAGCTTCAGGGGCTCGCGCAGCAGGACTTCTTCGGGTAAATGGGAGTAAAGGTCATCCAGGCTTTCCAGGCCCAGTTCCGCGAGCATCTCGCGGCGTTCATCGTCGGACTTCGGCAGGTAGCGCAAGGAGTTTTACGATTCGCTCCCTTCTATGTAGGACTGATACTCCGCCGCCGTCAACAGGCTCTCGACTTCCGCCGGGTTCGAGAGCCGTACCTTCACCATCCAGGCCTCGCCGTGGGGATCTTCGTTCACCTTCTCCGGCGCGTCGGCGAGCTTCTCGTTCACCTCGATCACCTCTCCGGTCACCGGTGAGTACAGGTCCGAGACGGCCTTCACCGACTCGACCGACCCCATCGTCTTGCCCGCCACCACAGCGTCCCCGGGTTGCGGCAGGTCCACATAGACCACGTCGCCCAGCTCTTTCTGGGCATGGTCCGTGATGCCGATGGTCGCCGTGTCGCCCTCGACGACCACCCATTCATGCTCTTTCGTGTAACGGTACTTCTCCGGGTATGTCGCTGCCATTTGCTCTCACCTTTTCCGCTTGTAGAACGGGATGGGCGCCGTCACGGCCTCCACCGCCCTGTCGCGGATCAGAATCTCTATCTTGCGCCCGGGCTCCGCCTGGTCCGCGGGCAGATAGCACATGCCGATGTTCTTGCCGAGCGTCGGCGACGGCCCTCCGCTGGTCACCCAGCCCGCCAGGGCGCCGTCGATCAGCACCTCGTAGCCGTCGCGCGCGATGCCGCGTCCGGTCACCTCGAATCCGATCAGCTTCCGGCGCACCCTCTCCCGCGCCTTCTCGAGCGCCGCCCGGCCCAGGAAGTCGCCCTTGTCCATCTTCACGATCCAGCCGAGGCCGGCCTCGAACGGGTTGATGGAGGCGTCGATCTCATGGCCGTAAAGCGCCATGCCGGCTTCCATCCGCAGCGTGTTCCTCGCCCCCAGCCCGCACGGCCGGATGCCGAACTCCTCGCCCGCTTCGAGCACCGCGTTCCAAATCCGCTCGGCCTCCGCCGGACCGATGTAGATCTCGAAGCCGTCCTCGCCCGTGTAGCCGGTGCGCGCGATCCGCGCCGGGAGTCCAAGCACGTCTCCGTCCGTGAAACGGTAGTAGCGGATCTCCTCAAGCTGCACCCGCGTCAGCTTCTGTAGCGTCTCGAGCGCCTTCGGCCCCTGAATGGCGAGCTGCACGTACCGCGCGCTCGCAAACACTACTTCCGCATCCCAGCGGTTCACCCCGCGAATGTGCTCGTAGTCTTTCTCCTGGTTCGAGGCGTTCACGCAGAGGAAGAAGTGGTCGTCGGCCACCTTGTGCACCAGGATGTCGTCCACGAATCCGCCGTGCTCGTAGAGCAGCGCCGAGTACTGCGCCCGCCCGGGCGTCAGCTTCGCGGCATCGTTGACGGTAACGTAGTTCGTCAGCGCCAGCGCCTCCGGGCCCCGGATCTCGATCTCCCCCATGTGGCTCACGTCGAACAGCCCCACCGCCGTCCGCACCGCCCGGTGCTCCTCGATAATCGAGCTGTATTGCACCGGCATCTCCCAGCCGCCGAAGTCCACCATCCGCGCTCCGAGACGCCGATGCGCTTCGTTCAGGGGAGTCTTCTTGAGACCACTCATGGCTGCCTGGCGCCCGCGATTCCGGACGCCGCTTTCTTCGTCCAACCGGTTCCCACCACCCGGAAAGCCCACTGTAACAAGGGCTTTCGAAAAGTGTCAAACTTCGCCGCACCCCTGAGAGCCGGCCTCTGCGCCGCCCCCGCGGCGCTCTTCTGCGCGGCCCTAGCTCAACGCTTCCATTCCCCGGCTCCCCACTCCCACCGCGGGCTCGGCCCGTTGCAGGCCGCTATAATGAAAATGGGTCTGCCGGAACTCGGAGCCTGCACGTTTCCTGTAATGCCGACAAGACTTGCAACCGAGTTGCACAAGGTGGCGGAGGCCGACTTCCCGTCACGTTTTGGGCACTTCCGCATCTTCGGATTTGAAAGTCGCAACGGGCGGTCAGTCGAAGAGGCCGTGGTGCTCAAGATGGGCGATTTGCGCGGCGATCCGGCCCCGCTCGTCCGCATCCATTCTCAGTGCCTCACCGGCGATGTGTTCCACAGCCTCCGCTGCGATTGCCGAGCGCAGCTCGAGCTTTCGCTGGCCATGATCGCCGACGAGGGCCGCGGCCTGCTCATCTACGAGCACAAAGAGGGCCGGGGCATCGGCCTGCTGAACAAGCTCCGGGCCTACGAGCTGCAGGACGAAGGCGCCGACACGGTCGAAGCCAACGAGCGCCTCGGCTTCGCCGCCGACCTGCGCAGCTACGAGTTGCCGGCCCAGATCCTGCTCTACTTCGGCATCCACAGGGTCCGGTTGCTGTCAAATAATCCCGACAAGATCCAGGCCCTCGAACGTAGCGGCATCGAGATCGTCGAGCGTGTGCCTTGCCAGGCCGAGTACTGCGAGACGGCCGAAAACTACCTGCGGACGAAGAAAGAGCGCATGGGCCATCTGTTGGAAGGATTCTGATGCGCTGCGATGCGGACGGAAGGCCGGACGCACGCCCCGGGCCTCCGAACCGCGACTCCCGCACGTGAGAGAGTGACGCCATGTCTGGAATGCTGAAAATCGCCGATCGTGAATTCCGCTCCCGCCTCATCGTGGGTACCGGGAAATACCGCAGCTTCGAGGAGATGAGACGCTGCCACGAGGCTTCCGGCGCCGAAATGGTCACCGTCGCCGTGCGGCGTGTGAACCTGACCGACCGGAGCAAGGAGTCGCTGCTCGACTACATCGACCGCGACAAGTTCTTCATCCTCCCCAACACCGCCGGCTGCTACAACGCCGACGAGGCCGTGCGCACGGCGCGCCTCGCCCGCGAGGTCGGCCTGTCGAACTGGATCAAGCTCGAGGTGATCGGCGACGAAAAGACGCTCTTTCCGGACACCGAAGGCCTGCTCGAGGCCACCCGCATCCTCGTCAAGGAAGGCTTCGTCGTGCTGCCTTACACCAACGACGATTTGATCGTTGCCAAGAAGCTCGTCGATGCTGGCGCCGCCGCCGTCATGCCTCTGGCCGCCCCCATCGGCTCCGGCCTCGGCATCCAGAACGTCTCGAACCTGCGCATCCTCCGCGAGATGATCACCGAGGTGCCGCTCATCATCGACGCCGGCGTCGGCACCGCCTCCGACGCCACCGTAGCCATGGAAATGGGCTTCGACGGCATCCTCATGAACACCGCTATCGCCCAAGCTGGGGACCCGGAAAAGATGGCCGTCGCCATGAAACACGCCGTCGAGGCCGGCAGGCTCGCCTACGAAGCCGGCCGCATTCCGAAAAAGCTTTACGCCACCGCCTCCAGCCCCTTGGAAGGCGTCGTACGCTGAGGGTCCGCTACCGCAGCCCGTAGCGCCGCAGCTTGTTGTAGAGCGTCGTGCGGTCGATCTTCAAGATCCGGGCCGCCCGCGACAGGTTCCAACCCGTGTGCTCCACCACCCGTTCAATGTGCCGCCGCTCCACCTCGGCGAGACTGAGCCCCTCTTCGTCCTTGCTCTGCTCGAACTGGAACGGCAGGTGCGACCGCTTGATCTCGCCACCGTTGCTCAGCAGCAGGGCGCGCTCGACCGCGTTCTCCAGTTCCCGCACGTTCCCCGGCCAACTATGCGCCAGCAGCAGATCCATCGCTCTCTTAGAGATCTTCGGCGCCGGCTGGTTCATCAGCGAGGCGTATTTGTGCAGGAAGTGGTCCACCAGCAGCGGGATGTCCTCCCGGCGCTCCCGCAGCGGCGGCAGCTCGATGGTGAAGACGTTCAGCCGGTAGAACAGCTCGGCACGGAACCGCCCCTCGCGCACCAGCGCGTCCAGCTTCCGGTTGCTCGCCGCGATCCACCGGAAGTCCACCCGCACCGGCTTCGAGCCCCCCAGCCGGAAGACCTCCTTCGTCTCCATCACGTTCAGCAGCTCCGCCTGCAGCCGCGGACTGATCTCGCTGATCTCATCAAGGAACACGCTGCCGCCGTCGGCGATCTCGAACTTCCCTTTCTTCGCCCCGTAGTCCTCACCCGCCGCTGGCTCCCGTCCGAAAAACTCTTCCTCGAGCAGCTTCTCGGGCAGCGAGCCGCACCGTACCACCACCAGCGGCATCTGGCTCCGCAGGCTTCCGGCGTGGATCGCTCGCGCGACAATCTCCTTGCCCGTGCCCCGCTCCCCCGTAATGAGCACCGTGGCGTCGGTCGAGGCGACCGTCTCCACTTGCTCCCGGACCCGCACCATGGCGGCGCTCCGGCCCACCAGCTCGGAGACCGGCGACACCTCCTTGAGGTTCGCCCGCAGCCTCTCCACCTCACGCCGCGCCCGCCAGCGCTCCAGCGCCTGCTCGATCGCCCGGAGCAGTTCGTTGAAATCGACTTTCCTTGTGAAATACTCCTCCGCCCCGGCTTTCAGGCACCGCACCGCGTCTTCCACCGATGGGTGCGACGTCACCACGATCACCGGCAGCTCCGGATGCAAGGTCTTGATGCGGGCAGGAAGCCCCTCGCCGGCCGCGCCATTGATCCGCGCCTCGGTCAGCACCAGGTCCCAACGTTGTTCGTCGATCGCCGCGAGCCCCTCCACGGCGCTCGAGCAGGTGTGCGGCACGTAGCCTTGCGAGCCTAGGCGGCGGGCAAGAGTTTCCCGGAATCGGCGGTCGTCATCGATGATGAGGATCTTCCCCTTTCGAATCACCGCCGTATGCCTCCTCAGGACGTGCCCTCGTCATTATAACCGATTAAGACCTCTGTTACTCTTAAATGCACTTTTGCTATACTTCCACGCGCTCAGCCTGATTCGCTGCTGTTCCATCCCCGGCCCCTCGGTGGGGCTTGCATTTCCGCTTGCCAACAGAACCTGCGGTTCGTGTACATTATTGGGAGTGCATGTTTTCTCTCTGGGCTTTGTGGATTTCTTGACCGGTGGCTTTCCCTGGCGGAGAAACCCTGGGCGCGCCTCCCTTGTGTCGGCGCCCGGAGAGGAGGCGCGCGCCTGATGGAACGTCCCGCCGCTCTCGTGCTCGCTTCCGTGATCGTAGGCGCTATCGGCGCCGCCCTACTGGCGACCGCCTTCCGCCACCCGCCGGACCCCGCCGCGCTCGCTTCCCCCAACGCCGAAGCGGTGCAACAACAAGACAATTCTGGCCCGGATCCCGAGCTCGTCACCGAGCGCCTCCGCATCCGTCGCGGCGATACCTTGGAAGTCCTGTTGAACCGCGCCGGCGTGCCGCGCGCCGACCGCCTCGAAATCGTCAACGCCGTCCGCCGCGCCTTCGACGTCCGGAAATTCCGCGCTGGCACGGATCTGGTGCTGAAACGCTCGCCGGCAGCCGGCACGGTCGAAGCGCTGGAATACCCGGTAGACCCGGATCACCAGCTCACAGTGATGCGCGCCTCCGGCAGCTTCACCGCCGCTGTCGAGGAGATCCCCGGCGTCATCCGCACCGTCGCCGTTTGCGGCATCCTCGAAGGCTCCCTCTTCGAGAGCATCGCCGCCGCCGGCGAGCGGCCCGAGCTCGCCCTCGCCATGGCCGAGATCTTCGCCTGGGACATCGACTTCTACACCGATCCCCGTCGCGGCGACGACTTCTGCCTCCTGGTTGAAAAGAAGGAGTACTTCAACGGGCAGCCGCCCACCTACAAGCGCATCTTGGCGGCTCGCTACAACAACTCCGGCACGCTCTACGAGGGCTTCCTCTTCCCCGATCCGGACGGCAAGCCGCAGTATTACTCGCGCGACGGCCGCTCCCTCCAGGCCGCCTTCCTGCGCTCGCCGCTCAAGTTCAGCGCCCGCGTCAGCTCCCACTTTTCACGCCGGCGCTTTCACCCCATCCTCAAGATCTACCGGCCGCACTTGGGAGTCGATTACGCCGCCCCGAAAGGAACGCCCGTCCAGGCCATCGCCTCCGGCCGGGTCATCTTCGCCGGCTGGTCCGGCGGCGCCGGCAGAATGGTCAAGATCCGCCACGCCAACGGCTTCGAGACGCGCTATCTCCACCTCTCGCGGATCTTCGTCCGCCGCGGCCAGCGCGTGGCCCAGGGCCAGCGTATCGGTTTAGTCGGAGCTACCGGCCTCGCCACCGGGCCGCACCTGGACTTCCGGATACTCAAGAACGGCAAGTACCTGAACTTCGAGCGGCTCAAGCCCCCGCGCGCCCGCCGCCTCACTGCTCAACAGATGCGCGAGTTCGCCCCCGCCCGGGACCAGTACGCGGCGCTCATCCACCGCCGCCTCGCCCCCGGGCCCATCCTCGCCTCTGCCCAAGGGACGCAAACTCCCCAAGCGGTCGATTGACTTAGTCCGGAAATCGTGTCCCGCATCCGCGGATACCGGCGGGAAAGCAATGGGCGCAGCTCACCTGTCCAGCGTCCCACAACGGATCTGGGGAATGTCCAGGCCTATCCCGGCGGCCCGGCTCTCGGAATCTCAGCCTACGCGGACAGCCGCTGGCTCACGCGTGGCGATGATCCGGTCGATCATGCCATACTCGAGCGCCTGCTGGGCGTCCATGATGTAGTCGCGGTCCACGTCGCGGGCCACCTTCTCCACGTCCTGCCCAGTCGCTTCGGCCAGGATCTTGTTCAGCGTCTCCCGCATCCGCAGGATCTCCCGGGCGTGGATGTCGATGTCGGCCGCCTGCCCGGCCAGCCCGCTCATCGACGGCTGGTGGATCAGAATCCGCGAGTGCGGCAGACTGTAACGCTTGCCCTTCGTCCCGCACGCCACCAATACCGCTGCCATGGAAGCCGCTTGTCCGACGCAGTAGGTCACGATGTCGGGTTCCACCAGCCGCATCGTGTCTAGAATCGCCAGACCCGCGGTGATGGAGCCTCCCGGCGAGTTGATGTACAGGGAAATGTCCTTCTCCGGATCTTCCGCAGCGAGGTACAGGATCTGAGCGATGACCAGATTCGCGACGTTGTCGTCGATCGGCGTCCCCAAAAAGATGATGTTCTCCTTGAGGAGCCGCGAGTAGATGTCAAAGGCTCGCTCCCCCCGCGAGGTCTGCTCCACAACCATTGGGACCAGTACGGAACTGCCCATATTTACCTCCTGCTGAATGAGACCGGCGCCGGCGGCGCCGCATTTCCCTGCCCGTCCTCCGCCTCAGCCTTCCTCGACCTTCGCCAGCTTCTTGGCCCGCTTCTCCTTCCGGGCAAGAGCCTCACGCTTCTTGCGCTGCGCTTCGGCTACGTCGGCGATCGAGGTGTCCTCTAAGTAATCCAGTATACGCGCCCGCAACTCCTTCCAGGAATCGTGCATCCCGCACGGCGCGTCGTCATTGCACTCGGCCATCCCGCCGAGACACCGCTGGTATTCCTCCAGGCCGTCGATCGCGTCCACGATTTCGAGCAGATTGATCTCATCCGCCGGCCGGCGCAAGGTGAACCCCCCAGTCGGCCCCTTGCTCGAGCGTAAAAACCCTTTGCGGGCAAGCTGTTGCAGAATCTTCGCTAGAAAGTGTGTTGGAATGTCGCACTCTTCCGCGATGTTCTTCACCATCGCGTACTTCCCCTCCGGCACGTCTGCCAGGTAAACGAACGCCCGGATGGCGTACTCGGCGGAACGTGAATAGATCATACGATGCTCCCTCAGTTCTCGATAGAGAAAATGTACAAACACATCTTATTAGGGAGTAAGCTCAAAATGCAACCCGTCTGCAATTGGCTCCTCCGGCCGCACGCGCCCGCCGCTCATGGATTCGCGTCGGCCGCCTCCGGCGGCCGAGCCTTGACCCACCGCCGGATGAGCACGCCGACAACGGCCGCCCCGAACACCAGCGCCGCCACCGGAACCACGTTCATTACCCAGAACAGGCCGCCTTCCGGCTCGGTCAAAATGCGCATCCCATACTGCGCCTTGTAGTAATCGAGTATTTCCCGGTCGCTCTTGCCTTCGGCGACCATGCGGTCGATCTCTTCCCGTATCTCGAGCGCGATCTCGCTGCGGTGTTCGGCCACCGTCTCGCTCCAGCAGCAGGGGGCCATCAGGCGGTGCTTCAGCTCATCGGCGCGCGCCTGTTGCGCCTCGGTAAGCGGAGCGCCCGGAGCGCCCGCAGCCAACAGCAGAATCAGTACGGCGATCCCTTTCACGGCTTTTCCTCCGGCGATTGCGAATGGTGGTGGTGTCCGTGGTGCCCGTGGTGGCCCCGGTGCCACAGTGGCTGCCCCTCCTCGTCTCGCAACTCCAGCGTCTCGCCGCTGCCGACCAGGGTGACCGACCGCGCCACCACCTCTCCCTCGCCCGCCGCGAAACCCTCCACGCGGACCTTCTCGCCAGCCTTCGGATTGAAGTCCTTGCTCAGCAGATATCGCATCGAGCCCAGCACCACTTTCACGGTGGACTTGCCGCTCTCGACCACCAGGAACGGCATTCCGTGGCCGCACTCGGCCTGCACCCTCCGGATCTTGCCTTCCACCGTCCGGACTTTGTCGGCGTTGAACCGGTGCATCATCGGCATCTGCTGCGGCGCGGCGCCGGCTAGCGCCGCCCCGCCAAGCAGCCCCCAAACGATCAGGCGTTTCATACCCGGACCTCCCTCTCTTACTACCACTTTACGGGATGCAATCGCGCTGCCGCCGGTAATCCCTCGTATCTCAGCACCGCGGCGCCGCCGTCGTCGCAAAACTTGCGCGACGGCGAGCAGAAATTGCACGTTCAGTGCGCCCTTCTCCACCGGCCCCCACCTGGCCCGCCCTCCGAATCTGCCGTCCATGGGGTCGCGTGATCTGGTAGACTGGCCCGGAGCGCGCTGGCGCGGCGGGGTGCCCGTCGTGATCGTCGGCGCGGACCCCTGACTCGCCAGGGCGGTGCGCTCCACAGGACATCCCCGGCCGCCCTCCGTGGGCGCCGCAGGAATCTGCAAACCCATGCCGCTCTATCGGCCAGCCGCCCTCGCCCGTTTTCTCGGACGTCTCTTCAACCGGCTCCTCGAACCCGTCGGCCTGGAGCTCCGCCGTCTCTCGGTCTCGCTTGGGGACGTCTACAGCGAAAGAGAGTTCATGGAGATCTACCGCCGCTGCCGTCCCTTCACCATGACGTCCATCGAGCGCGTCTTCGCCCTCTGGCAAGCCGTCCGTTACATTGAGGCCCGCCGCATTCCGGGCGCCTTCGTTGAATGCGGCGTCTGGCGCGGTGGCAGCGCCATGTGCGCCGCCCTCACCCTGCGCTCCCTCGGCTCGCTCACCCGCGAGATCTGGCTCTACGACACCTTCAGCGGCATGACCGCTTCTTCGGAACGCGACCGCACCTTCTCCGGCGTCCCCGCCGCGCACTTCCAGCCCGCACGCCGCGCCTGGCACGGCGTCGCCGCCGCCGAAGTCCGCGCCAACCTGCTGAGCACCGGATACCCGGAAGACAAGATCCGCCTCGTCGAGGGCGACGTCCGCGAGACGCTCGCCGTGCACCGGCCTGACCGAATCGCCCTTCTGCGCCTCGACACCGACTGGTACGACTCCACCAGAGCCGAAATGGAGGCCCTATTCCCCCTGCTAGTCCCCGGCGGCGTCCTGATCATCGACGACTACGGCGACTACGCCGGCGCCAAAGAGGCCGTCGACGAGTACCTCGAAGCCCACGGCGTCGCCATGCTGCTCGACCGCGCCGACCGCCTCCGCATCGGCATCAA
>CAYWXL010000096.1:0-14060 GCA_964461995.1 uncultured Solibacteraceae bacterium
GGTTGCGCCCGGCCAACGCGGGCAGCGCCAGCAGCACCGCCGCGGCGTCGCTCGAGCCGCCGCCGAGACCCCCGCCCGCCGGGATTCGCTTCTCCAGCCGGATCCGCACCGCGCCTCGGATCCGCCCGCGCTCCATCACCGCCTCGGCGGCTTTCACCGCCAGGTTCTCCTGCGGCTCGCCGGGCAGCTCGGTCTCGATCTCCACCCGGCGACCCCGGCCGGGCGTGTAGGCGATCTCCAGGCGGTCCGCCAGCGAGATCGTTTGATATACGGTTCGGAGCTCGTGGAAGCCATCGGGCCGTCGGCCGAGAACGCGCAGCGTCAAATTGATCTTCGCCAGGGCGCGCACGCTCGCCCGCCGGGGCCCGGTGCTCATGACTCGTAGTGTAGAAGGCTGTGGACGCGGTAGCGCGACAGCTTCTCCCTGCCTTTCAGGAAGTCCAGCTCGATGACGAAGGCGAAAGCCGCCACCTCGCCGCCCAGCTTCTCGACAAGCTGCGCCACCGCCGCCGCCGTGCCGCCGGTGGCCAGCAGGTCATCGACGACGAGCACCCGCGTCCCCTTCGAGATGGCGTCGCGGTGCACCTCGACGGCGTCGGTACCGTACTCGAGTTCGTACTCCACCTTTTCGGTCGCCGCCGGCAGCTTGCCGGGCTTGCGCACTGGGATGAAGCCCTTGCCGAGCTTGCGGGCCAGGATGGGAGCGAAGATGAAGCCCCGCGACTCGATGCCGGCCACGACGTCGAACTCCTCGCCGGCAACGGCGTCCTTGAGCGCGTCGCTCACCCGGCGCAGCCCGTCCGGATCCTTGAGCAAGGTCGTGATGTCGTAAAAGAGAATGCCCGGCTTCGGAAAATCCGGCACCTCACGGATCAGTTTTTTGAGTTCTTCCATCGGATTCCATGTCCTCGTTTGCCCCCCGGCCAGCAATGGCGGGCGGCCCAGCACCGCCCGGTGCCCGCGAGCCGGGCGGCGCTCGAAACCCCTGATTCTAGCACCGCCGCTCAGCCGCTTAACCCGTGATCCGGAAGCCCGAGACTCTCTCCACCGCGGCCTCCTGCGCATCGACGCCCCGCACGTCGGCCCACCGGGGTCCGCGCCACAAATACCCCTCAAATTCCTTCAATTGCTCAGGCGTCCCGACGGCGTAGACTTCCACCCGCCCGTCGGGCAGGTTGCGCACCCAGCCGGAGACGCCGAGTTCGTAGGCTACCCGCTCGACGAAGTACCGGAACCCGACCCCTTGCACCAGGCCGCGGATCCAGTACCGGCGCGCCACCTTCTTCTCCATCGATCAGCAATCTTAGCATCCGGCCGGCGCCCGGCTGCCGCGCCAACGGCTTCACGGCTCCAGTTCGACGCCAGTCTCGCGCGCCAGCCGAGCCAGGGCCTCCCACGTCCCTGGATCCACCGGAATCCCTTCCTTCGACCGCTCCTCCTGGATCCGCTGCTCCGGCTCGCCGGCCACCAATACCTCATCGTAACCCCGGGCGGGCGCGCTGGATTTGATCTCCGCCACCAGTTTTTCCATCCGCTGCTGGAACTCCTCGAGCGGCAGGAACCGTTCGACCTCGATCGCCAGAAACATGTGGCTGGTGTTCATCCGCCGGTCGAACAGGTACGTGCCCCCCACGGCCAGCCCGATGGCGCCGCCGCCCAGCACCCCAGACAGGATCTCGCAGAGCAGGCCCAGTCCGCTCCCCTTGTAACCGCCCAAGGGCATCAGCAGCTTGGCCTTCTTTGTCTCGGTGGTGGGCACGCCCTCCTCGTCCATCGCCCAGCCGGCGGGGATCGTGGGCTCGTTGTTGGCTTCGGCCCGCAGGATCCGGTTCTTTGCCACCGTGGTGGTCGCCATGTCCAGCAGCCACGCGCCGCGCCCCGTCGTGGGCAAGGAGACGCACATCGGATTCGTGCCGATACGGCCCTCTCGGCCTTGCCACGGGGGTACCGAGGGGGAGGCGTTCGACATCACCATCGCGATCATGCCGTTCCGGCTGATCCGCTCCCCCCAATACGCCGCCGCCCCGAAATGGTTCGAGTTCCGCGCCACCGCCATCCCCAAGCCGTGCTCCCGGGCCAGCCGCACCGCGTGGTCGCAACACTGCGCCGAAACCCATTGCCCGAAGGTGTGATCGCCATCGAACAGCAGGCAGGAACCGTTCTCGGAAAGCACCCGCCCGTCCGCCCGGGCGTCGATCAAGCCGCGGCGCAGATGCTCGGCGTAGTAGGAAAGTAGGTGGACGCCGTGCGAATCCACGCCCCGCAGGTTCGCCGCCACTAGCGAATCCGCCACCAGCGCCGCCTTTTCGGTGGGCGCCCCCAGTGCCTCGAGCAGGCGCGTCGCGATCTCACGCAAACGGGCGTGGGGGATCCGGAGAGCTTCTGTCATTTTCTTTTGCGGCTCGCGCTGGCGGCCAGATCGGCCTTTCGGCGCCGCGCGAATGCCGTGAGACGGTTGCTACTGGGCGGTCCAGCCGCCGTCGATTAGAATGTCCGTCCCGGTGATATAGCCGGCCTCGTCGGAACACAAATAGACAGCCAGCTTGCCGATGTCTTCCACCCTCCCCCACCGCTTGAGCGGCACCCGGGCCATGAACTGGGCATTCACTTCAGGATCCTGCATGAGGACCTGATTCATCTCGGTCGCGAACGGCCCGGGGCTGATCCCTACGCACGTGATGCCCTCATCGGCCAGCTCGAGAGCCAGGGCCCGCGTGAAACCGAGGAGACCGGCCTTACTGGCCGCGTACGCCGTTCGGCCCGGCAGCGCCACCCAGCTCATGATCGATGTCATATTGATGATCCGGCCCCAGCCGCGGCCCTTCATGTGAGGCACGAAGTAGTGGCACATCAAGTAGACGCTCGTGAGGTTCGTGTCGAGGACCGTCTTCCACTCCTCGAACGAGAGCTCGGTTACGGGTTTCCGGATGTTGATGCCGGCGTTGTTGATCAGAATGTCCAGGCCGCCGAAACGCCCCGTGACCTCCTCGGCCAGTCGCTGCACCTGTTCTTCGGAAGTTACGTCGGCCGGAAAAACCTCGGCTTCGCCGTCGCGGCCTCGGATCTCCGCGGCGACTTGCCCGAGCTTCTCCCGGTCCCGCGCCACGAGCGCCACCCCTGCGCCAGCTTGCGCCAAGGCCAGAGCCATTGCTTTTCCCAAGCCCTTGCTGGCGCCAGTGATCAGGGCTTTCTTGCCGGAAAGGGATTTGTGGGCCATGAAGCGATTATTTTATGACGCGGGCGCGGTCCCGGACCACCGTGGCTGCTATGATGGACCCATCGGGGGGCCGACTCCCGCGATCTCTTTCCAGGAGGAGGTTGTTCTTGAAGCCGAAATTCCGTGCCCTGTGCCTTTGTTTCACGGCGCTGGCGCTCGCCGCCGGAGCCCGCGCCGACTTCAGTTACGAGCAAGAGACCAAGGTCACCGGCGGGGCGATGCACGGCGTGCTGAAGGCCGCTGGGGTCTTCTCCAAACGCGCCACGCGCCCCGCGCGCACCCGCGTGGTCATAAAGGGCCCGCGCATGGCGGTAATCGGAGAAGATCAGATCAGCATCACCGACCTGGACGCCGAAACTGTTACTACCCTCTACCCGAAAAAGAGGCGGCGCACCGTGGTTACCTTCGAGCAAATGCGGCAGTACATGGAGCTGATGTCGGCGAAGGCGAGGGACAAGAAGTCGGAGGGCGCCGAACTCGACATGAGCGTGAGGGTCGAAGAGACCGGCAAAACGCAGCTCATCAACGGGCTTCCGGCGAAGGCTTATGACATTCGCCTCTCGTTCGCGGGCCAGGATCCCAAGTCCGGGGAGACCGGCGCCATGGAGATGCTCGTGCGCTCCTGGGTCGGCGACCCGGTGCGCGGGTATAGTGAAGTCCGGGACTTCCAGCGCAAGCTCGCCGAGAAGCTGGATTGGGCGCCCGGCTCCGCCATGAAGATGATGACCTCGATGAGTAAGGCCTCGGAAAAGGAACTGGCCGAAATATACGACGCGCTGGCGAAGATCGACGGGATGCCGGTGATGCAGCAGGCGGCCCTCGGAACCTCCGGCGTTGAGATCGGTCAGTCCAAGCCCCCGGCGGCGAAGCAAGAACCCCGGGAAGAGGCGAGCGCCGGCAAGTCGATCAAGAAAGCTCTGGGCGGTTTCGGGGGCTTCGGCGGGTTCGGACGGAAGAAGAACAAGGAGCCGGAACCGCCGCCTCCCCAGGAGCCGGACGCCTCCGGTCAGCAAGGCCCTGCTTCTTTGATCGAGCTCGAGATCCGCTACTTCAATTTCTCGAGCGCGCCCGTAGACGCCGCCCTCGTCGAGACGGAACCCGCTGGCTACAGACTCGTCAAGAGCGACATCGAAAAGGCTCTTCGGTAGGGCTGGCGGCCGCCGGTATCAAAAAAGAAGAACGGCGCTGCCGGCAGGCAGCGCCGCGAAATCTCAACGATTGGGGGTGGGAAGCCGTGGAAAGGTTATTCCATCTCCTTCGCCCGCTTCTTGCGGCTCCTCTTGCGGGCCAGCGCCTGCTTCAGGCGCCGCTTTTCACCAGGCTTCAGGTAATAGGAGTGACGTTTGATCTCCTTGATGATGTCCTCTTGCTGCACCTTCCGCTTGAAGCGGCGCAGGGCGCTCTCCAGGGTTTCCCCGTCCTGAACGATCACGTAAGCCAAACTCTACTTCACCCCCTCTCTGCCGGTGGTTTTCGCAATGTGCGATCTGGCTGTGCTCAAAGGGAATTCCGGGGAATTCAGACAGTGAGCCGACTCCTATTATGATAGATGGTTCCGCGCCTACCCTTCAAGGCGCGGCCGCCGCACCGGCGGGCAAGGATTGGTGCCACCATGTATTTCAATGTTGCAAGCTTTCTCACGGCGGTCTTGTTTCTGGCGTTGGGCCTGATCGCTTTCGGGCTCCTGTTCCGGCCTTTCGCCAACCTTTTCCTCGCCCCGTTCCGACAGCAGATTCTGGAGGAACGAAACACCGCGCTCGCTGTCTTCGTGGGCCTCGTCTCGCTCTCGCTGTCCATCATCATCGCGGCGGCGATACACTAAACGGACAATGTCCTCTATGGTGCCGCGTGAGCGCGTTCTCACTGCCCTCGCCCACAAAGAGCCGGACCGTGTCCCCATCGACCACGGCTCGATGCGGTCCACCGGCAGCATGGCCATCGCGTACAACGCCCTGAAGAAGCGCCTGGGCGTCGCCGGCGGTCACACCTTCGTCTACGATCTGATCCAGCAACTCGCCCAACCCGAGGATTGGTTCCTCCAACGGTTTCACGTGGACGCCGTCGATCTCGGGCGGGCCTTCTTCCGTCCCGAAGACACGAAACCCTGGACCTTGCCCGACGGCTCGCCCGCCTTGGTCCCGAGTTGGTTCGAGCCGGAACGCGTCAACGGCGATCTGGTCGTCCGGGACCAGACAGGCATCCCCATCGGCCGTATCCCGGCGGATGGTTTCTACATCGACCAGACCTGGTGGCCGTTGGCCGAGGCCGGCCTCGATTACGAGGGACCGCTAGGTCCGATGATGGACCAAGTGATCTGGGCCGCCATACCGGCGCCTCCGTACGACAAACCGCTCAGCGAGGCTCGCATCGCCGAGATCGCCACCGCCGCCCGTAGCCTGCGCGAGGCCGGCTACGCGGTCTCGCTGGCCGTGGGCTGCAATCTTTTTGAGTGGAGCCAGATGCTCTTCGGCATGGAGAACGTCTACCTTTATGTGGCCGGCGAGAAGCGCCGCTACGCACGTTTCCTGGACCGCCTCACCGACCACCATCTCGAATTCGTCGAAAAACTTCTGCCGCCGCTCAAGGGTCTGGTGGACGTCGTCGTCGTTGGCGACGACCTGGGTATGCAAAGCGGACCGCAGCTCTCGCCGGACAGCTACCGCGAGCTGTTCCTGCCGCGGCACAAGAAAATCTACGCTCGCATCAAGGAATTGAGCGGCGCGCGTCTGTTCATGCACAACTGCGGCGGCGTCTATCAGCTCATCCCGAGCCTCATTGAGGCGGGCGTCGAGATCCTCAACCCCGTGCAGACCTCGGCCCGCCACATGGAACCGGAGCGGCTCAAGCGGGAATTCGGCAGGGATCTGACATTTTGGGGCGGTGGCTGCGACACCCAGCAGGTGCTCATCCACGGGACGCCGGACCAGGTCCGCGAGGACGTCCGTCGGCGGTTGGAGATCTGGATGCCCGGTGGCGGCTACGTCTTCTGCCAGATCCACAACGTGCTTGCCGACGTGCCCCCCGAAAACTTCGAGGCGATGCTTGAGGCCGCTTACGAGTTCGGCGTCTATTGAAAACGGCGCCCGCGCCGCTATTGTTGTTGCTGTGGCGGCTGTTGCTCCTGGGAGGGCGGCTCCTCGGAGAACATTTCGTCGGGCAGCTCGTCCGGCGTCTCGAACTTGATTACCGCCTCGGCGCCGAACTTCCGGTACATCCGGAACTCCACCTCGTTTTTCACCAGCATCCGGCCCTGGCGCATCCGCATCTCGAACTTCAGCGGCAGCATGTACGGCCGTCCGCTGATTTCCACGAAGTCATAGTCGAGCACGGTGCGGGCCTGCTGAACGGGGAAACTGGGCGGGATGTTCACCGCCTCGAGCACGATGCGGGTCACCAGCTCTGTGTCGCGGTCCACGTAGATGAGCCCCCGGTAAGCCGGCACTGTGCGCAGCTTTCGTTCGTAGCTGATCACCCACTTGGACTTGTCTTGGCGCACGAAATAACTGTAGACGTGGCAAATGCGTCCCCGCAGCTTCCCCCAGCGCAGCCAGCGGAACTCGGTCTCGGTTTCCGGGTCGAAGATTTCCTTCATCATCGTGCCGAACTCGCCCGTGGAAGTCGAGCCGCCGATTTGGTCCATCGTCAAGTCCACCGGCCGGTTGTTGATGAGAATGACCTTGTAGTCTTCTTTCTGCTCGAAATAGGTGAGCTTCGCGGTGACGGTATCCAGCTTGTGCCAGAACTCGAGACCGCTCGGATCCACGTAGCGCCGGGTGACCTGGACACAGATGAAGTCCGGCAACTGACGGACGTAGTTGAGCGCGTACTGGCGGACGCCCTCGATGATGCGCTTCTGCTCTTCCGGCGGCGGAGGGGGCAACGTCTTCCGGCGTTTGGGCTCGATTTTCCCGGGTTCCGGAAGTCCGGCCGAAGCCGCTTGGAGCATTCGCAGCGCTTCGAGCGTCCGGGGACCCGCACCGAGCCCCTGCAAATCCTCGATCACCGAAGGGCTGAGCCGCTCGGTCAACTTCACGCGCTTCAGATACTTCGCGATCTCCTTGTCCTTGTGTCCGAGCTCGAGCGACGAGCGCACCATCTGCACCAGGGCGCGCACCGTCATTTCCTGAGCGGCGGCGGCCAGGCAAAATCCCAGAAGGAGGATGGCGACCCGAGTGCGCATCGGTCTACTACTTTCTATCTTCTCACTGTGAGACGGAGACTCTGTCTTTTTGGGTTCCGGGAAGAGGGGCCACGGGAGGCCACCGCGATCGGTGCGCCTCGAGGCCAGAGCTTCGCTACTGGACGTAGCCTAGCGACCGCAGCCGTTTCCGGAACTCTTCGTCGAGTTCGATTCGTTCCGGCGGATGCGCGCCCGCCAGTTCGCCGTGCTGCCGTGTCAACGAGGCTAGCGCTTGTCGAAGCTGCAGCGCTACGTCGGGTCGCCGCTCGAGCAGATTGACCCGCTCCGCCCGGTCTGATTCCAGGTCGTAGAGTTCCTCGGACACGCCCTTGCCGCCGCAACTATCCCGGATCAGCTTGTACCGTCCCATCCGCAAGGCAATCTGGCACCCGCTCGCTCCCCGTCCCTCACTGAGTGCGGGCAGCGGGCCGCTTCTTTCCCTGGCGGGAGCGAACAGGTCGGCGCCCTGTAACTGCCGTGCCACCTTTTCCGGCGGCTCCACCCCGGCCAGCTTCAGAATCGTCACTGGAATGTCGATGGAACGGGCGACGCTTGCGATGCGCTTGTTTCCCGCCAGCTTCCGCGGATACGTGATGATCAGCGGAATGTGGACCTCTGGTTCGTAAAGGCCCACCCCGTGGCCGATAAGGCGGTGCTCCAGCATCTCGTCTCCATGATCCGACGTCAGGACGACAATCGTGTCTTCCCGGAGGCCGCGTTCCCGCAGAGTCCGGAACACGACGCCCAAGTAGCGGTCCGCGTAGCGGATCTCATTGTCGTAGAGCGCAACGATGCGCTCCCGCATTTCAGGACCGGCCTTTTCCGGATGGCGTCTCAGTTCCAGCACCATCTGGTGGGTGAAGACCTCGGGCTCCCCCGCCCAGCTCGGGAATTTCTCGATGTAACCTTCGTGCGCCATGTACGGGGCATGGGTGTCCCAGAAGTGCAGGAAAAGGAAGAAGGGACGAGCTGCCGGCCGCGACAGCAAATCGATGACGTCAGGCAACAGATAGGAAAGCCGCACCCCCTGGCCGTACTTCACCTTTTCCTCGAGCATCAGGTGGTAGAACTTGTCGCCCGTGTATTCGTCGAAGCCTTGTGCGAAGCCGAACCGCGCATCTACGTTGTAACCGCCGGTAATGCCGACCGTCGTGTATCCGGCGTTCTTGAGGATTTCGGCCAATGTGACTTTGGCCGGGTCGAGGCGTTGCCTCACAGTGCGTACCCCGTGGACGGCCGGAACTTGTGATGTGAGAAGCGACATATGCGAAGGCAGGGTCCAGTTCGCCTGGGCCACAGCGTTCTCGAACACCACGCCCTCACGGGCCAGAGTATCGATATTCGGGCTCGTGTCCCGCGGGTAGCCGTACGCGCCGAGGTGGTCTGCGCGGAGCGTGTCGATTGAGATCAGGATGATGTTCGGCCGTCCGTCCGCCACGGGGCGGGAAGCGATGATGCTCGGCAAGAGAACCGTACCAGCGACTGCGAGAGCGGCTGCCGGAATCACCCAACCCACCCCGTTCCCTGGGCCTTTCGTACTCGCCAGCCGGTCTTGGCGCTTCGGGACGACGTAATATAGCCCGGCCCCGACGGCCAGGGCAATAAGGAGAATTCCGAGGTTCGCCGCGACCACCAGCGGCGACCAGTCAGCCCGCGGCAGCGTCAGCGACCACGGCCCTGTTTTGAACTCCCGCCACGACGCCCGAAAGGTTGTCGAGTTCACGTGGAACGCCCAAAAGGCGAATATCCCGAGGCTCGTAATCCCGGCAAGGAGTCCGCGAAAGACCCGATCGGCCTGCCCGCCGTCGCGGACCAGTATCGCCAAGGCCCGGTCGCAGAGCCATACCGCCGCCGCCACGCCCGCGCCGATCAAGATCCACTGAAGAGATCGGCTCTTCAGCGACGTGATAGCCAGCCGGTGGAGTCCTAAGCCGATCCAGTGGCTTCGGGCGGCTTCCACTACCGTGTGGAGGACCCCTATTGCCGCGCCAGCCACCGCACCCCCGGCCAGCACCCGTACCGCCTGCCGTATACCGGCCCACATAGGGAATGTTCACACTATACCGGAACCGCCGAGACTTGTAGCACCACAGCGGGACTGTCGGATTGCACTGGACCTTGGTTCTTGAATCGTAAGATCACCGCGGCCGCCGGGGGCCGACGAATTTCGGAACCACCTTGACGATCGCGTTCCACACCAGCGGCGCCATTACCCGGTAACCCGCTGCGTTCGGATGCAGGCCGTCGTCGGAGAGCTCCTTCTTCAGGAAGCCGTTGGCGTCCACCATGGCTGAGTAGTAGTCCAGGTACGTGTGCCGCTCGCGGCGGCAGTAGGCCCGGATCCAGTCATTCAAATCCAGGATCTTCTTCGGTGGCCGCTGCTTCGTGCGCTCGAACCGCGGGTTCCGGTCCTTGTGGTAATCGTGTACCGGCAGCAGCGACGCCAGGATCACTTTGATCCGGTGGGCCTTCGCCAGCTCGGCCATCATCGTGAGGTTGTTCTCGATCGTCGTCAGTTCCACGCCCCGGGCGATGTCGTTCGTACCGCCGAGGATCACCACCGCCCGCGGCTTCAGATCGATCACGTCGGCCTTCATGCGGCCCAGCATCTGGCCGGTGATCTGGCCGCTGATGCCGCGGTTGATGAAGTCGCTCTCCGGGAAGTACTCGTTCAGCCGCCAGGCGTCGGTGATCGAGTCTCCAAGAAAAACCACCCGCGGCCGGCCGGGCTGTGGCGGGCCTACTTTCAGGTTCTCTTCGGCGTAGCGCTTCAAGTTGTCGCGGTCGGGGTCCCGCAAGCGGACCTCGAGGTGGTGCAACAGAGCTTCGAAGTGGGCGTCCAAGCGCTCCACCGACAACCGCAATTCGGCCATCTGCCGCCGGGCCTCTTCCGGGAACGGGTACGGCTTGGGCAGCGAGTCGGCAAGCGCGAGATACGCGCGCAGGTTCGTCAGAAAGGCATAGGTTTGGGAGGAGTCGCGGTAGCCGGCGGCCTGCAGGTTGATCCGCGCCTGCTTCAGGTTCTCGAGAATCGGCTCGGCAGCCCGGGCGAGGCCCGGCACGGTGATCATCGTGGACTCGACGAGTTGCAAGGCGCGCGTGAAGGCCTTCCCGGCCGCCGCGCCGCGGAGCAGCGCGTTTTCCTGGGCCGGTAAAGAAACAGCCGTGAGGCTGAAGAGTAGGGTGAACAGCAGGGTTCGCATCGGTTCTAGCGGCTTTCGTATCGGACCAGGCGCAGCGTGATCGTACCGTAGTAGAAGCGTAGCCGCACCTGAAACTGCACCGGCAACCGGCGGTCGTCGTCCGTCAGCCAGAACAGCAACCGTCCCCGGCGCCTGTAAAGGACATTATTGAACAGAAACGCCTCATAGCGTATTGCGGCGAAAGTCCCCGCCGGGGTCTGTACCTCATCCCGATCCAAGGCTTGGACCCGTACTCGCACCGATTTCTTTCCGTTGCTCACCGCCAGCCACGCCTCCCTGCCCGGCTCCAGCCGCATTTCCCGGAACCGGTTCAGCGCCGTCAGCTCGTCATGTACGCATGGCGGCGCCGGCAGTGATTTTCTCAGCACGATCCGGTTCCGGACCAGGTCCCGTTCCACATAACGGACCCGCCCCGGCGGCTTCTGGTAATCGATCCGGATCTCCCGCCGCTTCGCGCCCTCCCGGACATCGAACCGGGCCGACCGTGCGCACCAGCCCTCGCCGAACTCCACACGATAGCGGTTGTCCACGTGATAAAGGGCGTCCACGAACCCCCGGGTTTTCAAGGTGGCCGACGCCTCGCCCTTCCCGTAATGCAGCTCGATGTCACCGGCGTGCCAGAAGCGCCAGTCCACCCGGTATTCGAAGGTCTCCGCGCCGGCGGCTCCGGCGGCGATCCCCAGCCACGCCGCTGCCACCGCCCGCACCCGCCGCAACCGCCTCACGCGTCGATTCTATGGGACAGCCTCGCCCGCCGGCCACTTACACTCCTCCGTCGTTCATCAGACTCCTCGCGCCCCCGCGAGCCGCAAATCGCCGCAACTTCTCCCCTCGCCCGGAGTTAGCATGGTTGTAGCACGAAGGAGGGACAACCATGCGGACCCCCGCCGCCACGCTTTTGCTCGCCCTGGGCCTGACGCCCGCCGCGCGCGCCGTGGATATCCCGCCCGGCACCCACGTCCTGCTGCGAATGGTCAACTCCATCAGCACCCGGACGGCCCAGCAAGGCGACTACGTCTACATGCGCACCGCCAGCCCGATCACGGTGAACGGGCGCATCGTCGTGCCGCCCAACAGCTATGTCCAAGGCGTCGTCGTCCACGCCCGGCGCGGGGGCCGTGTGAAGGGCCGCGCTCAACTCGCGATCCGGCTGGACACGCTGACGCTTCCCTATGGAAAGACCTTGACGTTTTCCCCAGTGGTCAGTTCCGTCGATTCCGCCGGCAGCGGCCAGAAGGTCGAGAAGGACGAAAATCTCATCAAGCAAGGCCCCAACCACGGCCGGGACGCGGCGCGCATCGCCATCCTGGCCGGCACTGGCGCCTCCATCGGCGGCATCAGCGACAACAGCTGGAAAGGCGCGGGCATCGGTGCAGGCATTGGAGCCGGGGTCGGCCTCGCCACGGTGCTCCTCACCCGGGGCCGCGACGTAGAACTGCGCCCCGGCGCCACCCTCGACGTCGTCCTGGATCGCCCGCTCCGCCTCGAATGATCCCCCGGTCCCTCAGAGCCGCTCGACGTAGACGTAATAGGCGCCGCGCTCCTCGCCGTCCGATCCGTAGAACCAGGTCTGAAGCTTCGCTGGCCCCGCCGGCAGATCCAGTTCGAAGACCGCCGCTTTGTCGCCCGGCTTCACCGGCGCAGTCTCGTCGAAATCGCCGATCTTCAGCCGCGCCTTCACGGCGTCGATCGCCTTCCCCGGCGTCTTCTCCCGATTCGGCTCCTTGTCCTCGTACGGGGCGGTGATCGGCAGGTCCACCTCCTTCGGCCAGCGCCGCAGCTCGAACCGGAACCTCCCCGCCCGGCGCACGCTCACCGCCCACCAGCCGTTCACCGCGGGTCCCCGGCGGATCCACCGCTGGCTCCAGATCTTGAGGGCGTCGTCGCCGTGCCAATCGTGCGCGGTCAGCCTCATCGGGTTTTCCCTGCCCCCGAGCTGGATACGGGAGTACTGATCTGCCCGCACCGAAGTCAGCTTCCACCACTCGTCATAGGCTTGCTTCAGCCGCTCGACGACTTCCGGGTGCTCGGCCGCTATGTCGCGCTCCTGGCCGGGATCGGCCTGGATGTCGTAAAGCTCCAGCCGCGCCGGGTCGCCGTCGATTGTCGGGTTTACGAGGCGCCACCGCTGGGTCATCACCGCCGTCCGCCGCCACCGCTTGATGTGCTCCATGCGCTGCGAGTCGGTGACGATTACCCGGTCCGGCCAGTCGTCGGCCTCCCCGTAGAGCAGCGGCCGCAGCGACCGGCCGTGCATCTCCGGCCCGTCGGGCCGCGTCAGCCCGCAGAGGTCGATCAGCGTGGGGAGCACGTCGATGTGTGCGGCGAGCGTATCGATGTCGCGCGGCCCCGTGAGCCCGCCCGCCGGCCAGCGGATGAAGAAGGGTACCCGGTGGCCGCCCTCGTATGGGCTCCCCTTCTTGCCGCGCATCCCCGCGTTGAACACCTTCTCGCCCGCCGCCGTTCCATTGTCGGTCATGAAGATCACGATGGTGTTTTCCTCGAGTCCGCTCTGGCTCAGGAAGTCCCACAGCCGGGCGAAGTTGTCGTCGATGTTCGTAATCATCCCGTAGAAGCCCGGCTCCTTGAGACCTTCGACGCCCTCGTAAAGCGCCGCATACTTCTCGGGGGCCCACATCGGGCCGTGGGGTGCGTTCGTGGAGAGGTAACAGAAAAACGGCCGGCCTTGCGCCGCGGCTTTCCGCATGAACTCGATGGCGTTGGCGAACCAGACGTCGGTGCAGAAGCCCTGGTACTTCTCGTAGCGGCCGTTGTGCAGGTAAGTGTCGTCGGTGTAGTCGTTGCCGAAGTAGTCCGGCGTCTGCCACACGCCGCCGCCCCCGTGAATGAGCACCTCGTCGAAGCCCCGGTCCTGCGGGCGGAACGGGTAGTTGTCTCCCAGGTGCCACTTGCCGAAGATGCCGGTCCGGTAGCCGCTGGCGCGGAAGACTTCGGCCATGGTGATTTCTTCGATGTTCATCAGGCTACGCCCCATGATGGTGTGCCAGGCGCCGGTGGCGTTGGTGTAGCGGCCCGTCATGAGCGCCGAGCGCGTGGGGGCGCAGGTGGGGCTGACATGAAAGTTCGTGAAGCGGATCGACTCGCTGTGGAACTTGTCCAGGGCCGGCGTCTTGATCACCCGGTTCCCGTGGGCGCCGAGATCACCGTAGCCTTGGTCGTCTGTAATGATCAGTAAGACGTTGGGGCGCTTCGCCGGCTCCCGCGCGGTGCAGCCGCCCAGAAGCGTCGCGGCAAGCAAAACAGCCGGAGCGCAGAGCAGGCCTGTCTTCAGCATCAGAATCACGTTACCGGCGCGCCGCCGGGATTTGCAACTTCACCGCCGGCCCGCCCCCGGCCTTCAGAGCGGGCACCGGGCCCACAGGTGCGGCTCCACCCGCTCTTCCACCAGATCCACGCCGAGACCCGGACGGTCCGGTATCTTCAGCCGTCCCGCCTCGAT
>CAYWXL010000097.1:0-13950 GCA_964461995.1 uncultured Solibacteraceae bacterium
CCGGTGTCTGGCTCCTCAGGCAGGACTCGAACCTGCAACCCTCCGGTTAACAGCCGGATGCTCTACCAATTGAGCTACTGAGGAGCAGCGCCGAACAGCTATGAATTATTACAACAAAGCCGCCGCGCCCCTGTCAATTCCGCCCCCTGCCAGCCCGCCACGGGCCGTCGTCCCGCACCCGGGCGCAGCTTGCCGCCCCCGCCGTCCCAGGTCCGTTTACTCGTCTCCGTCCTGAATCCCTCGCGGCGCGCGCTCCGGCGGCAGCCATCGCTGCGGCGGCAGGATCTCACGCTCGTCGGAGCGGATGTGCAGGTCGAGCTGCGGGTACGCGATCGTGATCCCATGCTCGCGGAACGCGTGCACGATCGCCCGGCTCAGCTCGTCCCGGACCGTCAACCGCCCGTAGTCGTAGTTGATGTAGACCCGCAGCTCGAAATCGATGGAACTGGCGGCGAACTCCATCAACACAACGTACGGCGGCGGCTCCCGCAGCACCGCCGGGTGCGCCTCGGCCACCTCGAGCAGCACTTTCCTCACCTGCTCCACGTCGGACTCGTAGGCGACCCCGACCCGGAGCTCTACCCGCGTCAGCGAGTTCGATAGTGTCCAGTTGACTACCTGTCCGGTGATGAATTCCTTGTTCGGGACGATCAGCTCGCTGCGGTCCCACTTGGTGATGGTCGTGGCGCGGATGCTGATGCGCGTCACCCACCCTCCGATGTCGCCCACCGAGATTACGTCGCCGACGCGGAACGGCCGGTCGATCAGGATGATCACGCCCGAAACGAAATTGGCGAAGATCTCCTGAAGCCCGAAGCCGAGTCCGAACGTCAGCGCCGCCGCGAGCCACTGGATCTTGTTCCAGCTCAAGCCGAGCATCCCCGCCGCCGCGCTGACGCCGACAATGGTGATGAAGTACCGCACCAGCGTCGTGAGCGCGTTCCGGCCCCCGGGGCCGATCGGCATTTGCCGCAGGACCGCAAACTCCAGCGCCCCCGGCAAGTTCCGGGCGAGAATGAACGTGAAGATCAGAACCACCAGCGACTCCAGAATGTCCGACAGCAACAATGGCGAGTCCGTAGAGCCGCCGGCCGCCGCGCCAGGAGGCTGCGCCCCTGAAGCCGATCCAACTAACGGCTGGGTCGCCGAAGGGGTGGCCTGGCTCGCCGGCTCCGCAGCGCTTTCCGGCAGCGGGCGCGCCGCGGCGCCCGCCAGATCAGTCTCTTCCAGCACTTTGACTTCCGGCCAGACCTGCACCCGCTCGAAGAACTCGAACGCCGGAAGCACCTGTGACCAGATCACTGCCAGCCCGGCGATCCAGACAAACCCCAGGATGAACCGCGTGAGGCGCCGCAACTGCATGGTCGCCTCGGCCAGCCTCTGGCGCACCTCCAGCTCCGTTTCATTGCCCGACCGCCTCCCGGTCGGCAGCATCCGCTCCCGCACCGTTCGCCAGTAGACGAGGAGCTCTCCCGCAATGAGCAGCAACACCGTGAGGAACAACGTCCTCACCAAGTTGTAGAGCAGCACCACGCCGGTGACGTAGTAGCCCAGCAACGCGAGGATCCCCGGAGCCGCCACCAATGCCGTCGCCAACGGAGCCCAGAGCGGCTGCAAACGGGCGCCCCAGGAGGCCGAGTCCCCTTCGAAGACACGTTCGGCCAGTAATCCTCCGCGGCCGACAAGGCGGTGCACCGCCAACGCCAACAGCCACGACGCCGCGATGAAACAGACCCGGCCAAGCGCGTCGCTATACGCCCGCAAATCTGGCGGGCTGTGAAAACGCAACCCCACGGCGCCGAGCGCCAGGGCCACGAAGATCACCGGAGCCGTCAGCGCCACCACCTGGCGCAGCACACTACGTACCGGTTCTGTGACCTCCCTTCGCCAGGCGAAATGGGCCTCTCCAAGGCCCCGCGGCCGGAGCACTTCCGCCAGGAGCAGGAACCCGGCGGCGAATCCTCCCACTTCCAGACAGCCGGCCGATACCGCCCGGGCCAGCGCATCTTGCCCGCCGAGCTGGAAGAAGCGTCCCAGCGCCGCGAAGGCCAGCGGCACGGGAGCAGCCAGCAACGCCGTGACGGCCAGCGCCGCCAGAGCCCACCCGACCGCCCCCGTCTCGGAAGCGTCTGCGTTGTCGGCCTGCCGCTCGAGAATCTGGATCCCGCGCTTTCTCAGCTTGGCGGCCGCCAAGGCGAGGAGAGCCAAGACAAGAAACACCGGATCCCGATACGCATGGCCCGCCGCGGTTCGCAGCACCCCACCCCACGACCGGTTCAAGAACAGCCACCGGAACCCGCCCCACAGCTCCCTCAACGGCGGCAGCTTCGAGCCGGGCACGCTACGAGACCACAGGACCCTCTGCCAGATGTACCTGTCGAGAGCCTCGATCTTTTCCACCAGGTCGTTCGTTGCCCGGTGGACTTCCAGCAGCCGGTCGGCATAGCGGTTGTACGCCCGGATAGCCTCGTCTAAAAGCTCGCGCCGCTGCACCATCAGCCGCCGCACCAAGGTCCGGACGCCGGCCGGCGGAGCTTTCCCCGTCACCTCTTCGATCAGGCTCAGATAGCGGCGCGTTTCGCGGTTGATGTCCCCGGCTCTCGCCCGCTGCTCTTCGAGGACGATGAGATGATGCTGCACCGTCGGGATCTGGTGCTCCAGTTCCCGCAGCTCCTGCCGCAGCTCCGCCGGTTGCGGGAGGTCCTCCGGAATGTTCGGAATCCACTGGGCCGCCACGCCCCGCAAACGCACGGCCTCGAACTTTCGGCGGGTAAGAGCAGCCAGCGAGTCCACGTCGGCCAGGTACTTCCGCAACTCGGTCAGCTTCCGTTCGGCGTCTTCCAGCGCAATCCTGATCCCGTCACTGGCCCAGAGCCGCTCGGCCAATTCCTCTACCTCGGCCGCGGGCTCTTCCAGCAGCGGATTGGCCTCGGCGGCCTTGCGGCAAAGCTCGCGGATCTTGTCCAGCGAGGCCTGGAGCTCCGCGTGGCGCGAGGCGGCGAGCCGGTGCTGGAGTTGTTCGACGATCTGCTCGGATTCCGTCACCCGCCGCTCGGCGCGGTCACGCTGGAGCGGGTACAACTCGGTTTGCGCCTCGATGAGCTTCAGCTCCTGCTGGAGCGCCTGCTGCTCGGCGCGGTGCAACAGTTGAGTGGCGCGAATTTCCACCTCCATCGCCCGGCGCAACTCCGGCGGAACATCTGCCTGGCTCAACAGCCGGAGGCGGTCGTCCAGAGCTTCGAGTTTCTGGTTCAAAACACCGATGCGCTGCGCGATCTCCAGGCGGCGGGCCGTGCGGCGCTCCGCCAGTTTCGCCAGGTCCCGCAGCGCTTGCCGCCGGGCATTCAGCTCGGAGCGTTCCTGCGCCAGACGCTCCTCGATCGCCGCGGCCGTCGCCTGCTTCGGCAAGTTCACCGTACGCATACGGTGAGGCCGGTCCAGCTCACGCTGCAACATGCGGACGGCCCGGCGAGCTTCGGCCTCGCGCTTGGCGTGCCGACGGCGCTGCCGCTCGAAATCGGCGGCGCCAGCCAGCGCCTTCAACGCCGCATCATAAGCGGACAGCGCTTGTTGCTTGACCTCCTCGGGCAGCCTGCTCTGTTGGGCCAGACGCTCCCGCTCCGCCCGGATCTGCTTCTCGGAAAGCTCCTCGGGACCGGCGGCGGACTGCCCCGCCCCGTTGCCGGCCAACAAGAGTACGGCCAGCAGCGCAAGCCACGCCTTCTTCGGGAACTCAGCCACGACACCCTTCATCGATGGTTACCGTACCAGTATTGCCCTTCTCCGGCTCGTACTCGTCCAGGATCTCCCGTTCCTGTCCTATATTCGATTAGTGAGATGCTGAAACTCTACACCTATCCCACGTGCACCACGTCGAAAAAGGCGCGCAACTTCCTCGTCGAGAGGGGCCTGAAGTTCGAGGAAGTGAACCTGAAAGACGGCTTGACCGAACAGCAACTCGACAAGCTGATCGGCAAGCGCGACTACCGGGAGTTCTTCAACCCCAGGAACCCTGTCTACCGCGAGAAGAAGATCAAAACCGATCCCCCGCCTCGGGAGGAAGCCCTCCGCATCCTGGCGGCGGAACCCCGGGCCATCCGCCGCCCGATGCTGGTCAAGGGGCGGAAGATCGTGCTGGGCTTCGATCCGCAAGCCTACGACGAACTCATCGGAAGCTGAGCGCCGCCCGCGGCTTCCCTCGCTTCAGATCCGGGGCACCAAGCCCGCGGCCTCTTCTGGGATCCAGCAGGTCCTCCCATCGGGGAGTTCCACCCGGTACCAGCCGTTGCGTTCCTCGAGCAACCGGAACTCAGTCCCCGCGTGGAGGGGCTCCGTGAAGCTGGGCTCGTAGGATTCGCCGTCCCCCTTGCGCGCCGTTACTTGCGGCGAGAGGATGACGCCCTCCACCGGCTGCACCGCCGTCGCTTCCACCACCAGCGAGCCGAGCATCAGTAGGCCCGCGACCGCCAGCCCTCCCAGCGCCCACCCCGGCGCCCATTGCCGGCGGAAGAGCCGCAACGCCGCGAGCCCCCAAAAGAGTCCCGAGAAGACGGCCAGCAGCGTCATCCGCAAACCAGGCGGGAAGTCGTAGTGGAAGAACAGCAGCGTCCGCAGCACCTGGGTGCGCTGCTCCTGTTCGAACCGGTCTTGCAGCCGGCTGCGGGCGTAGGCCAGATTCTGCCGCAGGTTCGGATCACCGGGGATGTACCGCTCGGCCCGCCGGTAATTCAGAATCGCCCGGCCGAGGTCCTGCGCCTTGAAATAGGCGTTGCCCAGGTTGTAGAAGAGCTTCCCGTTCCGGATGCCCCCGTCGCGGACGATACGTTCGTAACGCAACGCGGCCCGCTGGTAGAGCTCCACGGCGGCGTTCGGGTCGCGGAGCGAGAGTTCGTTCGCTTGGCGGAACAGCTCGTTCGCCTCGGCGAACAGGCGCCTAGCGTCGTCCTGCGCCAGGGGGCGCGCGGGGACAGCCGTGGCGAGGACGAGCAGCGCCGCTATCATCAGCTTCATCGCAACGCCTCCTCCAGCCGCCGCGCGGCGGTCTCCAACGAAGCCACCAAAGCCGCCGGGTCCTCGTCGCCGAACGCCGTTCCCGCGTAGCGCCCCGCCTCGCACCGGTCAAACAGGCGCTTCCACTCCAAGACCAGATCTTCGGCCACGCCCGCGCCCTCCAGGGCGCGTTTCACATCGGCGAACGTCAGAGCTCCCGGCGGCAACCCGAAACGGGTTACCAAGTAGCGGCGCATCGCGTCGAGAACAGCGGCGTAGAAGGCGTCGGTATTTTCGCGCCGGATACGCCGGAGTTGCTTGGAGAACGCCTTGAAAGCCCCCCGCGCCCGTTTCGAGCCGGCCTCGGCGTCCCGCCGGCGCCGGTAGAGCACAAGCCCCAGAAGCGTCAAATACGCCGCCGGCGGCAATGCGATCGCCGCCACCCACCCGGGCCGCCCCAGCCATGCTTGCAGCCCGAAGGCCTGGTTCACCAACACGCTCGGATCCTCGTAATTGAAGGCGATGCCGCCTTCCGCCGATTGCACTTCCGTCTGCGCCGGCGCCCCGGTTCCCAGACCTTCCACGTCGCTCGCCGTGACTATACGTGTGCCATGGACCTCTATCGGGATCGGGTCCGTCCGCGCAATCTCGTAACGTCCGGTGCGCGGATTGAAATAGGACAGTTCGATGGGCGGAATCTCCGTCACTCCCGGGTGCATGGCGCGCAGCGTCTGGGTGAACTTCTTGACCTTGCCCTCCACGACCCCGTCGGCCCGGTCGGCAGGAATCTTGAAGTCCTTCACCAGCGCCGGCTGCTCACGCAGCGGCGGCAGGTTGATGTTGCCCAGGTAGGGAGGCCCGGAAACCTCCAAGGTCAGCGTGATCGGGTCGCCCACGTTCACATCGGTGGGTGTAGCGGAAGCCTCGATCCGTATCGGACCTACGAGCCCGCTGAAGTTGGGCGGCCGTCCCGTCTCCGGAAGCGGCAGCACCCGCAGTACGGGCTGGTTGGAGGGGACAACGAAGTTCTCAAACACCGTCCGCCGGCCGAACCCGAAGACGAAGTCGTCGTCGAAGAAATCGTCGAAAACCCCGCGCCGCCGCGCGATGCCGCGGATCGTCTGGCCGGCTACCGTAGCCTGGGGCATGGTGAACTTGCCGGGTTCCAGCGGAATCAAGAACTTGCGCATCGTCACGGTGAGAAACTCCCGGCCGTCCAACACCTCCCGCCCCCGCTCCGCAATCGCCTCGCCGGAACCGAGCGGAATGCGAATGTGACGATCGGGGTCAAGCTGAATGCGGGGATCGGCGAAATCGAAACGCTTGTCCTCGAGGATCGGCACGTTCCAGACGAAGTTCTGGACGCTGCGGCCGACGTCGAAGGCGACGTACCACGTCACCGTCATCTCGAGCGTTTGGCCCACGTACGCCTTGCCCGCCGACAGCGTGACGCGCAGCTTGAAGTCCTCGGTTTCTCGAGGTGGAATCACGCGGATCTCGATCGGCCGCGTGCGCGCCGTGCGGCCGCCGGCCCGGATCTCGAACGCCGGAATCGTGTACGTCCCGGGTCTCCTGGCCGTGAGCCGGTAATTCCACACGTAGCCGTGCTCAACCACCCGCGTCATGCGGCCGTTGATGATCGTCACCGACTGGCTTGAGTTCTGCGAGCCGCCGAGCGGGACGACATAGAAGTCCTTCAAGCCGCTCAGGTCAGGTTTTTCCGGCGACTCGCTGCCTTTCACGCGGATCTGGAGGAGGAACGGCTCTCCGGCGAACACTTCGCGCTTTTCGACGACGGCCCGCGCCGAGAGCGGCTCCTGCTGCGCCCAGGCCGCGACCGCGAAAGCCCCGAACACGGCTGCCGCGCCCGCCAAACGGAGCAGGTTGAAACGCCAGACCATCACCAGTCCTTGTCCACGGGTTGGATGCGGATCATCGCACGGACGCGACGCCGCCGGTTCTCACGCTCCTCGTTGAGGATGTCCTCGGGCTTCTCCGCCGCTCGGGCGCGCTGCCGCTGTTCACCGGCCTGTTGCGGCCGGCTTTCCGCGCGCTCCGGGGGATTTTGTTCCGGCGCCGAGTCCCCCTGTTGCCGGTCCTTCTTCTCGTCGGCGCCAGCCTGCTGCTGATCGTTGCGCCGCTGGCCGCCGCGCTTCCCGTCCCCTTGCCGCGGCTGGTTCTGCATCTGTTTGCGCAGCCGCTTGATGAAAAGCCGGGCCACCTCGATGTTGTGCCGGGCGTCGTCGAGGCCCGGATCGGAACGCAGCGCGTCCCGCCAATGCCGGATGCTTTGCTCCAGCGCCCCTAGAGCCTGGCCGGGATCGGCCGCGGCTTCTTGCAGGCCTTGCCGGAACCCGGCGTTGCCCTGGTTGAACTTGCTCCGGGCCTGCATCCGGGCGTCGTCGCTGAGAATCGCCGCCCGCTCGTAGGCCTCCGCCGCCTCGCGAAACCGGCCCTGGCGGTAAAGCGCATCCCCCTTGTTGAACCAGATCGCGGCGGATTCGGGCTCCTGCTTAGCCGCCGCCTCGTACATGGCGAGGGCCTCCTGATAATTGCCCTTCCCAAAAGCCTCGTTACCCTTCCGGACCAACGAACGCACGGACTCGGCCGAGAGCGAAGGGGCGAGCACAGCGGCCGCCACGAAGACGAACAAGAGCGGCCTCATGAAACCGGCGGCCTCCTTTCGTTGACGACGACTTCGGCGGCGAGCAGGAGGAATGCGATCACCAGGAAGACCTGATACTTCTCATCGTAACGCCGGAAGCGGGCGGAGCCGAGTTCCATCTTTTCCGCCCCGGCGATCAGCTTCGCGTAGACGTCGCCGAAATCCACCGCCCCGGTGGCCACGTTCAAGTAGCGGCCCCCGGGCGTCACACTCACCATTTTACGGAGCGTGTCGGCATCCAGGCGCGACCACACTTCCTTGCCCTGATAGAGCAGAAACCGCCGCCGGCCGTCCGGACCGCGAACGGGAATCCGCTGCCCCCGGTTTTCATCCCCCAATCCCACGGCGATCAGGCGCGCCCCGAGCCGTCCCAATTCCCGCGCCGCCTCCACCGGGTAGCTCTCATGGTCTTCCCCGTCAGTGATCAGCACGACGTCCCGATGGCTCCGCGGCTGGTTGTCGAAGACGTCCCGCATCACGGTCCGGAGAGCGTCGCCGATCAGGGTGCCGCCCCGCGAAACGCTCTCCGGCGAGGCTTCCTCCACCGCCATGCGGAAAAAGCCATAGTCGTAGGTCAGCGGACACTTCACCACCGCCGTGCCGGCGAAGACCACCAGCGCTACCCGGTCGCCCTGCAGCTTCTCCACACTGTCCAGAATCGCCAGCTTCGCCCGCTCCAGCCGGTTCGGCGCCAGGTCCTCGGCCAGCATGCTTCGGGAGACGTCGAGAAGAAAGACGACGTCGCGCCCGCGGCGCTCCACCTTTTCTTCCACCGGGTTCCAGGCGGGGCGCGCTAGCCCGATGACGATCAGCGCAAAGCCGGCGAGCACGAGCGCCGCCCGCCACACCCGCCTCGCCGTCCACACCTCCGTGTTGATGCGCCCGAGCAGCGCCGGCTCGGCGAACTGCTCTAAGGCCCGCTGCCGTTTCCGCGCCGCGAAGAAATACAGGACCGCGAACACCGGCAGCGCCCAGAGCAGAAAGAGCCGGTCCAGGGCCAACAACCTCACTTCGTTCACGGCGCCCTCCTCAGCACAGTGGCGCTCAGTACGATCTCGAGCCCCAGCAAGATGAGTCCCGCCATGGCGAAGGGAGGAAACTTCTCCCGGTAGTCAACGAACCGCGTGGACTCGATCTCCGTTTTTTCCAGTTTGTCGATCTCCTCATAGACGGAGCGAAGAGCCTCGGCGTCCTCCGCCACCCGGTACAAGCCGCCGGTCGTCTCGGCGAGCGTCCGCAACGTGGCCTCGTCCACGCCCTCTCCTACCGGCACCGTGTACGTCCCGAACGGCGTGCGGATCGTGGCGGCCCCCTCGCCACCAATACCGATCGCGTAAATCTTGATGCCCCAAGCCGCCGCCAGCTCCGCCGCTTCCTTCACCGTCCGCTTGCCGGCGTTATTCTGGCCGTCAGTGAGCAGGATGATCACTTTGCTCTTGATCTCATAGTCCTTCCGCCGGCCCGTCTGTCGCGCCAGCGCTTCCTCGGCCGTGCGCAGCCGCGCCGCCGCCAGCGCCACCGCGTCGCCGATCGCCGTTCCGTCTTCGCTTTCGCGGTCCACCAAACGGACCGTTGGCAGGAACTGCACCAGTGTGTCGTGGTCCAGCGTGAGCGGGCAGACCGTGTCGGCGTAACGGGCGAAGGTCACCAGCCCGATCAGATCCGAGGGTCTCCCGCTCAGGTCTCCAGCGCCCTCGACGAAGTCCTGGAAGAGACGGAGCGCCACGTCGAGACGGTTCAGACGCTCGCCGCGGTACCGGAACTCAGCCGACATGCTGCTGGAGCGGTCGATCACCATTTCGATCGCCACCCCGCGGCTGACATCGACGACGCGTTCCATCCCCTCTTGGGGCCGCGCCAGCGCGATGACCAGCAGGATCAGCGCCCCGGCCCGAATCCACAACGGCAGCGACGCCAGCCGCACCCTCCAACCGGAAGAGAGCTGCCGAACCGGCTGCGTGGTGGGAAACCGCACCGCCGGCGGCCGCCGCCACGCCAGGCGGACGTACAGGACCGCCGGAATCACCGCCAGCAGCAGAAACATCCAGGGAGAGCCGAAGCGAAACATCCCGTCAGCCTCCGACCCCGGCCGTTTCGGGTTCCGTTTCGCGAGGCCGGGTCTCCGCAATGAACTGCCCGCAAGTGTTCAATGTCCGGTCGATCTCCTCCCGCGTCGGGCGGTAGCCGGCGAATTTCACCATGTCGCAGTGATGGAGGAACTCCTTCAACAGCCGCTTTTGCTCCTCGGTCAGTCCGGCGAATGTGCGCAGATCGTGCAGGAACTCCTCGGTAGTGCGTTCCGGCGCGTGGAGCCCGAAACGGTCTTCGATGTAGTGCCGCAAGATGGCCGAGAGGCGCAAATAGAAAAGCTTCGCCTCGCCGCGGGAAAGCAAGTCCTCTTTCATCAAGTCGCGCAACGCCGCCAAAGCTACTTCGTGGGGCTCGGGAGTCCGCGGAGCGCTTGCCGCGCGGCCCCGCTTGCGCCGCCAATACCAGATGCCCACGGCGGCCAGCGCCACCGCTCCGGCGCCCCACACCCACCAGGGGATCCCGGGCATATCCACCGGCGGGAGGATCTCCTTGATATCCAACGCCTGTTCATCGGGCGGCAGAACGCTCGTGACCTCCACCTTCAGCGCGCCGCTCCGGATCGTCTCCTCGCCGAAGCCGACCTCCAGCGGCGGGATCTCGTAGCTGCCCGCCAGGAACGGCTCCAGCTCCCACACGGTCCGCTGCCGGATCCGCCCGTCGCCCGCCAGCTCCGGAGCGTACGGATGCACGGCGGCCACGGTGAACTCGCCGAGCTTCTCTCCAGGCGACGGGAGTCGAATCTCCACCCCTTCCGGCGCGGCCGCCTCGATCTCAAGGTGCACCGAGTCGGCCGCCGTGATGCGGTCGCGGTCCAGCCGGAGAACCACCTCGTTCGGCCCTTCCTTGTACCGCTGCTCGACGGCCGCCGGCCGCCGCCCGGTCTCGGCGGACCCGCACCCGAGCAGGCCGGCGGCAAGGAGCGCCACGGCGAAAACCGCCGCCGGAACTCTCGCCGTCACCGCCGTCTCTCCCTCCTGCGGAAGAAGACCACCAGGTCGCGCACCGGATCCTTGCCGTTGCGTACGGGGATCGAATCAATCCCCACTGAATGGAAGAGCTCGCGCAGCCTCGCTTCGCGCTCCCGGGCCTGCGCGGCGTAGCGCCGGCGGAAGTTCGGGTCCGAGGTATCGACCAGCACGATCTCGCCCGTCTCGGCGTCTTCGAGTTCCATCAGCCCCGCCCCGGGCAATTCCATCTCTCGGGGATCGGAAACCGGAACCGCGATGAGGTCATGCCGCCGCGCGGCGATCCGAAGACGCTTTTCGAAACCCCTCGCGAGAAAGTCCGACATCAAGAACACAACCGCGCGCCGGTGGATCACCCGGCCCAGGAAATCCAGCGCCACGACGATGTCCGTGCCCGTCCTTCGCGGCCGGAAGCTGAGAACCTCCCGGATCAACCGCAGCACGTGCGAGGCGCCCTTCTTCGGCGGAATGTAAAGCTCGATCGCGTCGGTAAACACGATCAGGCCCACTTTGTCGTTGTTCTTGATCGCCGAGAACGCCAGCAACGCGCACACCTCGGCCGCTAACTCGCTCTTCAGCTTCCCCGTGCTGCCGAACGCCCCCGACGCCGACAGATCGACGAGGAACAGCACCGTCAGCTCCCGCTCCTCGACGAATCGCTTGACGTAGGGGTGGCCCATGCGCGCCGTCACGTTCCAGTCGATCGTGCGGATCTCGTCGCCCGGCGAGTACTCCCGCACCTCGTCGAACTCCATGCCCCGGCCCTTGAAAACGCTGTGGTACTCGCCCGCCAGCACGTCGTTGACGGCCTTGTTCGTGTAGATCTCGATGTACCGGATCTTGCGGGCCAGCTCCTTGGAGATCATGGAACTTCCACGGTGTCGAAGATCTGCTGGATGATGTCTTCGGGCGACTTGCCTTCGGCCTCGGCCTCGTAGCTGACGATCACCCGGTGGCGCAGCACGTCCATTCCCACGCTCTTGACGTCCTGCGGCGTCACGTAGCCGCGCCCCTCGAGCAAGGCGTGCCGCCGGGCCGCCATCGCCAGGAAGATCGTCGCCCGGGGAGAAGCGCCGTAGCGAATGAGATCGGAGAGCTGCAGGCCGTAGGACTCCGGCCGCCGGGTCGCCTCGACGAGATCGACGATGTACTCCTCGATCTTCTCGTCCATGTAGATCTCGTCCGCCAGACTGCGCAGCCGCAGCACGTCGCCGGGCTCGAGAACGGGATCCACCTCCAGCCTCGGACTGGAGCGCGCCATGCGTTTTAGAATTTCATGTTCCTCGTCCTTGCTCGGGTAAGTCACCTTGAGTTTGAGCATGAAGCGGTCCACTTGCGCTTCGGGCAACGGATAGGTGCCCTCCTGCTCGATGGGGTTCTGCGTGGCGAGCACGAGAAACGGTTCCTCCAAGGGATAGCTCTGGTCGCCGATCGTCACCTGCCGCTCCTGCATCGCCTCGAGCAGCGCGCTCTGGACCTTGGCCGGCGCACGGTTGATTTCGTCCGCCAGGATGATGTGCGCGAAGATCGGCCCCTTGCGTACGGTGAACTCCCCGCTCTTGGGATTGAAGATCAGGGTCCCGATCAGGTCGGCGGGCAGCAGGTCCGGCGTGAACTGGATGCGCCGGAACGTGGCCTGGATGGTGCGGGCCAGGGTCGTCACCGCCAGCGTCTTGGCCAGGCCCGGCACCCCCTCGATGAGCACGTGCTGGTTGGCCAGCAGGGCTAGCAGCAGCCGGTCGATCAGGTATTCCTGTCCGACGAGCACTTTGTGGATCTCGGCCCTGAGGGCCGCCAGCAGCGCGTTCTCTTTCTCCACCCTCGCTGCGATTTCTTTCACGTCTACCGGCAATGCGAAACCTCCCTTGGTGAGCCGCCGCCATCGATTGCGCGCTCACAAGTCTTAAGGCTCGTAACTCTTAAGACGTCTGTTCACCACGCCCGTTTCGATCGTGGCGGTGTTCATGAAGACGATGCTTTGGGCGGGCCACTCCGCAATTCGAGTGTAGCCGAAGCCGCCGGCGCTGCTCAGCTACCAGGCTGACTCGAGCAGCAGCCACACGGCCCCCGCCACGAATCCCGCCGCCGCGTTCACCAGCTTCACGGCGGCGAACGCCCGCCGCGATTCTCCGAGCAGCGGCAGCATCCCGTGCCCGTCCTGAACGATCGAATTGGCGAACAGAATGCTCAGCGGGATCGCCCCTTTCGCCTGCAGCGTCACGAAGACCATGTGCGGCCCGGATTCGGGGATCAAGCCCACCAGGCACGCCACCGCCAGCAAGCTCCAGCTCCCTTTCGCCGCGAAGAAGCCTTCCGGCAGGCGTTCGACGATCCACCCCGCGGCCGCCAGCGCTCCCAGCGTCCACACGAGAATGCGGGGTGCGTGCCGTTTTAGCACGTGGTTCCACAAATGATCCTCGAGAAAGTGGTCCGGCACGACAGCCAGAACGGCGATCGCGAAGCCAACGGCGGCCAGCGAGACGACCCGCATCGAATCCCACTCCCGATGCCCCTCTCGTCCAAAAGCGACGACAAGCGCCATCAGCGCGAAAGCGGCGATCAACGCCAAACGAAGCCGCGTCGGCGAACGCCAATGCCGGCCCAGAACCCCGGAAACGAACATCCTGCGGGCATCCTCGGGATGAAAGGCCAGCCCCTGACATTCGACGCCTTTCAGGGGACGGCCCCGCAACACCCGGTCCGTCAGCGCTCCGGCGGCCACACCGGCCGCGAAAAGCCCCGCGAACAACCCGGCGGCTTTGTCCGGCATCAGCGCGATCATTAGATAGGCCTCGTCGCCGCTGGTCGCGATCATCGCGGCGATGAGGGCGCCCAAACTGACGAGGCCGTGAGCGTACAAGGCCACCACCGCCCACGGCCCGAAACACCCGGGCAACACGCCCAGACCCGCCGCCAGCGCATACTGGCGCCACCCGCTCCAATGCTGCTGCAGGCGCCCCACCCCGCCGAGACCCACGTTGACGAACTCGATCACCACCATCATCGCCAGCACGACGCCGGTGATCAGAATCGCTTCCCGTAGAATCTCGAGGTACACAGGCCGTTCCGGTGGTTTTCTCCAGCTTGTCCGGCGAGCCGCCGGACCCTTGATCCAGGATAAACGACCGGCCGGCGGGGGCCCGATGAGAATGAGACCGCCCCTTTCGACCGAGGGCGGACCAGCGGGCCGGCATCTCAGCCGGGCCCGCTGGGAGAGTCTTCCCTCTGCCTTCAGGCCGG
>CAYWXL010000098.1:0-3260 GCA_964461995.1 uncultured Solibacteraceae bacterium
GATCCAGGCCGGGAAGTGGTTCACCGGGGACGTGGTATTGAGTAAGATATTAGGTGAGGCCACACAGGCTGCTGCGGAGAGGTGGCAGAGTGGTCGAATGCAGCGGTTTGCTAAACCGTCGTACGGGCTCAAACCTGTACCGGGGGTTCGAATCCCCCCCTCTCCGCCACGCCGATCCGTTCCGCTGAGATCCCCGAGCGGGCAATAAGAGCCCCAGGAGTTGATCTGAGTTGTATAGCCAGGGTGTTATCGGCCTTGGGGCGTGCCCCGGGGCGGCTCCTGCAGCCAGACATCGACCCGCGGAGTCCGCCAGTTGTAAGGTTTGCCCAGAATGTCCAGATCGCCGTCGCCGTCGAGGTCGGCCACACGCGATTCGTGGTTACCAAAACCGTCGGCCACAATGCTGAGCCGGAACCGCCCGGCGCCGTCACCGTAGAGGACCCGGATCTTCGGGGCGGGGTTTACGGTCGGCTTCCTTCCCCATTGGCCCATCTCCGCCGAGAAGATGTCCAGGTGGCCGTCGCCGTTGATGTCGGCCACGGCGAGGGAATGGCCGTGGACGACGTCTGCGTCGAGCAGGCGGTGCGGCATCCAGCGGTCGCCGGTCCATTCGTACCACTGCAGCGGGCCGTCGGCGTCGCCGGGCTGGAAAACGATCTCGAGCCAGCCGCCCTCGACCAATTGGCCGGCGGCGGCGCGGGAGAACCGGTAAGCGTCGTCCACAACGTGCGCGGCGAAGGTTCCGTCCGGCTGGTACTCAAACCAGCGCCCGCCCCCAACCAAATCGACGCGCCCATCCTGGTTCACGTCAGCGGCCACCAGTCCTTCATGTTGTTCTCCGCCCTCCCAACGGTAGATCGTGCGGCTCGGCCAAGGGCCGGCGCGGCGGGGATCCTCTGGGATGTCGAAAAGCAGCAATGCCCGGGCGCCCTGGTTCCAGGAAGCCAACTCGGCCCGGCCGTCGCCGTCGAAGTCGCCGAACGCCTGGTCGTGGTGTTTGACGGAGCCGGAATTCTTGATCAGATGGCGCGTCCAGTCCACGTGGGGGTCGAACTCTGGATACGGGTTCTCCCACCACCAGATCTGGTTACTGCCGGCGTCGCCGCCGAACACGATATCCAGGTCGCCGTCGCCGTCGATGTCGTAGCAGGCGCCCCCGGCCTCGATACGCAGGAACTCGCTATCGATGACGTACTTCTCCCACCCGGAGGAGGTTCTTCGAAACCAAGTGACCGACGGGCCGGTGACGCGGGCAGCGATCAGAAAGTCATTCACGCCGTCGCGGTCCAGGTCGGCCACTAAAGAAGCCGTCTGCTGGCCGGAAGGCCCAGGAGCGGGAAGCTGTCCGGCGGCGGAAGAAAGATGCCGCCAGGCGGGAACGGCCGCCGGTGAGGATTCGGATATCAGCCGTTCTTCGCGGCCGCATCCGGCTACGCTTAGCATGAGGGCGGCGATCAGAAGAGGATGTAATAGAGCTCGTGTCTGCAGCGTCGCCGAGTAAGCGCTTGTAGGATTCGTTTTCAAGAGAGTCTGCCGCCGCCCTGAAGTGTACCCCACCTGCGCGCAGTTGTGTGGGGGGTGTTGCTGGCCACCTAGCGGATCCAACGCACCCGGCGGGGCGCTTCGCCGGCTCTCCGTTTCCTTGATTGCGAAGGGCATGAAGTTTCCGGCGCCCCTTTCAGCGGAGCTTGTTCTCCCACCACTCCACTCGACGGCCGCGCCAATTGGCACCGTAGAGGTCCAAGTCGCCGTCTCCGTCGATGTCGGCGATGCGCATGCTGTGTGACGCCGTCGCGGCGATCACGACTTTGCGCCAGGAACCCTCCGGTCCCGGGTTGAGGTAAATCTTCACCTCATCCGGGTCCTCGCCTTGATGCATTTCGGCGGCCGCAATATCGCCGAGCCCGTCGGCGTTGAAGTCCCCGATCCCAATGAAATGATGGACGGTTTCAACCGGGGAATCGACGGTATGTTCCCGCCACGGGCCGGACTTCGGGTCCGAAGGGGCTTCGAACCAGGAGATGCGGTAGGCTCCCCCGGCGCGCTCGGAGGGTGACAGCGCAATATCCAGCCGGCCGTCTGCGTTGATGTCGCCGGCGGCGACGAAGGTGAACGGATAATCCCAGTCCGCCGCGTAGCGGTGTGGCGCCCACGGCTGTGATAACGGGTCGCCGGTATTCTCATACCACCGGCCCTCCAGCACTGCGTCAGCGTCGCCGTCGCCGTCCAGATCGGCGAGACGAAGACCCTCGCCGTCCGGGATCTTTCGGGTTCCGTGGCTCCACTTGCCGCCGCTTTCCTGCCGGTAGAAATGCAACAGGTCACCCTTGGCGGAGAATGCGCCCTGGTTCCGGCCGATCAGGTCCAAATCTCCATCGCCGTCAAAATCGGCCACTTCGATGTCGTGCAGGCGTTCGTGACCCACGACGTGCGGGCGCCAATCGGGGTTCTCGAACCAGATGACGGCCGCCGGATCTTGCTGCAAGGCGACGACGTCGAAGTCGCCATCACCGTCCATGTCGGCGACCTCTCCGTCGGTGCCGAATTTTCCCTCGGCGATGGCGTGCTTGTTCCAATCCGGGTTCTCGTACCAGACAAGGCCCCCACCGGTGCGGCCGCCGGCAACGAGGTCAAACTTGCCGTCGCCATTGAGGTCGCCCACTGCTTTCAGCCACACATCGATCGGGCCGGCCGGATCGATGACATGATGTTCGAACCGAATCTCTGCCGCCGGAATCGGCTGGGTGACGAGGGACAACAACCCGGCCGCGACCAGCGCGGTAAACAGGAAGGCGCCGCTTGGTGGTTCGAGATCGATCATGTTCTTGGGTCCCATTCTCTTTCCCGGTTCCCGCCGGATGGCACGCCGCCAGCCGCCGGGTGGGGCGGACTCTTCGGCTAGTCGGCGCGTCTCTCGATCTGAGCCTCGTCGAGGAGTGGCGTCTCCAGCCGGTTCCCCCGGGCCGGCTCATTCTTCCAAAGGCACGCGAACGCTGACAGCGCCGCGGAGTTCGCCGGCGCGGTAGCCGGTAGCGCGGTCGTCCGGATACCGCTCAGCGAGGATTTTGGCCACTTCGGCGGGGATCTTCTCCTTGGGGCCGTGGCAGGTGAGGCACATGCCCTGGACCAGCAGCGGCTTCAAGTAGCGCAGCTCCTTGCGGCCATCGGTCTCTACCACCTCGTAGTAGTCTTTCATGACGGCCCCGGCGCGCCGCATGCGCTCGAAGACGCCGAGGACGCGAAGCTCGAACTCGTCGGGC
>CAYWXL010000098.1:3360-13335 GCA_964461995.1 uncultured Solibacteraceae bacterium
TGGGCGGGCTTGCCGGACTCGATGCCCATGACGAAGTCGGCCAGAGCGTTCAGGAAGGTGTGCTCGTAGCCGATGCAGGTGCCGGGCACCCAGTAGCGGTCCATGTAGGGGTGCTCGGAGTTAGTGACGTGGATCTTGCGCCAGCCGGTCAGGTGCGACTCGGTCTTCTTGCCGGACTGTTTCTGGATGTACTCGAAAAACTGCAAGTACTCGGGCTCCTCGAGGTCGAAGTAGAGGCTGCCGTCGGCGCCGTTCAGCTCGAAGGTGTTGTAGTTCTTGCGGCCGCGGGCGTAGCGGGTGGATTCGAAGGTGCCCAGGGAGCCGTTAGCGAACTCGGCGAGGAACATGCAGGCGTCGTCGATGCCGACGGGCTTCACCTCGCCGGTGACGGCGTGCTTGCGCTCCTTGACGAAGGTCTCCGTCCTGGCGGTGACGCGGGTGATGGGGCCGTTGAGCCACATGGCGGTGTCGATGGAGTGGGCCAGCAGGTCGCCGGTGACGCCGGAGCCGGCCACTTCGATATCGAGGCGCCAGAGGGCCGGGCCGCCCTGGGGGACCTCGGGCGAGATCGTCCAGTCCTGAAGGTAGGTGGCGCGGTAGTGGAAGGGGCGGCCGATGCGGCCTTCGTCGATGATCTGGCGGGCCAGGGCGATGGCCGGCACGCGGCGGTAGTTGAACCAGACCATGTTCGGCACGCCGGCGTCCTCGACGGCCCGGACCATCTCCTCGGCCTCGGCGACGTTCCTCGCCAGAGGCTTCTCGCAGAGCACCATCTTGCCGGCGCGGGCGGCGGCGACGGCGATCTCCTTGTGGGTGTCGTTGGGCGAGCCGATGTCGATCAGATCGACGTCGGGCGCCTCGACCACCTTGCGCCAGTCGGTCTCGACGCGTTCGTAGCCCCAGACCTCGGCGAAGGCCTTGGCCTTTTCGGCGTTGCGCCCGCAGACGACCTTCAGCGCGGGGCGGTGCTCGACGGGGAAGAAGTCGTTCAGGCGTTTGTAAGCGTTCGAGTGGGCCCGGCCCATGAAGCCGTAGCCGATCATTCCGATTCCCAGTTCCTTGGCCATCTTCAGATCCTCCAGTAACGCTCAGCCGTAGCGTTCCACCAGCCTGTCCACGAACTTCTTGCATTGCTCGGTGGCGGCCCAGGCGTCGGGCCAGAAGCAGAGGTCGATGGTCCAGAAGTCGTGGGGCAGGCGGCTGGCCCGCACCAGGGCGGGCATGATGTCGTCGAAGTCCAGCGCGCCGAGGCCGAAGGGCGGGTGGGCGCTGGTTTCGTCGTTGCCTTGGGCGTCCTTGTGGCAGGTGTTGTCGGAATCGATCAGGTGGACGTGGTTGATGCGCCCGTTGAGCATGCGGAGCAGCTCCACCTGGCTGGCGAAGGTCTCCTTCTCGCCTTCCTGGCGGGCGCCGACGACACCGACCATCTGGCCGTGGCAGGTGTCGTAGAGGATGCCGAAGTTCTCCTTGCCCACGGCCTCGTGGATGCGGACGACGTCGCTCGGCTTGTTGAAAGCGAAGCCGGGCTCGAACTCCCAGGTGACGTAGAGGCCATGATCTGCGGCGATGTCGCAGCAGGTCTTCCAGGTGCGGACGACGCGATCCATGGCGGTGTTGTAATCGACTTCGCGCAGGATTGTCGGCGGCTGGACGGTGTCCACGCGGATGCCGCCGATGCCCAAGTCGCGGGCGAACTCAGCGTTCTTCTTGAACTCCGATATGTATTTCGACTGGTCGTCGGTGTTAATGAGCTTTTCGCCCCAGAGGTTGGCCGCGATGCCGCTGAAGGCCAGGCCAAGCTCGGCCATTTTCGCTTTCAGCTCCTCGCGCTGGGATTTTTCGGGCATGGCGCCGGGCCAGTGTTCGTCCGGCCCGTTGGGGTTGCCGGGATTCGGGTGCGGCGGAAAGGCGCCGAGTTCGACGGCGTCGAAGCCCAGTTCCTTCAGCCGACCGGTGACCGTATCGAAGTCGATGGGATGCTCGGCGTAGGGCCCGATCGTGTAAGCCCAGGAGCCGATCGAGACGCGCTTGCTCATCGTAGCCTCCGGCCTGAGATGTTATCGCAATCGCGAGGGGCGGGCGAGCGGAGTTTGGGCCTGGGGGAATCCCGTTGACCTGGAGCGGGCCGGCAGGGAAGAACCGTCGGATGGGTGGCACGGTCTTCAATGGGAGCAGGAATAAGGTTACACTGCGAGGAAGCGTAAGGAGGAGAAGATGCCTCATAGCGAGGAAGGAAGCTGGAGCCGCCCGACCCGTCCGATCGACGTCATCGTCAAACCCTTTCAGGAGTTCGCCCATGGAGCCGCTTCGGGCGGGATCGTGCTACTGGTATGCACGATCATCGCCCTGATCTGGGCCAACTCGCCGTGGCGGGAGTCGTACCACGACCTGTGGCAAGCCAAGTTGACGGTGGCCATCGGTGGATTTGAGCTTTCCTCGAGCCTGCACCACTGGATCAATGACGGGCTGATGGTGATCTTCTTCTTCGTCGTCGGCCTGGAGATCAAACGCGAGGTGCTCGCCGGCGAGCTCTCGTCGTTCCGCAAGGCGATGCTGCCGATAGCCGCCGCCGTGGGCGGCATGGTGGTTCCAGCGCTGATCTACGCCTCGTTGAACTTCGGGCGTCCGGAGATCACCGGCTGGGGCATCCCGATGGCGACCGATATCGCCTTCGCGCTGGGGGTGCTGGCGCTGCTGGGCGACGCGGTTCCGCTGTCGCTGAAGGTATTCCTGACGGCGCTGGCGATTGTGGACGACCTGGGCGCAGTGCTGGTGATCGCCTTGTTCTACACGTCGGACCTGAATCTGACCGCCTTGCTGCTGGGAGCGGCGGTGCTGGGAGCGATGTTCCTGCTGAACGTGCTCGGGGTGCGCAGCCCGCTGGTCTACTTCATCTTTGGCGTCGGCCTCTGGCTGTGTTTCCTCACCTCGGGAGTACACGCGACGATCGCCGGCGTGCTGGCGGCGATGGCGATTCCGGCGCGGACCCTGATCGACGAGGAGACCTACGTGAAGCGGGTGCGCTTCTTGGTGGGCGAGATCGAACACCCGGATGCCAGGCAGTCGCCCGAGGAGGCGCGGGCGCGGGTCTGGGCGCTGGCGTCCAATCTGGAGCAGGAGTCCGAGTGCTTGCAGCCACCGCTGCATCGATTGGAACATGCCTGGCACCCGTGGCAGGCGTTCTTCATCATGCCGGTCTTTGCGCTGGCCAACGCCGGCATCGAGATCGGCGGCGACTTCCTGGGGACGCTCGCCGAAAGGGCAGCGCTCGGGGTAATCCTGGGTTTGGTGGTCGGCAAACAAGTGGGTGTGACGCTGTTTTCCTGGATGGTGGTGAAGATGGGATGGGCGTCGCTGCCAACCGGAGTGACCTGGAAGCAGATCTACGGCGTTTCCTGGCTGGCGGGCATCGGGTTCACCATGTCGCTGTTCATTGCGAACTTGGCCTTCCAGGATGAGGAGCACTTACTAATGGCGAAGGGCGGCATCCTGGTGGCGTCGCTGCTGGCCGGAGTGGCCGGCTACTTCCTCCTGCGCCGCTGGATCGCCGGATCGGGACAGGAGAACACCGCCTAACGCGCGTTCAGATGGATGGACGAGATACGCCGGATTTCAGCGTTTCGGCGTTCCGCGGCGGCAGGCTTGGCTATAATGGCGGGTTAGCTGCAGGCGGAAGATTCCCGCTTCTATATCGATTTAGTGAGTTAGACGGAGAAGCATCATGAGCCAGCCTTGGAAGACCGGTCAGTGGTTCACTAGTCCGTGGAACTGGGAACCGGAAGTGCGGCAACAGCTCCACTTCACAGACGACATCAAAATTCACGACGTGACATTGCGCGACGGCGAGCAACAAACGGGCATCGTCCTGCGGCGTGCGGAGAAAGTCGCGATCGCCAAGAAGCTCGCCGAGGCTGGCATCCACCGGATCGAAGCAGGAATGCCCGCAGTCAGCGCCGAGGACGAAGCGGCGGTCAAGGAGATCGTCGATCTCGGGCTGGAGTCGGAAATCTTTTCGTTCGCCCGCTGCATGCCAGGCGACGTGAAGCTCGCCAAGGAGTGCGGCGTCAAAGGAATCATCACCGAAATCCCTTCAAGCGAGCATATTATCGCCAATGCCTACGCGAAGGACATGGACTGGGCGGTGAAGGCGTCGATCGAGACGACGCTGGCGGCCAAGGAAGCGGGGCTGTACACGGTCTTCTTCACCATCGACAGCACGCGCTCGGAGCCGGAGAAACTGCTGGACTTGATCGAGAAGGTGGCCACCGAGGGGCACATGGACGCGATGACGATCGCGGATTCCTTTGGCGGCTGCACGCCGGAAGCAATCGGAATGTTCGTACGCCGGTACCGGCAGCGGTTCCAGCAGCCGCTGGAGATCCACTGCCATGAAGACTTCGGCATCGGCGTGGCGAACACCATCGCCGCGCTGGCCAACGGGGCGTCGGTGGCTCACGTGACGGTGACCGGCACCGGCGAGCGGGCGGGCAACGTGCCGCTCGAGGACACGGTGATGGCGCTGAAGTGCCTCTACGGCGTCGATACCGGGGTGAAGACGGAGAAGCTATATGAGCTTTCCAAACTGGTTCAGGAACTCACCGGCATCGTGACGCCGAAGAACCGGCCGATCATCGGCGACTGGCTGTACCGGATCGAATCCGGCATCGTGACGATGTTCCACCGCCGTTGCCGGGACAAGGAGCCGCTGGAGTACATTCCGTTCGCGCCGGAGCTGGCCGGGCGGCCGGGCGTGGAGATCGCGCTCGGCAAGGGCTCCGGCATGGCGAACATCGAAGAGCATCTCGAGCGGCGCGGCCGGACGGCCACGCCAGAGCAGGCAGCCGAGATTCTGAGCCGGGTGAAAGCGCTGTCGCTGGAGAAGAAGGCGCTGCTTACCGACGAAGAGTTCGACGCGATTTTGAAGGAAGTATTGGGGAGTTCCTAACAGTCCCCGAACGTGGTCGGAATTCGGTCATGTTTCGCACACTGGATGAACTCGTAGAGGCGGCCAAGGGCTACGGCCGAGTGCGAATCGCCGTTGCGGCCGGACACAGCCCGGAGTGCATCGCGGCGCTCAAGCAGGCGCAGGAGATGGGCCTGGCTGAAGGGATCTTCATCGGAGACGCGCGGAAGATCTGGGACCTGGCCGACGAGGCGGGCTTCGAGCTGCCGGCGCACCAGGTGCTGAACGAGCCGGACGACGCCCGGGCTGGCCGCCTGGCTGTGGAAATGGTGCGCGACGGCAGCGCGGCGCTGCTGATGAAGGGCAAGATCTCCACAGCGGCGCTGGTGCGGGCGGTGCTCGACCGGGAGGGCGGGCTGCGTACGGGGCGCCTGTTGAGCCAAGTGATCGTCTTCCAGGTACCTGGCTTCGATCGCCTGATGCTGATGACCGACGCGGCGATCAACATCGCGCCCACGCTGGCGCAAAAGGCCGAGCTGTGCCGCAACGCCATCGAGGTGGCGCACGCCATCGGGATCGAAAAACCGAATCTGGCCGTGCTGTGCGCCTTGGAGCAAGTGAATGCGGACATGCCCGCTACGGTGGACGCCGCAGCGCTCACGGTGATGAACCGCCGGAATCAGATCACCGGCGCGTTCATCGACGGCCCCGTCGCTTTGGACGCCCCGCTGAGCCGGTTCGCCGCCGAGTGCAAGGGCATCGACAGTCCGCTGGTCGAGAACACCGACATCTTCTTGGCGCCGGACATCGAGGCGGCGAATATTCTGTACCGGGCGATACTGTACTTCGCCCGCGGCGAGTCGTGCGGGGTCGTGATCGGGGCCCGGGTGCCGCTGATCCTACTCTCCCGGGCCGAAAGCCCGCAAACCAAGATCCGGTCGATCGCCTTAGCGGTGCTGGTGGACCAGCACGCCAAACGAAAATAGCCGGCCTGCCGGGCCCGCTTGGGGCTTTGCACCGCTGTGATAGCCTCGACACATGAGCGGTGAATCGCTTCGAGGAACTTCAGGAGGGAGGCTCAGGGTGAACCTCTTTCGCTTGGTTTTGGCGGCGGGGCTCGTCTGCTGGCTGGCGGCCGTCCCGGCCGCTGCTCAGTACGAGGACGACTATTTCTATGGCGACGTGCCCTACGTTCCGACGCCGCAAACCGTCGTGGAAGCGATGCTGGAGTTGGCGGAAGTCGGGCCCAATGACGTCGTCTACGATCTTGGCTCGGGCGACGGCCGCATCGTGATCACCGCGGCGAAGAAGTACGGCTGCCGGGCCGTGGGCATCGAGATCAACCCGCGGCGGGTCGAGGAGGCCTGGGAGAACGCGAGAAAGGCGGGCGTGGAGGACCGGGTGAAATTCATTCTCGGCGACATGTTCAAGGCTGACATTCACGAAGCCACGGTGGTGACGCTGTACCTGCTCTCATCGGTGAACGAGAAGCTGAAGCCGAAGCTCTTCAAGGAGCTGAAGCCGGGCACGCGCGTGGTTTCCCACCGGTTTACGATGCCGGACTGGAAACCCATCAAACAAACGAAAGCCGAGGGGCGGCCCATCTATCTCTGGCGCATCCCCGAGCCGAGTAAGACGAGCCACTGAGGTGACGGCCGGGAGGCTTCACCTGACGTCGCGGTACAACCGCGCCAGACGGTGCGGCGGAACGCCGAGTAGGTAGAGGCCCTGGATGCAGAACCAGCTCCACAGTGTCGGCCACAGGCCACCCCGGCGCCACCGGCGGGCAGAAACCAGAATGGGCGTATCCAGCAGGGCGAGTTTGCCTGCTTTGCGCAGCCGCCGGGCGAATTCGTAGTCTTCGAGCACCGGATACGGCTTGTAGCCGCCGAGGCGCTCGAAGACGCTCCGGCGGCAGAAGATGCCGGAGTCTCCATAGAAGATCCCCGCGCGGCGCCGCCAGCGGTTGATGCGGGTGAACCAGCGGGCGGCGCGGTCGTGGCCGTCATATTGAACGTTCAGATTGCCCCCTACCGTCCCATCCCGGGCGATCGCCTGCCGGACAGCGTCGATGGCTCCGGGCGCCGGGCGCGTGTCAGCGTGGAGGAACAGCAGGATGTCGCCGTTGGCGGCCCGCGCCCCCGCGTTCAATTGCTCTCCGCGGTTGGCGCGCACTTCGATGACCCGGGCGGGGGGCGGGACGCGTTGGACGGTCCCGTCGGTGGAGCCGCCGTCACACACGATGACCTCGTCGGCGCCGAGCCGGAGGGCCCGCTGGACGGCCTCACGGATCGTCGCCGCCTCGTTCAGGGTAGGGATGATGACGGAAAGCGAGGGACGGGTCAAAGTCGGTTTCTACGGCCGGTTCCTTCTTCGGTCCGGCCCGCCAACGGTTTCACCACGCCTCTGCCGCAGACGCCGACGCCGCTGTTGAGGAGCGCGTTGAGCAAATTGAACAGCACTGAGTAGACGACCTGTTCGTTGACCGGCTGCTTGCCCGGCATGCGGAAGCTGATGGGCAATTCCTTGGCGATCTGCAGCCGAAGGGAATTGGGCAGCAGCCGGCCGGAGCGATCCCGGCGGTTGCCAACCCGAATTGGGGTTTGCAGCACCGTCCCGGTCTGGCCGTCCACGTAGAACTGGCAGCGTGAGAACCAGCCGAGGTTCGACGGGTCGGCGGCGTCGAAGAGCAAAAGGGGCGTTTCGCGATCCTCTGGAGCTTCCAGGTCGAGCACGATGCCGCGTTCGTTGTCCTCGAGGCGAATGTCGAAGCCCGCTTGCCGTGCGATGTTGCCGATGAGTTCGGGATCCAACTCCAACCGCAACAGTTTATGCTTGCCCGCCTGAAGCACCTGCATCTGAGCGCTATTCTACCGCGGGGCCGGCGCGGAGCGCCTCACAAGGCCGCGAGCGCCCGCTCGTAGGCTTTCAGGGTAGTTTCGTCGAAGAGGACGAAGATGGCCTCTTCGACAGGCGTATCGCCCTGCTCGAGATGCCGGGCCACCGTGCGTAGAGCGATGGGCGCGGCCAAGTCCACCGGATAGCCGTAGACGCCGGTGCTGATGGAGGGGAACGTGATCACTTTCACGTCCCGTTCGGCGGCCAGTTTCATGCAAGCTTCGTAAGCCGAGGCGAGGGTCTCGGCCTCGCCGTGGTCGCCGCCGCGATAAACGGGACCCACGGCGTGGAAGACGTACTTCGCCGGCAAGTTTCCGGCTCCGGTCGCCACCGCCTGGCCGGGGGGACACAGCCGGATCTTCTCCCGTATCTCGTTGAGCTCCTTCATAATGGACGGCCCCCCGGCCCGGTGGATGGCTCCGTCCACGCCCCCGCCGCCCCGCAGGCCGGAGTTGGCTGCGTTCGAGATCGCATCGGCGGGCACTTTGGTGATATCGCCCTGGACGAGCTTGAGAACCTTGCCGTTCGGGAAACGCTTCTCCATGCCGCTGATTATACGCCCGCCTGAGGAGCTGGCCGGCGCGCCATTCCCGCCACGCTGCGGAAGCTCCTCCGGCAACAGGCGAAACAACGTTTTGGTCCCGTGGATCTGCTGACGGGGCGACCCACACGAACTCTGTCACGAAGCCCCCGCAGGGGACAGGTTGCTACCGGGTCTCATTGTCCGGCCTCTCCACACCGGTCAACCGGACAACGATCTGATCGCCTGCCTCTCCCACGAATTCCTGCCGAAAGCCTGGGACGGCTTCTACGGCACTCCGCTCGCCGACGACCAACACGCACTCTCCGCTTTCGATGAGCCGGGCCACCCGTTCATTCTGGTTCCGAAACGCGAAGTCCTGGAACCGATGGACGAAGTCGTGGTAGTGGACGGCGCCCGGGTAGAGTTCCGACAAAACCCGCTGCTGGCGCCACGCGGCGAAGTTATTGCCGAAATTCAACGCGAAGACCGGCAGCGAAGAGCGGTAAACGCCCGCCACGGTACAGCCCTCGAATGAGGCGAGGATCTCCCGCAGCCGCGCTTCTTCCGCGTTTTGCTGTTCGAGCGCAAAGAACCACTTTGGGATTCGCTGAAGCGAATAGCCGAGGCCCGCGGTCAGCAGCAGGGCGAACAGTAGACCGCCTGCCTGCCACAGGCGCGAAGTCCGCGAGCGCTGGAGCGCAAGGCCGGCGAAGATTGCGCCCAATAATGTGACCAGCAGCATGGCGGGCAGGGCGTAGTGCGAAGCGTAGTGCTTGACTGTCAGCGCCACCGAGAGGGCGATGCCGGCCAGGCCGGCAACAAGAAACCGGCGAGCGTGTCCAGCCGCGCCGACGTAGCTGTCCGAAGACGAGCGCCGCCAGGTGAGGATCACGGCCACGAGGAAAAACGCTCCCATGAAGAACAAGAAAGGCTCCTCGCCGTACAAGCGCCCGGCGTTGTCGAGAAGGACCGCTATGGAGGGGAGCCCCGTCTCGCCGGAGCCGTAACGGCCCTTGTGCGTCAGGAGTCCCCACAGCCAGCGGGCCACCCGCGGCAGTTGGCCGTAAATCGGTAATAGGAACACGGCGGCCGCGGTCACGACGCCAAAAAAGAATCCCAGACGAAGGCGCCGGCCGCGAAATGCGAAACCGAGAAGCAACAGCGGCAAGAACGTCACTTTCGTGACGATCCCGAAACCGGTGACGGCGCCGGCAAGCATCACGCCGCGAAAACCGCCATTGGTCTCCGCCGTCTCCGGCCGGGCGATGAAAGGAGCCATTACTCCCGTGAGCATGAGAAACGTAATCGTGAGCAGCGGTTCTGGTGAGACTCGCGTCTGGGCCAACAGGATCTCATCGAACAGAAGAAAGCTCGCTTGAAAGACTAGCGCCACCGCCACGGATCCCGAGGCCGACACGATGCGGCGGCCGGCCCAAAAGAGCGTCCCGAAGAAAAGCAGATTCAGGACGAGATTCACCGTATGAAGGTAGAGTTCCGGGCGGCGCAGAACGGCCCGGTCGAGCGGTTCCCACGGCCCCGTGACGCCGGAGGCGAGCCACCTGGCGAGACAGACGGCGGCGGTCAGTTCCTGCAGGGTGGTGCCGGGGTGGTCGGTGTGCGCAGGCGCTTGCAACGTGAGCAGGTTCACCGC
>CAYWXL010000099.1:0-13290 GCA_964461995.1 uncultured Solibacteraceae bacterium
CGGCTCGGCCGCGACGCGATGTTGTGCGACGCTCCCGGCACCCGCACCAGCGCTGCCGGAACCTTCCGCAGCTTCAGCGCCTGGTAGTACTGCTCGGATTCGGAAATCGGCGTGCGGTAGTCCTCCTCGCCGGTCAGCACCATGGTCGGCGTCTTCACGTTGCCCACCAGCGAAATCGGCGACCGCTTCATGTAATGCTCGGTATGTTCCCACGGCGGCCCCGGGAACCAATAGCGCGCGAAGTAGACGTAGTGGTCCGCCGTCAGCACCCAGCTATACCAGTTGATCACCGGCTTGGCCGAGACGGCCGCCCGGAAGCGGTCCGTCTTGCCCACGACCCAGGCCGTCAGCACGCCCCCGCCGGAGCCGCCGGTCACGTAGAGCCGCTCGGGATCGACGTAGCCTTTGGCGATGGCCGCGTCCACCGCCGCCATCAGGTCGTCATAGTCCTCGCCCGGGTAGTTGTTCTGGATCAGGTTGCCGAACTCCTCCCCGTAGCTGTTCGAGCCCCGCGGGTTGCCGTAGAGCACCACGTAGCCCGCCGCGGCATAGATCTGCATTTCCGCCGAAAATCGCGGACCATAGTTCGCCACCGGGCCGCCGTGAATCTCGAGAATCAGCGGATATTTCTTCGACGGATCGAAATCCGGCGGCTTCAGGATCCAAGCCTGGATCGGCCGCTCGTCGTAGCCGGAGCGGCACTCCAGCTCCTCCACCTCGCCCAGCTTCTTGTGGGCCAGCAGGTCGCCGTTCAGATCCGTCAGCAGCCGGCGCCCGCCCGAGCCGCGTTCGGCGAGGGCCACCTCGGCCGGGTGCTGCGGATCGGTCCAGGTGAAGGCCACCTTGCCCGCCGCCGCCGAGAACGAGCCGGACGAATACGGCCGCCCGAGCGACGTCCCGCCCACGCCCGAGGCCACCATCTCGATCTTGCCGTCCAGCGTCACGAAGCCGATCTTCGTCACGCCGCGGTCGTCGTAGCGGAAGTAGACGCCGCTGCTGTCGCCGGCCCACACCGGGCGCGAGACGCTGCGGTCCAACCCCGCCGTCAGCGCGCGCGGCGAGGATCCGTCGGCGTTCATCACGTAGAGCTGCGTCACCTGGTACCACTGCCGCTTGTCGTCGAAGCCCAGGTAGGCGATCTTCTCGCCGTCCGGCGACACCACGGGGTTCGTGTCCGGCCCCTTGCGCGAGGTCAGCCGCGTCACCTTGCCGGTTTCGATCTCCACCCGGTAGATTTCCGTGTCCAGAGGCTCATATTCCCAGTCCTTTTCCCGATTTGCAGAAAAAACGATCGCCTGGCTGTCGGCGGTCCAGGAGATCCTCCCGCCGCGGCGCGCCGGATTCGGATACGGCCCCTGGGTGAGCTGGCGCGGCGTGCCGCCCTCGGCCGGAAGGACGAAGATCTGCCGGGCGCCCTCCTCGCGGTAGCCCGCCCCGTCGGAGCGGTAGAGCAGCCGGTCGATGTACTTCGGCGGTTTGGCCCACTTCGCCCCTTCGGGCTTGTCCGGCATCCGGATGGGTGACTTTTTCTTCTCCGGCACGAACATGGTGAACGCGATCCACTTGCCGTCCGGCGACCAGACCGGCTGCGACGGGCTCCGCGTCAGGTGCGTAAGCTGAGCCGTCTCGCCGGTGTCCATCCACCGCAGGTAGAACTGCGCCTTGCCGTCGGCGTCCCGGGAGATGTAGAGCAGGCGCGTGCCGTCAGGCGACCACCGCGGCGAAGAGTCGTTCCGCTTGCCGCTGGTCAGCGCCCGATGCCGGCTCCCGTCCGCCGAAACGACCCAGAGGTTCGTCCGCGTGCGGTCCGCCATCACGTCCCGCCACGCCCGCACGTAGACCACCTGTTTGCCGTCCGGCGAAAGCTGTGGATCCGAAGCGTTCTCCAACTCGAAGACGTCCAGTGGCTCAAACCGCTCGGCCGCCCGCGCCAAGGCCGGCGCCGCGGCGGCCAACAAACAAACGATCAGACTCCGTCGGCAAACCATGGGAACAGCTTACTGCACCCGTAGCGAAAGGAAACAGCACTCGACTTTAGTTGCCGGACCGCCCCCGCCGGCCGGTTAGCCCTTACAATCAGAGGAGCCATGCGGCTTCTATTGATTTCCTTACTGTGCGCCGTATCTTTGCCGGCCGGTCAGTGGCGCCACTTGTTCAACGGCAAGGACCTCACCGGCTGGGCCCACGTCGGCCCGGGGCGCGTCTACGTCGAAGACGGCTCAATGAAAACCCAAGGCGGGATGGGGCTGCTCTGGTACACCAGAGAAAAGTTCGGAAACTGCACCTTGCGCATCGTCTACCGGACCACCACGCAGGACGACAACTCCGGCATCTTCATCCGCATGCCCGAGCCGCCCCAGGATCCGTGGCACGCCGTCCACACCGGCTACGAGATCCAGATCCTGGAAAATTGGCCGAAGAATTACGAGAAATCCGAACACCAGAAGCGCTTCGGCGACAAGTGGCACACCACCGGCGCGATTTACTCCATCAGCCCGGCCTTGAAGAATCCCCAGAGACCACCCGGCGAGTGGAACACGATGGAGATCGTTCTCGAAGGGCTTCGCACACGGGTCTTCCTGAACGGCGAACTCGTCAACGACTACACCGAAGGACAACCCGTCCCGCCCCGTGAACACTGGTATGAACCGGTCCGCGGCCCACGGCCCGGGTACGGCTACATCGGCATCCAGAATCACCACGAGCCGCAGACGGTCCACTTCCAGGAAATCAGCGTGCGGAAGCACTGAAGCTATGCTTTCCGCCCTCCCTGGGCGCGATGACGGGAGGACGGCTCATGCTTTACACGAACCGCACCGGGCTGGACCACGCCCACTGCCCGTTGTACTGGCGCACGCGCAGGTAGTAATAGGCCGGCGCGGCGAAGTCGTCGGTGAATGTCCCTTCCAACTCCAGCGCCCGCGCCGGCACGGCCCGGTGCACCTGCACCGCTTCGCTCAGCCAGCCGCGCAGGAATTCGGCGCGCGTGCCGTCCAGCAGCCGGTCGAGCGAGTAGCTCATCTTCTTCCCGTTCACTTCGAGCGCCACGCGGTCCGTGAGCGCCATCTCGGCCTCGACCACCACCGAGCAGGTCGCCGGCGTCGTCGTGTTCGGGTTCCCGTAAGTGTAGGAGCGGAACTCGAACCCTTTGTCCGTGCGGTTGAAGATCCGGTGGATCGGCGTGAACTCCTTCTGCTCCCGCTCATGCTCTTGCCGTGGCGCCAGCAGCAACTGGCCCCGGAAGTACGGCGTCACCCGCAGCAGCCGGCCGCCGGTGAGCCTCACCTTGCCGTCCCACGTCACGGTCTTCTGTTTCTCTCCCCAGCCCCATTCGATCCGGAACTTTATCCGCATCGTCTTGCGCTTCTGCACTGCTCCGGGAAAGACGCCGTTGAAACGCCGGATCGTCACGCCGTTGCGCACTACGTCCACGTAATCGATGAAGTCCTCGCCCCGGACGCGGAACGAAATCTCTTTCTTGGCCGCATTCGCGCGCCGCCGCCCCATGCCCTCGCCGTTGACGTCGAAGGCCACCTCGATGCGGTCGCCCGTGGCGGCGTAGGTTCGCCGGTCGAGGATCGCCTCCCAGAGATCCTCGGCCGTGAGAGCCTTTGCGTACACCGCCAAGCGGCCTTCCCCATAGCAGCCCGGAAAGCCCGAGTGATTGTCCGTCGAGGCGATGAAGCCGAAGTGGAGGCCTCGCCGCAGTCCCTCGATGGCCGTGCCTTCGATCGTCCGTGGACCCATGTCGTGCAGCATCGGGTTCGGCGCGAAGTCGGTCTCCGACGTCCCGTGCTTCGACGAGATCTCGACCACCGGCGCCAGCTTTTCGGTGTAGTAGTCCCAGTCGATCCCGCGGTAACCGCGCTGGTAGGCGATGTGGTGCGGGATCACGATGGCGTTGCGCCCGGCCAGCCGCCGTTTCATCTCCTCGAGCGTTTCCGGCGTCACCAGCTCGCCGTCGAAGTCCCGGTAGACCACCGTCCGGTCGCCGTACTTCATGCTGTGCCACTCGTAGGAGATGAACGAAATGAACTCACCGTCCTTCCGGTAGCGCTTCATCATCTCGCGGAACTCCGGCCAGCGCCGCCGCGCTTTGGCGAAGCCCTTCCGGTGGTAGTCCGCCACCCATCCCAGGCGTCCCGGCTCCTCCGGCATGTCCGGCCACGCCGCGTGAGCGGTGATGGTGGCGAAGTCCAGGTGCTCCCGCGCCGCCTTCATCCCTTCTTCCGGGTCGCCTTCGCCGTAGCTGAGATTGGAGTGGCAGTGAAGGTCGCCCCAGTAGAGGCTGTAAGCGCGGAACGCCGGGGCGGCGCGCAGCCGTCGCGCGGCGGGAATGGCGGCCAACGAAGCGCAGAACCCTCGGCGGGACATTCGTGGCGTCATGCCATCAATCCTACCGCCCTTCTCGCCGCCCACCGCCGCCCGCGCCTGCGATAGGCTCGAATCTTGGGAGAGAGCCGTCATGGGATTCCTGATCCGCCCCAGCCGCCGTGAATTCTTCGCTCTCGCCGGAGCCGCCCTGCTGCGCGGAGCCCCGAGGAGCACCCGCTGGGCGCTGTTCTCCGACACCCACGTTCCTGAAGATCCCACCGGCGAATACCGCGGCTTCAAGCCTTACGAGAACCTGCGCGCCGTCGTCAGCGAGGTGCTCGACGCCTCGCCCGCCGGCGCGCTGATCGACGGCGACCTGGCGCGCCTCAAAGGCCTGCCCGGCGACTACCGCAACCTCGCCGCCCTGTTGGAGCCTCTCACTGCCCGTATGCCCGTTGCCATGGCCCTCGGCAACCACGACAACCGCGGCAACTTCCTCGCCGCCTTCGCCCATCCGGCCGGCCGCCGCCAGCCGGTCGAAGGCAAGTTCGTCACCTTGATCGACGCCGGCCCGGTGCGCTTCCTGCTGCTCGACTCGCTCATCCGCACCAACTACACTCCCGGCCTACTGGGCAAGAAGCAGCGCGACTGGCTGGACGCCTTCCTGCGCTCGGCCGGCCCCAAGCCGATCCTCGTCTTCCTTCATCACACTCTCGACGACCGCGACATGTCCCTGCTCGACGTTTTGTGGATGTTCCGCATCCTCAAACCCCACCGCGCCGTCAAGGCCGTCGTCTACGGCCACTCCCACGCTTACAAGTTCGACGCCGAGGACGGCCTGCACCTGATCAACATTCCGGCTACGGGTTACAACTTCAACGACAGCGAACCCGTGGGCTGGGTCGAGGCCGAGCTGACCGCCGCCGGAGCCGGCTTCCGCCTCCACGCCATCGGCGGCAATACCTCCGGCGACGGCAAGATCACCTCCGTCGAGTGGCGGGGGTGATGACCGCCAGCCCTTCCTTCTCGCCCAGGGCCGGAAGCGCCGATCGGCCTATCGCCGCGCACGCGGCGCCGGCCGGGTGATCCTCTCGATGGCCGTGGCCGCCGTTCGCCGTACCCACCAGTCCTCGTCGCTCGTCAGCCGGCGCAGGGCGGAAAGGGCAGGGGCGGCTTCCGGACCGATCTTTGCGAGGGCATAGGCGGCCGAGTAGCGGACCATGGGGGCATTGTCTTCGAGGGCCCGCACGAGGGCAGGAACCGCCCCCGCCCCGCCGACGTAGCCCAGCGCCCGGGCCGCCGCCATGCGGACGATGTGGCTCGGGTCTTCGAGAGCGACGGTGAGGCTGTTCAGCGCCGGGCGGGCCCGCTGTCCCATCTTGCCGAGGCTGCGGGCGGCCTGCTCTCGAACCCGCATTCGCGGCGATTGTAGCGCGTCGATCAGTTCGGCGAGGCTCGCGGCATCGGCTTCACACGCGACCAGCCCGAGGGCGCGGGCGGCGGCAGCGCGGACTTCGGGCGCAGGATCGCGCAGCCTCTGGTTCAGCAGGTCTGCCGAGCCACTGGCGGCGCAGCCGAAACTCCCGAGAATGTCGGCGGCACGCCACCGAACGCGGGCGTCTTCGTCGCTGAGCCCGGCGAGAATAAGGTTCATCGTCTGGGGAGAGTCCGGCGCGACACGGGCGACGGCCGAGAGCGCCGCCCCGCGGACTTCCCCCTCAGGATCACGGGCGAGCCGCTGCAGGGCGTCGAGGGCCCCGGACGCCGCTGGACCCATCCGCGCCAGCGCCAGCGCCGCAGCGGCCCGGATGCCGGGATCCTCATGGACGAAGGTGCGGACCAGGAAAGGAGCAGCGGGTTGCGCCCGTGGACCAAGACTTCCAATGGCGTTCACGACGCAGCGCGTCAGGGCGGCGCTGCCGGCGTGCTCGGCGGCTTGTGCGAGCACGGGGAGCGTCTCGGGGGTGACGGCCCGGGCGGCTTGGAGACCGCTGCAGGCCTGGAGCCGCACGGTGGCCCGGGAATGGCGCAGGGCGCGGTTCAGGCCGGGAACGGCCGCCGGTCCGATGTCGCGCAAAGCGGCGGCGGCTTCATCCTGCACGGCTTCGCTCTCGTCTTCGAGCGTGGCGGTGAGGGCTCGGACGGCAGTGTCATCGACCGGACGGAGGGCGTGGAGTTCGCGGGCCGCCCGGAGCCGTCTGGATTCCTCCGCGGAGCCGAGAGCTTCGATCAGCGTGGGCAGGCGGGCCCGGTCGGCGGGTGACAGCGGCTTGGGCCGTCCGTCCACCACGTTGACCGGTCCGCTCAGAGGCGCCATCCCGGATTCACATTTCCTGCTCGCGCCCTCGAGGACGTTCAGCGTCCGGCAGGCGGCCACCCGGACGTCCTTGTCTTCCGCCGACAGCGCTGCGCGCAGCAGAGGGATCGCAGGCGCCGCTTGAGCCGGCATGCCGCGGAGGGAATAGATGAGCTCACGGCGGACGGCCGGGGAATCTTCGCTTCGCAAGCGTTCGATCACCGCCGGGGCGGCCGCGGCGGCCAACTCCCGGAGTTGGCGGAGCGCCTTGGCGGCGAGCAGCCGCGAGATCTGCTCGTCGCTGGCGAGCATCCGCACGAAGACGGGGACCGCCGGCTCGGCGGCCGGGCCCAAACGGGTTAGGCCGCTGACGGCCCCGGCGCGGGCGCGGGCGTTGCGCTCGCCGAGCATCTCGATGAGCTTCGGAACGGCCGGCCGCGCCGCCTCGCCGATCCGGCCCAGGGCCACGGCCGACCAGTAGCGCGTGTCGATGTCGGGATCGCCGAGCCCGGCCGTGAGTTCCGGGACCGCGGCCCGGGCGGCGGGTCCCATCATGCCGAATATGCCGGCGATCGTCGCCCGCCGGAACCCCCTTCGCCACAGTTCGATGAGGGCCGGTACGGCCGCCGCGGCGTCGGGTCCGATCCAATGGGTCGCTGTGAGCGCCGCGCTCTTGACGGCGTCGTCGGGATCGGACAGAGCCGCGACGAGGGCCGGGACAGCGGCCTCACCGGGTCCGAGCTCCTGCAGTTCCCGGATCAGTTGGGGCCGCTCGGAAGCTTCGGCGCTCCCAAGCCGGCGGAGGAGTTCCGCCACCATCCGCTCATGGCCGGGCGAGGCGGCGAAGACGGAGAAACAAAACAGCAATAGGCCGGCTCCCTGGCGAAGGCAGCCGAATCCGGCGCAGGAGACACGCACCCCTTTTCCCCTGGTCCAGTATAGGCGGGCAAGGCCGGGCAGAGATGTTAAATCAGGGCGTCAGTGGCCGGTAATCTCGGCTGTCCATCGGCGGGACGCCGGCAGAATCGGCAAAAACGCGGCGCTCCGGAGTCGGTTCCCCAATCTCGCGCATTGAACCGCCCCGGACATCTCAGAGACTCCATGGATTCAGAGGATGAGGCGACGGGGAGACGAGGCAGGCACCCACCGCACAGGGGCCGAAAAAATGCGAACGCTGCCGCCACTTGACCCTGCTCGAACGCCCCGGCTGGCCAAAAAACTCGAAAAGGAACCCCTACATGCCTTCGGGGTCTTCGTGGTTCCCCCTTTTCTAGCCCCCGCACCTCCCCGCCGGCCGCCAACGCTCGCTCGGTTACGCGGCGGATGGCGAAGCCACGGCTCCTGGGGCCTGCTCCGGAGGGACATAGGGTGAAACGAACGCGCTTCCGTCCCCTGCATTTTTCCATTCACCACAATCTTTATTTGCCGAACTCCAGTTCTCAAGGGCGCTTCCGCCCTCATTCAGGGGTCTCTCCAGCGTCCGCGTGGTAGAACCCGGTCAAGCGGGGCGCCTGCTCCGCCGGCGATCTTTGACAACCGAAGACTGAAGACGCCCCTAGTGTGCCTGGAGGGGTGGCGCAGCAGTTTCACCGGCTGGCTCCCAGCTGATCTTCGCTGTTTCCTCCCAGTATGTAACTGCTCTCCGGTGACGCCCAGCGGACGCCGGAGCCGTCACCCTCGTCGCTAACCTATTAAGAATACGTGGGTTGCCCGTTTCAATCCTTTTCCACAATATTCGGCCACCCGTCACGCCACACGCGGCGCGGCGGCGGTCCCTGGCCCGCCTAGGGCTTCAGCCACTTCTTGAGAAACGGGATTCCGGTCTCAAGCCGCACCTCGTGGCCGCCCTCGTGCAAGTCCATCTCGATGCGGTCGCCGATGCCCAGCTTCAGGTAGTGCTCCCGGGCGGCCTCGAACTCCTCCACGACCTGCGGCCACCAGGCGATGCCGTCCTTTTTGCCCGTCTGGATCAGCAACGGCCGGGGGCAGATCAGGCTCACGGCGTCGCTGTCGGTGAACTCCGTCAGCCACCCCCGGAAGAAGGCGTGTTCCTCCTTGGTTTCCAGGAAGCAGGAGTAGCGCTCGTCCGGGATCACCATCTTGTTGCGGCGGTGGTTGAACCAGGCCGAGACGATGCCGCACCGGATCCGCGGCTCGAGCGGCATCCAGAACATCGTGGCCATGCCGCCGAGGCTAATGCCCCACATGCCCACGCGCTCCCGGTCGATCCGCGGGTCCGCCAGCACGACGTCGAGCAGCGCCTGGAGGCGGGCCAGCTCGATGCCCGGGAGCGTCGTGTCGCCCAACCGCGCCAGCCGCTCGATCCGGTTCCGCGGTTCGATCCCGGCGAGGTTGAACGGGGCCAGCACCGCAAAGCCTTCCTTCAGTAGCGCGTGGCCATAGTCGTGATAGAGATTCCGCTCGTCGCCAACGCCGAATACCCGCTCCGGAGTGCTGCCGATCCCGTGCTGGGCGATCACCAGCGGCACGGGGCCGTCGGCGTTCTCCGGAAACGCCAGCAGCGCCTCGGCCCTCAGCTGGCCCAGCGGCACGCGGATCCACTCGGCCTCAGGAACCAGTTCGCTCCGGGCACGCTCCACCGGTCCCGTCGGGTACAGCGCCGGCGGCGCAAACATCTTCCTGTACCGTTCCCGGTTCGGCGCCACGCTGCGCAGGAACGCGTCGATACTGGCGTAAGAGCGATGCCAGCGCTGGGCGGCACGCGCCGGGTAATCGGCCACCAGCAGCTTTCGGAAATACTGTTCGAGCTGTTCCCGGTAAGCCTCATTGCGCTTCTGGAACCGGTCGGCGGTCGCTTCGTCCGCCCCGGAAAGTTGCGGTCCGCCGGCCAGAACCAAAGCAGCGGCCGTGATGACTGTGTATCGGTGGATGAGCCTGCTCATGAGCGCCTCCTTGCCCGGGACGCCGCTCCTCACGCCGGAGCCGTCCCGTAGTCTTTGATCTTGAGGGGTTCGCCGCCGCGCAACGCCGACTTGTGGGCGACGATGCCCGGCAGCGTATAGGCGATAGCCTCCCAGATGTTCACCGCCGGCTGCCGGTCCTCGACGATGGCGCGGACGAACTCGTGGGTGAGAAACGTGTGTGAGTTGCCGTGGCCGGTCTTCACCCGCAGCGGCTCCGGCAGCGTTTCGAAATGCGTGGGCTCGTTGTATGGTTCGATCGCCACCCTGCCCTCCGGATAGCCGTCCGCATCGAGAACCGTCTGGCCGCTCTTCTCGATACGGACCACCGTGTCCGGCGAGCCTTCCGGCCGGGCCATGATGTAGCTGAGGCGGTCGCCATAGAACGCGCTCCGCTCGGCGCCGCCGGCGGCGATGTGCCAGCAGATCGAGATCCGGCAGCAGTGCCCGCCGGAGGTCTGGAAGAACGCCGTCTCGCTCCAGAACGGGTTTTGGTACCGGTTGGTGCGCAGCACCGGATGCTGGTCGCCCCAGCCGACGGCCTGCACCCTGACGAGCCGCTCCCCGGTCACCGGCACAATCATCCCGGTGCAGTGGGTCGGATACAGCATCGGCGGGAAGCCGTGCCGCCAAGTGGGCAGGCCGCGGTCGTCGAGCATTAGCCGCAGCAGACCCTCATGGTGGTACTCCGCCTCCGAATAGAAGATGGTTCCGAAGCGGCCTTCCTTGGACCACTGCCGGCAAGTGATGATCTGCGGGCGGTAATAGCTCGTCTCGGCCATCATGTACTTCAGCCCGGTGCGCCGGACGGCGTCCAGGACGCTTTCCAGTTGCTCTTCGGTGAGTCCGGCGGGCACCGCGCTGATCACGTGCTTGCCGGCTCGGAGCGACTCGACCGCCATCCAAGCGTGCAGCGGCGCCGGGGTGAAGATCCCAACGGCGTTCATGCCGGGATGCTTCAAGAACTCGCGGAAGTCCCGGTAGGTGTTCGGGCACCGGTAGGTCTTCGCCAAACGCTCGAGCGGCGCGGGCTGGACGTCGCAGACGGCGGCCACCTCGCAATCCGGGTGGAGGTGCCACTGGAAGTGGGCGCCGAAACGCCCGCCCACCACCCCGATCCGGACCGGCTTCCGCGCTCCAGCGGCCGCGCGCCGGGCGGCCAGCAGCGTGGCCGCCCCGGCGCCGTGGAGCATCTCGCGGCGGGATACGGTTCGCGGCATGGTTCTATCCTATCCCTGCCCGGCGCGTGGCGCTCGGGCGCGGGCGGCGGAGCGAAATTGGTAGACTGGAATCTTTTGAGTACCTGTCCGGTATTCATTTAGGACGAGGCGAAGCAACCCTATGCAAACATTCGGCGGCGAACGCGGCTGGATCAAACCGTTCATCCACTTGGTGGACAACACGATCAGTAAGATCGGGCTGGTCCTGGTCACCACCGCCGTGGTCGCATTTTTCTTCATCCTCCCCGTCGAGATCCGCCAGGGCGCCCAGCACCCCTATCTCGGCATCCTCTTCTTCGTCATCATCCCTTCCATCTTCTTCTTGGGCATCGTGATCGTACCGCTGGGCATGGTGCGCAAGCTGCGCAGCGAGCAGCGCGCCGGTAAGATCCCCGAGCAGTTGCCCCCACTCGAGTGGGACAACCCCGAAGTCCGCCGCCTCTTCAAGCTCATCGGGATCGCCACGTTCGTCAACATCATCGTCGGCGGCTATTACACGAACGCCACGGTCACGTACATGGACTCGGCCGGCTTCTGCGGCACCGCCTGCCATACGATGCATCCTGAGTACACCGCCTATTTGGACTCGCCGCACGTCCGCGTGCCCTGCGTCGAGTGCCACGTCGGCCACGGCACCCGGGCCTACCTGGAAAGCAAGATGCGCGGCGCCGGCCAGTTGCTCGCCATGGCGCTCAACAACTACGAGAAGCCTATCCCCACGCCGGTGCGTACCTTGCGCCCCGCCCGCGACACTTGCGAGGAGTGTCACTGGCCTCAGAAGTTCGGCGGCTACCGCCTCGACGTGCTGGACCGCTTCTCCGAAGACGAACAGAACACCCCGTCGAAGACCGTCCTCGTCATGCGCATCGGCGGCGGGTCCATGACGAAGGGTATCCATGGCTTCCACATGAAGCCCGGCGTCCACATCGAGTATGCAGCGACGCCCGACCGCCAGGAGATCCCCTGGGTGCGCTATCAGTCCCCCGACGGTACCGTTACCGAATATGCTGTAGAGGACTGGAGTCCGGAAAAGGCCTCCGAGTATGAGATCCGGGTGATGGACTGCCTGGACTGCCACACGCGGCCGTCCCACCGCTTCTATCTGGCGGACCGCGCCATCGATCAGGCGCTCTCGCTTAACCTGATCGATCGAAGCCTGCCGTGGGTGAAGAAGAAAGGACTCGAGATCCTCGAAGCCGAGTACAAGAGCACCGAAGAAGCCGAACAAAAGATCCCGGCGGCGCTGATCTCCTATTACAAAAAGGAGTACCCGAAGATTTACGAAGCCAAGCGCGAAGCCATCGAGCGCTCCGCCCAGGAGCTTCTGGCGCTGTTCAAACGAAACGTCTTTCCGGAAATGCGGATCACCTGGGGCACCTACCCGGACCACATCGGTCACACCGACTTCCCCGGCTGCTTCCGGTGCCACGACGAAATGCACACTAGCAAGGACGGTAAGGTGATCTCGCAGGATTGTTCGGCCTGCCACGAGCTGCTGGCAATTGAGGAATCGGATCCCGAGATCCTCACGAGTCTCGGCATCCAGCCGTAGGAGTATCGCCCGCGTGCCGGAGCTGATCGCCATCGCCGGCTGCTCCTGCGCCGGCAAGTCCACGATCGCCCGGGAACTGGCTCGCACGATCGATGCCGCCGTCATTCCCCTGGACGGCTACTACCGCGACCTCTCCCACTTGCCGCCCGCCGCCCGCGAGCAGGTGAACTTCGACACCCCGGAAGCCATCGAGGAGGCGCTGCTTGTCGCCGACTTGCGCCGCCTGCTCGCCGGCGAGACGATCGCCCGCCCTGTTTACGACTTCACAACCCATACCCGGAAGCCCGGCCGGATCCCTGTGGAGCCGGCGCCATATATCTTATTGGAAGGGCTCTTCGCCTGGTACTGGGAACAGGTCCGGCGGCTCTGCTCCCTGCGAGTCTATGTCGAAGTCACGCATGAGACTGCGTTGCGGCGGCGGCTGGAGCGTGACGTGCGTGAGCGTGGCCGCTCCGAGACCTCCGTCCGGCGGCAGTTCGAAGCCACCGTGCAGCCGATGGCCGAGCGCTACGTTCTGCCCCTGCGCCGCTGGGCCGATATCATCGTGGACGGAACCGCACTAGTAGAAGAAAATGTTGACCGGATCCTTCAGCGGTTCCGCCGCACAGGATGAGAACACGTGGCGGAGAAAAGCGCGGGACTACTGATGTACCGCCGGCGGGGCGGCGGCGTCGAGGTCTTCCTGGTCCACCCCGGCGGACCGTTCTGGGCCAAGAAGGACGAGGGAGCCTGGTCGGTGCCCAAGGGCCTTTATGAGGAAGGCGAAGATCCGCTGGAAGCCGCCCGCCGGGAGTTCACCGAGGAGACCGGGTTCGCGGTGACCGGCGAACTGCTGCCGCTGGGCACGGTCCGAATGAAGAGCGGCAAGACGGTCGCCGCGTGGGCCTTCGAGGGCGACGCCGACCCGGCCGCGCTCAAGAGCAACACCTTCGAAATGGAGTGGCCGCCGCGCTCGGGCAGGATGCAGAAATTTCCGGAGGTAGACCG
>CAYWXL010000100.1:0-13251 GCA_964461995.1 uncultured Solibacteraceae bacterium
TTGGGGTTGCGGTACGGCGATTCGCCGGTGACGAGAATCCGCGACGGCACGTTCGGGAACTCCCGGCGCACCGCCTCGGCGACCGGCAGGGCAGGGTCGTCTTCGGTGTCGATGCCGAGCAGGATCTCGAATTCGGGGTAGTCCTGCCGGAAGAAGCTGCGGAGGTTCTCGTCGAGGCCGTCGTCGAGCCCCCGCAAGGGCTTCAGAATGGAGAACGCCGGCTGCGGATGCGCTCCGGCTGCGGGCAGCCGCGCCGCCCGGCGGCGATAGCTCAACACCGCCGCGCAGACCATCCCGCAGTAGACGATGGCCCCGGCGGCCAGCGGCAGCAGCAGGAACAGGGCGGCAGGGAACTCCACGGGCTACTCGACCGGCGTCTTCTCCTCGATCAGTTTCCGGATTTCGGCCAGAAACTCGGCTACCGGCTTGGCTCCCTGGTCGCCGTGCCGGCGGTTGCGCACCGCCACCGTGCCGGCCTGGGCCTCGCGGTCGCCGATCACCAGCATGTAGGGGATCTTCTGCACCTGCGCCTCGCGGATCTTGAAGTTCACCTTCTCGTTACGGTCGTCCAGCCAGACGCGGATGCCGGCCTCCTCGAGCTGCCGGGTCACCTGGCGGGCGTATTCCAGGTTCCGGTCGGTGATCGGCAGCACGGCGGCCTGGATCGGAGCCAGCCAGACCGGAAAGGCCCCGGCGTAGTGCTCGATGAGAATGCCGAAGAAGCGCTCCACGGAACCGAACAGCGCCCGGTGCACCATCACCGGCTGGTGCGGCTTGCCGTCCTCGCCGATGTACTCCATCTCGAAGCGCCGCGGCAGGTTGAAGTCGAACTGGATGGTCGAGAGCTGCCAGGTGCGCCCGATGGCGTCCACCAGCTTGACGTCGATCTTCGGCCCGTAGAAGGCCGCCTCGCCGCGCTCGAGTTTCGCCTCCAGGCCCACCCGCCGGCAGGCCTCTTCGAGGGCTTCCTCGGCCAGCTTCCACTGCTCGGCCGAACCCAGGTACTTGTCCGCCTCCTCCGGGTCCCAGGTGGAGAGCTCGGCCGTGTACTCGTCGAAGCCGAAGGTCTTCATCGTGTGCAGGGCGAAGTCCAGGCAGCCGACGATCTCCTCCTCCACCTGCTCGGGCGTGCAGAAGATGTGGGCGTCGTCCTGGGTGAAGCCCCGCACCCGCAGCAGCCCGTGGGTGACGCCGGAGCGCTCGTGCCGGTAGACGGTGCCCAGCTCGCCCATGCGGATCGGCAGGTCGCGGTAGCTGCGGAGCCGGTCCTTGTAGATCAGGATGTGGAACGGGCAGTTCATCGGCTTGAGCTGGTACTCGGCATCGTCCATCTCCATGCGCTTGAACATGTCCGAGGCGTAGTACTCGTAATGGCCGGACGTCTTCCAGAGATCGGAGCGGGCGATGTGAGGCGTGAAGACCAGGGAATAGCCACGCCTCAGGTATTCGTCCCGCATCCAGTCCTCCATCACCTTGCGGACCATGGCGCCCTTGGGGTGAAAGAAGACCAGTCCCGGGCCGGCCGCCTCCTGGATGCTGAACAGGTCCAGCTCCTTGCCGAGCTTGCGGTGGTCCCGCTTCTTGGCCTCCTCGAGCTGCTTGAGATAGGCTTCGAGATCTTTCTTGGTGAAGAAGGCCGTGCCGTAGATGCGCTGCATCTGCTGGTTCTTTTCGTCGCCCTTCCAGTAGGCGCCGGCCACCGAGAGCAGCTTGAAGGCCTTGATGCGCTTCGTCGAGGGCACGTGGGGCCCGCGGCAGAAGTCGATGAAACGGTCCCCCAAAGTGTACTCGCTGAAGACCTCGTCGGCCTTCTCGTCAATGAGCTCGCACTTCATCTGCTCGCCCATCTCGGCGTACTTCTTCAGGCCCTCCTGCTTCGGGGTGAGGATCCGCCGGTAGGGCAGGTCCCTCTTCTGTAGCTCCCACATCTTCGCCTCGATCTTCTCGAGGTCCTCGGGAGTGAACTTCTCCTCGCGGTAGAAGTCGTAGAAGAAACCCGTCTCGGTCGGGGGGCCGATGCCGAGCTTCGTCTCCGGGTAGAGCTCGAGGACGGCGGCGGCCAGCAGGTGGGCGGCCGAGTGCCGGTAGACTTCGAGGGCCTCGGGATCCCTCGGGGTGAGGATCTCGAGTCTGGCGTCCTCGGTGAGCGGGCGCGTCAAGTCCCAGAGTTCGCCGTTGACGCGCGCCACCACGGCGTCCTCGGCCAGGCGCCGCCCGATGGACCGGGCGATCTCGAGCGGCGTCGCGCCCTTCGGGACCTTCTTCTGACTGCCGTCGGGAAGCGTGATCGTAATTTCGTCCATGGTTGTGAGCTGAAAGGCAGAACCGGCCCGCGAGCCGAACGAGGCGCGGCCTTCGGGGAATCGGCGCCGCCGCGCCGGCGTACCGCCTGCGTCGAGTTGCGCGGAAGGGCCCTCGCGGGAGAACCGCGTGGTGCGGGCGGCATCCTTGCCTGGGACGGCCTGCTAAAGTCTAGCCTAACAGACGCGCCTCGAGACGATCACTGCCGGCCCGGAACCAATCCCCTTCAGGCCGCCCATATCCAAGCAAGGAGCGTCAGGCTGAACAAGATACCAACGCTTATGAGCACCAAGCCTGCACGCCGCTCGGAGAGCATCTTGTACCAGAGGTAGATTCCGGTGGCCCCCAGCAAGAACAAGGCCGCCGAGGTCAGCACCACGAACCACCCCCATAGGTCGTACAGCCAGGAGCCCTGGTCCACCCCCGCGATCACGTGCATCCGGACAAGCGTCCCCATCCAGTTCATCGTTCGCGTCGTCACCTGGGCCTCGGCGGCGCCCGGCCGGTAGCGAACCTCGTGGCCGACTCCGAACCGCACGATGCGGAAGAAGTAGCTGTCCGGGCTGTTCCGAATGTCGCGCAACATGCCGCGGTACTCCGGCCGCTCGATGATCTGGCGGGCCAGCGCCCGGGGATCGCCCGCAGCGGCCGGATCGACCGGTACGCTGGTCTTCTCCACGCGCGGCTTCAGGGGCGCCCAGGACCGGTGGGCGAACGGAATGCTGCTGACCCCGTATAGCAGGACGAACAGGCAGAAGAAGGTTCCCAGCGCCAAGTGGATGTTGCGGAGCAGCCGGTACATCCCGATCACCTCCCCAGAACGAGCACCAGGACGAAGGCGGCTGTCCCGGCGGCGAACGAGGCGTGCGCCCAACCTAGGCGCGGCCGCGATACCAACCAAAGCCAGATCCCGGTCACGGCCATGAAAATCAGCGACCACAAGGCGAATTCGACGTACCAGGACCACGCCCGGAGCCGCCAGTCCGGAAGTCTGCCCGCCGGCGTGATGGTGTGCAGGCGAACCAGGTAATGCCAAACGTCAAAGGGTCTCGTTTCGATCCGCAAACGGTTCTCCGTTTCGAGCACGGTCACTGTGTGGAGTTTCGAAGGGGTAGGCAACCGCACGCGCAGCAAACCGTCTTCGCCGCGGCGGAGATTGAACTTCGCCGGCGGCCGGGTCAGCGGCAGGTGCAACGCTTCCTGAATCCGGCGCGCTAGTTGAAGGTCGTCGAGGTCGCCAGGAACTTCGAAAGGCACGTACCGGACATCAGCAGCCGGCAGCGACTCCGCCGGACGGCGCGGAACGAACGTCACCGCCAGCCCCACAATGGAGAACACCACCAAGATCGTGGAGTTCAGCAATCCGACATAGATGTGCAGACGCTTGATCCACTTCGTCGCCATCCAGCCTCCCGCATCCCCGCGGCCGTCCAGGCCCGGTATCAATGAAAACGAAAGTCTATCAAAACAAGGCGGACCGTCGAATGAACTGGCAGCGGCTGTCGGCGTATCGATGAAAGAAGCAACCGGCCCGGCAGCGTCGCCGGCGAGCCAATGCCGGGCCAGCGTTCCGGCTATTGGTGCGCCTTCGCCGTGTCGAGTTGGGCCTCGTGGACCGCCAGGCGGGCCGCCCGGGGGTTCTGCGACAGGGCCAGTTTCAGTTCCTTCTCGGCTCCGGCGGTGTCGCCCCGCTCCTTCAGCACCAGCGACATCAGGTAGTGGCCGATCGTCTCCGGCGTGCCGCGGTATTCGAACGCGCCGGAGGTCCGCTTCCGGGCTTCCTTTTCCAGCTCGTCGAGGAGTTTCCGGTAACGTTCCATGTCGCCGAGCTGTTTCGCCGCCAGCGCCTGGTAATAGTAGCCAAGATGGGGCTTGCCGTACTTCTCGGCGAGGATCTTCCGGAGCAATTCCTGGGCTTCCTCCCGCTTGCCCATGGCGAGTTTAACCCGGGCCAGATTCCAATACACGTGGGCGCGGAAGTCCGGCGTGCGCGGCGCCACTTCCAGATTGGCCGGGTATTCGGTGGCCCGCTGGAAATATTCGAGGGCCGTCTGGTAGTCTTTCCGCCGCATCGCCAACTCGCCCAAACGGGTATTGACCTCGACCCAGGCATGGTGGATGCCGTAACGGCCTTCCCAGCTATGGAAGTGGTGGTCGCGGAGCATTTCATAGGCGGCTTTCAGGTTCGGCGTATCGCCGAGCTCCAGCCTCAGGTCGATCATCCGCGCGATGAGGTCGTCGCGGGTCTCGGCGGCCGCTTTGTGCGCATCGAGGAAAGCCAGCCGCTTCTCGGGCGCGATCTTCAGCTCCTCGGCGACCTCGTCCAGCTCGAGCAGCACGCGGGCGTCCGAGGGCGCCAGCTTCGCCGCCTGTTGGTAAGCCTCGTACGCCTTCTCGAAATCCTTCTTCAGGTGACGGTAGCCGTAGCCGATGTTCCGCCAGGCGAAGACGAGCTTCGGCTCCAGTTCGGCCGCCTTCTGCCAATGCTCGAAGCCCTCTTCGCGCCGGCCCTTGGCGTAAAGGAGATTGCCGAGGAACAGGTGGGCATGAGAATCGGAAGGATCCTGGCGGATTGCTGCTTCCAGCGCGGCGATCGCTTCGATGCGGTGGGGATTGGTGTAGGCGACGGGGCCGCGCCGGGCTTGGCGGTAATATTCCGCTGCCTTAGCCGCATCGCCGGTAAGCTCTCGGTAATATCCCCGGTAATAGTTCACCATCGGGTGGAGCTTCTCGCCTCGCTTACCGTTGCAGTACAGATCCAGCACTCCGCCGGCGTCGCCGTAGAGCCCGGCCGCGGCATAAGCCGCCGCCAGCTCCATGTAGTTCTGCGGCTCGTCGCGCATGTAGGAGCGCCAAGTCTTTTCCCAATCGGCCCCTTCGCCTTTGTGGCGGAGGGCCAGGACGAGTTCGTAGCCCCCCATGAAGTGCATAGGGTCGAGAGCGACGGCCCGGCGGGCAGCCCGTTCCGCGGCGTCGAACTCGCCGAGCTTGCGCAACGCGGCTGCTCTCAGGGCCGGAATGCCGGCGAATCTGCGGTTCTGCGTGGCGGCCTCGTCCAGTTTTTCGATGGCGTCCCGATAGCGGCCGCGCCGCAGATCGATCCGTGCCAGATTGTAGTAGGAAGCGGAGAAATCCTGGTAGCTGTATGTGGCGCGGTAGAACTCGTCGTAGGCCCGGTCGTAATCGCCGAGCCCCAGCGCCGCCAGCGCTCTGCCGAAGTACAGACTCGTGTTGTCACTGTCGCGCTTCAATGCGGTCTGCAGGCGGCTGAGCGCCTCCTTCCAACGGCCTTGCTTCAACGCCAGAAAGCCCAGGGCAGCGTTCACACGGCTGTCGCCTGCATCGCGCTGGAGAGCTTCCTTGTAGTAAATCAGCGCCTCCGGAACCCGCCGGAACCGCTCCAGCCACTCGCCGGCGTGATAGAGCTCATCGGGTTTCATCTTCTTGGGATCGCCCGGCTCTTTGAGCCCTTCGGGCAGCTCCACTGTCTTCGGGGGCCGGCGTTGCAGCGAGATGACCTCCTCGCCCGCCACATCGCGCACCGAGAGCCGTAGGTCATAGACCGTCGCGCCTTCCGGGGCCGGGACCTCCACCGTGTAGGGTTTGTCCGGCGCAATCGAGACCACCGCGTCGCTGAGCACCCGCCCGGTCTTCGTGTCCTCCAGAACGACGCGGTAACCGGTGACCGGCGCGGTCGAGTAGACGCCGCCGAACGCCTTCCCGTCCTTCAACTCCGTGTTGACAGCGAAGTCTTTCGTCGCGTTGTGAAAACCGCGGATGTCCCGCACTGGATACCAGTAGTCGTGCGTGGTTTTCACCTCGAGCGGCGACATCCAATGGTAGTCCGGCTGGTTGTCGCTCCAGGCGCCGGCCTGGGGCTCGAAGTAGGCTCCGCCGCCATCGGAGAGGATGTCTTCCCAGATTCGGCCGGAAGGCCCCGACCCCCAGGTCCACAGCTTCTTGCCGGGCATGATGTGGTGGTCGGCCACGTGGACCATGCCGCCCTGGGCGCGATGATCGTAGGTGCCGAACCAGTCCGACGGATTGTTGAAAGCGAAGAAGCTGCTCGCGTTCGGCACGTTCTTCCACCAGGTCAGGTCCACGCCGTCGTGAATCGGCCAGTTCCAGAACTGGTGCTTTCCGTGCCCGGTGACCATGTCGCCGGGATACTGCGCCTGGGCGTACTCGTTGGCGTGGGTGGCCGAGGTGGCCCAGAACATGAAGGAGTGGCGGTGGTTGGTGGGGTTGATGAAGATGTAGTCGCAGCGCAGGTAGCTGCGTCCCGGATAGAGGGTCATCCCGACGAGCCACCGCATCCGGAAGATCGGCTCTGTCTCGCCCACCCAGACAGTGGCGCTGCCGTCAGGGTTCTTGACGATGCGGTAGTCCACCGGCATGAAGCAGGAAGGCCGGTGACCGTGGGGAAAGTTCCACTCAATGCCTCCGGAAATCCACGCCCCGGTCATGCTAATAAGGCCGGGCTTAATCGTCTTCTGCCAGTAAAGCCAGACGTACCCGTTCGTCTTATCGAGAGCGCCGTGCAGCCGCCCGCCGATCTCCGGCAAGATCAAAATCTTAACGTATTCGTTTTCCAAGAAGATGCCGCGGTACGTCTTGTCCACCTTGCGGTCGGTCAACGTTTCGTTGAGCGCGTACGGATAAATATCGCGGCCGGAATCGGGGAAAACAGGATGGATCTGCGCCGGTCCGATCTCCCAGGTCGGCATCGTGACCGGCTTCTCATAAGCTTTCACCTCCGGCCGTGCAATTCCGGCTCCTGCTAAAAACATGACGGCTCCGAACACGGCCGGGAACATTCCACGGCGAACGATCTCCACGCTAACCTCCTTGGCTCACTCATCGAGACCAGACAAGTTTGTCCGCTGGCGTGATTATACCCCCGCCGGGGCGCCCCGCTCGCCTACGGGCGGCTTTCGGCGCCAGGGAGTAGCGTCGGCGCGCCGGGCTTTGTAGACTCAAGTCTTCCCCCTCGACCTGGGCGGCCGATCCCGGGTATGAGATCGCTCAACGATGCCGGCAAACCGACCAACAGAACGGCGCACCGTGGACACTGCCGGGCTCCAAATCCTGGCCGCCGCCTTGCTGTTTTCCACCGGGGGAGCGGCCGTGAAGGCCACGGCTTTCGACAGTTGGCAGGTCGCCTCGTTCCGCTCGGGCGTAGCGGCCGTCGTGTTGGTGCTGCTGCTTCCTAGCGCCCGCCGGAATTGGTCGCCGCGGGTCCTGCTGGTGGGCTTGGCATACGCTGCGACGATGGTTCTCTACGTCATGGGCAACAAGCTCACCACCGCCGCCAATACGATCTTCCTGCAATCGACCGCTCCGCTCTATCTCCTGCTTCTCGGGCCGCTCCTGTTGAAAGAACCCGTGCGGAAGTCGGACATCGGGTTGATGGCCGCCATCGCGGTTGGAATGTCGTTGTTCTTCGTCGGCAAGCAGACGCCCCTGGCGACCGCGCCCGACCCTTTCACCGGCAACGTCTTGAGCGCGGTCAGCGGCGTCACTTGGGCCCTGACGATCGCCGGGCTCCGGTGGCTTGAACGCAAGGAAGGTTCTGGGGGCGGCATGGCCACCGTCGTCGCCGGCAACCTCATCGCTTGTCTGGCGTGCTTGCCGTTCGCAGTACCGGTGAGTTCGGCCCGGCCCCTAGACTGGGCCGTCGTCGGCTACCTGGGAATCTTCCAGATCAGCGCCGCATACCTCTTTCTCACCCGCGCAATCGGGCGCGTGCCGGCTCTCAAGACCTCCCTGTTGCTTCTCGCGGAACCCGCGGTCAACCCGGTCTGGGCCTGGCTCATGCACAACGAACGCCCCGGAGGCCTGGCGTTGGTGGGAGGAGCCCTTATCCTGGGCGGGACATTGTTGAACGTGCTCCGCGGCAGCGACCGGGAGGCCGGTCAGGAGCCCCGGTGATCTTCACCCAGAACCGTCCGGGACGGTTCGCCCCGAAGGGACAGCCGTAAGCTATCCTGAAAATAAAGCAATAGAACGCCGGCAGCAGACCAACTCCGCTGCGGCGATCGAGAAGGAGATCGGAATGGCTGCTGAACAACAGGAAGGGGCAAAGCCGGGGCGGACTGTATTCTGTGTGAAGCTCAAGCGGGAACTGCCCGGCCTCGACGAGGTGCCGTTCGACGGCCACCCACTGGGTAAGCGTATCTATGAGCACGTGTCCAAGGAAGCGTGGGCCCTGTGGGTCGAGCACATGAAGATGATTATGAACGAGTACCGCCTCAATCTCGGCACTCCGCAGGCCCAGGAGTTCCTTCTGAAACAAATGGAGCAGTTCTTCTTCGGTGAGGGCGCCGATCTGCCGCCGGACTACGTACCGCCGGAATCCCAGAAATGAAAGCCCGGCCGGGATCCTCTTCCCCGTTGGGCCGCGATAGAATTCCACTCAACTGGGGTGCGGCGGCTTCTGTCGGCCTGCGCCCTTAACATCCCGCTCAGTCCAGGTGTCCGAGCTGTTCCCGCCGGGCGAAATACAGGTTCGTCGCCCGCTCCAGCTCCGCCTTCGTCATTCGCACGGGGCGTTTTTCGTACTGGCTGATCGACACGAGGATGTTGCAGATGTCCACCGGGTAGCAGGCGCGAAGCTCCTTGCGCCCGTCCCGCAGGCAGAGTTTCCGGAGATATTCCGCGCTGTCGGGCTCAGCCGGGATTCGCTTGGCGGCTACGACCCGCTGGAAGATCTGATCAAACGTCTGAGGGTCCACCGGCTCGATGTATATCTTGTTGTGGATCCGGCGAAGAAAGGCCTCGTCCGCCAGATCGTACGGATCGAGGTTGGTGGAAAACACGACCATGAGTTCGAAGGGGATCTGGAACTTCACGCCGTACCGCAAGGTCAAGTAGTCTACCCGACGGTCCAGGGGGACGATCCAGCGGTTCAGCAAGTCTCGCGGGCTCATCAACTGCCGGCCGAAGTCGTCGATGATGAAGATCCCGTTGTTGGCCTTCATTTGCAGAGGTGCGGCGTAGATTCCCGAGGTGTCGTCCAGCCGGAGTTCCAACATGCTCGGGACCAGCTCGCCGCCCACCACGATGCACGGCCTCCGGCACAGCACCCACCGCGGATCGATGTCGGGATCCTCCAGCTCCAGCCGGTGGTGCACGACCGGGTCATAGAGGCTGATAATCTGGTTATCCACCTCGACGGCGTAGGGAATCAGCACCGCGTCGTGGTAGACGCGCAGCATTCGCTCCGCGATCGACGTCTTGCCGTTGCCCGACGGCCCATAGATGAACATGGAGGTCTGCGAGATCAGCGCTGGACCGAGCTGGTCCAGCAGCCGGTCGGTGACGACCAGGTCGGACAAGGCCGCGCGCAGCGTCTTCCGGTCGATGTTCACCTTCGCCGCCTGCGCTCGGGTCGCCTTGTGATAGTCGTCCAGCGAAACCGGGGCCGCGCCGGCGTACTGCGAGATCTGGAAACGGTCCGTCGCCAGTTGCTTGCCCGCCTCTGAAAGAACGAACTGATAGTCATTGCCCAGCATCCCCTTCACTTCGATGAGTTGCTGGGCCCGCAACTGCCGGAAAGCGTGGTCGATGATCGGCAGTGACAACCGCAGGCTCTTGCTCAGTCTCTGTAGGCTGCTGAACCCATCCAGCAACAGCCGCCGCAACACCAAGTCCAGAACCAGGGATTCGGGCAGATTCAGCTCCTCCAAGGTCTGGGGAATGGGAGGAGCAAAGCTCGGACGAACACCGGAGATCGCAGAGGTTGACATAGGCGTGAACTCTTCCTCTGTCCACACTATCGGCGGATCGCGAGTGGAGATTTATGTCCGCAAGGTTTCCACGCCCTCGCCGGGTCCGTCGTCAATCCCATGTGAAGCTGACCTATCTCCTCCTGGCGGCGTGGTTGGCGCTCGGTCCGTCGGCGCTGCCAGCGCCGGCGAAGTCCCGGACAGGCTCGAAGGCCGCTCAACCACTGCCCCGGCGCGGCGCGTGGCGCGCATTGAAGGAGGCGCGGCGGGCCGAAAAGGAAGGCGATCTGGGGCGTGCATACCTTTATTACGCTCTAGCGGCCGCTCAAGATCCCGGCGATGTCACCGGCGCGTGGGCGCGCAGCCTGGCCCTCCGGACGCGGGCCCTGCAGGAGCTCGATTATCTGCCCCCGGGCCTCGAGTCCGACGAAGAACAAGAGACTCCTCCGCCGTCCGACGAGTTCCTCGGCGTCATCTCCGGCCAGGAACTCAAGGAGGCGGAGCGGCTGGAACCCCCCGTTCGCCTCCATCCCCGACCACGGAAACTTACCCTGGAGCTCAAAGGCGACGCGCGGAAGATTTATGAATCTCTCGCCTCGGCTTTCGGCCTCCACGTGGTCTTCGATGCCGATTTCCAACCCGGCAAGCCCACCCGCTTCCAGCTCGAAGACGCTGGGTTCTCCGAGGCGTTGCGCATCGTCCGGGCGGCCACGGGCACGTTCGTCGTCCCCGTGAGTGAAACTGTTTTCCTCGTCGCCCGCGATACCCAACAGAAACGGCAGGAGCTCGAGCCCACGATGGCCCAGGTGATCCCGATCCCGGAGACGGTCTCGGTACAGGAAGCTCAAGAGCTGGCCCGCGCTGTGCAGCAAGTGATGAATATCCGCAGACTGGTCATCGATTCCGGCCGCCGTCTTGTGCTAGTCCGGGACCGGATTTCCAGAGTGCTGCCTGCAGCAGAACTCTTCCGCAGTCTCATGGCGCCGCGGCCCGAAGTCGTTATTGAGGTCGAATTCCTGGAGACGTCCGACAATTCAACACTAAGCTACGGCTTCAGTCCTCCCACGTCGCTGATCCTCTCCTTCTTGCCCGGGGCCGTCCCGCTGGCCGCTCCGATCACGCTGAACCTCTTTGGCGTCACGGTGGCCGACGCCGAGCTGATCGCCAGCATGTCCCGGAACTCCACGCGGAGCCTCCTGCGGGCTCAATTGCGGGCCGTTAGCGGCCAGCAGGCTACATTGCACGTCGGCGACCGCTTTCCAATCCAGGTAAATGCTTATTTGGGAGATGTTTCCGGGCCGGGTGAGGTCTACGTCCCGCCCCCCCAAATCAATTTTGAGGACCTCGGCGTCGTCGTCAAGGTAACGCCCTACGTCCACGGTGACGACGCGGTGACTTTGGAGGTGGAAACGGAGTTCAAAGTCCTGGCCGGAACCGCCTTGAACGGCATTCCGGTGATCGCCAACCGGACGTTCCAGGCAACCACGCGGCTCAGGGAAGGAGAATGGGCCGTCATGTCGGGACTAATGCGGGCCAGCGAAGCCCGGACGATCACCGGGCTGTGGGGTCTGGCCAACATCCCTTACCTCGGCGCGCTTTTCCGGAAAACTACCACCGAGCGCGAAGATGGCCGTACACTCCTGGTGCTAAAGCCGACAATCGTCCGTGCCCCCACGCTCGGCGCCCTCACCTCGCCCGTCTGGGTGGGTACGGAGACCCGCCCCATCACCATTCTCGATCTGGAATCGCCTCCGGCCTGATATGGTCCCACCCCCCGTCAGCGGCCTTGCTCCTGCCTGCGGGGCGCACGGTATGATCGCCGGCACGACCACAGCGGCCGCGACTGAATGGCTGGACGCTACGGATGCGGGCCATTGCCCCTTGCGCGAAGCGCCTGGGCGAGACCATGAGACATAAATCCCCTCTATGAGGGCTGCAAGCTGACCGGAGACGGCCGCTTCACCGCCGCGGCCGCCGGTCGAATCTCAAGCCTCAGGTGGCAACTTCCTTGATCTTCTGTTCGACGCCGGAGCGTGCACGATCCACCAGCTCACGCCCGCGTTCCATCAGTTCCTCGCCCAGGTCTTCGAGGTAGGCCTGAGCATCTTCGGCCTTACGGGCAATCTGGCGCCTCGTGCGCCGGCCCGACTGCGGGGCTACCAACAGCGCCACTCCGGCGCCCACGGCAACACCGATCACGAATGAGAGCACACTCTCGCCTGCACAATCGGATCTCATGACTGAATTCCTCCTCTCCCGGTTCTATTCTAGTAGAGATGTCAGCACGGATTTTGGTTTCATTCCTGCTAACCTTTTCGATTTTCGTAAGTTGTTCGACGCGGGAGACTCCAGGCGCGATCGATCCTGGCCTGCTGCGCGCTTTCGGCCCCCTGCCCGAAGTGATGACGTCTCCACAGAATCCGGTGACGCCGGAGAAGGTGGCGTTGGGACGCCGCCTCTACTTCGACACGCGCCTCTCGCGCGACGGCGACATCTCATGCAATACTTGCCATCCATTGGAGCGGTACGGGGCCGACGGGTTGCCGGTCAGCGCCGGCCACCGGGGCCAGAAAGGGGACCGGAATTCCCCGACGGTCTACAACGCCGCCGGCCACTTTGTTCAGTTCTGGGACGGGCGGGCCAAGACTATCGAAGAACAGGCCAAAGGCCCGATCCTGAACCCGGTGGAGATGGCTATGGAGTCCGAGGCGGCGGTCGTCGAGGCGCTCCGCCGCGACCCATTCTACATGGAGGCCTTCGCCAAAGCCTTCCCGGGCGAGAGCGCCCCCCTCACGTTCGACAACGTGGCCAAGGCCATCGGCGCCTTCGAGCGCACGCTGACCACGCCCTCGCGGTGGGACGCATTCCTGCAGGGCGAGGAGAACGCCCTGACCCCGGAGGAGAAAGCCGGGTTCGTCAAATTCACTCAAGTCGGCTGCATGACCTGCCACCGGGGCGTTTACGTCGGTGGGGAAATGTATTCGCGGCTGGGTATCGTCAAAGCCTGGCCCAACAAAAAGGATCCCGGACGCTACCGGGTGACGCACCACGAGCGCGACCGCTTCATTTTCAAGGTTCCCAGCCTGCGCAACATCGCCAAAACCGGCCCGTACCTGCACGACGGCTCGGTGTCCGATCTTGACGAAGTCGTCCGGATCATGGCCGAGTACCAGCTCGGCAAGACACTGGCCGACGACGAGGTGGCCTCGATCGTCACGTGGCT
>CAYWXL010000101.1:0-13245 GCA_964461995.1 uncultured Solibacteraceae bacterium
GATCCGGCCGAGATCGGCCGGGAGATTCTCGAAGCCAACAACATCCAGCCGCCCACGAACTGCTCTGGGTGTCACCGCTAGGGGGACCGTCTGACGATGGCTAACGAGTTGACAGGAAAGCGCTACTGGCGAAGCCTGGACGAGCTGGCCGGGACGCCCGAGTTTCGCGAATGGCTCCACCGGGAGTTCCCGGAAGGGGCCTCGGAGCTCACCAGCCCGCACTCGCGCCGCAGCCTGCTCAAGCTGATGGCCGCCTCTTTCGGCCTGGCCGGCGTCATCTCGTGCCGGCGCCCCGAGGAGCGCATCCTGCCGCTGGCCAAGCGCCCCGAGGACTACATCCCGGGCAACCCACTCTACTACGCCACGGCCATGACCCTGGGCGGTCTCGCCACCGGCCTTATCGTCGAAGCCCACGACGGCCGCCCCACCAAGATCGAAGGCAACCCGAAGCACCCGGCCAGCCTCGGGGCGGCCTCGGCCCTCGCGCAGGCCTCCATTCTCAACCTCTACGATCCCGACCGTTCCCAGCGAGTCCTCGAGAACGGCAGCCCGTCGAGCTGGGAGCGGTTCGCCGAGGCGATCCCGAACCTCTTCGCCGCCCCCGGCGAGGGGGTGTGGGTGCTCAGTGAACCCAGCTCGTCGCCTTCTTTCGCGGCCGTTCGCGAGCACTTCCTCGAAAGGTTCCCGCGCGCCCGGTGGGTGGACTACGATCCGCTCGGCCGCACCGCCGAGCTCGAAGGCGCCCGCATCGCCTTCGGCCGGCGGCTGCAGCCCCATTATGACTTCAGCAAGGCCGAGGTGATCCTCGCCCTGGATTGCGACTTCCTCGGCGTGGACGCCCCCTCGCTCCGCGCCGTCAGGCAGTTCGCCAAGGGCCGCCACGTAGAGAACGAGCACGACTCGATGAACCGGCTCTACGTGGCCGAGAGCGCCTTCTCGATCACCGGCGCGATGGCCGACCACCGCTTCCGCATCAAGCCCAGCGAGGCGGCGGCCCTGGCTCTCGCGCTGGCCGGCAAGGGCAACGGCGCCCCGTATTGGCTGGACATCCTCCGGCGCGACCTCGAGGGCCACCGCGGCCGCTCCCTCGTCGTCGCCGGACCGCGCCAGCCCGCCGCCGTGCACGCCCTGGTCTGGCTGATCAACGCCGAACTCGGCAACCTCGGCGAGACCGTCTGGTTCACCGAGCCGCCGCTGCCGCCTTCGCCGCAGTCCATCGGAGACCTGGCCGCGGCGCTCGAAGCCGGGGAAATCAAAACGCTGCTGATCCTCGGGGGGAATCCGGCCTTCGACGCTCCGGCCGACGCCGAACTGGCCGCCCGCTTGGAGAAAGCCGGCACGGTGATCCACCTGGGCCCCGAGGTGAACGAGACCGCCCGCGCCGCCCGCTGGCATCTGCCCGAGGCCCACTACTTGGAGGCTTGGGGCGACGCCCGCGCCCTGGACGGGACGGCGAGCGTCCAGCAGCCGCTGATCCGGCCCCTCTACGAGGGCAAGACCGCCGCCGAAACGCTGGCGCTGGTCTCCGGCTATCCCCAGCAGCGCGGCTACGACATCGTCCGCACGTACTGGATGGAGCGGTTTTCCGGCGACAGGGAGCTCGCCTGGCGCCGGGCGCTGCACGACGGCGTCATCGAGGGCACGGCCTTCCCGCGAGCCGGCGTCACCCTGCGCCGCGAGGCCGTCGAGGCCGAAGCGGTGAAACTGGCGGCTTCGCTCGAAGCCAAGTCCGGCCTCGAGGTCGCCTTCTACCCGAGCGCCTCGGTCTGGGACGGGCGCTTCGCCAACAACGGCTGGCTCCAGGAGATGCCCGACCCGATGACGAAGCTCGTCTGGGACAATGCCGCTCTTCTCAGCCCGGCCACGGCCCGCGAGCTGGGGGTCGAGACCGGCGACGTTCTCCGGCTCGAGCATGAAGGCCGCTCGATCGAAGTTCCCGCCTACGTGATGCCCGGCCAGGCAGACGGCGCGGTCGCCCTCGAGCTCGGCTACGGGCGCAGGAGCGTGGGGCGCGTCGGCCGGGGCGTCGGCCACGATGTCTACCCGCTGCGCAGCGCCGCGACGATGGGCTACGCGGTGGGCGTCTCCGCCTCGCCCGCCGGCCGCCGCTACAAACTGGTCACCACCCAGGACCACCACGTCATGGAGGGCCGGCCCCTGGTGCGGGAAGCCACCATCGAGCGCTACCGCGCCGAGCCGGATTTCGTCGATCACGCCGTCCACGTCCCCGAGCTGGGGTCGCTCTATGACAATCCTGAGCTCACCGGCGAGTACCAGTGGGGCATGGCCATCGACCTGAACGCCTGTACCGGCTGCAACGCCTGTCTGGTGGCCTGCCAGGCCGAGAACAACATCGCCATCGTCGGCAAGGACGAAGTCGCCCGCGGCCGCGAGATGCACTGGATCCGGCTGGACCGCTACTTCACCGGCGAGGCCGAAGATCCCCAGGCCGTCTTCCAGCCGGTCGCCTGCCAGCAGTGCGAGCACGCCCCGTGCGAGAACGTCTGCCCGGTGGTGGCCACCACGCACACGCCCGAAGGGCTCAACGACATGGTCTACAACCGCTGCGTCGGCACGCGGTACTGCTCGAACAACTGCCCGTATAAGGTGCGGCGGTTCAACTTCCTCGACTGGCACGGCGAGGTCCCCGGCGTCAAGAAGCTGGTCTTCAACCCCGACGTAACCGTCCGCATGCGGGGCGTCATGGAGAAGTGCACCTACTGTGTGCAGCGCATCCAGGAGAAGAAGATCCAGGCCAAGGCCGAAGGCCGCCGGAAGATCCAGGACGGCGAGATCGTCACCGCCTGCCAGCAGACCTGCCCGGCCGAGGCCATCGTCTTCGGCAACATCGCCGATCCCAACAGCCGCGTCTCGCAGGTCAAGAAACGCAATCGGGACTACGCCATGCTGGCCGAACTGAACGTGAAGCCCCGCACGAGCTACCTGGCGAAACTGCGCAACCCGAATCCGGAGCTCGCGCTGGCCGGACAAGACGGAGGCGGCCACGCCTCCACGCACGGCCCCGCGCCGCCCGGCGCCTCGCCGTTTCGAATCCTGAACTCAGCGGAGGGAGCCTGAGCCATGGCGGACGTTGCGATGAACCGGCCTCTTCAGCTCGACCCCCCGCTGGTGGAGGGCAATCCGACCTACGCGCAGGTCACCGACGACGTCGCCGGCATCGTCGAGCGCAAGCCCCCGCGGGAGTGGTACGCGGCGATCACCGTCAGCGGCCTGCTCACCCTCGTGCTCGGCGTCTCGATCGCCTGGCTGCTCTACAAGGGCGTCGGCATCTGGGGGAACAACCAGCCGGTAGCCTGGGCCTGGCCGATTACCGACTTCGTCTTCTGGATCGGCATCGGCCACGCCGGCACGCTCATCTCGGCCATCCTCTACCTGTTCCGCCAGAGATGGCGGACCTCGATCAACCGCGCCGCTGAGGCGATGACCATCTTCGCCGTGATGACCGCCGGCCTCTTCCCGCTCTTCCATACGGGCCGTCCGTGGCGCGCCTACTGGCTGTTTCCGATCCCCAACCTTGACCTGAGCCTCTGGCAGAACTTCCGCAGCCCGCTCATGTGGGACGTCTTCGCCGTCTCCACCTACGCCACCGTCTCCATCCTGTTCTGGTACGTGGGCATGGTCCCGGATCTCGGCACCCTCCGGGACCGCGCCACCGGCCTGCGCCAGAAGATCTACGGCTTCTTCGCCCTCGGCTGGCGCGGCTCGGCCTGGCACTGGAACCACTATGAGAAGGCCTACCTGATCCTGGCCGGCCTCTCGACGCCGCTGGTGCTCTCGGTCCACTCCATCGTCAGCTTCGACTTCGCCGTCTCCATCGTTCCCGGCTGGCACACCACGATCTTCCCGCCCTACTTCGTCGCCGGGGCGATCTTCTCCGGCTTCGCCATGGTGATCACGCTGATGGTGCTGGCCCGCAAGGCCTACCGGCTGGAGCACCTGATCACCATCAACCACCTGGAGAACATGAACAAGATCCTGCTGGCGACCGGCTCCATCGTCGGCTACAGCTACGCAGTGGAGTTCTTCACCGCCGCCTTCAGCGGCAATCCCTACGAGCAGTTCGTCTTCATGAACCGCGTCGTGGGCCCCTACGCCTGGGCCGTCTGGACGATGTTCTTCTGCAACGTCTTCGCGCCGCAACTGTTCTGGTTCCGGAGGGTGAGACGCAGCATCCCGGCGATGTTTGTCATCGCCATCATCGTCAACGTGGGGATGTGGTTCGAGCGGTTCAACATCATCGTCACGTCACTGCACCGCGACTATCTGCCTTCGAGCTGGGGCATGTTCACCCCGACGCTGTTCGACTTCCTTACTTTCTTCGGCAGCCTGGGCTTCTTCCTGACCATGTTCTTGCTGTTCCTGCGGTTCTTACCGGCCATCGCCCTTTCGGAAGTCAAGGCGGTGATGCCGGCGCCGCAGGGCGGAAAGGGGGGCGAGTAATGGCGGAAAAGAAACTCTACGGCGCGGTGGCCGAGTTCTCCACTCCAGCGGCTCTGCTGGAAGCGGCCCGGCGGATGCGCGAGCGCGGCTACACTCGGATGGACGCCTGCACGCCGTTCCCGGTGCATGGCATCGACCAGGCCCTGGGCATCGGCCACTCCCCGCTCGGCTACATCGTCTTCGCCGGCGGCCTCGTGGGCTTCGTGGCCGCGATCCTGCTGCAGTGGTGGACCGGCGCGGTGGACTACCCGCTCATCGTCGGCGGCAAGCCGCTGTTCGCATTCGAGCCGTCGATCCCGATCATCTTCGAGCTCACGGTGCTGCTGTCGGCTTTCGCCGCTGTGGGCGGCATGCTGGCTCTGAACCGCCTGCCGCGCTTGCACCATCCGCTCTTCGAAATGGAGGCCTTCCGGCGGGCGTCGAACGATCGTTTCTTCCTCGCCGTCGAAGCCGCGGATCCCAAGTTCCAGCCCGAGCAGACGAAAAGCCTGCTCGAAAGCCTCGGCGCCGAAAGCGCCGCATTGGTGGAGGAGGAAGGCTGATGCGGAAAGCGGCGCTGATCCTATTGGGCTCCCTGCTGGCGGCCGGCTGCGCCCGCGTAAGCACCGAGAATCCGCCCATCGAGGTCTTCCCCGATATGAAACGCCAGCCGAAGCTTAAGCCGCAGGGCCCCAACGAGTGGCTCGCCCAGCGCGGCATCACTCTGCGGCCGGTCCCCGGCACCGTCGCCGTCGGCTACCTCGACGAAGACGAAGCTTTCCAGACCGGCGCCGAAGGCGGTCTCTACGTCGGGCGCAACCCGCTGGCCATCGACATGGAGACTCTGAAGCGCGGGCAAGAGCGCTTCAACATCTACTGCGCGCCCTGCCACGACCGCACCGGCTCCGGCCGCGGCATCGTCGGCTCGCGGAGCATGTGGCTGGCCAACAACCTCCATGACCAGCGGATCAAGGACATGGTGGACGGCGAGATCTTCCAGGTGATCACCTACGGCCGCCGCACGATGCCGGGTTACCGCTTTCAGATTCCGGCCCGCGACCGCTGGGCCATCGTCGCCTACGTCCGCGCTCTGCAGCGCACCACCAGCGGGACCATCGAGGACGTGCCGGCCGATTTGCGAAGGGAGTTGCGGTGATGGAAACCAGCCTTCAGCAGAACCGGGAAACCTATTACCTCGACGAGGGCCTCTGGACCAAGGTCCGGAACCTGCTCCTCCTCGTAGCCGTCATCGGCTGGGCCGCCTCGGCCTACGGCTGGGCCCAGGACGGCTACAACTTCTACGGCTCCTACCTGGTGAACTTCATGTTCTGGCTCACCATCGGCTGGGGCGCCGCTTTCTTCGTCGCCGTGCAGCACATCACCACCGCCGCCTGGAGCGTCACCGTGCGCCGGATCATGGAGAACGTCATGATCACGCTGCCGGTGATGGCGTTCTTGTTCATTCCCGTCGCCATCGGCATTCCTACTCTCTATGAGTGGGCCCAACCCGGCTACTTCGACGTCGAGCACAACCCCAATCTCCAGTTCAAGGCGCTCTTCTTCAGCGCCCCGCTCTACGTCGCCCGGGTGGTGACCTACTTCTTCGTCTGGAGCGCGCTGGCCATCATCCTCTACCAGAACTCCGTCGCCCAGGACGAGGGGCCCAGCGAAGAGGCCCGCCGCAACCTCCGCTGGTGGAGCGCTCCCGGCGTGCTCGTGCTCACCGCCACCGTCACCATGGCTTCGGTGGACTGGATCATGTCGCTCGACCCGCACTGGTACTCGACGATCTTCGGCGTCTACGTCTTCTCCGGCGGCGCGCTGGCCTTCATCGCCTTAGTGACGCTGGCGGCCCTCGCCCTGCGCAAGGCCGGCTACTTGCGCGAGACGATCACCATCGAGCACTACCACGACCTCGGCAAGTGGATGTTCGCCTTAACCATCTGGTGGGCCTACATCGCTTTCTCCCAGTACCTCCTCATCTGGTACGCCGACCTGCCCGAGGAGACCGTCTTCTTCAAGCACCGCATGGAAGGCACCTGGATCTACCTGAGCGCTCTGTTGCTCGTCGGGCACTTCATCGTGCCTTTCCTGGTGCTGCTTTCGCGCGCCGCGAAGCGAAACCTGACCGTCCTTGGCCTGACGGCCTTTTGGATCCTGGTGATCCACGGCATGGACCTGCACTGGCTGATCCTGCCGTCGGTGCATCCCCACAACTTCCACATCCAGTGGCTCGACGTGGCCACGTTCCTCGCTACCGGCGGGGTGTTCGGCTTGGCCTTCTGGCAGCGGTTCCGCCGCCGGGCAATGGTGCCGGCCGGAGATGTGCGCCTGCCGGAGTCGCTGGCGCATCACAACATCTAGAGGAGGGGACGCGGAGCGCAAACCATGACCGAGCAGACCCACACGGTTCAGCAGCCCGATCCCGGCCAGGGTTACGAGCGCACCGACATCAACCCCCGGCTGATCGGCGCCCTGTTCGCCATCATCGTCGTGGCCATCGTGGTGGCCGTTCTGGCGGTGCAGCATTACTTCGCCGTCACTTACGAGCAGCAGTTGTACATCAAGGTCCTCTCGCCCGTGGCCAGCGACCTGAAGCAGTTGCGCGCCCGCGAGGACGCCCAGCTCCACTCCTACGGCTACATCGACCGCGAGAAGGGCCTGGTCCGCCTGCCCATCGAGCGGGCCATGGAGCTGCTGGCCGCCGAGTACGCCGCCGGCAACGTGAAGTATCCGACGAAGCCCTACCCCGTCAAGCCCATCGAGCCGGCGGGACAGGCCCAATCCCAGGGAGGCGGCGATGCGGCGCAGTAGCGGCGTTCTCGGTTTCCGCGCCCCGCGCCTGATTGCGGCCGGCGCCCTGCTGCTGCTCGTAGCTCCGGCGCCGGCGGCCGGACCGGCCGATCCCACCGAGGTCCCCAAAGGCCTGCAGGGCGTGGGCGTCGACGAGAAACTCGGCGAGAAAATCGACCTCGACCTCACCTTCATCGCCGAAAACGGCTATCCGGTCGCTCTGCGGGAGTACTTCGGCAAAGGCCGCCCGGTGATCCTGAACCTCGTCTATTACGACTGCCCGATGCTGTGCAACTTGATCCTCAACGGGCAGACGAAGACGCTGCGCGAGATCCCCTGGACGCCGGGCAAGGAGTACGAGGTGGTCACCATCTCCATCGATCCCACCGAGACCTTCGCCCTGGCTCAGAAGAAGAAGGCCGTCTACCTGGCCGGCTACGGCCGCCCCGCCCCGGGCTGGCACTTCCTGGCGGACCACCAGGGCAACGTCAAAAAGCTGGCCGAGCAGGTCGGCTTCCGCTACAAGTACGACGAGGACCGCGGCCAATACGCCCATACCGCCGTCATCATGGTGCTCACCGAAGACGGCGTCGTCTCGCGGTACCTCTACGGGATTCAGTTCAAGACCCGCGACGTGCGGCTCGCTCTCACCGAAGCCTCTAACGGCAAGGTCGGCACGATCACCGACCGCGTACTGCTCTACTGCTTTCATTACGATCCCGAGGCCAAGGGCTACGTGCTGTTCGCCGTCAACCTGATGCGCGCCGGCGGCGTGGCGGTCATGCTCGTCCTTGGCGGCGTGCTGGCCGTCTTCTGGAGGCGGGAGAGGCGCCGGGCCGCCCGCGGCGATTGGGTGGTGACGCAATGAACTGGCTGAAATCAATTCTGTTGCCGGCCCAAGGCACGGCCTATGCCGCTGAGCACGACACGTTCTTCATGTTCATCGTGTCGCTTTCGGCGTTCTTTTTCTTGTTGATCACGGCCTTGGTCGTCTTCTTCGTGTGGCGTTACCGCCGCCGGGGAGACAGCCCCGCCGAATCTCAGGTGAGCCACAACACCAAGCTCGAGATCCTCTGGAGCGTCATCCCCCTCATCCTCGTCATGATCATCTTCGCTTGGGGCTTCCACGACTACATGAACGCCTACACCGCGCCGGGGGACGCCCTGGAGATTCAGGTAACGGGCAAACAATGGATCTGGCAATTCGAATACCCCGACGGTATGCGCACGGTGAACGAGATCCACGTGCCCGTCGGCCGTCCCGTGCGGCTCATCATGTCCTCGGAGGACGTCATCCACAGCTTCTTCGTCCCCAGCTTCCGGATCAAGAAGGACGTCGTCCCGGGCATGTACACCGATCTCTGGTTCCTGCCCGAAGCCGAGGGTGAGCACACCCTGTTCTGCGCCGAGTACTGCGGCCGGGGCCACTCCGACATGCTGGGCAAGATCTACGTGGATAGCGAGGAGAAGTTCCGCGAGTGGCAGGAGCTCGGCGACGAACGCACCCGCACCATGCCGCTGGCCGAGCTCGGCGCCCTGCTCTATGAGAGCCGCGGCTGCGCCACTTGCCACTCGCTCGACGGCTCCCGCCGCGACGGCCCGAGCTTCAAGGGCGTCTTCGGCCACGAGGTGAAGCTGGCCGACGGCGCCACCGTGCTCGCCGACGAGAACTACATCCGCGAGTCGATCCTCGAGCCCCAGGCCAAGATCGTCTCCAGTTTCGAAGGCATCATGCCGACCTTCCAGGGCCTGCTCCGGGAGCGTGAGGTCAAGGCCTTGATCGAATTCATCAAGGAACAGCAGTAGCTGGGGAGAGGGAAACCCATGGCAGACGTCGCATCCACTTCTCGTCCGATGGCCGGCGGCGAGCCCGCAGCGGCCAACTATCTGAAGGCGGAGCGGGGGTTCAAGAGCTGGATCTTCACGCTGGACCACAAGAGGATCGGCGTGATGTACCTCTGGAGCGTCCTGCTGATGTTCCTGCTCGGCGGCCTCTTCGCCATGCTCGTCCGCCTGGAGCTGCTCACGCCCGGCAAGACCATCATGGAGGCCGACACCTACAACCAGATGTTTACCCTCCACGGGGCGGTGATGATCTTCCTGTTCATCATCCCGGCCATCCCGGCCTCGCTGGGCAACTTCGTCCTACCCATGATGCTCGGCGCCAAGGACGTCGCCTTCCCGCGCCTGAACCTCGCCAGCTACTGGATCTACGTGGTCGGCGCGGTGTTCGGCGTCCTCGCCATGGTCACCGGCGGCGTCGATACCGGCTGGACCTTCTACACCCCGTATTCGACCACCTCCAACACCTCGGTCACCACGATGACCTTCGCCGCCTTCGTTCTTGGCTTCTCGTCGATCTTCACCGGCGTCAACTTCATCGCCACCATCCACCGGCTCCGCGCCCCCGGCATGACCTGGTTCAAGACCCCCTTGTTCGTCTGGGGCATCTACGCCACCGCCATCATCCAGGTGCTGGCCACGCCGATCCTCGGCATCACCCTGGTGCTGCTGATGATGGAGCGCGTGCTTTCGGTCGGCATCTTCGACCCCCGCCTCGGCGGCGACCCCGTGCTGTTCCAGCACTTCTTCTGGTTCTATTCCCACCCGGCCGTCTACATCATGATCCTGCCGGGCATGGCCATCATCTCCGAGATCATCCCAACCTTCTCAAGGAAAAATATCTTCGGTTACCGGGCCATTGCTTACTCAAGCGTGGCCATCGCCTTCATCAGCTTCCTGGTCTGGGGCCACCACATGTTCGTCAGCGGGCAAAGTGAACTGGCCTCGGCCGTCTTCTCCTTTCTGACTTTCCTGGTGGCTATTCCCTCCGGGGTGAAAGTCTTCAACTGGCTGGCGACGATGTACAAGGGCTCCATCGACCTGAAGGCCCCGATGCTCTACGCCATCATGTTCCTGATGCTGTTCGCCATCGGCGGCCTCACCGGGCTCTTCCTCGGCGCCCTGGCCACCGACATCCACCTGCACGACACCTACTTCGTCGTCGCCCACTTCCACTTCGTGATGATGGGCGGAACCGTGATCGCCTTCATCGGCGGCTTGCACTACTGGTGGCCGAAGATGTTCGGCCGCATGTACTCGGAGAAGTGGGCGCGCATCGCCGCCGTGCTCATCTTCATCGGCTTCAACGTCACCTTCCTCTCCCAGTTCGTCCTCGGCACCCGCGGCATGCCGCGCCGCTACTACAACTACCTGGACCAGTTCCAGCCCTTGCACGCCTTCTCCACTTTCGGGAGCTGGATCCTCGGCCTAGGCCTCTTCATCGTCCTGGGGTACCTGCTGGCGTCCCTGCGCAAACGCTACGACGCGCCGCCCAACCCTTGGGGAGGCACTACGCTCGAGTGGACCACTTCGTCGCCGCCCATCGCCCACAACTTCGAACACGTCCCGGTGGTGACCCGCGAGCCGTATGATCATTCGCCCGCGCCGGCCGCCGCGCCGGCCGGAGACTGACCGGAGTGCATTCTGAGGAGACCATGAGCGACAGCGCAATTTCGACTACGGAACACGCGCCCGAACACCCGCCCGGCCTGCAGCACCATTTCGCCGAAATGGAACAGCAGGCCGATTCGGCCAAGATCGGCATGTGGGCCTTCCTCGTGACGGAGGTGCTCCTGTTCGGAGGCCTCTTCGTCGGCTACGGCATCATGCACGCCCGCTTCACGGAGGCCTTCGCCTCGGCCCACCACCACCTGGACCGCGTCATGGGCACGCTGAACACCGTGATCCTGCTGGTCAGCAGTTGGACCATGGTGATGGCCGTCTCCAGCGCCAGGGCGGGCAAGCAGAAGAACCTGGTCCGTTACCTGACCGCCACACTCCTCCTTGCCGGGGCCTTCCTCGTCGTCAAGTACTTCGAGTACTCCCACAAGTTCCACGAAGGTCTCTTGCCGGGCAAGTTCTACTCCTACTCCGGCCCGCATCTGCCCGAGGAGTTCCTCTTCTTCAGCTTCTACTTCATGATGACCGGCCTGCACGGCCTGCACGTTCTGGCCGGCATGATCGTCATTAGCTGGCTGCTGCGCCGGGCCATCCGCGGCGACTTCTCGCCCGCCTATTACAACCCCGTGGACATGGGCGGCCTCTATTGGCACCTGGTGGACATGATCTGGATCTACCTGTTCCCGCTCATGTACCTGATCTCGTGATCGGAGGATTCAACCATGGCCGCACACAGTTACGCCGAAGAGAAGAAGATCAACACCGCCGTCCTGGGCGCCCTGCTGGCGCTCACCGCCCTCACCGTCGCCGCCGCCGGCATCCATTTCGGCTCCCCCGCCGTCAACACCGTCGTCGCCCTGGCCATCGCCTCGATGAAGGCGTCGCTCGTGGCGCTGTTTTTCATGCATCTCAAGTATGAAAAACCGATCAACGCCATCATTTTCTTGACCGGCATCGCCATGCTGGCCGTTTTTCTCGGCCTGACGCTGCTCGACGTCGATTACCGCGCCACCCCCCGCCCGGCCAACCTGAAGCCCCCACCCGGCGGCTTCGGGGCCGGCGTCGAACCGGCCAAACCCGGAGGAACGGCGCCACCCGCCGCAGGCGAGGCCGCGCAGCCGGCCGAACAAGCCCCTCCTGCGCGGTAGTCCTCGCGCACAGAGCCGCCGCCCGAGCCCCGCTCCTGTCCCTGAGCGCACGGGTTTTCGGCGCTCACAACCTCGTGCGGGCCGACGCGGCCCCCTTCCGTACCATCGTTTCCAGATTCGATTTCCTTCCGGTTCAGCAACTTCTCGCAGATACATATTTTTCTCTTGACTTTTCCTTGGGGGGCGTAATGTGCGGGTGTGAGCACCCGGAACAGCGCAGCCAGTCCGGCGCTGCGCATCTAATTCCGGTATTGCGTCGCCCTTGAGGCTTCTCAGGTCGGAAGCAGTGCCAGTAGTTTGCGAACAGCGCAGCTCGACTCCCCGGAAAAACGATTCAAGCTCGGCCATCACTTCGCTCGGGCCGCAAGCTACTATTAGCTGACCGGAGGTAAATTCTGGAGGAACCCTCATGGGTATTAAGAATGTCATCTGTGTCGGAGGGCTCATCGCTGTCGCGGCGAACTTCGCTTCACACGCTGCATTTGCTTCTCCTAGGTCCTACTCACCTGAGGAGCGGCTGGTGCGCCTCGCCTACGCCAAGCTCAGCTTCTATCAGAAGCTGTATCTGTTCAAGAAATGGGCTCTTAAGGAGTTTCGCAGCCGCGATCTCCCGATCCAAGTCAACCTTGCCGAGCGATACGAGGGCGAGCGCGTCCGGGTGCAGATATCGGATGTACGAGTGGGAGACATCGGGGAAATCCTGGAAACCCCGATTATCGATCTCGTCACCCCCGTGTCGAACTGGGAGCTGGATGCGGACGTAGTTGAATCGAAAGGTGTTGACGACAACCGTAATCCAGCAACCGCGTTCTTAATCGACTCGCGGTGGTCTTTCCGCCCGAATCCGCCGCCACCGTGGCCGCGCTCTCTCACCCTGCGTGACGTACTGGCCGCTAAAGGGAAACTGGATGAGTGCCTGCGGTACGCCCGCTACCGGGTTGACGTGCGCTTCCAAGGGAAGCACCGCAATTACAAGGCACTTTTCCTCTTCATGAAACCCGGTACGATGCCCGGATTCGACGGCAGGATCTGGATCATCGACAACGTCATCAACATGATGGGTTTGCTTGAGTCCCTTCACACGACGCAGTGGCCGCGCTCACTGTGGAACCGGTGGTATCTGAACACCCCTACCGGCCGGGCGTTTCGGGAGGCAGAGATGTCCTCCCCAATCAAGGAAGAGAACTGTGACCCGGAGCTCCTGACCGACCGTATCTGCTGCGACCTGGAGCTGCTGGATTGCAAATTGATTCTCCCGCCTCCCGCGAACGCTTTTGGGCCGCGTGACTGATGGGACCAAGGTCCGCGGGTCGCTGCCTAGGATGCTTCTGCCGACAGCGGATTCACCCACTTCACCGGAAACCGGCTGAAATCGTGGTCGGTGGAGGCAACCGTGGCTCCG
>CAYWXL010000102.1:0-13133 GCA_964461995.1 uncultured Solibacteraceae bacterium
TACCGGCGCACGGCCTCTTCGAGCGGCGGCATCGGTTCGAGGCCGAACGATTCCATCTTCTCGTTCGACAGCGCCGAGTACTTGGGCCGCCGGGCGGCCGTGCGGTACTCGCGCTCGTTGGTGGGCTTGAGTTGGGGCTCCAGGCCCGCGACGCGGAAGATCATCCGGGCGTAGTCGTACCAGGAGATCGGCGTACCGCCGCCGATGTGGAACAGCCCGCCGACCCCACGGTCCACCAGGTCCGCCGTGCGCGCCGCCAGCAGCGGCGCGAAGGTCGGCGAGGCGATGTGGTCCTCCACGACCCTGATTTCACGCCCTTCGCCCGCCAGCCGCAGCATCAACTCGATGAAATTCCCCCGCGCCGTGTGCCGCCCGGCCGGGCCGAAGACGCCCGAGGTCCGGATGATCAACGGATCGTCAAGATAGGCCTGGGCGTAATACTCGCCCGCCAGCTTCGCCACTGCGTAAGCGCCCAGGGGATGGGTTGGATCGCTCTCCTTGTACGGCCGGCCCGCGCGGCCGTCGAAGACATAGTCGGTGGAGAAGTGCACCAGCCGGGCGTCGATCTGCCGGCAGGCCAGGGCGATGTTCCGCACCGCCAGGGCGTTCACCTGGAAGGCCGCCTGGGGCTCGCGTTCGGCCACGTCCACCTGGTTGTACGCTGCGGCGTTCAGCACCACCGCGGGGTTGATCCTCGCCAGGCTCCGCTCGACAGCCTCCGTGTCCGTGATGTCCACTTTCGATCTCTCGTAGGCGAAAACGGCGTAACCACGGGATCGGAATTCCTTGACAAGTTCCACCCCCAACTGGCCGGCGCTTCCGAATACCGCAGCGATTCTCTCCATTTGTTCGAAAGGATAACATAGCAGTCGCCGGATTCCGGATCGCTTCCGAAGCCGCCTGCGCCCTGCGCCGGATGGAAGCGCCGAGGGCGGCTGCGGCCATCGGGGTTAGACTATTGGGATACCGCAGCGCCATGAAGATCACCGCCATCGAAACTTACATCGCCGGCAACCCCTGGAAGAACTGGCTCTTCGCCAAGGTGCTCACCGACGAGGGTCTCTACGGCATCGGCGAGGGCACCATCAACTACTTCGCCAGGACCGTCGAGACCTCGATCCATGAGCTCAAACCTCTCATTCTTGGCCTCGATCCGTTTCAGATTGAAGTCATCAGCCAGCGCCTTATCCGCGACGTCTACACCGAGGGGGGCCAGACGCACATGTGCGCCGTCGCCGCCATCGAGATCGCCTGCTGGGACATCATCGGCAAGGCAACCGGGCAGCCGGTCTACAACCTCATGGGCGGCCGCTGCCACGAGAAGCTCCGCGCCTACGCCAATGGCTGGTACCGCGGCCCCCGCACGCCGGAGAGCTTCCACGAAAAGGCCAAGGACGTCGTCCGCCGCGGCTATACGGCGCTCAAGTTCGACCCCTTCGGCAGCAACTGGCGCATGGTGACGCCCTATGAGTTCGACCTCTCCATCGACATCATCCGCGCCGTGCGCGACGCCGTGGGCCCGGAGGTGGACATCCTCGTCGAGGGCCACTGCCGCTTCAACGTGTCTACTGCGGTTCGCTTCGCCGAAGCCATGGCCGAGTTCCGCCCGGCCTGGTTCGAGGAGCCGGTGCACCATTTGAACATCCGGGCGATGGTCGAGGTGGCCCGCCGCAGCCCGGTGCCCATCGCCACCGGCGAGAGCTTCTCCTCGAAGCAGCAGGTCGCCGAACTGATGAGCTACAACTGCGTGAACATCTTCCAGCCCGAGCCGCTGAACCTCGGCGGGCTGTTCGCCACCCGCAAGGTCTGCGACCTGGTGGACGCCCACTACGGCGTCGTCGCCCCGCACTCGGCCCAGGGCCCGGTCTGCTCGGCGGCCTGCGTCCAGCTCAACGCCTCGCTGCCGAACTTTTATATTCACGAGATTTTCGACGAGTTCAACGAGCCCTGGGAGCGGGAAATCGTCACCAACCCGGTCGAGGTCAAGGACGGCTACATCGAGATCCCCGAAACTCCCGGCCTCGGCATCGACTTGAATATCGAGGAGATCCGCAAACACCCCTACCGGCAGGAGAACTACCTCCCCCTGTTCCGCCCCGGCTGGGAGCGCCGGCGCTCGAACGGGTAGGCTTGCGCGCGGCGTTCCGCTTCGTGTGATAATCCCGTCATGACGAGCCGAGCGCTGATCGCTTCCACAGTTTTTGCCATCACTCTCACCGCCGCTCACGATCCGATCCGCGAGGGCCTGATCCGCGACGCCCGCGCCATCACCGCCGCCGCGGCGCGCGAGATCGCCTCCCGCGAAACTTGGGAGCCGCATCGCGCCCAGCGCCTTCGGGAGATGCGCGACATGCTGGGCCTGCTGCCTTGGCCGGAGCGGACGCCGCTCAACGTGCGGATCACCGGCAAGCTCGACCGGCCGAAGTACACTGTCGAGAAGCTGGCCTTTGAGAGCCTGCCCAAAGTCTACGTCACCGCCAATCTCTACATCCCGAAGAACCGCCGCGGCCGTGTGCCGGCGGTCGTCTACGTCTGCGGCCACTCCTACTCGCCTTACGGAGCCAAGGTCCAGTACCAGCGCCACGGCATCTCGCTCGCCAAGAACGGCTACGCGGCCATCGTGATCGATCCCATTCAGATCGCCGAGACGTTCGCCCTGCACCACGGCATCTACAATCAGCAGATGTACGAGTGGTACGCCCGGGGTTACACGCCGGCCGGCGTCGAGGTCTGGAACGCTATCCGCGCCATCGATTACCTCCAGACGCGCCCGGAGATCGATCCCGACCGCATCGGCATGACCGGCCGGTCCGGCGGCGCCGCCATGACCTGGTTCACCGCCGCCATCGAACCGCGCGTCAAGGTGGCCGTCCCCGTCATGGGCATCTCCACCTACGCCGCCAACCTAGTCGAGAACACCCAGCGGCGGCACTGCGACTGCATGTTCCTGATCAACACCTACCGCCACGGCATGCTCCACCAGGGGGCGCTCATCGCGCCGCGGCCGCTGCTGATGGTCCACGGGCGGCTCGACCTGCTGTTCCCCGTCCCCGGCTACGAGGAGTTCGAGCGCCGCATCTCCGCGCTCTACGCTTCGTACGGAAAGGCGGATGCCTTCAAGAACATCGTCGTCAACACCGGCCACAAGGACTCAGACTACCTCCGCGAGCAGGCCATCCGCTGGTTCGACAAGTACCTGATGGGCGTCGGCGAGCGGGAGCTCGACATGTCTTATGAGAACGAGCCCGGCGAGGCGCTGGCCGTCTTTCCCGAAGGCCCGCCGGCCGATGCGCAGAACTACCGCGTCCACGAGATCTTGCTGCCCACGCCGGAGTTCCGCAAGTTCGATTCCCTCGCCGCCTGGAAGAAGCGCCGCCAGGAGCTGATGAAGCTGCTGCGGGAGCGCGTCTTCCGGAACCTGCCGAAGGAGGCCCCGCCGCTCGAGGCCCGCGAGGAGAGGCTGCCCGGCGAAGGGATGCGCGACGTCTATTTCCAGTCCGAACCGGGCCTCGAACTGCACGGGCTGGTCATTCGTCCCGGCGATGCGGAGGGACCGCTGCCAGCGCTTCTCTACGTCGCCTCCGACAACGACGACCGCGACTACCTGCAACGCGTCTTCCGGGCGCCCCGGCCCGAGCCGGACTTCGTTCGCTTCGCCGTCTACCCCCGCGGCGTCGGCACGCCCCCGCTGCCGCGCAACCTTTGGCTGGACCTGTTCCGCAACGCCATGCACACCGGCAATACGCTCGATTCCCTCCGCGTTTGGGACGTGTTGCGGGCCTTCGAGCTGCTGCGCTCGGACAAGGCCGTGGACGGCGCCCGCATCACCGTGGCCGGCCGCGGACAAGCGGGGATCCTCGCCCTCTACGCCGCGATCCTGGACGAGCGCATCCACCAGGTGCTGCTGCTGGAGCCGCCCTCATCGCACACCGAGGGTCCCTACTTTCTGAACATCCTGCGCTACACGGACCTTCCGGAGGCCGCGGCGCTGCTCGCCCCGCGCCGGCTGAACTTCTACAACCGCATGCCGCAGGCCTTCGAGGCCACCCGGGAGATCTACAAGCTCTACGGCAAACCGGACCACGTCTTCCTCACCATGGAGTTGATGAACGTGGTCACCGGCCGCTACGACCACCGCTTTTCGAGCGGGCTCTAAGTCCGGGGAAGGCGCGTTCACTTCGCCGGGCCGTCCTCGTTCCGCAGCGTCATGCAGGTGGACGTGGCGCGGGCCACCAGCCGGCCTTCGGCGTCGGTCACGTCGCACTCGACATAGGTCAGGTTCCGCCCATGGCGGATCACGCGGCCCACAGCCCGCATCGTACCCTCGGTGAGCGGCCGCAGGAAGGTGATCTGAAGATCCACCGTCGTGGAGATCTCGCCCTCGCCCAGCAGGCTGCCGTGGGCGATGCCCAGCGCCGTGTCGGCCAGCGAGGCGTAGACGCCGCCATGCACGGTGCCGATCGTGTTCTGGTGGCGGCGGTCGAGCGCCATTTCGAGTTCGGCGTAGCCCGGCTCGACCTTCACCAGGCGCATGCCCAGCGTCTCGGCGTAGGGGAAGGGGAAGCGATTCTCACGGATCGCCTCCTGGTAGCGGTCCATCAAGGTGCGGTGCTCTGCCACTCTACGATTATCGCCGGTGGGCGCCGGCGGCTTCAGCGGCGGGCCAGCTCCAGGGCTTCGGTCTGGTAGACGTTCCTCGGATTCCAGACGATGAAGCCGACGTAGTCCTCGCCGAGCGCGTCCCGCGCCGCCTGGACCTGGGCCATGACCATCTCCGGCGTGTAGTCGGCCCCGAGGTCGAAGTCCTGCAGCCAGGGCCGCAGCTTGGCCCGGGCGCCGTCGCCCAGAGCGGACAAGCGGTCCGCCGCGGTCTTCATTGAGTAGAAGACGACCTCGTAAGGATACTCGGCCGGGTTCTGTTTGCCGATGAAGCCGGGGGCGTAGTGGGAGGGGTAGACCATCGGGCAGACGTAATCGAAGTAAGGCAGGGCGTCCTCGATCACCTGCCCGATGCCCAGGTCGTCCCGGTTCACCGTGCTCAGGCCGAACAGGTCCGCCGAGATCACCGCCGCGCCGAGGCGGGTCCGGAGCCAGGCGAAGAACTCGCGCAGCACCTCGCGGCGCGGGCGCGACTGCCGCCAGACGGGGAAGACCATGTCGGCCAGCGCGCCGTCGGAGGGGAAGCGGATGTAGTCGAAGTTGATCTCGTCGAAGCCGCGGCGCAGGGCGTCCTCGGCGATGGCGGCGTTGTAGGCCCAGGCTTCGCGAGCCGCCGGGTCGATCCAGGCCAGCCCGCGGCGGTCCCGCCAAAGCGTTTCCTCGCCCGGCACGCCGCCGTTCATGGTGAGCCTGGCGGCGCTGTGAACGGCGAGATCGGGCCGGGCCTCGGCCAGCCGGGGATCGGTGAATACGACGATCCGGGCTGCCACCCACAGTCCTTCGGCCTGAAGCCGCTCGACCAGACCGTCGATGTCACGGATCACGACCCGCTTCGCGCCGTAGGCGGTCACTTCCGGCACGTCCGTGTCGAATCCCACGTAGCCGGTGGCGTCCTTCACGTCGATCACCACCGTATTGATCAGCCCCTCGCGGGCCATCTCGATCACCCGCGAGACCCGGGCGGCCGAGCCCGCCGACCAGACCGAGAGGTAGACGCCCCGAAACTCCACCGGCGGCGCTCCTCCGGTTATGGCCGAGGCATGGGATCCGAGCAACAAGAGCACGAACAGCGCGCACACGAGCATCCGCTTCCTCATATCCACATCTCTCCTTATCGACCCCGACCGCCGCGCGCGTAAGCTGGGCGAGTATTTTCAATTACTTAGACGCGGCTTTCCAGGGCCGGGTTCCATTACGCCGCCGCTGCGGCAGCTCCCTTTCTATCCCTGTCCCGAACCAGCGGCATATGCAGACCCGCCGCCCACCGCCGATTGTCTTATCTGGTGGGACCGCTGCTCGCAGCCCTACTCGCCGTTTTCGCGGCGCTGCCCGCTCACGGGAGCGAGCCGGCCGAGTCCGTGCAACAGCAACTCGAATCGGCCCGCAAACAGGCCGAGACGGCAAGCCGGTCGGCGCCGGGTGGGAATCTTGCCCGCTTCCCCGCCTCCGCGGATGGTTTCTTCGCCGTGCCCTGGTCTTGGCGCTTGGCCCAACCTGAAGCGGCCGTCGAAGCTGACAGGCGGCCGTGCCCGCCGATTTCCCCGGACGAGCTGGACGTTCTCATCGAGGAGGCGGCCCGTGATGAAGGCTACACCCCTGACCTACTCCGGGCGGTAATCAACCGGGAGTCGGCCTTCGATCCATGCGCCGTCTCGGCCAAGGGAGCCCAAGGGCTCATGCAGCTCATGCCGGAAACCGCCGCGGCGTTCGGCGTCACCAACGCCTTCGACCCCGAGCAGAACGTCCGGGCCGGAGCCCGGTATCTCGGGGAGCTGTTGGAACGTTACCGCGGAGACATCGCCTTGGCCTTGGCGGCCTACAACGCCGGACCCGGCCGCGTCGCCCAATATGACGGGCTGCCGCCGATTCCGGAAACAATCGACTACGTGCACGACATCCTGAAGGATCTCGAGAAGCCAGCAGTAGAGGGCTCCGGCGGAAGGCCGCCGCCGTGAGGAGCAGCGGCGCTCATTCGGCCGGGAAGCCGGGCGAGTCCTTCACCTCTTTGATCTGCTGGATATGCCGGTCGGTGTGCGCCACCATGGACAGGATCCATTGGTAGGCGTCCAGCGTCCGCCCGCCGGGCACTTCCGTGAAGTGGGCGCGCAGGTCTTCGTTCGTCTCCCGGATGAAAGCGATCGTGCGGTCGCGGCTATTCTTGAAGGCCTCGATGAGGGCTTCCCGCGTCTTCCACTTGCCGGTGGGTTTCAAGAAATCCGGCGCCTGGGCCTTCTGGCTGCGGTCGGCGTAGCCCTTGAGCACCTGCTCGTCCTTGGCGCGCTGCTCTTGGGTGGCCTTCTGCGGTTCCGCGGGACTCTTCAGGATCTTGTCCGTAAGCTGCTGGAACAGGAAGTCCTCGGTGAGGATGATGTGTTCCGCGCACTCGGCGATCGACCAACGGTCCGGGGCCGGCTTCCACTTCAACTGAGCGTCGCTCAAGTTCGCCAGGGCGTCCAGGAACATCTTCCGCGTGGCGTGGAGTTCGCTCAGGGCGCGGCTGCGGTCGCCCTGCGAGAGAGCTCCGGCGGGCGCGGCCAGCGCAGTGAGCACCAGAATCGAGACAAGCTTCCTCATAAGAGATCTCTCCTGACTCTAACCATCTTTCCAGATCTTCCCGAGCGCTGTCAGGGGAATGCTTTAGAACTTGTCCGCACTTCTCCCTGGTTCGGAACGACTAAACTCCGCCGTCCCGACCGCCGATAAAACAGCAGGACGGTAGCGCCGAACATGGCCGCACGTGAGCAGTCGATCGCTGTCGCCGTCAGCCGGCCGAAAGTGGCCGCCGGGCGGTCCATTGTACCCCCGTTTGCCCGGCCCCAAGTGCCGGCGCGGGGGGCGACGATCCTGATCGTCGATGCCGAAGAGGTCAGCCGGCGGGTGCTCAAGGCCATGTTACGCAACAGTCCTTACCGGATTCTGGAAACTTCCCGCCCGTCGGAAGCCCTGGCGATCCTGGAGCGGGAGAACGTCGATCTGATGATCATCGATCTCGTGATGCCCGAGATGAGCGGGCCGGAGCTGTGCCGCCGGGTCAAGTCCGATGAACGGCACCACTTCATCCCGATCCTGATGCTCACCAACGTCGGCGGCAGCCAGAACGAGATCGAAGGCATCACGGCTGGCGCCGACGAGTTTCTCACCAAGCCCCTCCATCCGGAGGTCGTGCGCACCCGGGTGCGGGCCTTGCTTCGAAACAAGGCGGCCGTAGATTCCCTGGAAGAGGCCGAAACCATCTTGTTCGCTTTGGCCCAGGCGGTGGAGGCGCGCGACGAATATACCATGGGGCACTGCCAACGCCTGGCCGACTATAGCGTCGCGCTGGGCAAAGCGCTCGGGCTGCCGGAAGAAGACCTCATCGCCCTGCATCGAGGCGGCTATCTCCATGACATCGGGAAAGTAGCGATCCCGGACGCAATCCTTTACAAGCAAGGCCCGCTCACGAGCGAAGAATGGCAGATCATGAAATCCCACACCATCAAGGGCGAGGAGATCTGCCGCCCGATGAAGACTCTGGCCCCGGTGCTGCCGATCATCCGCCACCACCATGAGCGCTGGGACGGCACCGGTTACCCGGACGGGCTCAAGGGCGAGGAGATTCCGCTGCTGGCGCGCATCCTGCAGATCGCCGACGTCTACGACGCGCTGACGACCGCGCGGCCCTACAAGCCGGCGCTCTCGCCGGAAGAAGCTTTCCGGACGATGGAGGACGAGGCCCGCCGGGGCTGGCGCGATGCTGAACTTCTGGCCTTGTTCCGCGAGATCTCGGAGACCATGCCGTCGCTGACCGGCGTCTCGAAATCCCTCGAAGCGATGCACCGGCACGTCTCGTCGAAGTAGGCGCCGGGTTGCGTTCCCGTCCGTCGCTTTCCGGAAAGAGCCCACTATGGTCCGGCTCGTCGCCTACCTAACCCCCGGCGTTAGGCTTCCGGGAGCACCGGAGCAGCGGCCGGTTCCCCTGTGCAGCGGGACCGCTCGTATCGCATCCCCGTGAATTTCACTGGGCGGCGCAGCAGGCCCCGGACTCGACGAGGGCGACCGGGGAATACCGGAGTGGTTCATCGAAGTAGCCCGCGTCGGCGAGGCGGCGGAACAGCCTGCCGGCAACGCCGGCCGCCACAGGACCGTTCACCGCGGAACCGCCGGTAAGCATCACGACCACGGCCAGCCGGCGGGCGCCGTGGTCATTGAAAGAGGCGAACCAGCCCATGTGCGCGCGGGCGTCGTAGTCGGTACACGTGCCGGTCTTGCCCAGGATCGGAGCGTTCGGGTCGAAGCCGATCCGCTGCGCGGTACCGAACGCCACGGCTCCCATGAGGCCCGGCTTGACTTCCGGGATCCACTGCTGGATGTCCAGCCGCCGCTTGATGCGCGGGACGAACTTCAGGACCTCCTCCTGGTTGCGCGGGTACTGCAAGTAGTAAAGGGTTCCGCCATTGGCGATGGCCGATATCAGGGCGGCCAACTGCAGCGGTGTCACCCGGAAACCCTCGCCAAAACTGCACATTCTTCCCACGCCGTTCTTCGGCGGAGCCTCGGGCAAGGCTCCCGGGCGCTCCTCGGGAAGATTCAGGGCCGCCCGTTCGCCGAGTCCGAAGAGCCGGGCGTAGTAGCGGACGCGCTCGAAGCCGAGCTTACGGCCCAGGCTTTCGAAATAGCGGTTGTCGGAGCGGGCCAGCGCCTGGGTCATGTCGAGGCGCCGGGAACCGTAAGTCCGCAGCTTCGTCGTGCGGTCGATGACCCCCTCGCTCAGCGCCGCCAGAGCCACGGGAATCTTGATGGTGGAACACGGAATGAAGCCGTCCTGCAGAACCAGCTTCTGGTTCACCATGGTGAGGATCCGGCCGGTGTTCGTGTCTACGACGACCACGCTGCCGTTGTAGCGGCCCAACGCCTCGACGGCGGCGCGGCGCACCACCAAGTCCTCCCCGGCGGTGCGGTCGCCGCGGGTGGAGTCGGCGTAATTGGGCGTCCGCCAGGGACTGTAACGGCGGCGGCTGCGGCGGGACCTCGATCTACTGGCCGTGGCGGCGGCCTTGGCTCCGGGGTCACCCCCCGCGGGCGCGGCGGCGGCGGGCGGCGCCAGCGCTTCCGGCCCCTCGAGGAACAACGCGGCGAACAGCAGGAACGCGAGCGATCTTCTCGACACTGGAGATTTCCCTTACCGGCAGAGCCGCAGCAACAGGCTCAGTCCAGCATTGTCCTGAATGCGGGACGCGGGAGTCAACTCGCACCGGCCCACATTTTCTTCCATCGGTCTGCCGGATGCTAGGCTGCAGTCCAGCCGCCGTCGATGGTGGGCGTGGATCCGGTGACGAAATCGGCCTCGTCGGAGACCAAGTAAAGGGCCATGTAAGCGATCTCCTCCGGCCGCCCCAGCCGTCCGACGGGCTGCCGCTCGTTGAGCTGCTTCCGTACCTTCTCCTTCTCGTGCTTGTGGTACTTCTCCAGATACGCCTCGACGAAAGGCGTGTCCACCGTGCCCGGGCAGATGCAGTTGACGCGCAGTTGGCGCGGGTAATCGATAGCGAGCTGCCGCGCCATCATCACCACCGCGCCTTTTGTGGCGCAGTAGGCGAAACGCTGCTTCACCCCGACAAGGCCCGCCACCGAACCGATGAAGACGATCCGCCCGCGGGCCTCGATCAATTTGGGCAACGCGTATTTGGTGACCAGAAAGGCGCCTTCGACATTCACGGCCATTAAGCGCCGGAAGTCTTCCAGGCTCGTCTGTTCAATTCCACCAACCATGCCGATGCCGGCGTTATTGATCAAGATGTCGAGCTTCTCGATGCCGGCAAGCGAAGCCTTGACCTGGTCCTCCCTGGTGATGTCGCAGACGACGGCCCGGGCGCCGGGGAGTTCCCCGGCCAGCTTCTCGGCCGCTGGCCCGTTCAAATCCATGACGAGGATCCTGGCGCCGGCGCCGGCAAGAACCCGGCAGGTGGCTTCGCCGATGCCGCTGGCCCCGCCGGTGACCAGCGCAACCTTGTCATCCAACCGGAATGGGGTGCTCATGGGATCAAATTGTACATCCATCTCTGATTCCTGCCCGCCGGAGGAAGGAGAAGTGAAGAGAATGCTGGACGAAAATCGGCGCTGGGCCGCCGGGTCATGAGTTTCCTCCCTTTCCCGCGCGCCCCGGGCTCCGAGAGAGGGTGTAAGATAGCGTCTCTCATGGGCAACTCCAAATCTTTTCTCCGTCACGCCGGCCTCCGGGCGCCCGTCTGGTTCGCGGCCCTCGCTTTGAGTCTGCTCGCCGGGCCTGCACCGGCGGCCGATTCCCGTCCCAACATTGTCTTCATCCTCGTCGATGATCTCGGCTGGCGCGACGTGGGCGCCTTCGGCAGCGTCTTCTACGAGACGCCGCACATCGACCGCCTCGCCGCTACGGGCATGCGGTTCACCAACGCCTATGCCGCCTGCCCGGTCTGTTCGCCCACGCGGGCCAGTATTCTGACGGGCAAATACCCGGTGCGGGTCGGCATCACCGACTACATCAGCCCCCGAGGAGGCAACCAGCCAGAGCAGTGGCGGCGCAACACCAAGCTGCTGCCGGCGCCTTACAAGGACCGGCTGGCGCTCGAGGAAGTGACCCTCGCCGAAGCACTGAAAGAGGCCGGTTACGCGACCTTCTTCGCCGGCAAGTGGCACCTGGGTCCGGAGGGCTTTTGGCCCGAAGACCAGGGCTTCGACATCAATAAAGGCGGCATCGAGCGCGGCGGCCCCTACGGGGGCAACAAATACTTCTCGCCCTACGGCAATCCGCGGCTCGAGGACGGCCCGCCAGGCGAACACCTGCCGGACCGGCTGGCGACGGAGACGGTGCGCTTCATTGAAGCCAACCGCGACCGCCCGTTCCTCGCCTACCTATCGTTCTACTCGGTCCATACGCCGCTGATGGCGCGCAAGGACCTCGAGGAGAAGTACAAGGCCAAGGCGAAACTGCTGGCCTTCGCCGGTCCGCGCTTTCTGCCCGAAGGCTTCCGCGAAGCCCGGCAAGTGCAGGACCACGCCGTCTACGCGGGGATGGTCGAGGCGATGGACCAGGCGGTCGGCAAGGTGCTCGCCGCCGTCGAGCGGCTGGGTCTCGAGCAGCGCACCATTGTGGTTTTTATGTCCGACAACGGCGGCCTGAGCACCTCGGAAGGCTCGCCCACGAGCAACGTTCCCTTGCGGGCGGGCAAGGGCTGGCTCTACGAGGGCGGCGTCCGCGAGCCGATGATCATCCGCGCGCCAGGAGTGACGAAGCCGGGCAGCGTGACGGACGAGCCGGTCACCAGCACCGACTTCTACCCCACCATCCTCGAACTGGCTGGACTGCCGCTGCGGCCCGAGCAGCACCTCGACGGTGTGAGCCTGGTTCCCGTGCTCCGCGGCGGCAGCCTGCCCGAGCGGCCCCTCTACTGGCACTACCCGCACTACGGCAACCAGGGCGGGGCGCCCGGCGGGGCGATCCGCGAAGGCCGCTGGAAGCTCATCGAGTGGTACGAGGACGGCTCGCTGGAACTATATGACCTGGAGCACGACATCGGCGAGCATTACAATTTGGTCCGCCTCTATCCCGAGAAGGCGCGGCGGCTTCAGGCGAAGCTCGCCGCGTGGCGGGAGAAGCTCGCGGTGACGATGCCGAAGCCGAACCCGCGCTACAATCCGAACAAGCCCAACGGCCGCCTGCCGCCGGAGAAGCGGTAGGCGAGGCCGCCGTTTCAAAAGCGCTCCCAGTGGAGCACTTCCTCCAACGGCCGTTTTTGCTTGAACGGCTTCTCAGCGGGGAAGCCGACGGAAATCAAGCTGATCAACTTGTAGCCCGCCGGCGCCCCGACCATCTCCAGCACCTTCGCGGCGTACGGCTTCTTGTCGCCGGCGATCCAGCAGGCGCCCAGCCCGCGGGCGTGGGCCGCGAGCAGGATGTTCTCGGTGGCGGCGCTGCCGTCTTCCAAGTAGTACTTCGTGCTGCGGCAGAGGACGACGATGCAGGCCGCCGCGTCGCGGATGAACGGCCCGTGGTCGGCGACGGCGGCCAGGGCGCGCAGCCGCTCCGGTTCGGTAACGACGACGAACTCCCACGGCTGGATGTTCAAGGCGGTGGGAGCAAGCCGGCCGCAATCGATGAGATCCTCGAGAACTTCCTTGGGCACGGTGCGCCGTTCGTAGGCGCGAACCGATCTTCGGGTCTTGATCGCTTCGATCGCGTCCATCGTTCCCGATGATACTACGGCGCCCGTCCGGAAGGTCTGAGACCGGTTTCCAATGCACGATGATCACGAACCCCCCGGATTCCAACGCAAGATGATCCTGAAATCGGCGCCGGGCGGCGTGCAGCGGGTGACGGATGACGATTGTCGAACGCGAAAAGCGTTGAAACGAAGAACTCCCGTGTTTTCAGTTTGTTGGCGGCATGCGTGACGCGTGGGCCGCGGGAGGCGTCATCGTTTTCAGGCAGCAAGTTACTGGGAAGAAAAGGCGAAGGCGCG
>CAYWXL010000103.1:0-13087 GCA_964461995.1 uncultured Solibacteraceae bacterium
CGCGCTTCCATGGCATGGAAGAGGTCGAGGGTTCGAATCCCTCCAGGTCCACCACATCCCCTCAATCCGCGCCACTTCGGCTCCGAGCGAAAAGCGGGGGTGACTCTCCGAACATTCGAGCACGGAAAATCTTCACCCGCATACGCCGCATTCTAAAAGCCAATCGGGCTGGCGCAGTCCGCCTGACCCTGTCCAAACCCGTCCGGGGCCGTCCCATTATGGTGATCGACGTGCCTGGAGCGCCGCCGGAATTTCCGGCGGTTTGGTAAAAAGACCTCTATAATGAGGAGACAGTAGGAGCCCGGCTGAAACCGGCCGAGACTCCCCCCGGAAGGAGGGGAAAAGTGACAACATACAAACCGCTCGCGCGTGTGAACTTCGCGCAGCGGATCATCACCGCCCTTATTGTGGCTGTGCCGGCGTGGATATTGATGAGCCCGGCGCTGGCCCAGCAACCAGCTCACCTGCAGCATCAGGATCAGGGAAAGTCCGCTCAGGCTTCCGCAGCGGCTCCCGGCCGCGAACTGCTCGTGGACGAGCTCAGTGAGCTGCGGGCCAAGATCGCTCGCATTGAAGCGGCGCTCGAAGTGGAGCATCGCGAAACTGGCGCGACTTCGAATAGACGGGCGACGCCGGATATGAAAATGCACCTGTCGGATGTACGGATGAGGCGAGGCCCGGCTGCTACTGCCCAGGAAGCCGGCTCCGGCGCTACGGCTGGAATGGCCATGCGAAGGATGGGCAAGGCCGGGATGGCCATGATGGGAAAACCGAAGATGGGGCCTATGGGCTCTGCTTCCGGGATGATGGTCTCGGCGCTACCCGGCGTCCCCGGCGCTTCTCATATCTATCACGTCGGTTCCACCGGCTTTTTCCTTGACCACGCCGAACACATAACTCTGACGACGGAACAGCAAGCCGCGCTCAACCGTCTCAAGGAGAAAGCTCTGCTGGAACAGGCAACGGCGCAGCGGAAGATCGACGAGATCGAGCAGCAGCTTTGGGTCTTGACGGGTTCCGGTAAGCCTGACGCAACCAAAATCCGCGCCAAGCTGGGAGAAGTGGAGAAGCTCCGCGCAGACCAGCGATTCGATTACATCCGCGCCGTCGGCGAGGCGGCTACAGTGCTCACTGAGCCGCAGCGCCGGACGCTTCTCGGACTCATGTCCGCGAACTCTGCCGAGTAATGCCAGGCTGTAAATCGGGTGAGGGGATCGATCATGCCGGAGGTCCCAGGGCGGAGCCGGGACCCGACTGCTGTCCCTTCGCCGGTCGCCGCGGGAGAACCCCACGCCGTCCGCTGCGTGGCTGTGGAGTCGCCAGAATGAGTCTTCGCTACTTCCGGTCCGCGCTGGCGGCGATCTCTCTCTGTCTCGTAGTCGCCCTCGGGGCCTTGGGTCAAATGGACCCTGGAGAACACGCAAGACATCACCCCGGGCAGGGTCAAGCGGCTAGTCCGGAATCCCAGACTGCGACGCCCGGCGCTCCTGCCGCCGGGATGGCGGGACCTGCTGCCGGAGGCCCAATGGGCCGCCGTCAGGGGGGTGGCATGGGACAGATGATGCGACAGATGGGGGTGCCGAAACCTACCGAGCTCTACCCCACCCTCATGAGCTTGCCCGATTTGCCGCTCGAAAAGCGCCGCGAAATTCAGGCCCAGGCGCACGAGCGGATGAAGTCCGGAGCGGCGCTGATGTCCGACGGCCTGGAGAAACTTTCACGAGCAGCCCCGACCGATGATTTCAGCGCTATGCAAGAGGCCACGGCCACCGTACGGGAAGGACTGGCCCAGTTTGAGAGCGGTCTAGCCGCTCATCGAGCGCTCGCCGAAGGTAAAGCTCCCCGGAACGTGGCGCTGCAGTGGTTCAAGCGTGAGATGAATTTGCTCGGGCCTCCGAACGCCACAGCGAAAACCGGAACGCCGGGCTGGTTCCATTTCTTCATCATGGTCTTGCTCGGGACCTTCGCCGCGGCCATGATCTGGATGTACTTTCTGAAGATGCGCCGGGCGGCGGCGCTGCTCGAGCGCCTGAGCTCAGCCGAAGGCGTCGCGGCTGCGGCCGGTCCTCCGAAACAGCCGGCCCCCGCCGGGACCGCTTCGGCGCCGGCTCCGTCTTCCCCGACCTCGCCGGTTTCACCGCCGGGACCTCCTCCACCCGCAGCCGCCGATCCCGCCTCTCCGGCGCCGGTGCGCGTTCCAGCGTCTGGCAAACCCGCCAAGTGGTCCGGCGCCCTGCGCGTCGCCCGGATTTTTCAAGAAACCCCCGACGTCAAGACGTTTCGCATGGTCAACCCCCAAGGCGGGGAAATACCGTTCACTTACCGGCCGGGCCAGTATCTGACGCTCACTGTCTCGCCCGAGGGCAAAGAGGTCAAGCGATCCTACACCATCGCTTCGGCCCCCACGCAGCGGGACTATGTGGAAATCACCGTGAAACGCGAGGAGCACGGGCTTGTCTCGCGCTACCTCCACGACAAGCTCCGGGAGGGCGACGAACTGAAGGTCTCAGCGCCGTCCGGGCGATTCACCTTCGACGGCACTGAACACGACAGCATCGTCCTGATCGGCGGCGGCGTCGGCATCACGCCTATGATGAGCGTGATCCGCTACCTTACGGACCGCGCCTGGCCGGGAGAGATTTTCTTGCTTTACTCGACGAGAACCTCCCGCGAGTTCATCTTCCGCGAGGAGCTCGAATACCTTCAGCGCCGCCATCCCAACCTGAACGTCGTCGCTACCATGACGCGTAGCGCCGGCACTGTCTGGATGGGGCTGAAAGGCCGCTTCAACAAGGAGTTGATCGCCGGCGCCGTGCCCGATATCGCTTCCCGGCGCGTACACATCTGCGGTCCCCCGGGGATGATGGAGGCGATCAAGGCCATGCTGCTCGAACTGGGGGTTCCCCCGGAGCAGGTGAAGACCGAAGCCTTCGGCACCGCCAAAAGGCAGCCGAAACCGCCCCCCGCGCCAGGAGCGGAAAAGGCTCCGGCGGCCGCCGCGACGGTCACCTTCGCCAAATCCGGCAAGTCCGCCCCGCTCGCTCCGGACGTGACCGTTCTTGAGGCGGCGGAAGCGGTGGGAGTGGAAATCGACAACTCCTGCCGCTCAGGCACCTGCGGAAGTTGTAAGGTGAAGCTGCTCTCGGGCACGGTCACGATGGAAGTCGAGGACGCACTCGAACCGGAGGATAAGGCTCAGAACATCATTCTGGCCTGCCAGGCGAAGTCCTCCGGCGACGTGTCGGTGGAGGCCTGACGGAGTTGAAGTCGGTTCTCCGCGAAACGGATTTATCGGTCCCGGATGGGCCCGGCCGGCTCAAGGGCGGACCCGCTTCTCCTATGGTGAGCCTATGAAGGACCGGGAACGGTTGGTAGTCAGCGGGCTCGTGGCTCTGATGCTATTGCTGTGGCTGGGCTTCCTGGTCCACCGCTCCCCGAGGTTCGCCGGCAGCCTGGCGGGTGGCGTTCTCGGAGTGACGGCTACGCTGCTGATGCTGGCGCCGCTCGCCTATCTGGTCATCAAGCGGATCAAGCCCCTGAAAAAAGCTGTTACCCGGCGCGTCCCCATGCGAACCTTGCTGGCGTGGCACATTTATGCCGGAATACTCGGTCCCATCCTCGCTCTTCTGCATACCGGCCACAAGTTCGAGAGCGCGTTGGGGATCGGCATGACAGCGCTGATGCTCGTAGTCGTTGTGAGCGGATTCGTGGGACGCTACCTCATGCGCCAGATCAGCAAGGAGATCAAAGAGAAAAAAGGAATGCTCGACGCCCTGACCTCAGCCTACCAGGAGACGGTGGCGGCCCTGGCCGAGCGCCCTGAACGGGAGCTCGCCCTGCTGCCTGTTCCCCAGCTCACCGCCGTGCTTCGGGCCGGGCTTCTGGCGCCCAGTCTGGAAGCCGGACCAAGCGGTATGTTCCTCCCGGTCCGGGCCGTCTACCTGGCGCAATCGATTGCCGACCTGGAGTACGCTGTCAAGACCCACGAAACCTTCAAACGGCTTTTTGCGAAATGGCTGAAGTTCCACATCGTGATCTCCCTTGCCCTTTATGTGCTGATGGCGCTGCATATCTGGGGAGAGGTCTACTTCGGGTTGAGATGGTTCGGATAAGAACTTGGCCATGAAGAAATGGATTCGGACCGCCGCCGGCCTGACGATCGTCGCCGTGGCGCTGGCGGTTCTCTTGCGCGAGACTCCGCTCGGCCGGACCGCCGCCTGGTTCCGCTTGTTCAGCCCCGGCCCGCTGTCGGCGGCTCACCGGTCCCTGGAGGACGATTGCGCCGCGTGTCACACCCCTATCAGGGGTGTGGAGCCGGAGAACTGCATCGTTTGCCACGCCAACAATGAGTATTTGCTGCAGCGCCAGCCCACGGCGTTCCACGCCAACATCACCAGTTGCAAGGAGTGCCACATTGAGCATCAGGTCCTCGGCCGCCGGCCTACCACAATGGATCATGAGGCCCTTTCCAAGATCGGGCTGCGCCAACTGGCAAGCGACCCCGCGCCCGACAGCGAGAACAACCTGATTCGCCGCCAACTATTGAGCTGGCTGAAGCCGGCCGAGGCTGCGGACGGCTCATCGCTCGCCGGTGGGCGAATCACCCCGCTCGAGAGCATTTTGAACTGCGCCACGTGCCATCTCAACGACGACCGGCACTTCAAGCTGTTTGGCGAGGACTGCGCCCAGTGTCACGCCACCACCATGTGGACGATTCCCGAATTCCGCCACCCATCGCCACGCTCCATGGACTGCGCCCAGTGCCACCAGGCCCCGCCCAGTCATTACATGCAGCACTTCAAGATGCTCTCGGTCAGGGTGGCCGCGCAACCAAAGGCGCGCGTGGACCAATGCTACCTTTGCCATCAGACCACTTCCTGGCCCGACATCCGGCGTGTCGGCTGGTACAAGCATCACTGAGCGCCGGTATTCCTCACGGCGCAGGCTCACAAAAGGTACGGGAGCCGCGCTTCGGGCGGGAGTCCCACGCGGTTCTGCGGCGGTACGGCGTAAGTCTAGACCCTCCACCCGGTTAGGGATGTAAAATCCTCACGCGCGTCCTGTAATGCTTGTAATGCCCGCCTTCGCTGACTCATCTGCTGGGGGCTCTTCTCCTATCCTGAGATCATTGCCGGCTCCTGCAGACCAAGCTTTTTCTCGTGAGCAATGGCCGGAAGCACAAAAAAATCCCGCCGCGCGTTCGCGGCGGGACAAGATCCAGGGGTTCGACTGTCTCTCAGAACATGTAGCGGAGAGCGAATTGTATCTGCCTTGGTGATGTGGTCGTGCTGGATATGCGGCCGCGCCGCGAGGAACTCCAGTTCTCGCTGATGCGCCCGCCGGGTTTGCGGAAGTTGACGTTGTTGAAGGCGTTGAACAGCTCCGTCCGGAAAATGAGGCTGTGGCCTTCCTTGATGGTCCACCGCTTCGCAATGGAAATGTCCCAATTTTGCAGTCCGTCGGCCTCGACGAAGTAGGCTCCCGCATTGCCGTACTGGTAGAGCGGCGGCAACTGGAAGCAGCTCGTCGCGTACCACTCTTCGGCGGTCTTCGGCCCGTTGTTGGGATCGCACGTGACGTCCGGGCGCTGGTAGGTCCTGCCAACGTTGGCCCGGTCCACGCCCGACACCACGTTGAACGGCGGGCCGCTGTTGAGCCGCGTGTAGCCTTCCACCGACCAGTTGCCGAGCACCGCGTCCAGCGCCCGGCTCCAGTTGCCTCCGTACCGCTGGCCGCGCCCGAAAGGCAGCTCCCACTGGTAGGCGACTTGGAAGACGTGCTTCAGGTCCCAGCTCGAGCGCGACCAGTCAGCGCGGATGTTGAATGGATCCTGGCTCTTCCATTCGGCTAGTGAGGATTGCTCATCCATGGACTTGGACCAGGTGTAGTTGAGGCGGAAGCCGAGTCCGTTGCTGAAGCGCTTGTTCACCGACACCTGCAGGGCGTTGTACTTCGCGCCGAACCGGTTCGCGCCGCCGTCGATGTTGCCGAATTCGGGTAACAGGCGCCGGGGCTGGATCTTACCTGGACCCGGCTTGAGCGGCGCGTTGATGGCCGTATAGCCGACCTGTTTCCGGCTGGAAGAGCCGACGTAGCCGATGTCCAGCGTCATGTCTTCGAGCAACTGGTGCTGGATGAAGAAGTTCCATTGCATCGAATACGGTGACCGGTTCTCGGGGTTTTGCGGCCAGCCTCCGATAGCGGCCGTGGAAGAGAATGGCGGCCCTTCATCGTCGATGAAGAAGCGCGGGATCGGGTCTTCGGCGGTGACGTTGTTCGGATCAAAGACTTGCTGCGGCGTGTAGGGCCAGAACTTCCGCAGGTCCTGCAGCTCCTGCACGAAGCTGGTGTTGTAGAAGACGCCGAAGCCCGAGCGGATTACGGTCTTCTCAGTTACCCGGTAGGCCAGCCCGATGCGCGGCGCAAAGTTGTTACGGTCGTCTTGCATCAGCGAGCGCCCGAAGCCGAAAGTGCGCGGCGGCTGGTTCCTTTCTCCAGTTTCCGGGTCAATCTCCGGGTTGATGGTCGCCCACATCAGGTGGCCTTTGTATTTCCCGGTCTCCGGATCTCGGGTGATCCAGAGGTTGCCCAGCCGGTCGGTGATGTCATAAGGCGGATTGTAGTACTCGTAGCGCAACCCGAGGTTGATCGTGAAACGGTTTGTGATTCGCCAGTCGTCCTGGATGAAATACTGCTGCAAGTGCGTGCGAGCGTCGGTGGTTGTGTCGCCAAGTGACCGGCGGATGCGGCGTGGAATGCCGAGCAACTGCGTCGCCGTACTGAAGCCGGACTTCGGGTTGTTGTAGATCGACGTCAGCTCTTGGTTGAACCAGGCATTGCCGTTCATCGGGTTCGACGTGTTCGTCATGAAGATCCGGTAGGAGTAGTTGCCGCCGAACTTGATCGTGTGCCGGCCGTGGGTGATCGAGTAGTTGGCGATGAACTGGTAGATCTTGTCGCCCGTGACGGAGCCGCCGCCCCCGGCGCTGAACTCGCCGTCGGAACTTAGCGTGGGGATGGGATCGCATAAGACGTCGCGCTGGAACATCTTGATGCCGGTGACGTCCAGGAAATCACCGCGGGTGATTCGCGAGTTCACTGTGCAGCCCGGGTTTTGGGGGTGATTGTAGCCGAAGCGCACCTCGAGCACCGACGTGGGGCTGACGATGTGGTTCCACTGGGCCATCAAGTTGCGGCCGTCGTAGCGGGATTCGTTCCCGAGGTTCGGATTGCTCGAAGGGCTGAACTGGCCGACGTTCTGAAACAGGTAGCGGATAGAGAATGTGTCTTTGTCGCCCTGCCGGTGATCGCCGCGGGCGACGAAGAAGTCTCGGTCATTCGAAACTGAGCGCGTATTGATGTAGTTTTGCGTGAGTCCCGGCAGATTCGGCAGCGGGATCATGATGTCCCAGTAGGCCAGGATCGCCGGATGCTGGAGCGACTTGGGAATCACGTTGCCGGGGAATGGGTCGCGGAGAATGTTGCCGGCGTCCGGGCCCTCGGTGATGGCTCGCCCGGTGAACGGATTGAAAATGGGCCTTCCGATTTCCGAGAAGTCGCCTTGGCGCTGTTTCTCGGTGGGGAAGTTGGCGAACGCGGTGTTGCCGCGGCGCCGGCGGTAGCCTTCCCAGTTGAAGAACCAAAAAGTGGAATCCCGGCCGTTGTAGATCTTGGGCAGCACGACGGGCCCGCCGACCGCCACGCCGTACTGGTTCTGACGGAACGGCACCTTGCCGGTACCCGAGCGGTTGGCGAACCAGTCGTTGGCGTCGAACTTGTCGTTCCGCACATACCAGTAAGCCGTCCCGTGGAGGTCGCGGGTACCGGATTTGATCGCAATGTTGATATTGGCCCCCGCGGATCGCCCGAACTCCGCACTGTTGTTCGTAGCTACGCGGAATTCCTGGATTGCATCCATTGGCGGTGAACTTCCGGGGGAGTTCATCATCATCATGTTGTTGTCCACTCCATCGAGAGTGAAGTTGTTGTCTTGGGGACGGGCGCCGTTCACGGAGACCAGCCGCGTTCCGGACTGCGTGCCTCTCGACTGGCTGTACGTCAACCCGCTCGTACCAGGCATGATCAAGATCAGGTCGGTGTAGTTCCTTCCGTTCACCGGGATCCGTTCGATTTCGGTCTCCGATACGGTGCCTCCTACTGAAGCTTCCTGGGTCTGCAGGATCGGCAGCGCGCCGGTGACTTCAATTGTCTCGGCGACCTGCCCCAGCTCCATCACGAAGTTCACCTGGACGGTCGAGGCGACTTCCACGAGGACGTTCGGCCGAACCTGTGTCTTGAATCCCTCAGCCGACGCCGTCACCTTGTACGTGCCGGGAATCAGAGGGTAGACACGGTACTGTCCGACCTCGTTCGTGGTCACTTCGCGGGTCACCCCGGTTTCGACGTTCTCGACGACGATCGTCGCTCCTGGGATGGCCGCCTCACTGGGGTCTGTGATGTCACCGACGATCTGCGCGTTGGTCGTTTGGCCTTGGGCGCCGAAGGGCGCCAATACAAGGCTTAGACACAGCAGGCCGAAGATCCATAATCGACGCCTGCAGGCGTGCTCTGAGCAGCTTGTTCCTTCCTGGTTGATTGACATCTGTGGTTTTCAGCCCTTTGTCTTCACAGCCGGGGACTGTCGCCCCGGCAGACGGACCCGTGAAATCGAGTCCGGTCAGTCTGCAGCTCGATGAAGGCGGGACCGTTCGGGATCAAGGTTTAGGCAGCGCCGCTTGGCCCCCTTGTCCAATTCATCGATTGCAAAAGCCACTACCCCCCACTGGGACGAAGGCGAGCCCACGCCGGCGCCTCGCTCGCGGCTCTCGAAGCGGGAACGAATTGCAGGATGGAACCTCCTCCTTGTCTTCCAGCGTTATCGTTAACGAACCAAAGCAATGTTGACTTATCGATCTGGTCAACATAGACTGTGCTGTTACCGTTATCACAGGTTCCGCGATGCTGTCAAGGATTTTGTCGCCGCGGCGGTTGTAAAAAGTAAATGAGGGCGTGCCCTCAGCAGGGAGGATTTCGTGGCGAACTCTTCCAGACCAAAGACTGCTACCCTCGAGCATATCGCCCGCCGCGCCGGTGTCTCTGTCATGACGGTTTCCCGTGCGCTCAGAGGGCACCCCGGAGTCCGCGAAAGCACCCGGCGGAAGATTCTCGATCTGGCCGCCGAGCTCAAATACCGGCCCAACCGATGGGCGCGCAGCTTGGTCACGAACCGCTCTAAGGTCATCGGTATCGTCGTTCCCGACATCAGCCACATCTTCTTCTCAGAAATCACCAGGGGCGTCCAGGACGGCCTGGAAAAGCACGGCTACAGTCTGATGCTGTGCCACTCAAAAGGCGATGCGCGGCGCGAAGCCCGCGAGATCGACATGTTGATCGGCGCCCAAGTCGAGGGAATCATCGTCGCTTCCGAGCAGCCCGAGGACCGGCCCGACCTCTTTGCGGATCTGCAGGAGGAAGGCATCCCCTTCGTCCTAGTGGACCGGTTTTTCCCGGGTCTGAAATGCCCTCGGGTGACCGTGGACGATTTTCAAGTCGGCCGGAAGGCGACGCGTCACCTGATTGATCTGGGGCACACCCGAATCGGGCACATCACCGGGCCAAATGTCAGCACCGCCAGGCTGCGGACCGAAGGCTATCGGGCCGCCCTCAAAGAAGCCGGCATCCGGCTACAGTCCTCTTGGATTGTTCGCTCGAATTTCAAGGTGAGCGGCGGAGCGCAGGCGATGAAGAAACTGTTGGCGCGGAAGAACCGGGTGACGGCCGTCTTCGCCAGCAACGATCCGTCCGCTTTCGGGGCTGTGCAGGCATGCCGCGAGGCCGGTCTCCGCGTTCCCGAAGACATCTCCGTGATCGGAGCAGGGAACATCGAGGGATACAACCATCCGGCGCCCTTTCTCACTACGGTGGGATGGCGGGTTTGTGAGCTTGGCGAGCGCGCGGCTGAGATCTTACTCAGACAGCTCGAGGGAAACGGGGGCGCCGGGGAAACCGAGTGTGTCTTCGAACCGGAGATTTTGTTCCGGAAGTCCACCGCGCCGCTAAACCCGGCTGCTGTGCGGGCGCCTTCTCCGGCGCGGAAGAGCAAGCTCGGGCACACCACTTAGGTGGGCGTGAGCCAGTAGAGGGGAGTAGACAAGCCATATGACCACGGAGGGGTGCTCCAATCGCCGATGCGCCCGCGTGTCCGAAGGCCGGCCTGCCCCGCGCCCGGTTGGGCAGTGGGGGGCCGCGGCGGCCTGTATCGTTGCATGTTTGATCGTTGGCGCCTTCGCTCGGGCCCAAGGGATCGCCACCAGGGGCGCGGCGCCCGCCGGCCGCCGGGCGTTTTCTGGAAAACCGTTCGAAGCATCCTTTGTAGACGTGGCCGAAGCCGCCGGTCTGCGGATGAAGTTCGTCTACGGCAAACAGGCCAAGAAAGACTACATCATCGAGGTGAACGGGGCCGGCGTCGCCTGGGTGGACGTAGACGCGGACGGCTGGCTTGACGCCTTCTTGGTCAACGGCTTCCGGCTCGACGGGTTCCCTTCGGGTTCGCCGCCGACAAGCCGCCTGTTTCGGAACGCCGGGGACGGCACGTTCATCGACATCACCCGCAAAGCCAACGTGGGCGTGGCGGGCTGGGGTAATGGCGTTTGCGCCGGTGACTATGACAACGACGGGGCCGTGGACCTCTACGTCACCTATTGGGGCGAGAACCTGCTTTATCAGAACAACGGGGACGGGACGTTTTCCGAAGTGGCGCGTGAAGCCGGAGTAGCCGGACCGCGGGAGGAATGGAGCTCCGGATGCACTTTCCTCGATTTCGATCGCGACGGGCATCTCGACTTGTTCGTCACCAGCTACCAGGCTTTCGACCTGTCGGCAATGCCGAAGCCGGGCTCCAGCGCTACCTGTGAATGGAAAGGAATGCCCGTATTCTGCGGCCCGCGTGGCTTGCCCTACGGCAACATGACGCTCTACCACAACAACGGGGACGGTACGTTCGAGGACGTGACCTCCAAAGCCGGCATCCGTGGGGCCCAGGATGTCTACGCCTTCACCGCCGTCGCCGCCGACTTGAACCGGGACGGCTGGACCGATATCTACGTGGCCTCGGATTCGACCCCGAGCGTCTTTTTCCGGAACAACGGCGACGGCACGTTCGCTGAACTCGGAACCGAAACCGGCCTGGCTTTCAACGAGCACGGCTTCGAGCAGGGCGGCATGGGCGTCGGGGTGGGGGACTTCAACCGTGACGGCTGGCTAGACGTCGTCAAGACCAACTTCGCCGGGGACTACCCGAACCTGTACCGCAACCTGGGCCGGGGCGTCTTCGAGGACATCGTCGTGAGCGCTGGCTTGGCGGTGAATCCCCAGTTTGTCGGCTGGGGCGTCGCGTTCGCCGACTTGGATAACGACGGCCTTCAGGACGTCCTTCACGTTTCCGGCCATGTCTATCCCGAGCTCGAGGCTCAGGACAAGATCGACGAGGAGTACCGGCAGCGCCGCGCCGTCTACCGCAACCTCGGCGGCAACCGGTTCGAGGACGTCGCCGAGCTCGCCGGGCCGGCGGTCAAGGAGAAGAAGTCGAGCCGCGGCGCCGCCTTCGGCGATTATGACAACGACGGCGACATCGACGTGCTCGTCATGAACATGGGAGAGGCTCCGTCGCTGCTGCGGAACGATCTCCGCGGGGAGCGGCGCTGGATCCGGGTACAGTTGCAAGGAACGAAATCCAACCGGAGCGCGATCGGCGCCATCGTGACGATCCATACGGGGGACGGTGGTCAGACGTTGCCGGTCCTCAGCCAGTCGAGCTACATCTCGCAGAACGATTTCCGTCTGCATTTTGGGTTGGGTTCCCGCCAAGCCGTGGATGGCTTTACTGTTCGGTGGCCCTCCGGCGATGTAGAGGAGTTCCCCGGGACGGAAGCAGGACAGACCGTCTTGCTCGTCGAGGGCAGCGGCGAGGTGAAGCCGGTGGTGATCGACCGCCCGGCCGCGAGGGATGACAAGCGTGCTGCGGTACGGCGCTAGTGGAGTGGCGAAGACGGTCCTGGTTTCCGCCTTGGCCGGGCTTCTCCTCGCGTCGGCCGCCGGGGCGCAGCGGGACGAGGTCCGCGCCGCCGAGCTGTCGGACGCCGCCCAGCAGCACGCCGTCGCCGGGCGCTACGCCGAGGCCGAGAAGCTCTGGCTCCAGGCGCTCGAGGCCGCCCCGGGCTACTTCCCTGCGCTGTTCAACCTGGGCTACATGCACGTCAGACGGAAGCAGTACGCCGAGGCGCTGCCCTATCTCGAGAAGGCCGCCGAGGCATCACCCGCGGACTTCAACACCCGCTACCTCCTGGGCCTGGCCCTGTTGCGGCTGGGGCGCCGGGAAGACGCATTGCGCCAGTGGCGAAAGGCTCTCGAAATCCGGCCCCGCCATTTGAAACTGATGCAAGCGATGGTCATCGAATATGGCAAGGGCCGCTATTTCCAGGCCGCGGCGGAGTTGGCGACCCGAATGATCGAGCTGAAGTCTGAGGACCAGAATCAGTATTTCATCGCCATCAAGGCCTACCAAGACGCTCGCGACTACTCCTCAGCCATGAAGATCGCTGCCCGGGCGGTGGAGAAGTTTCCCGATTCGGCCCGGGCCAACTTCGAGTACGGCTTCCACCTGCACAAGCTGGGCCGCGTGCAGGAGGCGCTGGGCTATTTCCACAAGGCCATGGAACTCGATCCCAATTACGAAGAACCCCCCTACTACTATGGTGAGCTTCTCGTCGCCGAAGGCCGCTACCAGGAGGCTCTGCCCCACCTGCGGAAAGCCATCGCGATCCGCCCGGACTATCTCCCGGCCCGCGTCACGCTCGGGCGGGCATTGATGGCGTTGAAGAAGTGGCCGGAAGCCATCGGGGAGCTCGAGGAAGCGATTCGCGTCGAGCCCCGCCACCCCCAGCCCCACCTGCTGCTCTCCCGCATCTACTTCCGCATGGGCGACGAGGAGAAGGCCCGGCGGGAGAAGCAGATCTCCCTGAAGTTGCGCCGCGAGAATCCCACTTTCCTGGAAGCCCTCCAGGGCCGCCCCTTCCCGGACGGGCCGTGA
>CAYWXL010000104.1:0-4946 GCA_964461995.1 uncultured Solibacteraceae bacterium
GCAGCGAGTAGTCGGTATGGTTGTGCAGATGGACAAACGGCGTGTTCGACATCAAGGATCCTTATTGATTCTAAGACCGCTCGAGCGGCTCATATGCCGGGGGAGGTTCTCCTTCAGGATAACGCCTCGAGGCCGGAAGCTGGACAGCTCCGGGGAGCGGATGGGCGGTACCTCATCTACGGTGTGCACAGCCAGCGGCGACCGGCACGATGGCTTTACAAGAGGGAAAAGAGCTGCGGACTCGGGGGCGCGCAGCCCCGGCCGCCGCCGAAATCAGTACCCGGAATGGCGCAGCGCCCGGGCTGCGCGGCGCATCGCTCGCGCTGCTACCAGATCAGCGACCTTGGCCAGCAACTCGGGCAGATTTTCGGGCGCGATAAGGATGGACTCGTCGGCTGGTACATCGAGATCCGCCGGACTCTCTTCCCGGTATGCCTGGACCAATGCGGCGGCCGGCCGGTAATCGACGATTCGAGCGTGAGCGAGCACGCGGTAGCCCGCTTCGGGCGTCTCCATCCTCAAATCGGTAAGGACGAGCTCGTACTCGCCTTCGTCAAGCTTGGCGATGGCTTCCGCCGCCGACGCGGCTGAATCAACTGTGTAACCTCCCGCTCGGAGGACGGTCTGGAGGGCCAGCCGGGAAGCTGGATCATCGTTCACCAGAAGGATTCGAGCCAATCCTTGAACGGCCCCTGGCGCCTCGGTTGTACAAGTTGTCATTCTGTTGTTTCTTCTTTCCTTGTTTTCTTGACCGCGTCCGTTGTCTTTAACGATTAGCCCTGCTTCCCGCCAAAGCCCACCCCACAATTCTAATATACCGGAAAGCGGTGTGATCTGACCATTGGAAATGCCAATTCTTTGGAGACTACAAATGTAGTAAGTTGGGCCACCGGCAGCGTGAGCTGCCGGCATTCAACGCTTTCGAGCGATCAAGAGGCCGTCCCGGAGGGGAACCAACGTGGTGAAAAACTCTTTGTGCTCGAACAGCTTACGGTTAAACTCCGCAACCACCTTGGAAGCAGCGTCCCGGGGAGAGAGGACGCGTTCGTGCCAAAGGGCATTGTCGCTCACAAACAAACCACCCGGATCCAGCCGCGAAACCGCCTTGGACAAGACCTCGAGGTACTGTTCCTTGTCAACATCGTTGAAAACGAAATCAAACCGTCCTTCGACGCTGTCCAAAGCCGCGAGGGCGTCGCCCACATGGATACGGATTCGGCCTGCGACGCCGGCCCTATCGAACCAGGTGCGCGCGCGAGCAGCGTTGTCCGGATCGAGGTCCGTGTAATGGACCTCCGCACCGGGTCCGGCCGCCCGGGCGAGCCAAAGCGTCGAGTAGCCGATGGCGGATCCGAGTTCGAAGATGCGACGCGCTCCGGAGATCATCACGAGTTGAGCCAGAAAACGGCCCGCTAGAGGCCCGACGATGGGGATATCGTGCTGGCGGGCGTATTCCTCCATTTCCGTAAGGATCTGGTCCCGCGGCGGTTGCAGGGCAGCGATGTAACGTTCGATTTCGGGATCGGTGATCATGTCGTGGAGTCCCCCGCGCCAAAAACGCGTTCGAAGATGCGGTCCACGTTCTCAAGCTGGCGCTCGATGGAGAAGCTGCGGGCGAGCTCCTCGGGGCTGAGGCGGGCGCGGATTTCCGGGTCGTTCTCAACGAGATCACGGAAGTTCGCCCCTTCGAGCCAGGCCTTCATGGCGTGCTGCTGGACGAGCTTATAGGCCTGTTCGCGGAGCATCCCGGCGGCGGCCAGATCGAGCAGGAGCTGCCCGGAAAAGATAAGTCCGCCGGTCAGGTCCAGGTTCTTGAGCATTCGTTCCACGTCTACGCGCATCCCCTTGACGAGCCAGGTGGTTTTGGCGAGCAGATAGTCTGTCAGGATGGTCGAATCGGGCAGAATCACCCGCTCGACCGAAGAGTGAGAGATATCGCGCTCATGCCAAAGGGCGATGTTTTCGAAGGCCGCTTGGAGGTTGGCGCGGACTACGCGGGCCAGGCCGCAGATCTGCTCGCAAACGATCGGGTTGCGCTTGTGCGGCATCGCCGAGGAGCCTTTCTGGCCTTTGCCGAAGGGCTCTTCGGCTTCGCGGACTTCAGTGCGCTGCAGGTGGCGGACTTCGAGAGCGATTTTCTCGAGCGTGGCCGTGATGAGAGCGAGGGCGGACAGGTAGGCGGCGTGGCGATCCCGGGAGATGACCTGGTTGGTGATCGGGGCCGGCTTCAGGCCGAGTTTGGCGCAGATGCGCTCTTCGGCCTCAGGGCCGAGGTGGCCGAAGGTGCCGACGGCGCCCGAGGTCTTGCCGACCCGGATCTCCTCGGCGGCGGCGGCGAAGCGCCTTCGGTTGCGGACGAGTTCGTCCCACCAAAGGGCGAGCTTCAAACCGAAGGTAATCGGCTCGGCGTGGACTCCGTGGGTGCGACCGACCTGGGGAGTGTGCTTGAACTCGAAGGCCCGCTGTTTCAAGACGTTGGCGAGGCCGTCGATGCCTTGAAGGATTAGCTCCGAGGCCTGCTTGAGCTGCAGGGCCTGGGCCGTATCTACTACGTCGTTAGAAGTAAGGCCGTAATGCAGCCAGCGCGAAGCGTCGGCCGCGCCGGCCGCGGCCATCTTCTCCGCCACTGCTGTAGTAAATGCGATCACATCGTGCTTGACCTCGCTCTCGATCTCTAGAATGCGCTCGACGGTGAAGCCGGCGTGGCGGCGCAGCAGCCGGGCGGCCTCTTCGGGTACTTGACCGAGCTCGGCCAAGGCCTCGGCGGCGGCGAGTTCCACCTCGAGCCACTGCCGGTACTTGTTCTCCAGGCTCCAGATGCGGCCCATTTCCGGGCGTGTGTAACGTTCGATCATGGCGTATCTCTCAATCGAATTCGAACAGCTCGGTTTGGCGGCGAGGCTCGGCGACTACGAGGCGCGGTTCGAGGCCGCGCCGGTCCAAAGCCTCGAGCGCCGTCATTCGCACGATCTCGGGGTGGTTATTGTGCTCGCTGAGGTGCCCGAGGACGAGGGTGCGGGTCGAATCGCCGAGGTCGTGGGCGATGAATTCGGCGACGACGTCGTTGGAGAGGTGCCCTTTCCGGCTCATTACGCGCTGTTTCACTTGCCACGGGTAAGGACCGACTTTGAGCATCTCTATGTCGTGGTTGGCTTCGAGGAGCAGAAAGTCGATGTCCCGGAGATGGTGCTTTACCGATGCCGGGATATAGCCGAGGTCGGTGACGATACCCGCTTTCAAGCCGCCGATCCGGAAGCAGAAGCCCACTGGGTCCACGGCGTCGTGGGGTGTAGTGAAGCTCTGGACCTCGATGTCGCCGATGGTGAAGCGGGAGCCCGCCTGGAACTCGCGGAGCTCCGGCGCGCAGTCGTTCCATTCGATGGCTGTGGCAGTCAGATGCGTCACATAGACCGGGACCGTACGCCGCTTCAGGTTGCGGAGCAAGACGTTTAAGCCGGAGATGTGGTCGGCGTGCTCGTGGGTCAGCAAGACGCCGTCGAGGGCTTCGGGATCCTCGCCGATGTTGCGCAACCGTTCGACGATGGCTTTCCGGCTGAGGCCGGCATCGATCAGCAGACGCGTGGAGCCGGAGCTGAGGAACGCCGCATTGCCGGCGCTGCTGCTGGCGAGTATACAAACCCTGACGATGGTTGCCTCCCTGAAACCTTCCCTTGTAGCAGGAACCGGTGGGAGCCCACAAGGGCAGGGTATGAACCCTTTTGGTCCAATGGAGTATCTGATGAAGGTGAGGCTGGTTGCGGCGAATCGAGCGTGGAGCAGGACTTCCTCTTCCGTACGCGTGACTGGTGTGGGGCGGGCCGGACATTTCTCGTGATTCCAATGGGCGCCAGAGGCGGGGTAGTCCTCTTTTGTTTTCTCGCCGCCGCGGCGGCGGTCCCGGGACGGGCCGAGGAGCCGCGTACGCGCGCAGAGCAGATCGAGGCCGAGCGTGAGGCGAAAAGCCGTCAACTCAGGCCGGAGACAGTGGACGAGTGGGAAGCGCGCCTACGGGCGATCAAAGAGAAAAAGATTATCGAGCGGTTCACCTACGGGCTCTACGGTTTCCGGGCGAAGCTCGGGGGGGCGGCCACAGGACAGGGTTTCGCGATCGGCCCGGAATGGATCCGGCGGGATCTGTTCGACGGCGCGGCGATCCTGCTGGCCAACTACCAATTGACCTTCACCGGCGGCTCCAGCAGCGAGCTGGCCTTCGAACTGCCGCGGAGCCCGCGCAAATGGTATTGGGCCCGGGGCGGGCTCTACCGGAAGAACTACAACCGGGTGGACTACTACGGTCCGGGGCCGGGTTCATCGAAGGCCGGCCGGAGCAACTACCGCTACGAGGACTTCAGCGCTGACGGCGTCTTCGGACTGCGATTCGGGGGGCTCGAGTTCGGGCCGAGCGCCGGGCTGCTGCGAGTGAACATCGGGCCGGGGCGCAGGGACGACGTAGTCTCGGCCGACAAGATCTATACTCCCGCCCAAGCCCCGGGGATCGATCAACAGACGCGTTTCGGGCGCGCCGGCTGGTACCTGTTGTTCGACTGGCGCGACAGCGAACTCGGCCCTCGGGCCGGCGGCCTCTACGGGATCGAGTACAACTATTACGACGACCGGGAGCTGGGCCGGCACGACTTCCACCTGTTCCGCCTCGAGATCCAGCAGTATTTCCCGTTCTTCAACAAGCGCCGGGTTATTGCCGTGGGAGCGCGGACCGACCTGACGTGGACCGCCCCCGGCCAGCAGGTACCGTTCTATTTCCAGCCTGTAGTGGGCGGCTCCGAGGACCTGCGCGGGTTCCGGCCGTACCGGTTCTATGGCGATAACTCCATGGTGATGAACGTGGAGTACCGCTGGGAGGTCTTCGCCGGGATGGACGCGGCGCTGTTCGCCGACGCGGGCAAGGTCTTTGACGACAAGGCGCAGCTCAATTTCGCCAACTTGGA
>CAYWXL010000104.1:5046-12897 GCA_964461995.1 uncultured Solibacteraceae bacterium
TTCTATCCCGACGACCCGCTGATCCGCGAGCCGCGCCCACGCCATGTCGCCGAGGCGCGCCCCAGAAAGCTGAGCGACTACTACGACTTTTTCCGCAACATGTTCGGCGGCGCGGGAGAGCGCATTACCGAGACCGGTGCGCCCATCCCGGCGCAGGGGGTGAACACCCTGGGCGAGCCGATGGAAGGGGCATGGTGGGAGCGGCGCCACTATTACCGGCGGATGACGATCCAGGAGCTGAAGGCCGGGCCTGGGTGTCTCCAGCCGCCCGCTCCGGGCAAGTGGACGATCGTGGCGGCCAAGAGCGAGGGCGTCACGCCGGGCTTCACGATCAAGGACAGCAAGGGCGAAGTTTATTTCATCAAGTTCGACCCGCTGGACTACCCCGAGCTGGCGACGGCGGCCGATATGATTACCTCGCGGATTCTGTACGCCGCCGGCTACCACGTTCCCGAATACTACATCGTCCACTTCCGGGCCGAGGATTTGGAGCTGGGCGACGACGTGAAGCTGCGGGACCGTTACGGGCAGAAGCGGCCGATGAAGCGCAAGGACGTGATTGAGCTACTGCTGGACGCGCCGCGGGACCGCGACGGGCGGTGGCGGGCGATAGCTTCCCGGCTCCTTCCCGGCAAGCCGCTCGGGCCCTTCCGCTTCGACGGCACGCGCTCGGACGATCCGAACGACACGGTCCCGCACGAGCACCGCCGGGAGCTGCGCGGCTACCGGGTGCTGTGCGCCTGGGTGAACCACGACGACAGCCGGGCGGTGAACACGCTGGACATGCTGCAGAAGGATCCCGACGGGCGGCAATACATCAAGCACTATCTGATCGATTTCGGCTCCACTTTGGGTAGCGCCACGTCTGGGCCCAACTCGCCCCGCGGTGGGGCCGAGTACCTCTGGGACATGGACGTGGCGCTCAAGCAGTTGTTCAGCCTGGGATTCTACATCCCGCAGTGGGCACGGGCGAGGCACCCGGAGTTCTCCTCGGTGGGCCACTTCGAATCGCGCACGTTCGACCCGGAGCGCTGGGTCCCGGAGTATCCCAATCCGGCCTTCGTCAACGCCCTGCCCGACGACCTGTTTTGGGGGGCGAAGCTGGTGATGGCGTTCACCGACGCCGAGATCCGCGCGATTGTCGAGACGGCGGAGTACTCGGATCCTCTGGCGGCGAACTACGTTGTCCGGACGCTGATCGAGCGGCGGGACAAGATTGGCCGGGCCTTCTTCGCCAAGCTGCTACCGCTGGACAAGTTCGCGGTGCGCGAGGGGCGCCTGGTCTTCGAGGACCTCGAGGTGAAGCACGGCTTCGTCGCTTCCCGCGACTACCGCGTCACGTGGATGCGCTTCGACAACGAGACCGGCGCGCGCACGGCGATCGAAGGGGCCGTGGACTTCTTCGTGCCGGAGTGCCAGCCCGGAGCGTATCTGGCGGCCGAGATCACCGCGCGGGACCGGGACAAGCCGGTGACGGTCTATTTGCGGAACCAGGCCGGGACGCTCGAAGTGGTGGGGATCGACCGGACCTGGTGACGGGGCCGGTTCAGCGTTTCGGGTAGTCGAGTTCCGCGCCGCGCCAGGGAACGCCCGCACGGCCGTTGTAGTCGAAAACGATCTCGCCTGCCCGGATAGTCATTTCGCAGGCCAGACGCTGGTCGCCTTCGATCTTGCCGCCGACGACATCCACGTAGCCGAAACGGCCGCGCTCCAGGCGGAGGACGGCGATATCGGCCACCGCCCCAGGGGAGATCTGCCCCAGTTCGGGGCGGCGGATGATGCGGGCGGGATTCGCGGTCGAGCGGCGGATCACCTCCTCGAGCGGCATGCCCATGGCGAGGAACTTGGACATGACGGTGGGCATGTCCATCATGGCGCCGTTGATCGAGTTGGCGTGGAGGTCGGTGGAGATCGAGTCCGGCCAAAAGCCTTGTTTGACGAGCGGCTCGGCCTGGCGGAAATGGAAGCTGCCGGCGCCATGGCCGACGTCGAAGATGACGCCGCGCTTCCGGGCCTCCAGCAGATAAGGCAGCACCTTGCCGTTGTCGTCCATCAGCGGGGCCGGCCATCGGTAAAAGTGGGTGCTGATGTCGCCGGGTCGAAGGATCTCGCTGATCATCTTCTGGTACGGGCGTTCGGGCAGGAAGTAGCCGAAATCGACCATCACGGGAACGTTGGCCAGGCGGCCTGCCTCGACGGCCTTTTCGACGGAGGTAAAGTCCGGCGCCCGCCAGTGGGCGCTCTTGATCCCGACGATAACATCGGAGTGCTGCTGGACCATTTTCGCGGTCTTCTCGGGGTCCATGTCGGCGGGGTTCTGCTCCACCTCGTTGTTGATCATGCCCATGCCGACGATGTTGAGGAAGGCGAGGATGCGAGTCTTCGAGCGGTCGATGATGCGGCGGCGGAAGTCGGGGAAGCTGCGCCAACCGGAGCTTCCGGCATCGACGACGGTGGTAACGCCGGTGCGGGGGCAGATGTGGTCGGCGATGACGCTGTCGTCGCCCTCGTAGAAGGTGCCGACTTCGCTGTGCAGGAAGACATGGACGTGGATGTCCACCAAGCCGGGGGTGACGTATAACCCGGTCACATTGATGGTCTCTTTGGCCCTGGAGGCCGGGATTTCAGTCTCGACGGCCGCAATCCGGTCCCTTTTGATAGCGACGTCGCGAGTTCCGTCGATGTTGTTCACGGGATCGATGACGTGGCCGCCTTTCAGCAGCAGGTCATAATCCGGGGGCTCAGAAAGGCAGGGAAGGAGAAAGCAAACGAGCAATAGCACGAGGCGCATGGCCGAACTCCGGCGTGTGACGTTGATTCCGGGCAGTACTGTATCACAGCCGGGAGGAGCCGCTGCAGGTCAATTCAGAAGACCTTGCTCCTTCCACTTCTTCAGCTGCTCCCGGGCAGCGCCTGCCGCCCGGGACTGTGGCTCCAATTCGATAAAGTGTTGGAATTCCGCAGCCGCGGCTTGGAGCTCGCCCCGTTGAGTGTAGATGTTGCCGAGGATGAAGTGGAGGCGCGGGTAGCGGTCCGCTTCACCTCCGGCCTGCACCGTACGGATCGATTCCTCGGCGAGATCAGGCTTGCCCAGACTCCAGTAAGCGATGGCGCGGTAATAATGCGCTTCGGCGAGATTTGGCACGAGTTCCACAGCTTGGTCAGCGTAACGGGCGGCATCTTTCATGTTGCGCTGTTCAAGAGCCATCAATGCCAAAGTGACTAGGGGCGCGGCGAACTTTGGATCCGCCTCGGCAGCCTTCTCGAGGGCTGTCCGAGCGCCCTGGAGATCCCCCAGGCGGATGCGCGTCTCGCCGATCATGTTCCAGGCGGCGGCGAAGCCGGGATATATCCTGGTGGCTTTCTCCAGCGCGTGGAGGGCCTTCTTCAGGTTGGGCTTTGTCCTGGCCAGCTCCTTTTGCGCCTTCTCATAGGCCTTCCGCGCGTTCTTCGGGGCGGCCAAGGTGTTCATGCTGATGAGTGTCCCGTGTCCTTTGGTGGCGGGAGTGAGGATCAGCGTGCCGACTTCGGAGGTTTCGAAAACGCTGCGGCGCCCGAGGTTGATTTTGCTGGAGGTGTAACCCGGCAAATAGGCGCGCAATTCACACTGGGTGAGATCGACGAAGCTGCGGTCTGGACCGCTGGCGCCGACGGGAGCGCTCGGGAGAGTGCGGCTGGAATCGATCACACGGCGATTCTGGGCTCCGCCTACGGGAAAGTTGAAGACCCCTTTCGCGTTGGTGTAAGCCTGCGGCTGTCTGCCACCGGGGCAATAGAGATATACAATTGCCGGCTCGGGCGGCGGAGAGCCGTCAGGCAGCGTGACTTTGCCGGAGAGGTACAGCGGGCGGAACAAAGGATCCTGGGCCGCCAGGAACAATGCGGCGGCCAGAGAAAGTATCGAGGCAACACATGCTTTTGACATACTACTCCACCCCGGATCGATGGGGATCGGCGAGGGGCGGTTCCGCACCAACAATTATCCGTCCGAAGGCTTCAGTGTTGCAAGGAAATCCTCGTCTGACAAGCGGCCGAGGAAGGGACGCGGCTGCCTGGCTCAGCCTCCAAGCCGGCCGCGGTGCGGTGGCTTACGATCGTCTTGTGTCGAGTCGCGTCACCAGATGGCTTGTACTTACACTGGCGGCGTTTCTTGCTTGCGGCGGCCGGCGGATCGAACCGGTTGCGGCGACGCCCTGGGTGCGGTCGATCCAGATACGGCCCGCCGAGGGCGCGCCCGGCGCACCGGACGATGCTTTCCGGTGGCTTCGGGAGCAGGACTGGCAGCGTGTCACCGAGCCATTCGACCGTGAGCGGGCGGAGCGGCTTCGTCGGGAACTTCAGCGGCTTTGCCGGAAGCAGGGTATCGACGTCGAGGTTAGAATGGAGATCCGCCCGGCCGGGCCTCGTCACGTGGAGATTGTTTATTGGACCGTACCGAGGGCGCCGGCCGCGGGCGGCGGAAAGGATCCACGGCCATGAAGCGAAGCGCGCTTGCCGGCGCAATCACGATCATGGGCTTGTTTGCGGGCCGTGCCGCCGGGCAGGCGCTGCCCAGTTATGATATTCACCGGGCCCCGGGGCCGATCAGGATCGACGCTCGGCTCGACGAGCCCGCTTGGCGGAAGGCTCCGAGCGTAGGGGAGTTCCACTTCTATGACAAAGGCAGAGCGGAGCGGGAGCGTACGGTCGCCCGGCTGCTGTGGGACGACGAGAACCTCTACGTAAGCTACTACTGCCACGACCGGCACATTTCGGCGTACGTCACCGAGCGCCATGGGCCGGTCTCGAACGACGACTGCGTGGAGATCTTCATCAGCCCGAATCCAGCCAAGGTAACGAACTATTACACTTTTGAGATCAACGCCATCGGCGCAATGCTCAACCGGTGCAAAACGGATTGGTGGACGGGGCCACCGACATGGGAGCCGGAGGGTGTCCGCTATCGCACGACGTTCCATGGTCTGCTGGAGAAGGACGAGTCTCCGGACGACGACCACTGGATCGTCGAAATGGCGATTCCGTTCCGCAACTTCTCTCGCGACGCCGCTCATACCCCGCCACGGCCGGGTGACGTTTGGAGGCTGAACCTGAACCGGACCGGTGGGATCACGAATGCGCTGAGCAGCACGTGGTCGCCGCTCGCCCCGCCGGCGAAGACCTTCCACAGTCCGGAATCCTTCGGCTGGGTGCGGTTCGTGGCCCGCGAGCCGTGAGCGCGAGGATGGCTGGAACGTCCAGATGGACACGTATTGAGGGCAGGCGACTCGCGGGCGAGCCGGTTGCCGGGGTCACGCGCCATATGAGGATCTGCAAGCCAGGGGCGACCGGCCTTGAGGGACTCGTACCGCCGGAGGGATTTGATACACAATAAGTGCGTGGCGGGGAGGGCGCTCATGGGTAGACGTACTGCGGCGGTAGCCCTGGTAACCGGGGTCTTATTGTGTGTGGAGGGATGCGGCCGGGAGAACCAAGAAACGGGGCGGGAGTCGGCGGCCAGCATCAGTGAATCGCCGCTCTTGCCGGCCGAACCTCCGGCCCCGAAGCTTGTCCCGCTTCCGGAGCTGAACTGGGATGAATTCACCCCAGATGTTCGAAAGCAGATCCGGACCGCTTATGACAAAGCCGCAGCCTCGCCCGACGATGCGGACGCGGTGGGGCAGCTTTGTATGTTGCTTCAAGCCCACTTGCTGCACGAGCAGGCCGAAGCGTGCTACCAGCGGGCCCGGGCGCTGAACCCAGGGGAATTCCGTTGGACGTATTTTCTGGGCATCGTCGTAGACACTTTGGGTCGGCGGCCCGAAGCGATCGCCCTGATTCGCCGGGCGGCGGAGTTGGCTCCCGATTATGCGCCGGCCCGGGTGAGGCTGGGCGATCTGCTGCGGGAGGTCGGCGAGTTGGACGCAAGCGAGGAGAGCTATCGCAAAGCGATCGAACTGGATTCGAAGCTGGCTTCAGCACATCTTGGGTTGGGGAAGCTTCTGCTGGCGCGCGAACAATGGCAAGCCGCTGTAGAGGAGTACCGTCGGGCCACAGAGCTAGCTTCTGACTACGCTCCGGCCTATTACGGTCTCGGAATGGCATACCGGAAGCTGGGCAAGATGGACGAAGCTCGAACGGCATTGAGGCGGTACCAGCAGGTCAAGGACATGGAAGAGCCGTCCTTCGATCCCGAGTTCGACGCAGTAACGGCGGTGCTTGGGATCACGGAGGCGCCGGAAAGCCCGAGCCTCGACATTCCGCGGTCGGGACTGGAGAAAGCGGCAGCGGAGCTGGAGCGGGCGTTGAAAGAGCAGCCGATGATGCTGTCAGCCCACACGACTTTGATTGGGCTTTATTGGGAGCTGGGGCGTCCGGACAAGGCTGAGGAGCACTATCGCGCGGCTCTAAAAATTGATCCGCGGGACCCCACGTTGCACTACAACTGGGGTCTGATGCAGCTATTGCGCGGGAACTTGGTGGAAGCCGAGAAGGCTCTCCGAAGCGCTTTGAAACTGAAGCCGGACTACGATGATGCTCTGGTGCAGTACGGGGTGTTGCTGGAACGCCGTGGGGAGCCGATGCGGGCGATCGAGCAGTACCGGGCTGCGTTGAAGGTGAACCCTGACCACCGGCGAGCCCATTATCGCCTCGGTACCGCGATGTACGCGCTGGGCAACCGGGAAGAGGCATTGCGGCATTTCCATGAAACGATCAAGAAGCAGGACCGCGAGACGCCGCGATTCCTGCTGCTGCTCGCGTTCGTCTACTCGGACCTCGGAGACCGCCAACAGGCCTTGCACTACATGGACGAAGCCCGGAGGCTCGCCCAGGCATTGGAGATGCATGAGTTCGTAGTCCAGCTTGACAGGGAACGGCAGGCGTTGCTAAGCAAGAACTCCGCCGGCCGGGGAGGGGAGAACGGATGGTGAGCGCTACTTGTGTCGCCGCAGTGAAAAGGCGGCCGGTGAGTGCGCACCGCGCCTTTCTGATCGCCGCGTTGGGAAGCATGCTTTTTGGCTGTGGAACTTCCGGCGGGGAAGGAAAGCCCGCCAGGGTCGAGGGGGGCGCCGGGACGGTCTTTAAGGAAGTAGCGCAAGAGGTGGGATTGGAGTTCACTCATTTCATTGGGGCCACCGGGCAATTCTACTTGCCAGAGATCATGGGACCCGGGGTCGGAGTCCTCGACTACGACAACGACGGCGATCTGGACATTTACGCCGTGCAAGGGGCGGTGCTGGAGCCGGGCAAGAGCATTTCCGACAGCATCTGGCCGGTGCCGAAGGAGCATTTTCCCGGCAACCGTTTATTCCGGAACGAACTCGTCCCTAGCGGCGCCCTCAAGTTCACGGACGTGACTGAGGAGGCCGGCGTCGGCGATCTGAAGTTCGGGCAAGCGGTGGCGACCGGCGATTACGACAACGACGGCGACGTGGACATTTACGTGTCCAATTACGGTCCCAACACACTCTACCGGAACAACGGGGACGGGACCTTTACCGACGTGACGAAGGAGGCCGGCGTCGAAGGGGGCTCGTTCAGCACCAGCGCCGCATTCGTCGATTACGACCAAGATGGAGATCTTGACCTGTTTGTCGCTCATTACAACACCTTTTCCATCGAGGGGAACAAGATCTGCCGTGCGGCTTCCGGCGAGCAGGACTACTGCGGGCCGACCGCCTATTTCCCAATGCCCGACCGCGTTTATGAGAACCTCGGCAACGGCAAGTTCCGGGACGTCACCCGGGAAACCGGCGTCGCCGCTGATTACGGCCACGGGCTTGGGATCGTGACGGCCGACTTCGACGAGGACGGACGCATCGATATTTACGTGGCCAACGACGAGACGCCCAATCAGATGTGGACCTACCGGGA
>CAYWXL010000105.1:0-3457 GCA_964461995.1 uncultured Solibacteraceae bacterium
GGCCTTCTCCCACCGCTGCGGCTGGGCGGGCAACGAGGGCGCCAGGCAGGCGAGGACGGCGAGGAGAAAAACGAAGCGGCGCGTCATGTTTCCCGATTCTACCGCCGGCGAGGAGGCCGTTCCGGCGCTAACATGATCACCCCGCTTCGGCGAACGGCTCCGGCACGGGATTCCTCACGTTGTGGGAACTGCCGCCCTCAGCGATCGTACAGCTCGTCGCGGCTCCAGGTGTCGCTGCCGATCGAGACGAGTCCGCGGTCCATAACCGCCCTCAGCCGGTTTCGCGCCAGACGGCGCTTCACGCGATGGTACTCGTCGATCAGGCGCTCGATTTCCGCCTGCTCCAAGCCGAGCTGCTGCGCCCGGCGGGCGCCGTACCGCTGAAGGTCCCGCAACTGCGCTCGCAGCAAGTAGGTTCGGACGGCTTCCTCGAGCAATTCGGCAGGAGTCCGTTTCTCGCGCCTGGCGACGCGTTCCAGTTCGTCAACCATCGCGGGCGGCAATGACAAGGGAACGCTCATACACGGCTCCGCTAATCAGTATAGCGGGGGAGCGAGCGTCGAACGGGGCTGGCCACACCCCCGCCGGTATAATCGTGGACATCGATGGAAATCGACTGGTTTCCCTTCTGGCTGAGCCTGCGGGTGGCGGCCATTTCCACGACGATCGCGGTGGCGCTCGGGGTGGGGATCGCCTATCTGCTGGCGAACAGGGAGTTCCGGGGCCGCGAGGCGCTGGACGCGGCGGTGACGCTGCCGCTGGTGCTGCCGCCGACGGTGCTGGGCTACTACCTGCTGGTGGTTCTGGGGCGGAACGGTCCGCTGGGCCGGCTCTATGAATCGCTGACAGGCGAGCCGCTGGTCTTCACCTGGAAGGCGGCGGTGGTGGCGGCGCTGTTTCATTCGGCCCCGCTGCTGATCAAGTCGGCCCGGGCCGGGCTGGAGAGCGTGGACCACACCTTCGAGCGGGCGGCGCGGAACCTGGGGGCGCCGGAATGGAAGGTCTTCTGGCGGGTGACGCTGCCGCTGGCCAGGCGGTCGATCTTCGCCGCGGCGGCGCTGGCCTTCGCCCGGGCGCTGGGGGACTTCGGCATCACGATCATGATCGCGGGCAACATACCGGGGCGGACGCAGACGGTGGCGGTGGCCATCTACGACGCCGTGGAGTCGGGCGACGGGGCGCTGGCGCGGGCGCTGGTGCTGGCGATCTCAGCGACGGCGCTGGCGGTGCTGTGGATCGCCAACCGCTGGGGGCCGGGGCGGGCGCGGGCATGATCGAGGCGGCGATACGGAAGCGTTTCGAAGGAGGCGAGGAGTCGGGCGCCTTCCACCTGGAGGTGGAGTTCCGGGCGTCGGCGGGGGTGACGGTGCTGTTCGGCCCCAGCGGCTCGGGCAAGACGCTGACGCTCGATTCGATCGCCGGTTTCGTGCGCCCGGACGGGGGACGGATCGTTCTGGACGGCGAGGTGCTGTTCGATTCCGACGCCGGGGTGAACCTGCCGCCGCAGCGCCGCCGCTGCGGCTACGTCTTCCAGAACTACGCCCTGTTTCCCCACATGACGCTGCGGGAGAACCTGGAGTTCGCCGCCTCGCGGCTGCCGAAGCCCCAGCGGCGGGAGCGGGTGGCGGCGATGCTCGAGACGTTCCGGCTGGCGGAGCTGGCCGGGCGGCGGCCGCACGAGGTCTCCGGCGGGCAGCAGCAGCGGTGCTCGATCGCCCGGACGCTGCTGGCCGGGCCGCGGCTGTTGCTGCTGGACGAGCCGGCGCGGGGGCTGGACGCGCCGCTCAAGGAGGAGCTCTACGCGGTGCTGCGGCAGGTGCGCGAGGAGTTCCACACGCCGATCCTGCTGGTGACCCACGATCTGGAGGAGTGCTTCGCCCTGGGCGAGGAGATGCTGGTCTATCACGCCGGGCGGATCGTGCAGCGGGGCCGCCCGGCCCAGGTGCTGGAGGAGCCGGCTACGCCCGAAGTGGCGCGGCTGCTGGGGCGGTTCCAGGTGCTCGAGGCCGAGGCGGCGGGGCCGGCCAAGCTCCGGGTGGCCGGGCATGAAGTTCCTTACGACGGAGCGGCGTTGAGCGCCGGCGAGCGGGTGACGGTCTACGTGCGCGGGGACCGGTTGCGGGCGGTCCCGGCGGGCGAGGCGGACGCGGACGGCCTGCGCGCCAGGCTGGAGCGCGTGGTGGAAGGTCCGCGGATGGTGCGGCTGGAGTTTCGCGGCGGGCTGCGGGTGGAGATGCCGGCGGTGCAGTTCCGGCGGCACGGCGATAATAGGGAGTGGGTGATCCAGTTCCCTCCGGGGAGTCTGGGCATCTTTGGGAGGGGGCAAGGGCGATGAAGAGTTTCGACGAATACGTGGCGATGGCCGAGAAGGCCCACGGGCACATTTGCGCCGGCCAGATCCTGGGCCTCCGGATGGCGCTCTACGGGGTGAAGCTGCTGGGTCTCGAAGACCCGGCGGGCAAAGACCGCAAGCGGCTGGTGACGTTCGTCGAGATCGACCGCTGCGCCACCGACGCCATCACCGTGGTCACCGGCTGCCGTCTGGGCAAGCGGGCGCTCAAGTTCCGCGACTTCGGCAAGGTGGCGGCGACGTTCTGCGATCTGAAGACGGACCGGGCGGTACGAGTGGTGGCCAAAGAGAGCTCCAAGCAGCGGGCGCGGGAGCTGTACCCGGAGATCGGGGACAAGAACGAGCAGCAGATGCGCGCCTACCGGGAGATGCCCGACGAGGAGCTGTTCGAGCACCGGTGGGTGCGGGTGCGGATCGGCCCGGAGGACCTGCCCGGCTACAAGGGCCCGCGCGTCGTCTGCCAGGAGTGCGGCGAGGGGATCAACTTCGCCCGGGAGGTGCGGCGCAACGGCAAGGTCCTCTGCCGGGCCTGCGCCGGGGAGCGCTACTGGGAGCCGCTCGAGGCGTGAGGCGCTACTACATCACGGACCGCAAGAGCGCCGGGGGCGTCGAGGCGCTGCTGCGGATCATCGAGCGGCGCCTGGGCGAAGGCGTCGAGATGATCCAGATCCGGGAGAAGGACCTGCCGGCGCGCGAGCTGCTGGCGCTGGCCGAGGCGGTGATGCGGCTGCCGAACCCGTACGGGACCAAGATCCTCGTCAACGAACGGGTGGACGTGGCGCTGGCGGCCGGGGCCGACGGGGTCCACCTGCCGGGGGACTCCATCGCGCCGGCGCGCTGGCGGCGCATCACGCCCGCCGGGTTCCTGATCGGCGTCTCGTGCCATTCGCTCGAAGAGCTGCGGCGGGCCGAAGCCGAAGGGGCGGACTTTGCGGTGTTCAGTCCGGTGTTCCGTCCGCTTTCCAAAGACGTCTATGGACCGCCGAAGGGGCTGGAGGCGCTGCGGGAGGCGTGCCGGGCGGTAAAGATACCGGTCTACGCGCTGGGCGGCGTCGAGGAATCGAACGCGCAGGCGTGCATCGAGGCCGGGGCGGCGGGGATCGCCGG
>CAYWXL010000105.1:3557-12624 GCA_964461995.1 uncultured Solibacteraceae bacterium
TCGAGGAATCGAACGCGCAGGCGTGCATCGAGGCCGGGGCGGCGGGGATCGCCGGGATCTCCTACTTCCAGAAAGGCGTCTGAGCAGGGCGGACGCCGCTCACGGCTGCCAGAAAGGGTCGCCGGCGGGGATGAACTCGACCGGCACCTCGGTGATGAACGTCCGCAACCAGCGGGCGCAGTTCTCCATTCCGGGCTCTTCGGAGATGACGTGGCCGAGCAGGATGAGGGCTTTGCGCTTGCCCTGGGCGGCGGCGTCGCGGACGTACTCGACGGTCTCCCACTCGCGGGCTTCGCCGACGATTAGGACTTCGACGTCGTCGCGGCGCAAGGCGGCGATATGGGTTTTCGAGCCCGCGGCTCCGGGAGCGACGGCAACACGGGTGCATTTCATTCCCGGGTCGCCGACCAGGCGGATGGCGGCGCGGCCGTAGGCCAGTCGGAGGGTCTCGGTGAGGCGGCCCGCAGTGGTTTCCGGGATGGTGAAAAGCCGCGGCTCGTCCTTGCGCTGGTAGTCTTGCCAGCCGAGTTTGCGGACCACGCCTTCGAGGATGCCGTCGGGGCGGCGGCGGTGCCAGTGGTCGTGGAAGCGCCAGACGACGAGGCCGTGGCGTTCGATAAAGCGGCGTTTGGCCTCATAGATGGGATCGCCTTCGAGCTGGCGGGTCTCGTCGCGGTGGTTGTAGAAGGTGGGCTCGTGGGTGATGATCAGGTTGAGGCCGCGGGCGGCGGCGCGCTCCAGCACGCTCTGGGTGGCGAGAAACGTGGTGGCGATGCCGGTGACTTTGGCGTCCGGATCGCCAGCCTTGAAGGTGTCGATGGTCTTGGCCTCCCAGGGGACGCCGAGGCGGCTCTTGATGCGCTCGACGACCTGGCGGGCGGTGAGGGCATTCTCGGCCTCGGCGGGGGACGCGGAGAGAAGGACCGCGGCGGTTGTCAGGATCAGTTGAGCTCCAAGTCTCGGGAACATAGGCGGACTCCCTCGGCGGACGTTGCTAGCCTCAACAGGACTATCACATCCGGCAAGCCCGCGGAACCATCGCCAGGACGCCTTTGCGTATACTGTGATCCGGAAGCGGAGCGCGGCATGACGCTGGCGGGAGGATCCGGAAACGAGACGCGGCCGGCGCCGGGCGCGCGGCGGTGGACTGCGGCGGCGGTGTGCAGCGCCGCGCTGCTGCTGGGGCCGGCGGGAGCGGCGGCGGAGAAGCCCTGGGTGGTCTACGAGGGCGGCGACGGACCCGGCAAGGGATTGCACGTGGTGCTGGTCTCCGGCGACGAGGAGTATCGCTCCGAGGAGGCGTTGCCGCAACTGGGCAAGATCCTGGCGAAACGGCACGGGTTCCGGTGCACCGTCTTGTTCGCCATCGACCAGGCGGACGGGACCATCAACCCGGACGAAGCTTCGAACATCCCGGGCCTGGAAGCGCTCGAGTCGGCGGACCTGATGATCCTTTTCACGCGCTTCCGTGAGCTGCCCGACGAGCAGATGAAGTTCATCGACGCTTACGTCCACTCCGGGCGCCCGATCATCGGCCTGCGGACGGCGACGCACGCCTTCCGCTACAGCGCGAACTCGATGAGCCGGTACCGGCGTTACGATTTTCGGAGCAAGCGTTGGAAAGGCGGATTCGGCAAGCAGGTGCTGGGCGAGACGTGGGCGGGTCACCACGGCCATCACGGGGTACAGAGCACGCGGGGCGTGATCGCCGATTCGATGAAGGACCACCCGATCCTGAGGGGCGTGGAGGACATCTGGGGACCCACCGACGTCTACACCGTGACGCTGCCGCTGCCGGGCGACTCCCAGCCGCTGGTGCTGGGCCAGGTGCTCGCCGGGATGCGGCCGGACGATCCACCGGTGGAGGGAGCCTATGTCCGCTTCGTAAGGGGGCGGCGGGTGGTGAAGCGCCCCAACGATCCGATGATGCCGGTGGCTTGGATCCGGACCTTCACCGGGCGCAGCGGCAAAGCGGCGCGGGTATTCACCACGACGATGGGGGCGGCCGAGGATCTGGAAAACGAGGGGCTGCGGCGGCTGCTGGTGAACGCGGTCTACTGGTGCTTGAGGATGGAAGACCGTATCCCGGCGCGCAGCAACGTGGATCTCGTGGGCGACTACGATCCTTCGCCCTTCGGCTTCGGACGCTACCAGAAGGGCGTGAAACCGGCTGATTACGCGATGTAGCCGGCGGGAGGGCTCCCGCCGGCGTTCCCTATTACAAAGCGACGTTGCGCGCGAGCAATACGGGCGGCAAGCTACGTAGCTCTTCGAGGGTCTTTTCCGGTACCGGCGTATCGGTCTCGACGACGGCTACGGCGCGGAGGCTCTCACCGGGCACCGCGGGCTGCTCCTCACGGCCCAGAGAGAAGTTGGCGATGTTGATGCCGGCGTTGCCGAGGATGGTGCCGACGTGGCCGATGACGCCGGGGACGTCCTTGTTCTTCAGGAACGTGAGGTTGCCGCTGAGGGTGGTCTCGACGTAGATGCCGTCCACCTGGAGCAGGCGGGGCTTGCCGAGAATGACCGCGCCTTCGACGGTGGTGACGCCTTTGTCCGTCTCCAGCTCGAGGCGGATGGAGTCGGTGTGGCCAGTGCGCTTCTCGTGGCGCTCGGCGACAGCGAGGCCGCGCTGCTGAGCGATCTGCATGGCGTTGACGACGTTCACCTTCTGCGAGAGGTAGCTGTTCAGGATGCCGGCCAGGCCGCCGTTGCGGATGAGGTTGGTGTTGTTGCCGATCTCGCCGCAATAAACCAGGCGGACGGTCTGCGGGTTGCCGGCGGCCACTTGGGCGGCGAAAGCGCCGAGCTTTTCGGCGAGGCCGATGTAGGGGCCGACCTTCTTGTACTCCTCGGGCGAGATGGCAGGCATGTTCACGGCGTTAATGGCGACGCCTTCGCGGAGGTAGCGGAGCATCTGCTCGGCGATCTGGAGGCCGACGATCTCCTGGGCCTCGCCGGTGGAGCCGCCGATGTGGGGGGTGGCAATGACGTTCTCGTGTGCAAGCAGGGGGCTGCCCTCGGGAGGCTCTTTGGCGAAGACGTCGAGGCCGGCGCCGGCGACCTTCCCTGAGTTCAGGGCCTCGAGAAGGGCGTCCTCGTCGATGATGCCGCCGCGGGCACAGTTGACGATGCGGACGCCGTCCTTCATCTTGGCGAACTGGGCGGCGCCGATCAGGTTGCGGGTCTCCGGAGTGAGAGCGACGTGGACGGAGATATAGTCGCTCTCGGCGAGCAGGCGGTCGAGATCAACGAGCTCGACGTTGAGGTCGGCGGCCCACTGGGGGCTGACGTAGGGGTCGGTGGCAATCACCTTCATCTCGAAGGCGCGGGCGCGGCGGACGACCTCGCGGCCGATGCTGCCGAGGCCGACGACGCCGAGGGTCTTGCCGCGCAGCTCGGTGCCGAGGAACTTCTTCTTTTCCCACTTGCCACTCTTGGTGGAGGCGCTGGCCCGGGGGATGGAGCGGGCCATGGCGAGCATCAGGGCGAAAGTGTGCTCGGCGACGGAGACCGAGTTGCCGCCGGGGGTGTTCATCACCAGGATGCCGGCGGCGGTGGCGGCTTCGAGGTCGATGTTGTCCACCCCGATGCCGGCGCGGCCGATAGCCTTCAGGCGCGGGGCCTTCTCGATGACCTCGCGGGGTACCTTGGCGGCGCTGCGTACCAACAGGCCATCGGCTTCAGCGAGATGCTCGTGGAAGCTCTTCGGATCCGAGAGGATGACCTCGCAGTCTTCTTGCGCCCGCAGCATCTCCACGGCTGCCGGGGCGATCTTGTCAGCTACAAGAATCTTGATCATCGGATGACGACCTCATCAAACTGTCTCTCCGCCGGGCCGGCGGCGGGGGCCGTCCCGGCGGGCTGCGCTGCCGGACATTTCCAACGTTGCCACCGGGCCACGCCCGGGGCGAACCTCAACCTGCGGCCTCAGCGTAGACGCGCTGGACGGCGGCCACGCCCTTGCCGTACTCCACCGGGATTCCCTGGGCGGCCAGGATCAGCTCCAGCTCGGCGATAACGGCGAACAGGTCCGGGAAGTCGAAATAGCCGAGGTGGGCTATGCGGAAGATCTTGCCTTTCATGGAGCCCTGACCGTTGGCGATGATGGCGCCGAAACGGTCGCGGAAGCCTTTTACGATGACGCCGGAGTCCATGCCCTCGGGAGCGCGCACGGCGGTGACGGCGGCGCCGGGGTTCTCCGGCGCGAAGAGCTTCAGGCCCAGCTCGGTGACCGCGGCGCGGGTGGCCTTGGCCAGTAGTTGGGCGTTCTCGATGAACTTGTCCATGCCCAGGCTCTTCATGTAGCGCAGCGCCTCGGCGAGGCTCAGCAGCAGCGCCGTCGAAGGCGTGTAGTTGGACTGGCCTTTGGCGGCGTTGGCGGCCTCCTTGCGGATGCTGAAATAATAGTGAGGCAAGTCCGAGGTCTCCTCGTGCTTCCACGCTTTGGGGCTGACGCTCAGGAAGGCGAGCCCCGGCGGGATCATGAAAGCCTTCTGGGAGCCGCCGATGACGATGTCGAGCCCCCAACCCTCGATGTCCAGCGGCATGGTGCCCAGGCCGGTGATGGCATCGACGATGACGATGGCCTCGGTGTTGGCGGCGGCGCGACCGATGGCCTCGACGTCGTGCGCGACGCCGGTAGAGGTCTCCGACGCCTGCAGGAAGACGCCGCGGACGCCGGGCTTGGCCAGCTCCTCGACGACTCGATCGGCGGGCACGGCCTGGCCGTATTCGGCGCTGAGCACCACCGGCTCGAGCCCGTAGGCCTGGGTGATCTGGACCCAGCGCTCGCCGAACTTGCCGGCCGACAAGACGACGACCTTGTCGCCCTTGCGGAAGAAGTTCGACACCGAGGCTTCCATCGCGCCCGTGCCCGAGCAGGCGAGCGGAACCACGTCCCACGAGGTTCCCATCACTTCTTTGAGGTCGGCGACCACCGACTTGTAGACGGCGACGAAGTCCTGGGTGCGATGGTGGATGTCGGCGGCCATCATCGCGTGCAGCGCCGGCGGATAGAGGGGCGTTGGACCCGGAGTTAAGAGCCTTGTTTTCCGGATATGCATGGTTCTCCTGACGCTCGACTTTCTCGCCGCAGGGCCCCGGCGGGGGAGGCGGGGGCGGATCCGGCGGACCTGCGGCCCGAATGAATCTACTAGAATAGCAAACGGTATGTCGCTCCTCGACAAAATCCAGGCTGAAATGACCGCAGCGATGAAGGCCCGGGACCAGGCCCGTCTCGGCGCGCTCCGGATGATCAAAACGGCGCTGAAGAAGTACCAGGTGGATCATGGAGGTAAGCTGGACGAAGCGGCGGAGATGAAGGTGTTGCAAAGCCTGGTGAAACAGCGCAAAGAGTCGATCGAGATGTACCGCAAGGCCGGGCGCGAGGAGCAGGCTGCTCAGGAGGAGGCGGAGCTGAAGATCGTCGAATCGTTCCTGCCGGCCCCGGCGACCGATGAAGAGATGGAGGCGGCAGTGGAGGCGGCGATCCAGGAGACGGGCGCCTCGACGATGAAGGACATGGGGCGGGTGATGAAGGCCGCGCGGGAAAAGCTGAGCGGCAGGACGGTGGACGGCAAGACGCTGAGCGACAAGGTGAAGGCGCGGCTGTCGAAGTAAGCGGCGGGTCAACGGCGGACGATCACCTCGCGGATGTGGTCCCGCGAGAGGAAGAACTTCACGCTGTCGTAGCGCTCGAAGAGCTTCTCGATTCCCCGGTTGTTGAAGCATTCCACGGGGCGGCGCTGCGTCTTGAAGGTGAGCTGCAGGGTATCGGGGCCGATGATCCGGTAGGAGTAAACGGGAGCCCATTCCCCAGCCTCGGCGGCGTGGAAGAAGGCGAGCAAGTAGGCGCCGGGGCGGAGGATCTCATAGAGGCGGTCCACGACGGCGAGCAAGAGCGGGCGGTTCAGGTGCTCGAGGGCGTCCCAGGCGAAGACGCCGTCGATAGATTCCGGCTCGTAGCCGAGGGTTTGGTCGATGAAGGCTTCAATGCGGTTGCGCTGGGAGGGCCCGCCGGGCGGATCCTCGGGCACGGTGATGGAATCGAGAGTGCGGACGAAGTCCACGGAGTAGAGCCGGTGGCCAAGGCCGGTGATGAAGCTCACGTTAGGCTGGGAGATCTCGCCGAGGTCGAGGATGGAGAGGCCGGTCTGATCGCGGACCGATTCTACGAACTGAGCGAGGCCCAGGCTGCGCTTGGTGCGTTCCCGCATTTCGCGGGAGACCGGAGGCGGGGGCGAGGAGGGCGCGCCGGGAGCCTTAGCCGTCTCAGCCTGCTGCTTGCCGAAACGCTTGCGAAACCAATCACCGATCACGGCTCACCTCGCCGGCCGTGCTGATCGTGCGGCGCGTTGTTTCCGAATGAGTTTTCGAGCAGCACATTAACAATCCGGCGCTTCAGACGGGCCAGCGGCCGGTGACGCTCTCACGGGCGCGGCGTCGAAGCCGGAGAGCTCACCGCGCCAGCGGGCCGAGCCGCTTCCCGTGCGGCGCCAGGTTGCGGTTCCCGGGCCTCGGAAGCCGGGGCCGGCCGTCGCACGACGTCCACGGAGCCTTTGAAGTACGCGCCTTCTTCGACAGCGATCCGGGTCGTCTGCAGGTCGCCCACGACCTTGGCATCCTTTCGAATGTCGATGCGGTCGGTGGCCTCGATGTCACCGTGAACCGTACCCCGAATCACTGCTTCCCGCGCTTTGACCGTGGCTTTCACGCGGCCGTTGGGGCCGACGGTGAGGCGGTGCTCCTGCACTTCGATCGTGCCTTCCACTTCGCCATCCACGTAAAGATCCTCGCGGCTGTAAATATCGCCTTTGACGACCACAGACTTGCCGATGGCCGCCGCTCCAGAGCCGGGTCCGGAGACCTTGGTGGGAGCCGTTTGCATGGGAATGCCCTCTCTGGCCAACTCAGCCGGTGTGGGAACCGTCGCCGCCGGCTTGGGCGGCGGCTCGTCCTTGCGTCTGTTCCACATTCTGGACCATCTCCTTGACTCTCCTCCCGACACCGCATCTATGCGCCCTCCGCAGCTATTATCTTAACCCCTGTCGGGTGGAGCGGCGGTCCTTCGAGTTCGCCGTCTAGCGGCGGTCGAAACTCGAAGTGGGTCATAAACGGTAGCTATGGTATTGAGAGAGCGCATAGTGAGTGCTGTCCTGATAAATTTGACAAATCTGAGAAAGGTACGGCAGAATGACACCAAGCGCCTCGTCCGGAGCAACAGGCCGGTTCGGGGCGCGGATAGTTCCGAAGCGAGAGGCGTACGGACAATCAGCGGAGGGTGAAATGAGCGCTAACCGAGTCTACATTTTCGACACCACGCTCCGGGACGGAGAGCAGTCGCCCGGCTGCAGCATGACCACCCCGGAGAAGCTCCGCATGGCGCGCAAACTGGTGGAACTCGGCGTCGATATCCTCGAGGCCGGGTTCCCCATCGCTTCGGAAGGCGACTTCGAGGCGGTGCGGCGGGTGGCCGCGGAATTCCCGGACATGCGAGTGGCGGCGCTGGCGCGGGCCTGCCGTTTGGACATCGAGCGGGCCGCGAAGTCGCTCGAGGGAGCCAAAAGGCCGCGGATCCACACCTTCATCGCGACCAGCGACATCCACCTGAAATACAAGCTGCACAAGACGCGGGAGCAAGTGCTGGAAGAGGCGGCCAAGGCGGTGGAGCTGGCGCGCAGCTACGTGGACGACGTCGAGTTCTCCGCCGAGGACGCTACGCGCACAGATCCGGACTACCTGGAGCAGGTCTCGCTGGCGTGCATCGACGCCGGAGCCACGACGATCAACCTTCCGGACACCGTCGGCTACTCAATCCCGTCCGAGCACGGGGCGCTGATCGGGCGGATGGTGAAGGCGTTCCAGGGCCGGGCGATCGTCAGTGTGCACTGCCATGACGACCTCGGGCTGGCGGTGGCCAACTCGCTGGCGGCGGTGCAAGCGGGAGCGCGGCAAGTGGAGTGCACCATCAACGGCATCGGCGAGCGCGCGGGCAACTGTTCGCTCGAAGAGATCGTGATGGCCATGAAGGTGCGCCACGACGTGCTGCCCTACGAGACCGCCATCAACACCCGGGAGCTGTACCCGGCCAGCCAGTTGCTGACCGAGCTGATCACCTTCGGGCCGCAGCCGAACAAGGCGATCGTCGGCAAGAACGCCTTCGCGCATGAGGCGGGCATCCACCAGGACGGGTACTTGAAGGAGCGCACCACCTACGAGATCATGACGCCGGACGAGGTCGGCGTGCCGGCCAGCCGCCTGGTGTTGGGCAAGCACAGCGGCCGGCACGCGCTAAACCAGCGCTGCCAGGACCTCGGCTACCGGCTGTCGAAAGAGGAACTGAACCTCGTCTACGAGCGCTTCATCGCGGTGGCGGACAATCGTAAGAAGGGTCTCAACAACGACGAGATCCTGGGCATCATCCGCCAGGTGGTGGGAGCGGCCCAGCCCGCCGGCGACTGAAGTCCCCCGGCAAGCGTATCCCCGCTGCGGACGCCCCTCGGGCTCCGGCGGCCCGATACACTGGAGTTCCGGCTCGAGAGACAGAAGACTATGGAGTTGAAAATTCTTGTTCTACCCGGCGACGGCATCGGCGTGGAGGTGACGGCCGAAGCGGTCCGGGTGCTGAAGCGCGTGGCGGAGAAGTTCGGCCACGACCTGCGATTGACTGAAGGGCTGCTCGGCGGCATTGCCATCCACAAGACCGGTACGCCGTTCCCCCCTGAGACCGAACGGCTGGCGCAAGAAGCCGATGCCACGCTACTGGGCGCGGTGGGGCTGCCTGAGTTCGACAACGTGGCCCCGGAGAAGCGCCCGGAGCGCGGACTGCTGGCGCTGCGCAAGGCGCTGGGGGTTTACGCCAACCTGCGGCCGGTGAAGGCCTACACGGCGCTGCTGGACGCCTCCCCGCTCAAGAACGACCGCGTCGAGGGCGTGGACATGATCATCGTGCGGGAGCTGACCGGCGGCATCTACTACGGCACGCCGCGGGGCATCTCCGGCGAAGGCGAGGCCGAGACGGCGGTGAACACCATGAAGTACACGCGGGCCGAGATCGAGCGGGTCT
>CAYWXL010000106.1:0-8609 GCA_964461995.1 uncultured Solibacteraceae bacterium
TCGAGCGACGCCGCGGCGGTGCTGCTGGCGCTGCCCGCGTTGGCCGGGCGCAACCTCGGTCTGGACGTGCTGCAGGAGCTGGCGGGGGAGCTGGGCAGTGACGTCCCGTTCTTTCTGCTGGGGGGCACGGCGCTGGGGCTCGGACGGGGCACGGAAATCCATCCGCTGCCGGACGCCCCGCAGCTCAAGGGGCTGCTGGTCGTGCCCGGCGTGGCGATCTCCACCGCCGAAGCCTACCGGGCGCTGGGCCGGGAATTGACGCCCCCGTCTGGCAGTTGCGATACTAGGATCGTTGAGGCCCTGACGTGGCAGTTGGGGTCTGGTTTTTCCGCGGAGCGCTGGGCGGAGTCCGCCGTAAACGACTTCGAGGAATACGCTTTCGGCCGCCATCCCGCGCTGCGGCGCATCGCCGGCAAGCTCCGGCGGGCAGGCGCACGGCCGGTGATGATGAGCGGGAGCGGCTCGTCAGTGTTTGGAATCTTCGAACGCGGCGAGGACCTCGAACGGGCTCGCCATGGCCTGCGCGGCCTTCGAAGCGAATCCTTTTACCTGGTGAGCCGAGGCCGCTACCGCAGAATGTGGTGGCAGCGCCTCATGGGGCACCTGAGCGACGAGAAATGGCCGCCCCGAAGCCGGTACGCGCGATGACGTTCGATCATTTCAAGGTCTTCACGGGGAACGCCAACCCCGAGCTAGCCCGGGAGATCTGCAAGGAGCTCGGCTGTGATCTCGGTGAGGCGGTGATCCGCCGTTTCTCGGACGGCGAGGTGCACTTGCAGATCCTCGAGAACGTGCGGGGTTGCGACGTGTTCGCGGTGCAGTCAACCTGCACGCCCGTGGATCCGCACTTGATGGAGCTGCTGCTGATGATCGACGCCCTGAAGCGGGCTTCGGCAGATCGCATCACGGCGGTGCTGCCCTACTACGGTTACGCTCGCCAGGACCGCAAGGACCGCCCACGGGTGCCGATATCGGCGAAGCTGGTGGCCTCGCTGCTCGAGCGGGCCGGCGCGGACCGTATCCTGTGCCTGGACCTGCACGCGGCGCAGATCCAGGGCTTCTTCGATGTTCCGGTGGACCACCTGTTCGCCACGCCCGTGGTGATCGAGTACTTCAAGGACAAGAAGGGACAGATGACGGTCGTCTCGCCGGACGCCGGCGGGGTGGAGCGGGCCCGAGCGCTAGCCAAACGGCTGGAGGCGCCGTTGGCGATCATCGACAAGCGCCGCGCCGACGTCAACGTCGCCCACGTGATGCACGTGATCGGCGAGGTGGAGGGGCAGGACTGCTTGATCGTCGATGACCTGATCGACACGGCGGGCACGCTGGTCAAGAGCGCCGAGGCGCTCTACAAGCACGGCGCCAAGACCGTGCGGGCCTTCGCCACCCATCCGGTCTTGTCGGGGCCGGCGGTGGAGCGGATCTGCAATTCCCAACTGGACGAGGTGGTGGTGACCAACTCGATCCCCTTGCGCAAGCAGGCGCGGGAGTGCGGCAAGTTCCGGGTGCTCACCGTGGCGCCGCTGCTGGCCCAGGCGATCCAGTCCATCCACATGGAAGACTCCGTCAGCAAGCTGTTCGTATAGGAAGAATCACTCAAGCGACACAAGCGCGGGGCGCCGCCGCGAGAAGGGCGGTGCGGACCCGGCAAGGGAGCAGGTATGAGAAAAGACATTACGATCGTCGCCGAGCCGCGACCGGCGCGGGGCAAGAACGAAGCGCGCCGGCTGCGGGCCAAAGGTCGCGTTCCGGCGGTCATCTACGGCACCGGCAAGCCGGCTACGGCAATCTCGCTCGACCCGCTCGAGGTGACGAAGATCCTTTACAGCGACACAGGACACAACACGATTTTCAACGTGCAGATCAACGGCGAGGGGACGGTGCCGGCGATGTTCGTCGATTGGCAGTTCGACCCGGTGAAGGACTCCTTGCTGCATGTCGATCTGAAACGGATCGACCTGAACCAGAGGATCGCCGTGAAGGTTCCGATCCACACCGAGGGCGATCCGCGGGGCGTGAAGCAGCAGGGCGGCCTGCTGGAGATCGTCACCCGCGAGATCGAGATCGAGTCGCTGCCGGATGATATTCCGCCGCACATCACGGTGGATGTCCGCCCGTTGCTGATCGGGCAGAACTTGCGCGCGGGGGATATCGACCTCGGCGACAAGATCAAACTGAAGAGCGATCCTGACACCGTGATCTGCCACGTGATTGCATTGCGGGCCTCCGAGACGGCTGCGGTCTCCGAAGAGGGGACTGGTCCGGAAGCGGAGTCGGCCAAGGAGTAAACCTTGGCGGCGGGTCCGGGGTCCGGCGAGCCGCGGGCCGCGCGCGTTCCGGCAACGAAGAACGAAGCGGAACCGCGGCGGTATCTCGTGGTCGGCTTGGGGAATCCAGGCGACCGTTACGCCGAGACGCCGCACAACCTCGGATTCATGGTCGTGGATCGGCTGGCGGAACGCAACGGGATCGCCGTGAAGAGAAACGAATGCCAGGCGCTGATCGGCATGGGCCGCTTCGGCCCTCATGAAGTGATGCTGGCCAAACCCCAGACCTTCATGAACCTGAGCGGCGACGCCGTGAAGTCGCTGATGACCAAGTTCTCGTTCACGGCTGGCGATCTGATCGTCGTCTATGACGACCTGGATTTGCCGTGGACGGCGCTGCGGATTCGCGCGAGGGGCTCTTCGGGCGGCCACAAAGGGATGGAGAGCATCATCCGCAGCCTGGGCGCCACGGATTTCATCCGGGTGCGGCTCGGGATCGATCCCGGCCACCCGGTTTCGGACAGCGCGAAATTCGTGCTCGCCCCGTTTCGGCGGGCGCAGAAAGAAGAATTGGACGAGCTGCTCGACTATGCATCACGGGCGGTAGAGTCTATTGTCGCCGAGGGCGTCGAAAAGGCCATGACGAAGTTCAATCGTCGCGCCCCCGGCGGAGGTGAGAAAGAAGAATGAGAATCTACGAAGAACTGTTTATTGTCGATCCGGGGTTGCCGGAAGAAGAGATTGACGCGGTCATCGCCCTGATCGAGGAAGTGGTCAAAGAGGCCGGCGGGAACATCGACAAGGTGGAGAAGTGGGGCCGGCGCAAATTGGCTTACCGCATCCAGAAAAAAGAGGAAGGCTACTACGTGCTGGTACAGTTCTCCGCTAGCGGCAAGACCGTTAAGGAGATCGAGCGGCGGCTGCGAGTGGATGAGCGCGTGATGCGTTACTTGACAGTTCGCATCGACGAGAAGCTGAAATGGCTCGAGAAGCGCCGCAAGCAGCGGGAAAAGAGAATGGCCAAGCGGCCGCAGCCCGCTCAGCAGGCGCCGGCCCAGCCGGCGGCAGCCACGCCGGGCGCCCCTGCGCCGGCGCAGCCCGAGGGAGGTAATTGATCATGGCGGAAGCGAAAGGACGGCCCATCAGCGCATCGCAGAAGCCGACCGGCGGCGACAAGGCGATCGTCAGCCGCAAACAGTACTTCCGGCGCAAGAAGGTCTGCCGGTTCTGCGTGGAGCGCATTGACGACATCGATTACAAAAATACGAACCTGCTCTCGGCGTTCATCTCCGAGCGGGGCAAGATCATTCCCCGGCGGATCTCCGGCGTTTGCAGTCCTCATCAGCGCCGGTTGACGACGGCCATCAAGCGGGCCAGACATGTCGCCCTGTTGCCCTTCGTAGCGGAGGTTTGAGGCGGCCCGCCGGCCGACATCAGGAGTCCAGGGAGAACGGGAATGGAAGTCATTCTGCGAGAAGACATCGAAAAGCTGGGTAGCCGGGGCGACATCGTCAAAGTGGCCGACGGCTACGCGCGGAACTACCTGTTGCCGAAGCGGCTGGCTGTGCCGGCCACCGAGGCCAACAAGAAGATCGTCGCCCAGGAGCGCGAAGCTCACTTGCGCCGCGAGGCCAAGGCGAAGGCGGAAGCTGAGCAGTTGGCCAAGCTGATGGAAGGCCTTACGCTAACCATCGAACACAAGGCCGGCGAGCACGACCAGTTGTTCGGCTCGGTCACGGCGCGCAACATCGCCGACGCGCTGGCGAAACAGAACTTCACGATCGACCACCGCAAGATCCAGCTCGACGAGCCGATCAAGCAGTTGGGTGAGTACAAAGTGACGGTCAAGCTCCACCGGGAGGTCGCGGTGGAAATCGGCGTCCAAGTGGTACCCGAAGGCGGACCCGCGCCGGCAGCGGAAGCCGAGGCCGGCGCCGAAACGGAACCTGAGAAAGCCGAGCCCGGGAAAGAGGAGTCCGCTGCCGGGCAGCCGGAGCAGCCGGAATCGGCCGAAGAGTAGGCTCGGCGAAACGCCGAACACGATGGGATATTTCGATCTGACCGGACAGACCGCCGTCGTCACCGGCGCCGCCACCGGCATCGGTGAGGCGATCGCCCGCCGGCTGGCTGGAGCGGGGGCGGCGGTCGCGGTGGCGGACGTCGATTTCGGCGGCGCCGCCAAGGTCGCGGATTCGATCAACTCCGAAGACGGCGCTGAATCCTTTCCGGTCAAGATCGAGGTCACGAACCCGGACTCGGTAACCGAAGCAGTCGCGCAGGTCCTGGGCCGCACGGGCCGGGTCGATATCTGGGTGAACAACGCCGGGGTGGCCGGGAAAGCCGCGCCGGTCTGGGACCAGACTGATGAGGATTGGCAACGCGTCATCGGCGTCAACTTGACCGGCACGTTCTACTGCTGCCGCGCGGTGATCCCCCACATGCGGGAGCGCGGCTACGGCCGGATCGTCAACGTCGCTTCGGTGGCGGGTAAGGAAGGCAACCCGAACATGTGCGCCTATTCGGCGAGCAAGGCGGGGGTGATCGCCCTGACGAAGTCCATCGCCAAAGAGGTGGCGCTCGAGGGGATCTGCGTCAACAGCGTGGCTCCGGCCGTGGTGAAGACGCGCATTCTCGATGAATTGACGCCGGAGCAGATCGCTTACATGACCTCGAAGATCCCGATGCGCCGCACGGGAACGCCGGAAGAGATCGCCGCCGTGGTGCATTTTCTAGCCAGCCCGGATTGCTCGTTCGTCACCGGCCAGTGCTACGACGCCAGCGGCGGCCGCGCCACTTACTGACAACGTGATTCTCACTCCCAAACGCTACCGAGAGGTTTCCGCCTACGAGCTGCTCGAGGCGGCCGCCCGCGGGCACGTCTCCATCGACCACCGGTTTCTCCACGCGCTGCTTGACGAGCCGGAGCGGACGCTGCGGGACATCGTCCGCTTCGCCGCGGAGATGAAAGAACGCGACGACCGGTTCGATCTCGAAGAAGATCTGGTTTTTATCGCGCGGCATCTGCGGCGGCCGGAGCTGCTTCCGTTCTTGATCGGGTGTGTGCGGCGGACGCCCGAGGACGTGCCGGAGTTCTTGGTTGAAACCATCTGCTCTTTCCGGGAAGTGGCGCTCGAGCCGCTGCTCGAGCTACACGGGGAGATCGGACTGAAGCCCAACTCCGAGGTCCCGTTCTTGCTGGCATCGCTCGGCGTGAAGGACGAGCGCATCGAGAAGGCGCTCGCCGAAGCGGCCGAGGCCGGTCACGAGGACGCCGACTTCTTCTGGACGATATACCGCGACATCTCGGAGGCGGCCGACGAACCGGAACCATTCAACATCTACGACCATTATCCGGAGGAAGAACCGCCTCCGTTCCTGGATCTGGATCCGGAGGAGCGGCTGGAATTCCTGGAAGCCGAGGATCCCGAGGTCCGGGCGGCAGCCTTGGGCACTTTGGGCGATGAGACCTCTCTGAGCGACAAGGTCGTCCGGCGGGTGTACGAGGCGGCTCGGAACGATCCCGATCCGCGGGTCCGCGGCGCGGCGTGGCGGGCGCTGGCGCTGGAGATCGAAGACAAACAGCTCCACGACGAGATGCGCGAGCGGCTTCAGCAGATGGATACGCCGCCGGAAGAACGCGCCGGGCTGATCGTCGCTCTAGCCCCGGACGCCCACGAACACCGTGTGCGGCGGCGGGTGCTCGAGCTGTACGAGAAGCCGGAGACCAAGGCGGCGGCGCTGGAAGCCATGTGGAGGTCGGCGGACCGCACCTTCGGCCCGCTGGTGCGCCAGGCCCTCGACGACCCCGACCCGCGCGTGCGCGAGCAGGCGCTGATGGGCGTGGGGTATCTGCAGATGAAGGGCGAACTAGGGCGCGTGAAGGCGATGTTCGACGACCCGAACCTGCGGCCCGCGGCGCTGATGGCCTATGCGCTGGCTATGCCCTCGAAGGTCACGCCCGGCCATATGCGGAGCCTGTTCAAGAAGATCGAGGAGGCGGCGGGCGGACTGGACGCGGCCGAAGCCAACGTCGTACAACTGGCCTTGAACCAGCGCCTCCAGAACGAGGGTTACGAGCCGATATTCGGCTTGGAGGAATGAGGCCGGTGCGCGCGTGGTCCCCCAGGCGCGTTCTGCACTCCTCGAAGCTGCCGGGGAAAACGGCCCTTCACTCAGTGCCGCCGGCTCGGGCCGCTTCGCGGTGGATCTCTCGGAAGTAGCGCTCAACGAACGGCTGAAGTTCGAGGGGGATCTCGTCACGGTGGATCTCGGCGCCCGGATCGCGGTGCGTGGCTTCGGTCTCGCTGTACGGCGTTTGAAGCTGCTGGGGGCCGGACGAGACCTCCACCATGATGTCGCCCTTCAGATGCTCGGCGCGCCGGCCGAGGATCTCCGCCAGTTTTCCCATCGCCTCGAACTGTTCGGCCAGCCTCGTCTTCTTGGCGCCGTCGCGGCGGCCGGCGGCGTTCTGCGCGCCCTTTTGGCCGGGCTGGCCACCAGGCTCCGGCTGGCCGTCGGACTGGACAGACGCCATCGTCTGGCCCGCTCTGCTGCTCGCGTCATTGTTCGGCTTCTTCGCCGGCGAACCCTCGCCGTCCAACGATCCGTCCGAGGGGGCGCCGCGCTTCTGGCGACTCGGGCGGCGCGAGGCTTCGGCCGCACTGCGCCGTTGGGCGAGCATCCGGCGACCCGTGACCTTCGGGGCGTCCAGGTCGAGTTTATTGAGGAGTTTCGCGAAAGCGTCCTGCATCTTCCGCAAGAGGTCATTTTCGGGAGGTGAAGGCGAAAAATCGTCCTCCGGGTTCGGCGCTTCCGCCGCGCTCTCGGCTTCTGGGCCCTCAGGGAAAGAGGACGAGGCGGTTTCCTCCGGAGCCTGCCCGTCGGGCTCGCCTGCGCGCTCCTCGCCGTTCGAGGACCGGACGTCGCTCACCTCTCCATTCGCTACCGCCGCCGCAGACCTTTCGATCCCGGAGCGCCGCGAGTCTTCTCCGGTCCCGTCCCGGCGAGCCGAATCGCTTCCGTTCCGCTCGGCGCCGTTCGCTTCCGGCTCTTCGGAAGACTGTTGCCACGCCTGGATCATTTCTTCGGTGGGCCGGAACACGTCCACTGCGGCGCGGACCGCCGGCGGCTCCAGAGCCAGCCACCGCTCGGCTCCGTAACGCCAGGCGAAGAGCGATCCGGCCGCGACCAGCGCCGCGGTGGCGGCGTAAACGGTCCGGGGAACCCGGTACGGAACAGCCAACCCCGCGTCAGCCGCGCGGGCCAGATTTTCCGCCGCCGCCCGCTGGATTTTCACGACTTCGCTCTCGCTCCGGCGTCCTTGTGCCATCTCGGCGAAGTACCACGCGGTGGAAAGCGCATCGTGGGTGTGGAATTTTTTGTCGGCTTGCTGCAGAAGCCGGTAGCTCGAGGGGAGTCGGCGGCGCACCCTCCATCCCGTCCCGGCGGCCACGCTGATGACGCCCGCGGCCAGCCAGCCCCAGGAAAGCGCAGGCCCTCCCGCCGCAATCAAAACAGCGGTGGCGCCCAACCAGAAAGTCGCCGCGAGAGCCCCCTCTTCGATGATCAGCAAGGTCAGGCAACGGCGCCGCAGCGATTGGGCGAGGCGGTGGATCGGGTCTTGACGGTCGAATCGATGCAACGTAACCTTCGCTTTTATTGTAGTCTGAAGGGAGCAGCCCCACTGTATGGACGAACGCGCCTTCTATACCGAAGCGTCAACTACGCGCACTGCGGAACTGAGTTGTCCCCATTGCCGGACGACCGCCACCTACAGTCTCCGCTGGGTCGTGCGGCGTAAAAAGAACAAGCTGCCCAACGGCGCTGATGAGCGCGACCGCGTTCGATTCGCCAAGGCCCAGAGCTACATGGTGCTCGCCGAGGACAAGGTGACGTGCAGCAACGCCCAGTGCCGGCGGCGGTTCGAGGTCTCGGGCATCAAGACAATGGCCTTCCTGAATCCCGACCTGGAAAGCGTTGCCGGCCAGCCGGCAGCGCAACCCTCCCGGCAGCAGCCCAAGAAGAAAAAGGCCAAAGCGAAGCAACAGCGTTCCGGCCAGCGGCAAAAGGGGCAAAAGAAGCAACAGAAACAGAAAAAGAAGAAGCCCAAGGTCTACTTCCCGAGCGACTACATCTATTACCGTCCCTAAGCGCGCGCCGGGCTGCACCGGTGTCTCGTCGCTTTTGGCTCTCCTCGATCCCGCAAGGACACATTCCGGCCCGCGCAGATGCGGGCGAAGCTGAGCTGTGATTTACTAGCAAGGACCGGAGAGACGGCTTATGAGAGTTGTTGTGTGCATGTTGCTGGCGCTGGCGTCCACGGCGGCCCAGCCATCTTCTTCT
>CAYWXL010000106.1:8709-12587 GCA_964461995.1 uncultured Solibacteraceae bacterium
TTCTTCTCTGAAAGACACGGTGAAAGCGGAGGCGCAAGCTCTCGCCGACGACATTCGCCGGATCTCGATGGAGCTGTGGAAGCTGTCGGAGACGGGCTTGAAGGAGCGCCGGTCGTCCGAGCTGCTGATGGGGTACCTCGAGCGTCAGGGCTTCCGGATCGAGCGCAACGTCGCTGGCATGCCCACCGCCTTCATCGCCAGCTACGGCAGCGGACGGCCCATCGTCGGCATCCTCGCCGAGTATGACGCGCTGCCCGGTGTGGGCAACCAGCCCGTACCGCGCAAGGAGCCTCGGGACGACGGGGTCACCAGCGGGCACGGCTGCGGGCACAACCTCTTCGCCGCTGGCTCCGTGGCGGCGGCCGTAGCCATCCGCCGGGTGATGGAGAAGCACGGCCTAGCCGGGACGGTGCGGCTCTACGGGACGCCGGCCGAGGAGACCCTCATCGGCAAGGTCTACATGGCCAAGGAGGGCGTCTTCGATGATCTGGACGCCGCCCTCGAATGGCACCCCAGCACCAAGACCAAGGTCCGGAACCAGCCGGGCCGGGCGATGAACAATTTCGAGGTCGAGTTCTTCGGGCAGGCGGCGCACGCCTCGGGCGATCCCTGGAACGGCCGCAGCGCGCTGGATGCGGTGGAGCTGATGAACCACGCGGTGAACATGATGCGCGAGCACGTCAAGCCGACGGCGCGCATCCACTACGTGATCCCGAACGGCGGTGAGGCGCCGAACGTAGTGCCGGAGTACGCCAAGGTCTGGTACTACGTGCGCGACGTGGACCGGCCCGCCGTCGAGCGCGAGTACGACTGGATTCTGAAGATCGCCGAAGGCGCGGCCCTGGCCACCCGTACCACGCACAAGGTCCACCTGATCGCCGGGGTGCACGAGTACAACCTGAACCGGCCCTTGCAGGAGGCGATGCAGAAGAACCTGGAGGCGGTGGGGGTACCCAAGTTCACGGACGAGGAGCAGACGTTCGCTAAGAAGCTGCAGGAATTCCTGAAGGTGGAGACCAAGGGCTTTGATACGAAACTCTATCCGCTGAAGCCGGAGCCGGAGCCCGTCGAGGGCGGCTCCACCGACGTGGCCGAGGTGAGCTACATCGTCCCCACGGTAGGGCTGCAGGTGACGACGGCGGCCGCCGACGTCCCTTGGCACAGTTGGGCCACCACTGCCTGCCACGGAACGAACGCGGGCGTCAAAGGGGCCGTGGTGGCCGCCAAGGTACTGGCCATGACCGGGATCGACCTGCTGACGGACGCTGAATTGCGCGAGAAGGCCAAGGCGTTCTTCTTGAAAAAGACCGGCGGCAAGCCGTACGAGTCTCCGATACCGAAGGATCAGAAACCGCCGCTGCCGTGAGCGGCGCGGCGCCCGGGTCCGCGGCGGGAAGGAGCCGTCATGCTGTTAGCCGAACTCGTGGAGACATCCCGGCGGGTCGGCGAGACGGCGCGGCGGAGGGAGAAGATCCGCCTGCTGGCGGAGCTGCTCCGCAACCTGTCCCCCGAAGAGATCGCCCCCGCCATCGCCTTCTTGTCCGGCTCTCCACGCCAGAAGCGCCTCGGCATCGGGCCGGCGGCTCTCCAGGCGGCGGCTGCGGAGCCCACCCCCGAACCGTCGCTGACGTTGCGCCGGGTGGACGATGCCCTGGAGCACATCGCGGAAGTCTCGGGGCCGGGCTCGGCGGCGCTAAAAACCGGCTTGCTGAAGAACCTGTTCGCCCAAGCGACGGCTCCGGAGCAGGAGTTCCTCCAGCGTCTGCTGATGGGTGAGCTGCGTCAGGGCGCGCTGGAAGGGCTGATGGTGGAGGCCGTCGCCCGAGCGGTGGGCCTGCCGGCGCAGAAGGTCCGGCGGGCCCTGATGTTCGCCGGCGATCTCGCCGAGGTGGCGCGGGCGGCCTTAGTCGAAGGAAGCGCCGGGCTGGACCGCTACCGGATCCAACTGTTCCGTCCGGTGCAGCCGATGCTCGCGCAGCCGGCCGAGGACCTGGACGAGGCTCTCGGCGAGCTGGGCGATGCGGCGCTCGAGTTCAAGCTGGACGGGGCGCGCATCCAGGTCCACAAGGCGGGCGGCGAGGTGCGAATCTTCTCCAGGCGGCTGAACGACGTCACGGCGGCCGTGCCGGAGATCGTCGAGGCGGTGCGGGCGCTGCCGGCGCGGGAAGCGGTGCTCGACGGCGAGGCGATCGCGCTGAAAGAAGACGGCCGGCCGCAGCCGTTTCAAGTGACGATGCGGCGGTTCGGCCGGCGCTTGGACGTCGAGCAGATGCGCCGGAAGCTGCCGCTGCGGCCCTACTGGTTCGATCTGATCTACCTGGACGGCGGCGACGTGATCGACGAGCCGCAGGCGCGCCGGTTCGAGCTGTTGCAGGGAATCGTTCCACCCGAAACGGTCATCCCCCACCGGCGGGCGATGGAGCCCGGCGCCGCCGAGCAGTTCTTGCGGGAGGCCGTCGAGCGCGGCCACGAAGGGATCATGGCGAAGTCGCCGGAGGCCCCGTACGAAGCGGGCAGCCGGGGAAGGAGCTGGCTGAAGATCAAGCCGGCGCATACGCTGGACCTGGTGGTGCTGGCCGCCGAGTGGGGACACGGGCGCCGCCGCGGCTGGCTCAGCAACCTGCACCTCGGGGCGCGGGACATCGAGAAGGGCGGCTTCGTGATGGTGGGCAAGACGTTCAAAGGGCTTACCGACGAAATGCTCGCCTGGCAGACCGAGCAACTGCAGAAGCTCGAGGTCCACCGCGACGAGTGGACAGTCTACGTCGAGCCGAAGCTGGTGGTCGAAGTCGAGTTCAACGACGTCCAGGCGAGCCCGCGCTATCCCGGCGGGGTGGCGCTGCGCTTCGCCCGGGTGAAACGCTACCGGCCGGACAAGAGCCCGGCCGAGACCGATACGCTGCAGGCGCTCCAGGCGCTGGCGCCGGCAAGCTCCTGATGGAGGAAATCATGCCGAACTCATACCTTTGCTTTCGTTCCGGGCTGCGGAAACGGCTGACGGCCCCGTGGCTGGCCCTGTTCTCCGCGGCGGCGCTGCTTCTGGCGGCTTGCGGCCCACAGCCCGCGCCGCCGGTAAAGGGATGGAAGATCCTCGGGCCCGGCGGCGGAGGTTCCCAATACTTTCCCACCATCAGTCCGCACGACGCGCGGCACGTACTGGTGGGCTGCGACATGACCGGCTCCTACATCAGCCACGACGGGGGCGAGTCCTGGCGGATGTTCAACCTGCGGTCGCGGGCGACAGCCTTCGTCTTCGATCCGGCGGACCCGCAGACCATCTACGTGATCGCCCGCGGCTTGTGGCGCTCGACCGACCTGGGCGAAACGTGGCACCTCGTCTATCCCGATCCGGCCAACGTTACCGGCTTGGTGATGGTCGGCGACCACGCCACGCCGCGGTTCGTGCTTCGGGAGGGCTCCTACGGGCGGATGCGGGCTCTGGCGGTGGATCCGGAGGACTCGAACGTCTTGTACGCCGCCATCGAGGAAGAGGGCGCCGTGCATCTCTACGTCTCCGAGGACCGCGGCGCGACGTGGCGCAAGGACGAGGCGCTCGACGGCGGCGTAAAGCGGATCTACGTGGATCCGCGCTCGCCGGCCGGAGACCGGACGCTCTACGTGCTGGGCGCAAACGGCGTCGCGGTGCGCGAAGGCGGCCGGTGGCGGCAGGGGACGATGCCACGGGACGCGGAGCGGTTCGCCGACATCGTGCTGAGCTTCCCCGACACCGGCCCGCCCGTCGTCTACGCCGTCTCGGCGGAGGCGCCGTACGTCTCGACGGACGGGGGCAAGAGCTGGACGCGGCGCCCCTTCCCAGGCCAGGGGGCGCGGCTGCAGGCCGTGGGGGCGAGCCTCGACCATCCGGACGTGGTCTACGT
>CAYWXL010000107.1:0-12539 GCA_964461995.1 uncultured Solibacteraceae bacterium
CGCAGCGCGGTCTCCGAGCCGTTGTAATGACCTACGCAGCTACCGCTGAAAAAGAACAAACTCCCTGCTTGCCGGACGGGCAGGCAGGGAGCTCAGCCAAAACCTCGTTCTAGCAAAAAATCGGACAGTGTGTCTGGGTTCAGCCGTTCAAGCTTTCCGGCGGCGGCGGCGCACCAGAGCGAACCCTGCCAAACCCAGCCCCACTAGCAAGTAGGTGCCCGGCTCGGGAGCCGCAGTAATATCAACCGCATACGAGGCGTTGGTACTGCCGGGAACACCCCAGCTGGTTCCCGTGACCTCGATGATGTAAATTCCACCTGGCAAATCCACCACGCCGTCCCCGGAGGTCCCGAGTCCCCAAGCGTTCAAAAGGTCAAAGCCAGCAGTCACGTTTCCATTGAAAGAGTAACTGCCGAGTGGAGTCAGGCTCAGGTTGTTATACAACGCGACAGTCCCGCTGGATGGCTGCGCCGTGAACGTCAACGACAGTGTGACGCCGTCGATCGCCCCAGCCCAAAACGAGAAGAAATCGCTGGTGTCACCCGGATCGCTGACCTGTCCGTTGATCTGGTCTGTGCACCCGGGCGGGAAGGGGCTGCACCCAATGTACACTCCGAGCGCTGTCCCCGGATAGCTGTTGCCGAAATCCCCGTAGGTGACTTCGTTCAGAATAGCGGCATTGGCTCCCGCCACCAATGCAAGCGCGGTAACAAGGATCAGAACCTGTGTTCGCATGTCTCCTCCGTCCTCCCCGTTTTGTAAGACAAATCGATTATAGGTCTCCACAGCGCCCAGGTCAACAACCAAGTGAACATTTTCTCATTGATTTTGCTAGGCTTACGGTACCATCCGTACTACCGGTCACATCGGTGGAGTACTATGCAGCCGCCATCCTTGCCCTCCCAACCGCTGCCAACTTGCGGACAAACACCGAGGCAGACTACGGTGGGAGTCTGGTCTGTGACACCGCTCGCCCAGTCCGCTCCCTCCCGAAAGCTCGCTGGGGCGCCGGGAGTCATCGTACTGGCTGCCATGGTGGCCATGGTGCTCGCGGGCGCGGTGATGATTCCCTATCCCGGCGTCGAGGGCGACGAGGCCCTTTTCGCCCGGGCGATCTATCTGCCCGAAACCAGTACCGGGACGATCCGGATCTTCGGCGCCGCAATCCCCACCATGTTGATGGACTATTTGGGGGCACTGAAAGCTTGGCTTTACCGTCCCGTCTTCGCCTTTTGGCCGCCCTCGCCGTATTCGCTCCGCCTGCCCGCGCTGCTAGCCGCGTGCCTGGCGGTGTGGTTCTTCTACCGCTTCCTCGCCGTAGCGGCAAGCCGCCGGGCGGGCGTGATCGGGGCGGCGCTGTTAGCCACCGACGTCACCTACGTACTCACAGCAACCTTCGACTGGGGGCCGGTAGCGCTGCAACATCTTCTCCTTTTCGCCGGCCTCGCGGCGCTGGCCCATTTCCTCCGGAACATGGACAAACATGAGCGATTCTTCGCCCTGGCTTTCTTCTGTTGGGGCCTGGCTCTGTGGGACAAGGCGCTCTTCTTGTGGGTTTTCTCCGGGATGTGCCTCGGTGCGGCGCTCTTCTACTTCCGGCCGATCCTGGCGCTGGCGAGTCGCCGACGTCTGCTGATCGCCGCCGGCGCCTTCCTCGCTGGCGCGCTGCCGTTCGTCTGTTACAACGCCACCGAGGGCTTTCGCACGTTCCGCGGCAAGCGTTACAGCACCGAGGACCTCGCCCAGAACGTCGCCATCATGAAGAACACCATGGCCGGCAACGCGATGGCGGGTTTCCTGGTCGATTATGGGTCACCCCCGGAGGATCCGGTGGTTCCGGACGGGCCCGCCGAGGCCGCCTCCCTCTGGGTGGCCCGCATTTCGCATCACCCCCAGCGCACGCTGCTGCCTTGGCTGCTCGCCGCTGCCTTACTGGCCGGCCCCCTGAGTCTGGGGAGGCCCCGCGCGAAACTGCTTGGGCTGCTGGCCACGGCTTTCTTCGCCGCCTGGCTTCAGATGCTGTTCACCGCCAACGCCGGCGGCAGCGCTCATCACACGGTGCTGATCCTGCCGCTGGCCGTCGCGTTCGCGGCCGTGGCCTTGGACGGCGTGAGTGAACGGTGGGAATGGGTGAAGTATCCGTTGGCCGCGGCGGTCTTTGTGGTGGTGGTCTCGAACGCCCTCGTCTTGAACCAGCACCTGGCCGGCCTCATCGTCTTCGGCCCCGGACCGGCGTGGAGCGACGCCACCTGGCGGCTGGCCCCAGCGGTGGAGCGCCACAAACCGGCGGTCGTCTATGCGGCGGATTGGGGCATCGACAACCCCCTGCTGCTATTGACGGAAGGGCAGATCCCTATTCAGATGGCGGCGGCGCCGCTGTACGTCCAATCGCTCACCGGCCCCCAGAAAAAGGCCGTTCTGGAGCGCGTTGCCGAGCCCGGCAGCCTCTTCGTTGCCTACACAGAGGGGCGGGAAGTCTTCCCGGCCATCAAGCGGCTGGTGAACGGCTGCGCCGCCGAGGCCGGCTACCGCCGGGTGGTGCTCGAAGTGGTGCGGGACAGCCGCGGCCGTCCGGTGTTCGAGATCTACCGCTTCCACCCAGACCAGGCGCCGCCACAAGAATGAAGTCAACCGGATGCTTTTCCCTGGAATCACAATTCTGGTAGCATCAATTACGTTGTAAGCACCAGGAGAGCCTATGAGCGCTGCCGCCGCTACGTTGGAACGGACGATCCGGTTCTGGGAAGCCTCGGTGGGCAAGAAGGTCGTGATGGCCGTCACCGGGGCGATTCTGTTTCTCTTCGTCATCGGGCACATGCTGGGCAACCTGCAGATCTACCTGGGGCCCGAGCAGTTGAACGCCTACGGAGCGAAGTTGCATGAGTTGGGGCCGCTGCTGTGGGCCATCCGCGGGTTCCTGCTGCTCACCGTGGCGCTGCACATCACCGCCGCGGTGCAGTTGTGGCTGATGAACCGGGCCGCCCGGCCCACGGGCTACATCCGGCAGAGCTGGGTGCAGGCGAGCTTCGCCTCGCGCACGATGATCGTCAGCGGGCCGCTGCTGGCCGGCTTCATCATCTACCACCTGCTCCACTTCACCACCGGCCATGCGCTTTCCGGCGGCCTGGCCTACACCGCCGACGGCCACATCGACGTCTACGCCAACGTCGTCAACGGGTTCAGCTACTGGCCGGCCTCGGTGGTCTACATCCTGTCGATGATCGTGCTGGGCTACCATCTCTCGCACGGGGTCTGGAGCATGTTCCAGTCGGTGGGCTTGAACCACCCGCGCTACATGCCGTGGATCCGCAAGTTCGCCACGGCGGCCACGGTGATCATCGTGGCGGGCAACATCTCGATACCGGTGGCGGTGCTGGCCGGCATCGTTCGCTAGAGCGGTTTCGGAGTCGGTTATGGGATTCGAGCTAGACGCAAAAATACCTTCAGGTCCGATTGAAAAGCGGTGGGACAAGTGCCGCTTCGAGATGAAGCTGGTGGCTCCGGCGAACCGGCGCAAGTTCAGCGTCATCGTTGTCGGCTCCGGACTGGCGGGCGGGGCCGGAGCGGCGTCGCTAGGCGAGCTGGGCTACAACGTCAAGTGCTTCTGCTACCAGGACAGCCCCCGGCGGGCGCACTCGATCGCCGCCCAGGGCGGCATCAACGCCGCCAAGAACTACCAGAACGACGGCGACAGCGTCTTCCGGCTCTTCTACGACACGGTGAAGGGCGGCGACTTCCGCTCCCGGGAATCGAACGTCTACCGGCTGGCGGACCTGAGCCTGAACATCATCGACCAGTGCGTGGCCCAGGGCGTCCCGTTCGCCCGCGAATACGGCGGCACGCTGGCGAACCGCTCCTTCGGCGGGGCGCAGGTCTCCCGCACCTTCTACGCCCGGGGCCAGACGGGCCAGCAACTGCTGCTCGGCGCCTATCAGGCCCTGCAGCGGCAGGTGGCCCGCGGCCAGGTCCAGATGTTTCCGCGGCACGAGATGCTCGACCTGATCGTGGTGAACGGCCGGGCCCGGGGCATCGTGACCCGTAATATGGTCACCGGCCGGTTCGAGGCCCACCTGGCCGACGCCGTCATCCTGGCCACCGGCGGCTACGGCAACGTGTTCTATCTCTCCACCAACGCCAAGGGCTGCAACGCCACGGCCATCTGGCGGGCCTACAAACGGGGCGCCGGCTTCGCGAACCCCTGTTTCACCCAGATCCACCCCACTTGCATCCCGGTTTCCGGCGAATACCAGTCGAAGCTGACCTTGATGAGCGAATCGCTGCGCAACGACGGCCGGATCTGGGTGCCGAAGAAGCCCGGCGACAAGCGGCACCCGAATGACATTCCAGAAGAGGAGCGCGATTACTACCTGGAACGGATCTACCCCAGCTTCGGCAACTTGGCGCCGCGGGACGTCTCCTCCCGGGCGGCGAAACGCGTCTGCGACGAGGGCCGCGGCGTGGGGCCCTCAGGCAACGGCGTCTATCTCGACTTCTCCGACGCCATCCGGCGCCTGGGCCGCAAGACGATCGAAGAGCGCTACGGCAACCTCTTCGAGATGTACGAGCGGATCACCGGCGAGAACCCCTACGAGGTCCCCATGCGCATCTACCCGGCCTCCCACTACACCATGGGCGGCCTCTGGGTGGACTACAAGCTCATGAGCACCATCCCGGGCCTCTTCGTCGCCGGCGAGGCCAACTTCTCCGACCACGGGGCCAACCGCCTGGGCGCCAGCGCCCTTATGCAGGGGCTCGCCGACGGCTACTTCATCCTGCCCTACGTGATCGGCGACTACCTGGCCAGCGAGCACCCCGAAAAGGAGCCGGTGAGCGAAGACGCCCCGGAGGTCCAGGAAGCCCTCGACAACGTGGCCGGCATCACCCGCCGTCTGCTCGAGATCGACGGCAAGCACTCGCCGGACTACTTCCATCGCGAGCTCGGCAAGATCATGTGGGAGTACTGCGGCATGTCCCGCAACGAGGCGGGCCTGAAGAAGGCCCTCGGGATGCTGCCGGAGCTGAGGGAGCGCTTCTGGAAGGAGGTGAAGGTCCCGGGCGAGAACGAGACGCTGAACCAGACCCTCGAGAAGGCCGGTCGCGTGGCCGACTTCCTCGAGCTGGGTGAGCTGATGTGCCTGGACGCGCTGGAGCGCGACGAGAGCTGCGGGGCGCACTTCCGCGAGGAACACCAGACCGAGGACGGCGAGGCGGTCCGCGACGACGAGAATTTCTCCCACGTGGCCGTGTGGGAGTACAAGGGGGACGGCGAGCGGCCCCAGCTCCACAAGGAGCCCCTCGTGTTCGAGTACGTGAAGCCAACGGTGCGGAGTTACAAGTAATGCGGATCATACTTCATATCTGGCGGCAGAAGGACGCGAACTCTCCGGGCAAGATGGTGCGCTACGAGGTCCCGGACGTCAACGAACACATGTCGTTCCTCGAGATGCTCGACGTGCTGAACGAGCGGCTCATCGAGCAGGGCGAGGACCCGGTGACCTTCGACCATGACTGCCGCGAAGGCATTTGCGGGGCCTGCGGTTTCGTCATTAACGGCATCCCCCACGGTCCCCAGCCTTCCACCACCGTCTGCCAGCTCCACATGCGGCACTTCAAGGACGGCGACGAGCTCTACTTGGAGCCCTGGCGGGCCAAGGCGTTCCCGGTGATCAAAGACCTCATGGTGGACCGCAGCGCCTTCGACCGGATCATCTCCGCCGGCGGCTTCATCTCGGTACCTACCGGCTCGGCGCCGGACGGCAACGCCATCCCCGTCCCCAAGGAGAACGCCGACCTGGCCATGGACGCCGCCCAGTGCATCGGCTGCGGGGCCTGCGTGGCCGCCTGCCCGAACGCCTCGGCCATGCTGTTCACCGGAGCCAAGATCTCCCACCTCGCCCTGCTGCCCCAGGGCCAGCCGGAGCGCCGGGAGCGGGCGCTGAAGATGGTGGCCCAGATGAACGCCGAAGCCTTCGGCGCCTGCACGAACATCGCCGAGTGCGAGGCGGTCTGTCCGAAGGACATCAAGATCGAGAACATCGCCCGGATGTTCCGCGATTTCATCAGCGCCAGCGTGCTGAAGCGGGCCGGCTGACGGGCGCTGCCGCCCCTCAGCGGTAGCGGAAGGCCCAGACCGCGATGCGATCGCCGCTGGTCCGGCTCTTCTCGAAGTGCAAGAAGACGTTCCGGACGGGATCGTACTGCATCAGGTAGTTCATCCCGTAGAGCTCCGGCGATTCGATCTCCAGCCGCTCCCACTTGCGCGCTTTCGCGTGATAGAGGAACGTCACGGCGCGGCCCGCCGGGTTGTGGTACTGATCCTCGTGGTCGTTGGCCAGGTAGAGCATCACCCCGTTGCGCGTATCGTAAGCGATGGCCGCCCCGTTGGCGGGCAGACACGAGCCCTGAACCTTCACCCTCGACCACGCATGGGCCTCCGGGTCGTAGGCCCATAGAACGTCGCTGCCTCCGTTCTTTCCGAGCAGCAGGGCGCGGCGGATGTGGGTGGCGTAGACCATCACCAGATGCCAGCCGGGGTCGGTAGGCGCGTCGTAGCCGTGCCAGCGGCCGGCCTCGCGGTCGAAGTGCCAGGTGCGCTCGCCGTCGTGGCCGATGAGCTGCCGGCGGTCCGAATCCCAGCACAGCGCCTTGGCGAAGAGGTTCGGGGCATTGGCGTTCAGGCGCCGCCAGCGCTTCGTATCCGGGTCGTACTCCCAGTGGAGCGGCCGGAGCCGCTTGTACCAGTCGCCGCGAAAGAACGGGAATCGCTCCCCGGGCTGGAAGCGGGTATGGGCGGGGAAGCTGACGACCACCAGGCGTTCCGCCACCGGGTCCCATTCCACGGCGTCGAAGGTGTGCATGGCCCAGGGCCGCCCAGAAGCCGTCTCCGTGACGCCGCCCTCGAGCAGCAGGTAAGTGGACGCCGACTTCGGATCGGCCTGGTAGTGCTGGCTCCAGGCGAGCGTCTCGAGGTTCAGCCGCCAAAGGGCGTTCGATTCGCCGTTCTCGAGCGGCGTCGGCGCGTGGGTGTCGGAGCCGAAGAAGTAGACTTCGTTACGCTCCGGCGCGATGGCGGCCCCGCCGTGGAAGACCTTGGGGGCCGGCGTGCCCCGGGTGGGCACCCGGACCCAACGGCCCGGCGGCAGGGCGTCCCAGTCGAACTTCTGAGCTAGAGCGGGAGCGGCCAGCAGCGCGCCGGCGAGCGCCGCCAGAAGGAGCGCGCGGCTTACAAACGTTGCCTTGGCCCGCGGCAGTCCGGGCTTCGAAAAAACGGCCATTGCCCGCCATTCTCGCCGCTCTGGGGCGGATCCGGCAACCGCGGCGAAAACCTGGCGGAGCTGGACGGTTCTACGAGCGCCTCAGCGTCCGCCGCCGTGCATGTTGTGGCACGTGCTGCACGGCAGGCCGCTGTCGTGGGGATCCGCGAAGCCGGTCGAATGCAGGTGGCACCGCGAGCTGGTGCAGGTGCGGCCGTCGTAGTGCGGCGTGGTCGCCTCGTTGTAGCGGTGGTAGTCGGTATCGGTGTGGCAGACTTCGCAGATGCCGTCCCACGGGCCCTGCGTGGAGTCGTCTGCGAAGGAGTACTCGGGAGGGTCGCCTGCGTCGGTGCCGCGGCTCTCGAAGCGCACCGGCAAAGGCCCGTTGGCGGGCGTGTCGATGGTGGCGCGGAGCCCGGCCAGGTTGGTGTTTCCGGCGTAGTTGACCTGCCCGCCGTGGGGGTACCCGAAGTTGTGGCAGTCCACGCAAGTGAAGCCCGGCCCCTGGTCGTGAATGGCGGCCTCGGGTCCCGGGCCGGCCGCCGAATGGCAGCTCAGACAGAGGTTCTCGGTGGTGGCGGCGCCGATCAGCTTCGGCCCCATGGCCCCGTGGGCGAAGTGGCATGTGGAGCAGCCCTGGCCGGAGCCAGCGTAGACCCCGAATCCGTCGCCGCCGACGAGCACGATGAGCGAGACGATAACGGTGCCGAGAGGAACGAGCTTCTTCATTGGACACCTCCCAGGGCAGGTGGTGGAAACCGCGTGACCCGCCGGTTCGTGTAGTCCGCCACCAGGACGTTCCCGCCGGGCAGGACCTCCACGTCGAGGGGCGTCCGGACTTGGTCCCTCCCAGCGCCGTACTCACCGAGAACGTCCAGAGGCTCGCCCTCGGCGTCGAAGACGTAGACGCCGGCCCAGAGCGAGTCCGCCACGTAGATGTTGCCCGCACGGTCCACGGCGACACCCTGCGGACGGACCATGGGGCGGGCTCCGCCGCGGGTGATGGAGCGGATCCAGTTGCCGTGGATATCGAAGACCTGCAGGCGCCGGTTCATCAGGTCGGCGACGACGACGCGTCCCCGGGCGGGGTCATACGCGATGCCGCTCGGGTAGTTGAATTCGCCCGGGCCGCCGCCGTAGCCGCCGAACTGGCGCTTCAGCGCCCTGGACCGCAGGTCGAAGACCTTCACGGTATGGTCGGCCGCGTCGGTGACGAAGACCAGCTTTTCGGCATCGGCGACGGCGATGCCCTGCGGCAGGCCCACGGGACTCTTCAGGCTCCCCAGGAACCGGCCGCCCAGCGAATAGCAGTCCACCCGGCCGTGGGTCGCGTTGCCGACGAGCAGCAACCGGGGACGGCGGGAGACGGCCAATCCCAGCGGCTTGCCCTCCAGCGGGATCACCCGCGCCCTCCGGGAACGCCCGTTCCAGACGAACAGGCACTTCGCCACGCTGTCGGCGACAACGACGCGGCCTCTCTCGGCGCAGACCCGGACGGGGAAGATGAGCGAGGGCGCGCGCTGTCGCGAGGCATGTGACGCCCAAGCCGCGCCGGATACAGCCAAGCCGAACAGCGCCGCTACCGTGGCGGCCAATCTGGTTCGTTTCATCTTGTTTTGTTCTCCACTTCCGCGAAGGCGCCGGAGGAAGACGGCGCGGCCGCAATTGGATAGTGCCGTGATCGATTTTATGATATTGATACCCAAAGATCCAGATTTACTATTCCGTACGGCGGCCGCGCCGGTACCAGGACGGTTAACCGCATCGGAGGGGGTCTTCCCTTCCTATTGCGCCGAGTGGACGGTTCGGAAAGGGGGCGGCAGGCCAATGAACTTTTCAGCGGAAGCGGGGCGTGACGCGGAGCCCGTCGCTGAGGGGCGTTTCCGCGGGTAGCGCCACGGCTTCGCCGGGGGCTACGCCGCTGAGGATTTCCGCGTCGGTGATGCTGCTAACGCCGATTTCCACAGGCCGCCACCGGACAACGTCGCCCTCCAGCACCCAGACGCCGGTCTCCGGACCCCGCCGGACCAGCGCCTGCCGCGGTACGGCGAGGGCGTCCGAAGCGACGGCGGTGCGGATGACGGCGTTGACGTTCGCTCCAGGCGGTAATTCGCCAGCGGGATTGGCCAGCTCGACAAGCACTTCACCGACCACTCGGGATCCCAGAGCAACCACTTCGGTAGGCAGCCGCGCGACCGTGCCTTCCCATTCGCGCCCCGGCGTGGCGTCCCAGGTGATGCTCACCGGCATGCCGAGGCCAATCCGCCCTAGGTCCGGCTCATCGACGTACACGATGGCCTGCAAACGCGAGAGGTCGCCGACCTCGCCGATCGAATCCCCTCGGCGGACGTATTCGCCGGGGCGGAGTTTGAACTGATAGAGCGTGCCAGCGGCAGGGGTACGGATGCGGGCAAGATCGATCCGGCGCCGGATGGCGGCAGCTTCGGCACGGGCAGCGGCCAGCCTAGCCTCGGCCTGCTCGATCTGGCCGCGGCTGACCAGGGCGTCAATCCGTTTGCGCAGCCCTCGGGCACGCAGCTCCGCCTTGCGCAGCCGTTCCCGGGCGGCCTCGACTTCCGCGCCGGAGACCGCCCGGCGGGCCGCAAGGCGCTCGAGAGCGGTCAATTCCGAGCGGGCGAGCTCGATCTCCAGCCGGACGCTGTCGAGCTCGGCCTCGAGGGCGGCCCGCTGCCCCGCCGGGCCGCCGCGGCGCAGGAGGCGCAGCGCCGCTTCGGCTTCGGCCATCCGGGCTTCGGCGGCATCAAGGGCGGCGCGGTCTGCCTCCACATCCAGTTCTGCCAGGACGTCCCCGGCAGCAAGCCGCACGCCCCGTTCGACGAACACCCTGGCTACCCGGCCGTCGCGCGCGGCAGAGATCACGGTCCAGTTCACCGGCTCGATCCGGCCGTTGGTCTCCACGGCGCTGACGATCGTCTTCTTTTCCGGATAGACGAACTCGACTCCCGGGGCGCGCCGGCCGCAGCCGGGAATGAGAAAGAGGAACGTGGCGGCAAGCGGAGCTGTACGTGCGAGGAGCGTCAACCCATCAGTGTAGCGTCCCCGGCCGGTTGGGGACCCGCCGGCCGCTTCTATGCCGTACGCCGCGCGGAGGGTTAAAACGTTTCTCCGATGTACCCACGGGGTGAGCCGTCCGAAGAGAGGAATGTGGACTGCGGCAGGCAGGTGTGTCCCCTGAGCCGTCCTGTCCGCGGATCAGACGACTGCTGCGGCGAGCGGGAAGCGAATGGCTGATCAAGCACTGCGAGTTCTACTGGTCGAGGACAACCCCGGCGACGCAGTTCTGTTCCAGGAGATGCTGGCCGAGGCGGACCCGGACGGCTTCTCCCTGCGCCGGGCCGAGACGCTTCTCGAAGCCCTCGACCAGGTGGCCGAATTCTCCTTCGACGTCATCGCCCTCGACCTCAACCTGCCGGACAGCCACGGGCTGGAGACCTTCACCGCCATGCGGTCCTACGCGCCGCGGACGCCGGTGGTCTTGCTCACCGGCAACGACGACGATGCCATGGCCGTGGCGGCCGTGGAGGCGGGGGCCGAAGACTACCTGGTGAAGGACAACCTCGACGCCGAGCGCCTGGCGCAGGCGCTGCGCTATGCCGTGGTGCGGCACCACCGCTCCGGCCGCGGCGACAAACCGCCAAGCGAGAATGCCGGCGGCGGCAAACTCATCGCCGTGGTGGGCAGCCGCGGGGGAACGGGCTCGACCACCGTGGCCTGCCATCTGGCCGAAGCGGCGGCGCGGCTGCACGGCGAGCGGGTTCTGTTGATGGATCTCGACGTCGAAGGGGGCAATGTCGGCTTCCTGATGCAGGCCCAGGGCCCCTACGGGCTGGTCGAAGCCGTCGAGAACGTCCACCGGCTGGAGGAGACGTTCTGGCGCTCGCTCGTCGATGAGCGGGAGCGGCTCGACGTGCTGCCTTCGCCGGCGTTGCTCGGCCGGGGAGAGCTGCCGCCGGCGGGCCGGTTCCGCCATCTGGTGCGCTTCGCCAAGAACCGCTACGCGTGGACGGTGGCCGACCTCGGCCGGCTCACGCGCCACACGGCAGTGGTGATGCAGGAAGCCGACCGGGTACTGCTGGTCACCACGTCGGATCTGGCGGCCATGCACAGCGCCCGGCGGCTGCTGGGCGCCATCGGCGAACTCGGCGTTTCGGCTGCGGCCGTGACCATCGTGCGCAACTGGGCGGGCCGCTGGCGCGAGGGCGAGCGGATCTTCGAAGAGGTGGTGAAGGCGCCGGTGGCCGCCAGCCTGCCCTCGGCCGAGAAAGAGCTCATCGAAGCCTGCACCCAAGGGCGGCTGGCGCGGCCGGAGAGCGAATTCGGCAAGGCCGTCTCGTCGCTGGCCGCCCAACTCACGGGCCTGCCCGTCCCCGAGCCGGCCGGAAAGAAGGCCGGATGGAAAAGCTGGCGGCTGTTCAGCCGGCAGGCGGAAGTCCGCGCCGGCGGCTGAAGCCTTTGGGAGATCCGAGATGAGCGGCGGCGCATTCGAAGACCGGCCGGAAGCGCGAATTGAACGGAACACGCCGGCTCGCGCGCAGGCAAGCTCCGCGAAGCGCCGGCCCATCACCGTCCTGCTGGTCGAAGACAATCCCGGCGACCGCAAGCTCGCCGAGGAGATGCTCAGCCAGGCCGCCGGCGGGCCGTTCCTGGTGATCCACGCCGAACGGATCTCCGAAGCCTTGCAACGGCTCCGGGAGCACCATATCGACGCAGTGCTTCTCGACTTGGAGCTGCCCGACAGCGGCGGCATGGAATCCTTCGCCCGGGTTCAGCGCGCGGCCCCGCAACTGCCGGTGGTGATCCTCACCGGACTCGACGACGAGCAGTTCGCCCTGCGGGCCGTGCGCGCCGGAGCCGAGGACTACCTGGTGAAGGGCCGCGTGGGGCCGGACGAGTTGGGCCGGGTGCTGCGCCACGCCTGCGAGCGTAAGATGCGGCGGAAGTTGCGGGAGTCCACTGCGGCGGCGCCCAAACGGAAACGCGGCCGCGTACTGGCGTTCCTGGGCGCCAAAGGCGGGGCAGGGGTCACTACCGTGGCGCTGAACGTGGCGGTGCGACTCGCCGCTTCGGGCAAGACGGCGATCGCCGCCGAGATCCGGCCGCAGCGGGGTACCTTGGCCATGCTCGCCGGCCACACGAGGCCGATCGCGCATCTGGGACCGCTGCTGAGCCGCCCTGCCGATACGATCGACGAAGCTGGCGTGCTGAGCTGCCTCACCCGGGCCGGGGCGCATCTGTCGTTCCTGTTCGGTCCGCCCCCCGGGCGGG
>CAYWXL010000108.1:0-12409 GCA_964461995.1 uncultured Solibacteraceae bacterium
GGATAGGGTTCACGCAATCGAATGATGACCGCGGCGTAGAAGCCGTCGCCAGGATCCACGCCTGGTATACGCCGTTCCTGATGCACCAGCACGAACTCAGGAGGCCGTTCCGACAGGACTTCTTCCACAACCTGTTCGTTTTCTTCGTATTCGAGTGAGCAGGTCGAGTAGACGAGTTGTCCTCCAGGCGCTAGGCGATCCAAGGCATTGTGCAGCAACGCCACCTGGCGCGCGTGATGCCGCGCGAGATCCGAAGGCTGTAGGCGCCATTTGATCTCTGGATTCCGTCCCAGGGTTCCAGTGCCGGTGCAAGGGGCATCGACCAGGATCCGATCAAACAGCGTACGGACCGGCAGCGGGCGGGAAGCGTCCGCTACGACCCGATCTACTCCGGAAAGATTGACCGCTGCGAGGCGGTCGAAGCTCATGTCCATCGCGACCGCGCGGGCCCCGTGGGCGACGGCTTGGGCCGTCTTGTTTCCGGGAGCTGCACAGACATCGAGCAACCGGTGACCTGGCTCCAGCTCAAGCAACGGCACGATCGTTTGAGAGCTGATGTCCTGCCGCTGCAGCCCATCCACTGTCCCCGAAACTACCCGGTAACATTCCGGGACTTCGGTAGCTTCAACGTCCAATCCTCGCAGTTCGTGACGCCTGGATTCCGGAACCCAGATGTATGTTTCCGGCTCACGAAGAAAGGCCCTGGCAATGCGGGTAGCGCCTTGCTCGCCGAACATCCGGCGCCAGTTATCCAGCAGCCAGGCCGGCTGCGACAGGGCGACTTCCCAGGATGGCCACATTACGACGGTGTCGTCCACTTTGCGCAACACAGCGTTGACCAAACTGGCCGCTGAGCGTTTGTGGGCGCGCTTGACGAGGTCCACGCTTTCATCCACCGCGGCGTGCCGAGGGATGCGCTCCAGGTAGCGCATCTGGTAGATGCCCAAACGCAGGGCGATTTTCACCTCGACATCAAACCGGGACGGGTCCCGCCCAGAGTAGAACTGGGCCAAGAAGTCGAGCTGAGCCTGGAAGCGAAGTACGCCGTAGACGAGTTCCGACGCCAGTGCCGCATCCCGCGAGCTGAGCCTCTGCGAGTGAAGGCGAAGTAGATCCGACGCGTTACTTCCCCGCGCCACCTTCCGCAAGACGTCGAAGGCTACGCGGCGCGCTGGGCTTACGGCCATAGATATCCTCTGCGAATCCTTCAATATAATAGATACCTTGGAGCTCGAAAAGGTTCTCACGAGGAAGGTCGGACAAGCGATCGGACGGTTCCGAATGATCCGGCCCGGCGACAAAGTGGCCGTCGCTTTGTCCGGAGGAAAAGACTCCCTTACGTTGCTTGAGGCGCTGCTTCTGCTCCAGAAGCGGGCTCCCACTGATTTCACCGTCTGTGCCTTTACGATCGAGCAAGGAAAGTTCTTGCGGCCAATCGAGCCGCTGCGCGAGTATCTCAGACGCAAAGGCGTGGCGTGGACCTATTTCCACGACGTTCCTTCCTTCCATCTGATCCGCGAGCAGCCGGATCACGGGTGCGACCTCTGCAGCCGGTACCGGCGCCGTGCGGTTTACGAGGTGGTGAGTGGTCTGGGCGCGAACGTCATCGCCTTCGGCCACACGGCCGACGACTTCTGCGAAGCGTTCTTGCGGAACGCGTTGTTTACAGGAAAGCTCAGCGCGTTGCCACCGGTCACCTATTCCAGGGACGGCCAGTTCCGGCTGATCCGTCCGCTTGTTTACGTCACTGAGGATGTGACCCGAGCGTACGCGCAGGCTGTCGGCGCTCCTCTGGTACCGTGCGGTTGCAATCAGAAAACAGGAACGGTCCGGCAGGTGCTTCGGGACTTGTTCGCCCGCCTGGAGCAGGAGTATCCGCACGTCAAGCAGAACATGCTGTCGGCGATGGGCAACTTGCAGCTCGACAGGTTGCTCGACCCACGATATCTGGATCTTGAGCCGGCGAGCGGCGGGTCCGTCAACCATCCTCTCCCGGTGTTGGAGGAATGAGGACGCTGACGCCGCGCCGCTGAGAGAGCAGCTTTGCGAAGTTCGCCCCGGGGGCCGCCGGCGTCATTCCAGCAACGCCTTGATCCTTTTGGCAAACTCTTCGAACGGGTATGCGCCTTCGATGACCTCGGCGACCAGGATTGTGTTCGGTTCGTCCGGATCGGTCAAGCCGAAGGCAAAGGACGGCGTTCCGGAAATCCCGAGACGGGAGCCGTCCTGCCGGTCTTTCGAGATCTTTTGCTCGTAGCGCCCGCTGGACAGGCATGCTTTCCAGCTCTCGAGTTCCACGCCCACCGAGCGGGCATACTCTTCCAGGTCGGATTCGGCCAAGCGATTCCGGTTGTGGAAGATCTTGTCCCGTAGCTCCCAGTATTTTCCTTGTTCACCCGCGCACAGCGTAGCTTGAGCGGCCCGGTGAGCATCTTTGTGGATTGACGACAACGGGAACTCCCGCGCCACGTAGCGGACTTTGCCTGTTTCCACAAACTCTTTCATGATTCGTGGAAACGTGTTCGTGTAATAGCGGAGGCAGAATGGGCACTGCAGATCGGTGAACTCGATCATGGTGACTTTTGCTGTCGGGTTTCCTTTAATGGGCGAACCCTCGAAGCTGGTTTTTTGCGGCCGGAAGGGCTTCGGCAGGCGATCGAGGATCGGTTGCAATGTCCTGATCAATTCGTCGAGCCTCTGCTGCGTTTCGGCCTGTTGCTTCTTGAGTTCCTGTATTTCCCGTTGCAGCGCCTCGTTCGATGGCCCGGACTGCGGCATCGCACAGGTGGCGGAAACCAGCACTCCGACAGCCACGGCGGCCCAGCGTCCCCAGAGCCCGGTGCGGGCGGAAATATAGCTCATATTCTTGATGCTACCATGCAGATTTCGCCCGGTCTCTGCGGGTGCGGCGGGAGGCATCCGTTGGGCAGGGGCTGGCGGATCCAGACGGGCCACAGAAACGCCTCAACAACGCCGCTTCGGCCTCTGCTTCTCGATGAGATCAATGGGCGCCGGCGTGACGTGTGCGAAGATAGTTACCTGTAGCGGGATGCGGGACCCTGATTGGTGATGAAGATCTGTTATTTCAATGCGTTTTCCGGCATCAGCGGGGACATGACAGTGGGTGCGTTAGTGGATGCCGGTGCCGACCAAGAGGCGCTTGTCAGCGCTCTCCGGTCCCTCGGCACGGACGCCGAGTTCCGCTTCGAACGGGTGAAGCGAACCGGAATCTCCGCCACGAAGTTTGTCGTCAAAGGGGGGCGACAGGCTAGCCAACGGCATTTGCCGGAGATTTTGGAGATCATCCAGCGCTCAGCGATGCCTCCGAGGGCGAAGCGGAACGCCGAGGCGGTGTTCCGGCGGCTCGGCGAAGCGGAAGCCTCGGTCCACGGCGTATCCGTCGATGAGATCCACTTTCACGAAGTTGGAGCGGTGGACTCCATCGCCGACATCGCCGGGGCTTGTACGGCGTTGGACCTGTTGCAGATCGGAGCCGTGTATTGTTCTGCGGTGAACACCGGCAGCGGAACGGTGCAAACCGAGCACGGACTCCTGCCGGTGCCGGCCCCGGCGACGGCGGCGTTGCTCACCGGGCGGCCGGTGTACGCGGCCGGTCCGGCCCGGGAGTTGACGACACCGACGGGCGCGGCCATCGTGGCGACCCTGGCCGAGGCGTTCGGTCCGCCGCCACCGATGCGGATGGAAAGCATCGGATACGGCGCCGGAGAGGCGGAGTTCGCCGAACAAGCGAATGTGCTGGCAGCGGTGATCGGAGAAAAGACCGGGGCGCCGGAGGCGACAGCGGTGACGGTGATGGAGGCCAACATCGACGACGCCAGCCCGGAAGTACTGGGTTATGCTCTCGACCGTTTGATGGATGCCGGGGCGCTCGACGTTGCTTTTTCACCGCTTTGGATGAAAAAGAACCGGCCGGGGGTGTTGCTGCGAGTGATCGCCCAACCAGAGAGACGCGAAGACTTGGCAGCGGTGCTGATGCGCGAGACTACTACGCTGGGTGTGCGTTTCTGGACAGCGGAGCGGTGGGTGGAGAAGCGGCGGACGGTGGAAGTGGAGACGCCGCATGGACGGGTCAGAATGAAGGTGACGGACACGGGATTTGCTCCGGAATACGAGGATTGCCGTAAGATCGCTGAAGCGACCGGCACGCCGCTGAAAACAGTCTTCGCCGAGGCGAGCCGGGCGTACTTGAACCAGCGCAGCGGCGCGTGAAGAGTCGAGGACTGACGAGATGAAATACTACCTCACTACGCCGATTTACTACGTCAATGCAGCGCCTCACATCGGACACGCCTACACGACGTTCGCCGCCGACTTGATTCGGCGCTTCAAGCGCATGCAGGGCTATACGGTGGTGCTCACCTCGGGGACCGACGAGCACGGGCAGAAGGTGGAGAAGGCGGCTCGAGCGCAAGGCAAGTCCCCGAAGGAATTCACCGACCTGATTTCGGCTGAGTTCCAGAGGACGTGGGAGAAGCTCGGAATCATGCCGGACCGTTTCCGCCGCACGACCGATCCCCGGCATCACCGGATGGTGCAGGAACTGTTCCGGCGGTGCAAGGCGAACGGGTATGTCTACAAGGGTTCTTATACCGGACAGTACTGCACGTCGTGCGAGCTCTACGTGACCGAGAACGAGCCGGGGGCGCCGTGTCCGGACTGCGGGCGGCCCACCGAGACAGTGACCGAGGAGAATTACTTCTTCAAGCTTTCCGAGTTTCAGGACCGGCTGCTGGAGCTCTACGAGCGCAATCCCGAGTTCATCCAACCCGAGACGCGGCGGAACGAAGTGATCGCGTTCGTCAGACAGGGGCTCAACGATCTGTCGATCACGCGGACGTCGCTCAAGTGGGGAATTCCAGTGCCCGGTGAGGAAAAGCACGTCTTCTATGTCTGGTTCGACGCGCTGATGACGTACATGAGCGCGGTGGAGGGTGAGAAGGTGGACGGCGAGGATCTCTGGCCCGCCGACCTGCACCTGATCGGCAAAGAGATCGTGCGGTTCCACGCCATTTACTGGCCGGCGTTCCTCATGGCTGCGGACTGGCCGGTGCCGAAGCGCGTCTTCGCCCACGGCTGGCTGCTGTTCCAAGAAGACAAGATGTCGAAGTCCAAGGGCAACATCGTCCGGGCGACGCCGATTCAAGAGGTCGCCGGCGTGGACGCCCTGCGGTACTTCCTGATGCGGGAGATCGTCTTCGGCCAGGACGGCAATTTCAGCTACGAGGCGCTGGTGAACCGTTACAACTCGGATCTGGCGAACGGGTTGGGCAACCTGGCGAGCCGGACCCTGAGCATGATCGAGCAGTACCGCGGCGGCGAGGTGCCGGACGGCCGCGCGGGGGCCGATGCCGGGATCGCCGCGCAGGCCGGGCGGACGCTGGAGGCGTATGTAAAGCACTTTGACCGGTTCGAATTCTCGCGGGGCCTGGAGTTGTTGTGGAGCCTGCTCGGGGCGGTGGATAAGTATCTGGTCGAGCAGGCGCCGTGGAAGCTGATCAAGAGCGAAGATCCCGCGGACCAGAAGCGGCTGGACGCGACGCTTTATACGGCGGCGGAAGTGGTACGGCTGGCGGCAGCGCTGTTGGCGCCGGTAATCCCGCAGTCGGCGCAAAAGATCTGGGAGCAGTTGGGGATGGAACAGCCGCTGGATTCGGTGCGGCTGCAAGAGCTGGCTTGGGGGCAGCTTGCTCCGGGCCAGAAGGTGCGCAAAGGAGATCCGGTTTTCCCGCGCATCAAAGTGGCTGAGGCGACGGCGAAGATGCGGGAGTTGGAGATCCAGGAGACGGCGCGCCAGAACGCGCTGTTAGGTAAAACAGGCGAAGGCCAAGCCGGCGAAAAGATCTCGATCGACGACTTCGCCAAAGTCGATCTGCGGGTCGCGGAGGTAGTGAACGCCGAGCGCGTCCCAGGGGCGGACAAGCTCTTAAAACTCACCGTGGACGCCGGAGAAGGAAAGCCGCGGACGCTGGTGGCGGGCATCGCCGAAGCGTACCAGCCGGAAGACTTGATCGGCAAGAAAGTGGTGATCGTGGCCAACCTGGCTCCGCGGAAGCTGCGGGGCATCATGTCCGACGGCATGGTAGTCGCGGCGACGCCCGAGGGAGGTGAGCCCGTGCTCGTGAGTCCGATTGCCGACGTGCCCGTAGGAACGCGCCTCTCATGAGGTTGGTTGACTCCCACTGCCATTTGGACGACGAGCAGTTCGAGCCGGACCGCGAGGCCGTCATCCAGAGGGCGCGTGACGCCGGCGTGGAACAGATGCTAGCGATCGGGGCAGGGAAAGGGCCCCCGGATCTGGAAGCGGGCGTCCGGCTGGCGGAGCGTTACGAGTTCATCTGGGCCACGGTGGGCGTCCACCCGCACGACGCGGCGAAGGCCGGAGAAGAGACTTTCCAGCGTTTGGAGAAGTTGTTAGGCCACCCGAAGGTCGTGGCGGTCGGGGAGATCGGTCTGGATTACCACTATGATTTTTCGCCACGGGAGCGCCAGCGGGAAGTCTTCGCTCGCCAGCTCGAGGTCGGGGCCGGCGCGGGGCTTCCGGTGATCATTCACACGCGGGAAGCCTGGGAGGACACGCTGGAACTGCTGCAGTCGATTTGGAAGCCCACCGGCCTCGGGGGCGTCATGCATTGTTTCTCGGGCGGGCCGGAAGAGGCGCGCCGGGCATTGGATCTTGGCTTCTACCTGAGCTTTTCGGGCACCGTGACGTTCCCCCGGGCTGCCGCGGCGCAAGAGGCGGCGCGGATGTGCCCGGCGGATCGGCTGCTGGTGGAGACCGATTGTCCGTACCTGGCCCCCGTTCCGAAGCGCGGCAAACGCAATGAGCCGGCCTTCGTCGTTTACACCGCCGCCCGGGTGGCCGAACTGCGAGGGCAGACGCTTGAAGAGGTGGCGCAGGCGGCAACCGAGAATTTTCGGAAGCTCTGTTTGCTCCGGAAGAACGCCACCAAGTAAACTGGAACCATTCCCATGGGATTCAGCCACATCGGGCAATCTCTGACTGCGAAGGAGATCCTGGATCTCGTATACGAGGATCTGCAGAAGGTGGAGAAGGAGATCGCCCGTGAATCGACGGCGGGCGTCGATGCCGTCACCAACATCGGGCGCTACCTGCAAAACAGTGGCGGGAAACGGCTACGGCCGATGCTGCTGCTGCTAACCGCAAAGCTCGTGGGCGAAACCAACGAGACGGCCATCCGGCTGGCGGCCGTGGTCGAGATGATCCACACCGCCACTCTCGTGCACGATGACGTCATCGACGTTGCGGACACGCGCCGAGGGAAACCTTCGGCGAACGTGATCTGGGGAAATCACACCTGCGTGTTGGCCGGGGACTGGCTTTACATGCAGGCGTTTCAGGCCGCTCTGCGCCTGAGAAACTTCCAAGTCCTCGATGTGCTGATCGGCTTGACGCAACTCATGGTGGAAGGGGAGCTGCTCCAGCTGGAAAGCATCGGGAAGATCGACGTCACCGAGGCTGACTACATGGAGCTGGTGCACCGTAAGACCGCCAGCCTGTTTTCCGCTTGCGCGCGCTTGGGCAGTTTGGCCGCCGGGGGAGACGAGGCGGTGGAGTCGCGCATGGCCGATTACGCCTGGAACCTGGGCATGGCCTTCCAGCTCGTGGACGACGTGCTGGACTTCACTTCGCGCGAAGCCGTGCTCGGCAAGCCTGTGGGGAACGATCTCAGGGAGGGGAAAGTCACCCTGCCCCTGATTTATGCGCTGGAGGAGGCCAGCCCAGAGGAACGGCGGCTGGTGGAGCGGGTTCTCAACGAGGGTAGCTACGAGACCGTCTCCCTGCGCGAGATTCTCGATATCTTGCACAATCGTGGCGGCATCGAGCGGGCACGGCGGCGGGCCCAGGCGTTCACCGAAAAGGCACGGACAATCATCACTTCGTTTCCCGACTCGCCGGCGCAACGAGCGCTGGCTGCCGTCACGGAGCTGGTGACCGAGCGGGATCACTGAAGCGTTTCCTCGCGAGGCGAAATTGTCGCCCTTCCCCTGTTAGGCTGGTGGTGCTGTGTGGACTCGCCGGGACGCACTGAAGCTGGCTTTGGCTGGGGCCGCAACCCCTCGGTTGGGTGCGGCGCGGTGGACGCGCGAGTGGGACCAGGTGGTGCTCGCAGCGGCCCTGTCGAAGCTCGATGAGAGTTTCGATGCAGCCGAGCGGCTGCTACGGCGGGCTCGGCGGGGCACGGTGCGTCACCCGGTGCGGGCGTCGGTGCGGTATGCGCTGTATCTTCTAGAGTCCGGCGAGATAGAGCGGCGCGAGCGGGCGGCGGCGATCCTGGACCGGGTGCTCGAGCTGCAGGTTTCGCACGCCGGGAGCGTTCTGTGCGGACTGTGGCGGCCGTGGCTCGAAGAACACCCTGGGGAGAGCGCGGCGCACGCGTGGAGGCGGGGCGTCTACACGGCGGCGGCGCTGGCGGAAATCACGTTGCGGCATGGGAGGGCGTTGCCGGCCGGATTGCGGGAGCGTGCGGACCAGGCCGTGCGACGGGCGGCGACCGAGCTGGCGTGGCGGGACGCGCCGGAGCGTTCAGCAGGGGCGGAAGCAGCCGGCAGCTTCGTAGCGCTCGGGGCGGGCGCGCTATTTGAGGATGAGAAACTCACCGAACACGGAGTCGGCAGGCTGGTGCGGTTGGCGGCCTGGATCGACGAGACCGGCAGTTTCGAGGAGTACAACAGTCCGGTACGGATCCGGGAAGTGTTGGCGTGGCTGACGCGGATCCGGATGTATGCGCGGAACGAGAAGGCGCGAGGCCTCTCCAGCCGGATCCATGACCGGGCGTGGTTGCACCTGGCGCGGCACTGGCATCCGCCGACGCGGCAGTTGGCGGGTCCGATCAGCTACTGCCGGCGAACGGGCATCGGGGCGCCGCTGTGGCTGCAGAAGGCGCTCGGCGGGGCGCTGGAGTTCGCATCGCTCGATGACATCCGGGCCGGGCGCGCGGGACCGGACGGCGAGGCGGCGATGCTCGAATGGCGCTGTCCGGAGCAACGAAAGAAAGAGTTTCTGACGCTCGCCGAGCCGCGCCAGCACCGGGAGATTTTTCGGCCGGCCCAGCCGCCGGCGCCACCCGTTCAAGGCGTCACGCTGCTTGAGCCGGAATTCTGCCTGGGGTCGGTAAACCTCGGCGGTTTCGGCGAGCATGAACGGCCGTTGCTCGCCTTTTGGGGCGGTCCTGAGCGTCCGGCCCGGTATGTTCGGCTCCGAGTGCTGGCTGACGGCCGGGACTTGGCGGCCGGCCTGTTCACTTCGGTCCAGGAGCGCAACTGCGTGCTGGGCTTCCTCAATTTTCGGCGTGAAGAAGGGGCCGGGGACGAACGGAAGTTGCGGCGGCTGCGAGCGCGGCTGGATTTCGCGGGCCTGGGGGAGCCGGTTCGAATACTGGCCGGAGGCAAGCCTGCGGCGCTGCCGCTTACGAGCGCGGATCCGGGCACGAGACTGGCGGTCGATCTTGGCGGCGCGTACCTTTGGGTGCGGTTTCCAAGGGCTGTGTTCGAGGGACAGGACCCGCGGCTCTCGGTGCGTTTCGAAGACGGCGTGCTGGCGGTTTCCCTCGATCTATTCCGGGCCGAGACCGCCAGGGCGGTGCGTTGGGCGGAACTTGAGGAGGCCTGGGCGGCGCTCACTCTGGTCATGGGGGCGGGCGAAGGCCAGCTTGAAGATTTCAACCTGAAGTGCTCGTTCGGCCGGTGCGAGTTCAAGCCGCGGGGTGATAGGATCCGCACGATTTGGTATTCGCCGGCGGGACGCCTTTGGTTGGACGGCGGGCGTGCTCCGGCAGGGGCGGACGAGCAATACGGGCGTTACCGGGCGGGCGTGCGCTCGGGGCCGGTCGAGTACATTCGCCTCAGCGAGATCCGGCTGCTCGGCTGAAAACGGCGGAGGCCTCAACCGGAACCCGGATGCTGCCGATGGGTACTCAGATGGGAGAATTGCACCGGCGGTTATCCGGGCGCCGCATCTTGCCAATCCTGCTCGTGGCGGCCGCCATGTTGCCGTCGGCCTGGCTGGCGTGGCGATGGCGGCACATGCCGCACCTGGGGATCTACCACGACGACGGCCTCTATTTCGTGACGGCGAAGGCCTGGGCGGAAGGCAAAGGCCACCGGATCGCGAGCTTTCCCGGCGAGCCGGCGCAGACGAAGTACCCGCCGGGCCTGCCGTTGGTGCTGAGCCTGGTGTGGCGGATCAACCCGCGCTTCCCGGACAACCTTCCCCTGGCAATGCTCATCACTTGGTTGGCGCTGCCCTTGTTCCTTGCGGCGGCTGCGTGGTACTTCCGCGACCTCGGATTCGGGCTTTGGAAGACTGCGCTGCTGTGTACGTGGCTGGCGGTGAATCCGATCGTGGCCGGCTTCAGCACGATGCTGATGACCGAGCTGTGGTTCGGCGCGCTTTTGGCAGCTCTAGTGGTGCTCGCGGAACGCTTGGCGCGACAGAGAACGCGATGGTGGTGGGCGTTTGGGGTGGGAGCGATTGCTGCGGCGGCGGCGTTGACCCGCTCGGCGGGAACGTTCCTGCTGCTAACGGTCCCGGTGGGCCTCGTCTGGCGCCGGCAGTGGCGGCGCGCAGTGACGTTTCTTGCTGCGGCGGCGCCTCCCCTGGCGGCCTGGAACCTCTGGAAGCTGATGCACCCGGCCCCCAGCGGCGACCTGGTCACGCTCTACTACACAGACTACTCGGCGTACCAACTGGCGACGGTCGGACTGTTCAATCCAGCGCTGGTGACCCCGTACAACCTGAACACGCTGCTGACGGGGTTGGGCAAGCTGTTCGTCTTTTTCGACGTGAACTCCTTGGGCGTGGTCACGGTTGGACGAGTGTTGGCGATCGGGGCGGTTGTCGGCGTGGTGCGGCTTGCCAGTCGGACGGGCAAGCGGCAGTTCGCCTTGTTCGCAGCCGTCTACGGGGCGGTCATGCTGATCTGGCATTTCCCGCCAGACGTGCGATTTGTCACACCGCTCGCTCCGTTGCTGGTGGCGGGCCTGGTGGAAGAGGGAAGACGTTTGGTTGCCGCAATAGGCGCCGGGTGGCGCAGTGGGGTCGCCACGAACCGCGCGGTTGCGGCCGGACTGACAATAGTCTTGGGACTGGGAGGACTGTGGGCGGCCGGTCAGATTTGGTATGGGCTAGGGTCGTTTTTGCCGGCAGCCTTCCGGGAGCGCGAGCGGGCGCTGCGCGGAAACCTTCCGGCGTACGAATGGGTCAAGAGAAACACGCCTCCGGACGCGCAGTTCTTTGCGTATGACGATAGCGTCTTCTACCTCTACACGGGCAGGCACGCGTGCACGCTGGCCACTCCGCCCGACCTCGTATACCGCTCTGACGAGCAAGGGATTGTCCGGTTTGTTCACTCATTGCCCGAGTATGCGGACCGCCTCGGTATCGGATATGTAATGATCACGGCTTCCGACTACCGGTTGAGCCCAACGGATACGGCGCGCAAGGCCGCCGAGCGCCTGCCGCAGGAGAGTCAACGGCTGCGGTTGCTGTTTGCCACAAAGAGCGCTGGCGTCTATCGGCTTTTGGAAGATGTAGCCGGACCTCACCGTTCGAAGTCCGAGAAGTCGCGCGGGAGCCGCGGGATCTCTTCGATTGAACAGCTGACGATCAACCGCAACCGAGGCGCTCCGGGCCTGCAATTTCCCGGGCGCGCTGGCCGTTGGCCGCTTTCAGGGAGTGACAGCACCGCCGGAACCCAGGTCTAAAGTAAAGCATTAATGGCACGGGTGCATGTGACATGGAAAAGCTACAGCGGCGGCTGATCGGGAGACGTTTCCTGCCCATCCTGGTCGTTGTGGCCGCCTTGCTGCCTTCCGCCTGGCTGGCGTGGAACTGGCGGCATATGCCGCACTTGGGCTTCCACCATGACGACAGCCTATACTTCGTCACGGCGAAATCGTGGGCCGAAGGCAGAGGGCACCGAATCGAGAGCTTCCCCGGCGCGCCGCCGCAGACCAAGTATCCCCCGGGGCTGCCCTTGCTATTGAGTTTGGTGTGGCGGATCAACCCGCAATTCCCTGACAACCTACCACTTCTAATGCTCATCTCGTGGACAGCGCTGCCGCTGTTTCTCGCCGCCGCCGCACTCTACTTCCGCGATCTCGGCTTCGGGGTGTGGCAGACGGCTTTCTTTTGCGTGTGGCTGGCGGTTACCCCGGTGGTGGTCGGCTTCAGTGTAATGGCCATGGCGGAGTTGTGGTTCGGGGCGCTTTTGGTGGCGTCTGTTGTACTGGCTGAACGGCTGGGGCGGCGTGGGGCGAGATGGTGGTGGGCAGCGGTGTTGGGAGGGCTGGCGGCAGCGGCGGCGCTGACGCGGTCGGCGGGCGTGTTCCTGTTGCCGTCGATCACCGCAGTCTTGCTTTGGCGGCG
>CAYWXL010000109.1:0-12266 GCA_964461995.1 uncultured Solibacteraceae bacterium
GACCCCTTTTATCCAATCTCTTTGTGCCCTTTGTGTCCTTTGTGGTGAATCCCCTCTGCTTACCCTTCCTCGTGGTAGTACCGGGTGCGGTAGTAGCGGTCGTAGTAGTGGTAGTAGCCGCCGGAGGACTTCTTCGGATCCCAGTAGTTCAGGATCGTCCCCAGCACCCGCGTGCCGTCCGCCGCCAGCCGGTCCCGCGCCGCCAGCGCCGTATCCCGCGTCGTCTGCCCCGCCCGGATCACCAGGATGACGGCGTCCGAGAGCCGCCCCAGGATCCGCGCGTCGGGGATCTGCATCATCGGCGGCGTGTCGATCAGGATCATGTCGAAGGCCTCGTCGAGGCGCTCGAGCAGCTCGGCCATGCGCTGGGAGTAGAGCAGGTTGGTGGAGCCGGCGGTCTGCTCGCCCGCCGGCAGGATGAACAGGTTCTCGAGCCCCGTGGCCCGGATCGAGCCGTTGAGCGACTCCTCGCTCAGCGGGCCGCGCTCGAGCAGGATCTCGGCCAGGCCGTGGTCCTTCGAAACGTTGAAGATCTCGTGCTGGCGCGGCTTGCGCAGGTCGGCGTCGATCAGCAGCACGCGGCGGTTGATCTCGGCCAGGGCGATGGCCAGGTTCGAGGCCACCGTCGTCTTGCCCTCGGCCGGCCCCGGACTCGTCAGCGTCACCACCCGGGGCTGGTCGCCGTTCTGCCCGGAGAACAGGATCGACGTCAGCGCCGCCCGGAAGCTCTCGGCGATCACCGTGGGCTTGCGCTTCCAGACGGTAAGCTCCACCGGGATGGCCTCCGAGTCCCCGTTCGAGCCTTCCGAAACCTCGGGCAGGAGACCCTTGGGGGCCCGCTTCGCCCGGTAGACGAGCCGCAGGCCCCGCCGGGAGTCGGCTGCAGGGATGGTCCCGAGTTCGGGCAGGTTGAGGTAGAAAGCGCTGTCGCCCGGATCCTGGAGGGTGCGGTCCATCCGCTCCCGGGCGATGACGAAGACGACGGCGAAGAAGCCGCCGAGCAGCAGCCCGAGGAGGGTGTTCAGCGCGAGCCGGGGCTTGTAAGGTTCCTCGGGGATGCGTGCCGGGTCCACTATGCGGACGTTCGAGGCGCGCAGGGCGCTGGCGACGGAGGCCGATTTCACCTTCTCGAGCATCGCCTCGTAGAGCTCGCGGATGGAATCGGCCTCGCGCTTGAGGATGTTGTACTGGACGGCCTTGGACGCCTGGTCCGAGACCAGCGCCTGCTGGCGCTCGTACTCGGCCCGCAGCAGCTTCTCGCGGGCCACCGCCTCCTGATAGTCGTTGCGGATGCGCTGCAGGATGGCCGCCCGCTCGCTCTCCAGGGCGTTCTCGACGGTCTGGATCTGGGCCCGGAGGCGCTGGACGCGCGGGTGGTCCGCCGTAAAGGTGGTCGTCAGCTCGGCGAGCTGGCGGCGCAGGTCCGTCAGCGTCGTCTGGTAGCCGCGGAGGCTGCCGTCGTCGAGGATGTCGGGCAGGGCCTCGGGCGGGGAGGACTCGAGCAGGTGGTAGCGCGACTCCTTCTTGATCCGGTCGTCCTGGGCCTCGGTGAGGGCGTTCTGGAGCTGCTCGAGCTTCTGCTCGGCGATGGACGCCTCTTCGTCCCGGGTGTAGACCAGCCCCGCCCGGCGGGCGTAGTCGCGGACGCGCTCGTCAGCCGCCTCGAGCTTGACGCGCATCTCCTCGAGCTGGCGCGAGAGCCACTCCGAAGTCCGCTGGGTCATCTTCCAGCGGGCCTCGAGGTTCTGCTCGATGAACTCGTCGGCCAGGGTGTTGGCGAATTCGGCCGCGACCTTCGGGTCCGGCGAATCCACCGAGATCTCGACGATGCGGGTGTTGGTCTGCAAGCGGACCTTCATGTTCTCCGTGGCGTAGTCGATGGCCGCCAGCCGCGGCTCGCGCTCCACCTCGGGGCCGCCCAGCTTCAGCGCCCGCTGCCAGACTGAGAGGCGCGAGGTGTCGGCTTCGACCGGCTCTGGGGGCGGTGTCCAGCCGAGCTTGTTCAGGACCCGCTCGAGCAAAGATTCGCTCTCGATGATCTTCACTTGCGTCTGCAGGTCCGAGTTGTCGTAGTAGGCGCCCTCCTGGACCGGCGTCACCTGGTCGAGGCCGAGGAACTGCGGGTTCATCCGCTGGATCTCGATCGAGGCGGTGGCCTGGTAGATGGGCGTCTGGGGGAGCGTCAACAGCACCGCCAGGACCCCCGCCAGGAACGTGATCAGCACCAGCGTGCCCCGGTGGCGCTTCAGAATGTGCCAATACTCGAGCAGTCCGCCGCCGGCCGGCTCGTCGTAGTAGTCGTAGCCGTAGCCGCCGTAGTAGTAGCCTTCGCGGTCCTCGCGCGGGCTGGGACCGGGAGCCGGACGGCGCGGAGCGACGGCGCCGTCACCGGGTGGGGGGAGCTGGGAGTTGCTGTCGTTCATCTCCGGTAGTCCCTATAGAGTATTCCCGAGTAGATTGCGGACGTAGCCGCTGCAGCCGTGACACCCAGAACCATCTTGGTCCCGAAGTCTTTCCAGGAATCGTGTGGGATGAAGAGGATGTCCTGGGGTTTCAGGGCGATGTCCTCGGCCTCGCCCCGGAGGACCTTCTTGAGGTTCACGGCGATGATGATCCGCTGGTCGGTGCCGGGCTTGACCCGCAGGATGCGGGCGTTCTTCGCCGCCGCGTGGGGCTGGAAGCCGCCGGCGAGCGAGAGCGCCTCGAGCACCGAGATCTTCCCGTTCGTCACGAAGCCCCCGGCCCGGTGGACGTGCCCGACCACGTACACCACATCGGCGATCGAGACCGAGATCACGTCGTGGGCCTTTAGCTCGATGTTCGTGTCCGGGTTCCTCATCTCCAGCACGTCGCGGGTATCGATCTCGGCGGTGATGTAGCGGCCGGTCTCGTCCACCTGGGCGTTGGGCAGCGGCAGGTCGCCCTCGTCCAGGCGGCGGGTGATGCGGATCTTGTCGCCGGCCTGGTTCGAGAAGCCGCCGACGTCGGAGATCAGCTCCCAGAGCGTCTTGGGGCCGCGGAGCTGGACCACGCCGGGGCGCTCGACCGCGCCGTAGACCGAGACCGGGCGCGGGCGGAACTCGGCGATCGAGACCGTCACGTCCGGCTTGAGGACGTATTTCCTGAGCCGCCGGGTGACCTCGGCCTCCACCTGGCCGAGCGTCAGGCCCTGCACGTTCAAGCGGCCGATATAAGGCAGATCGATGGTGCCGCGGTCGTCCACGAGGATCGGCTCTTCCGGAAACTCCTCCACGTCGAGGGCCCGGATGATGATCTTGTCGCCCGGACCGAGCGTGTAGGCGGGGACCCCGTGGCTGGGCTGCCGCCTCGCCAGCGCCGCCGGCCGCGAGGGCCCGACGGGCGGCAGATTCTTTACATCGGGCGCCTCAACGGCCGGGGCAATCGGTTCCGCTGGGCTGGCCGGCTCGGCCGCGCGAGGCTGCTGCGCCGCCGCGGCCGCCCCCAGACAGGCGGATAGCGCGATACTGGTGAGCCATTTCATGGTGGATCTCCCGTGCGGCCCTGTCAGTGCTGTTCGAAGGCGGCCAGCCGGTCGAGCTGGGCGCTCAATTCGGCGATTCGCTTCTCGAGTTCGAGGACCTTCACCTGCAGATTGTCCGGAGCCACCGTGGAGCCGTGGCGGAGCCAGTGCTGCATCGCGGTGCGGGCGATGTCGGACATGGAGCGGGCATTGGCCTTTTCGGAAAGCTCCTTTAGTTTCTGGTACTCCTCGTCGGTAACCCGGAAGCTGATCATGCGCTCCAAACGATGTTGGTGTGGCATATTCCTACTGTCCTTTTGGGATGACTGGGATTCTCCCCGCATCACCGCGAAGCTCAGGGAGGGCGGGAGAATCTGCCGGGTTGTGTGGAAAAGCCTCGCGCTAGAGAATGGGCTCGATGGAATCGCGGTCCACTTCGGCGGCTACCGACCGCTGCAAGAGCGTGATCGACACGATCAGCCGGGTCTCGTTCTTCAGCTTCAGCAGCAGCCCTTCTACTCCGTCCAAGGCTCCGCCCCGGATCCGCACCCGCTGGCCCACCCGCAGATACGGCCACGGCTGAACCTCGCGCCCCGCCCGGACGATGGACCGGATCGACTCAATCTCGGTCTCGTCCACCGGAACGAATTTCTTGCCGAAGCTCACCACCGACACGACTCCCGGCGTCTGCAGGATCGGCAGGCGCTTCTCCGGATCGAACCGGCAAAACACGTACCCCGGGAACAACGGAAACTCGACGACTTTCGTCCGATCCGACCAGCGCCGCCGCGCCCGGTAGAATGGCACGAACTCCTCGTAGCCTTTCTGCCCGAGGGACGTCGCTACTACCCGCTCGTAGTGCGAGCGCACCCGAAGGGCGTACCAAGGATGGGGGACCCTCCCCGAATTCTGAGATCGACCGGTGACATGACCCACGTGCGTTCCCATCCTTCCTCCTCTCTTAACGCCGCGTCTCCTCCGGCATCTCACCCCCCTCGGACCAACGCGCCGCGAGAGAGTTTGGACATGCTACCGCCCTTTCAGTCCCAAAACCCTCTTCCTGAACGGCAGGCCGGGACTGCAACTCAATGAGCTGCTCAAACTGGCTGACCGAGAATCGATTTTTACACCATGAATGACAATTGTCAACAGAAAATCGCAAGACACTCGCCCGAGTTCGCACTTCTACGCCTTTTTTCGCTTCCGTTCGCCCCTGCCCGGGTCCGCTAATGCCAGATCCACACATCGTCGTGGCGTCAACCACAATCGTTCGTGGATTCCTGATTGCCCTGTACAGATTTCCGCAAGTGCAATTGCCGACCAATTTTGTCTGACATCACCCGCACCTGCGGGGAACCCGAGGCAACTTTTCGGGCGCTCCGGCCCGGATTCCCGAACCGCGAAAATTTCTCGAGAAGGCCGCAGCGCCCCGTCCCGGCGCCGCTCGGAAGCCAGCGCGTCCCCGACCACCTCGCCAAGGTGGTGCTTTCGTCGGCGTCCTTGCCGGCTGGGCTCCCCACGGCGCCGGCCCGGCCACCACGAAATCGTGTCTCGCGGTTCGAAACCGGTCCCGCCCATTAAAGAAACATCGGATCCGGAATTGCTCGACCTCATCAGCCAAAGATTGCGGAACACAAAGGTCCATCGGTTGCCGACCGGGCGACGCCGCCGGTCGGAACCATGAACAGTTCAGGAATTTTGCCTGAAAAAAGCGGAGATCCACACTGCGTTGAGTTCCTTTGGCGATCTGGGTTCCTTTAGACCGAACACCGGCCACCAACACAGCGCGCGGGCCAATGTAAGGCACGGCTCCGGGCAGGTTGTACAACGGCAGTCCCCGGGGCGAATCAAGCTGCGGAAGCGCCGCATCCAGCGTCGATCTGTATGACAAACCGGTGCTGAGGCTCTGGTATCTCCGCCCTGTTGACGATCTCCGCCGCGGCCTGTGGAAATCTTGGCCAACAACGAATCTTCGAGGTCCGGAGGAATAGTGGATATACTGGATCGGCTATGAGGCGCATCGCTTACTGCACGTTCCTGGTTCTGGCAATCCTGCTGGCGTCCGCTGCCGCGCAAATCCTCCCGCGGGTGCAGCCCGAAAAAGTTGGGCTTTCCTCCGAGCGTCTCGCCCGCATTGACGCCCTCGTCGAAAGCCACATAGCGAAGGGCGACCTGGCCGGGGCGGTGACGCTGGTCGCCCGGCACGGAAAGATCGCTCACCTCGGCGTCTACGGCATGGCCGACCGCGAAGCCGGCCGCCCGATGAAAGAAGACACCATCTTCCGCATCGCCTCGATGACCAAGCCGATCACTTCGGTCGCCGTGATGATGCTTTACGAAGAAGGCAAGTTCCTGCTCTCGGATCCGGTGTCGAAATATTTGCCCGAGTTCGCCCACATGACGGTGCTGCCGCCGGGCGCCCCGCGCGGTTCGACGCCAGTTCCGGCGAAACGCCCGATCACCATCCGGCACCTGCTCACCCATACCGCCGGCTTCACTTACCACTGGAACCCGAGGATCGGCCCTCTCTACAACGCCTATGGTATTCCCCACGGCCTCGGCCCGACGCCCTACACCCTCGCCGAAGCCATGAAGCTGCTCGCTAAAATCCCCCTCGTGAACCATCCCGGTGAGCAGTGGGAGTACGGGCTTTCGATCGACGTCCTCGGCCGCCTCGTCGAAGTCACTTCGGGCATGAGCCTCGACGAGTTCCTGCGCCGCAGAATTTTCGACCCTCTAGGCATGAAGGACACTCATTTCTACCTGCCGCAGGAAAAAGTGGCGCGGCTTGCCGCGGTTTACGGAAAGAACAAGGAAGGCAAGCTGGTCCGAGTAAAGAACGACGAGGTCCACGCCGGCGAAGCCAGCGGCTCTACCGACTACCCCTACGCCGGTCCGAAAAAGTACTACTCCGGTGGCGGAGGTCTCTGCTCCACCGCCCTCGACTATGCCCGTTTCGCCCAGATGATCCTCAACAAAGGCCGCCTCGGCGACGCCCGCCTGCTGGGTCCGAAGACCGTCGAGTTCATGACGATGGACCACCTCGGTCACATCGTCAAGGACCCGCCCCTCGCCTTCGGTCTAGGCTTCGCCATCGACACGACCGAGCGCGGCTTCACCGAACTCACCTCCGAAGGCGCTCACGGATGGGGAGGCTTCTGGTACACCGAGTTCTTCATCAGTCCGGAGACGGACATGATCGGCGTCTTCATGGCCCAGGTCTATCCCAGCAACGGCCTGACGGTGAAACAGAAGTTGAAGGTGCTGGCGCACCAGGCGATCGTGGAAGAATAGACCGGACGGCCCCCGTGAACCGGCCCCCGCTGGAAAGAAAGAGATGGCGCCATGATGCGAACAGGACTGCTAGCCCTTGGATTCCTTTGCTTGGCCGCGGCCGGCCAGCCGGCCGATTTGCCCGAGTTCTACCGCACCGTGGACCGGGTGGTTTGGGTCGTCGAAGACCTGGACCGCACGGCGCAGGAGCTCCGGCGCATCGGCATGACGAATCTCAGTGATCTTGGCGAGGTCAGCGTCGGCGGAAAATACCGGGGCGAGCCGGCCGGTGGAAGAGTTCGTTTGATGTCCGGCCGCTTCGCCGATGTTGCTGTGCATTGGATCGAACCCCTCGAGTCCGGCAACGCCTTTGCGGACTTCAAGGACCGCCATCGCAGCGGCGTCTTCGCTCTGGTTCATCGGGCGCCCTCGGCGCAGGCTTTCGACGGCGAGGTCGAACGGTTGCGGGCGCTGGACGTAGGCGTGCTGCAGCGCGGCAGCGTGGAGACCGCCTCTGGAACGATCCGCTGGGTCTTTTTCGACACCGAGCCCGCAGGCAAATATGTCCTTGGCCTCATCCACTTCCCGGCCGGCGACGAAGGCCCGCTGGCCGTGCCGCCGGAGAATCCCGGCGACCGCACCGTCGTGCAGTTCGCTTTCGCCGTGAAACACCTCGAGCCGGTCTCGGAATATTGGGCGCGCCTCGGTTTCCCGCCGATGAAGTTTACCCACGGCAAGCTGCGCGAACTTCATTACCGCGGCGCGCCCGGCCGGTTTGACATGCGCCTCGGCTGGCAGCGCCACGGGAAAGTGCCCTACGAGTGGATCCAGTCGCTCAAAGGGCCGGACATCTATCTGGACCACATGAAAGCCCACGGCGAGAGCTTCCAGCATTTCGCCTTCCGGGTCGAGGACATGGATGCCGCGATTGCCTGGTGGGCTGAACGAGGATACGGAGTCACTATGTCGGGCGCCTGGGGAGAGAAAGACCAGCCCGGATCGGGCCGTTTCGCCTATCTGGACGCAGAGCGTCTCGGAGGCGTGGCGATCGAGCTGCTTTGGAGTTACCGGGCGGAGAAGTAAGGCGCGGGGCTCAGCTCTTCCGCTCGGGGGTGGGAAAATGCGTGACGCCGGCGGCCAGGGCGATCTGGGTCAACGTCGCCACGTTGTTCACCCCCAGTTTTTTCATCATGGTCTTGCGGTAGCTGCGAACCGTTTGCAAGCCCAGGTTGAGGATGCCGGCGATTTCCTTGCTCGTCTTGCCTTCGGCGACTAACCTTAGGACCTGCAGCTCCCGCGGCGACAGAATGTCCAGCCCGGACGGAGGCGCATCCGCGTCCAGATCCCCCCGCTGAATGCGCATCAGCAACTTGTCCGACACTTGGGGACTCAGATACGACCCGCCCTTGGCCACGGTCCGCAGCGCGTCGATCAAGTCGCTTTCGGAAGCCTTCTTGAGAACGAATCCCCTGGCGCCGGCGCGAATCGCGCTCACCACGGAATGCTCATCGTCGTACATCGACAGGATGACGACCTTGCTACGCGGCCAGCGGCGCACGATTTCCGCGGTCACCTCGATCCCGCTCAGTCCCGGCAAGGCGATATCCAGCAGAACGACATCCGGCCGGCATTGTTCGCAGAGCTTCAGGGCTTCCGTGCCGTTTTCCGCCTCGCCCACTACGGTGAACTCCTCGGAGCGCACGAGGATCCCGCGCAGTCCGTCCCGAACGATTTGATGATCGTCTACGAGCAGCACGCTGTAAGGCATCGCATCCAGCTACCGGGTGACGGACTCGGGGAGCGCCACCCTCACGATTGTACCCTTTCCCGGCTCGCTTTCGATATCCAGATGTATACCAGCGCGGTCGGCGAAACAATACATCAGCGGGATGCCCAGGCCGGTCGGATTCGCCGCCGTCTCCGCCGGGTCGAAGCCGCGCCCGTCATCCCGGACTTCCAGCACAGCCCCGCCGCCGCGGGCGGGCTTCACAAAGATCTCGATCTTTGAAGCTTGCGAGTGCGTGAGTGCGTTGGAAAGCGCGCACTCAGCAATCTGATACATGGCGGTCGCCGCCGGCCCGGACACGCGGACCGAGGCGTCGCACAAGAGCCGGATCTTCCTCCCCGAAGATTGGCGGCGTTCGCCCACCAGACGGTGCAAGGCCGTAGTCAGCCCGGCGCGCTCGGCCCGGTTCGGGTTGAGGTCGTAGCTGAGCGCCCGAACCCGCTCGAAAGCTTTTTCCAGCAGCGCTTGGATTTCGGAGATTCTTTGAGCCGCCTCCGGCGCCTGCTCCTCGAGATCCATCCGCAGGACGTCCAGATGAAGCCCTACGGCCGAGAGGATCTGGCCTATCTCGTCATGCAGAACTTGCCCCGCCCGAGCGGCCTTCTGATCTCGGGCATCGATGACGCTCGCTAGCATCCGGGCCAGCGACGGATGCAAACCGGCCATCTCGACCGCCTTTCCTCACGGCCGCTTCCGGGCGATCGCTCGTTGCGCCGCCGCCGCAATGTTGGCCGCGCGCAAACCGTACTTGTCCAGCAGACCGTCCGGTGTGCCCGACTCCGCATAGCCGGTGAGACCCACGAACTCCATCACCGCCGGCGTCGTTTCGGCCACCACCTGCGCCACACGCACCCCGAGCCCGGCATCCACCAGGTGCTCCTCGGCGACTACGATCGCTCCCGTCTCCTCGGCCGCCTTCGCGATCGCCTCCCGGTCAAGCGGCTTCACGCTGTACAAGTCGATCACGCGCGCCGAAATGCCTTCCTTTTCCAACAGCTCGTGCGCCCGGATCGCCTCGGCCACCATCAAGCCGCACGCCATCAGCGTCACGTCCGAACCCTCAAGCAGCGTATTCGAACCGCCGATCGAAAACTCGCCACCGTTCTCGTAAACGACGGGGACCTTCGGACGGCCGGCCCGCAAGAAGATCGGATTCCCGTGATAGGCCGCTTCTTTCACCAGCGCCCGCATCGCTACTTCGTCCGCCGGCGCCAAGACGCGGAAACCCGGCAGCGCGCCGGTCAGCGCCATGTCCTCGATGCTCATCTGCGACGGGCCGTCTTCGCCGATCGAGATGCCTGAGTGCGTCCCCACCACGATGAAGTGCTTCACCTCCGGGTAGGCCACTGCCACCCGGAGCTGCTCGAAGCCCTTGTTCAGCACGAAACACGAGAAGCTCGAGACGAACGCGATTTTGCCCGCCGCCGCTAATCCGGCGCCGATCCCCACCATGTTCGCCTCGGCAATGCCGCAGGAGAAGAAGCGGTCCGGAAACTCCTGGTGGAACTTGTGCGTCATGGTGGACTTGGAGATATCGGCGTCGCAGACAACGATCCGCTCGTCCTTCCGCGCCAACTCCAGCAGCGCATCTCCAAAAGCCACGCGGGTGGCTACGCCCATCTTCAGTGCATACTTCGTATTGGCTGGCATTACGCAAGCTCCCTCAACGCGATCTCCACTTCCTCCGGCGTCGGCGCCACGCCGTGGAATTTCGGATTGTTCTCCATGAACGAAACGCCTTTGCCCTTCACCGTGTGCGCGATCAGCACGGTGGGCTTGCCCTTGGTCGCCGCTGCCTCGGCGAAGGCCCGCTGCAGGGCCGGGATGTCATGCCCGTCCAGCTCGATCACGTGCCAGCCGAAAGCTTCCCATTTGGGAACGAGCGGTTCCACATCCATGATGTCCTTGACGAAGCCGTCGAGCTGGATCTTGTTGTAATCGACGATGGCGCAGAGGTTGTCCACCTTGTGGTAGGCGGCGAACATGGCCGCTTCCCAGATCTGGCCTTCCTGGATCTCGCCGTCACCGAGCAGCACGTAGGTCCGGTAATCCTTTCCGTCGAGGCGCGCCGCCAGCGCCATGCCGATCCCCAGTGAGAGCCCCTGTCCCAGCGACCCCGTGGACGCCTCGAGCACCGGCAGAAACCGCCTGTCCGGGTGTCCCTGGTAGATCGAGCCCAGCTTCCGCAACCGCATCAGCTCGTCCTTCGGCGTGTAGCCGAGTTCTGCCAGTGTGGCGTAGAGCACCGGGCAGGCATGGCCTTTGGAAAGAATGAAGCGGTCGCGGTCCGGCCACGACGGGTTCTGCGGATCGTGCCGCATCACGTCGTAATAAAGAGTGACGACGATCTCCACCGCCGAGAGCGACCCTCCCGGGTGCCCCGACTTCGCGGCTCCGATCATCTTCACGATATTGCGCCGGATCTCCTTCGCCAGCGCTTGCAATTCTTCGAGCGACTTCTTCTCCGGCATAGGACTAAGATCTTAAATTTATCACACGCCCTGGCCTTGCTCTTCCGTTCGGGACGCGGAAGCTCACTCCGGAGCCTCTTTTTCGCGCCGTTGTGCGAGCCGGTGTGCCCCGCGGCACCGCGTTGACCACCTCGATCGGCGGGAAGAGCGTTCAGACTTCCAGCCGCATTTCGGCCGCATTCCACCGCACACGCCGGCCCTTGCGGAGGGAAATGTTCGCCAACTGCACCACCAGCGCCGCCTGAAAACCCAGCTCGACGGTAGCCGTGGGCTGGCGGCGGGTGCGCACGCACTCGAGGAAGTTCGCCACGTGCACTTCGGAGGCGTGGCTGAACCGGAAGGGTGAAACCTCCTTGACCGCCGGCTTGTCCTCGGCGCCCTGGTCATAGACGGCAAACTCCTCGCGGCCGATGTCGAGCCTCGCCCGGTCGCCGTCGTACTGGTTGAGCTGGTCGTTGCGGTAGTAATACTTCATCGCCGCGTAATTGATGGTGAAGACGGCGACGAAGTCCTCGGCGTCGTACTCGGCGGCCACGACGACGGATTCCGGAGTGTCCACCTTTGGCGTGTGCACCCTGCCCGCCGAGGCGTTCACCGCGCTTGGGAAGCCGGCCCGCATGATCAGGTGGATGGCGTCGAAGACGTGCGCTCCCTGGTCGGCCACGATGCCGCCCGAATAGTCGGAGTAGGCGCGCCAATTGAAGAAGCGGTGGGGATCGAGAGGCCGTCGCGGCGCCGGCCCTTGCCACTCGTCCCAGTCGAGCGGCCCCTCGAGCTTGCGGTCCGCCCGCCCCCGGAGCCGGTTGTTCAGCCACCAGGAGCGCACCATGCGGACCGTACCGAGGCGCCCGGCCTGCACGAGGTCCCGCGCCTTTAAATAAAGGTCGTAGCTACGCCGCTGCATCCCGACCTGGACGATGCGGTCCGAGGCCCGCGCCGCCCGGACGAGCTCCGCCCCTTCTTCGGGCGTGTGACATAGCGGCTTTTCGACGTAAACGTCCTTGCCGGCGGCCAGCGCGTCGAGCAGCATACGGTGGTGCCAATGCTCCGGCGTAGCGATGATGACGATGTCGATTTCCGGATTTTCAAGTAATTTCCGGTAATTCCGGTAGGCCTTCGCCGGATGTCCGAGCTGGGAAAGTCCCTTCTCCAGGTTCGGCTCGTAGACGTCGCAAACCGCGACGACGCGGACGGCCGGATCCTTCTCGAAAACTCCGGCCAGGTAACGGCCGCGACCGCCGGCTCCGATCAAGCC
>CAYWXL010000110.1:0-6984 GCA_964461995.1 uncultured Solibacteraceae bacterium
ACGAAGATGTCGTTGCCGATCGCGAATACGCCCTCCGGCGGGCGCCACACGTTGCCTTGGACGACTCCGAGGCCCACTTCGTTGATCAGCGGGGGCGGTTCCTGCCCTTGCTGGACAACAACCAGGCCGAGGATCCGGCTGGCTCCCTTGCCCGAGACGAACGGAGGCTCGAACACCAGCACGCGCAGGAGCTCGTCCGCGACATAAAGCCTCCCCCCCGCATCGAACGCAAGCGCCGACGGGAGCCGCAGGATTTTCTTCTCGTAGCGGGTATCCTTGTTCCGCGGCAGCGTTTCGCTCTCGGTCATCGACCGCTGTCCGATCACCAGGTCCGCGGCGGGACCGTTTTCCGCATCCGGGCCGAGCACCGCCGCCGGATAGCGGAGCACCCGGTGGTTGCCGACGTCCGTGAACCACAGATTGCCCTCGCCGTCGAAGAGCAGCGTCGTGCGGTAGGCGTTGCCCCGGTTATCGGTCAAGTTCAAAGAAGAGGCTGAGAGTCCCCCGGCGTTCCGCGCTTTCGAGAACATATTGGGCTGCCCGATCACCAGGTCGGCGATTTTCAGATCCTCCGGCTGGTCGAATGGACGAGGGAAGCGCAAGATGCGGTTATTCCCTGCATCCGCCACATACAAGTCGCCGTTGGCCGCCACCGCCACGGCCGTCGGCTGGTTCAGCCCGTTCTGCAGCGCCGTTCCCGGCCCGCCGAACGACGTCGAATAGAAGTCCCGCTGGCCGATGACGATGTCTGCTTTCGCCCCGTTGGCCACGGTGTCCCGGTTCCTCCAACCCAGCACGCGGTTGTTCTGCGTGTCCGCCACATAAATGGCTCCTGAGCTTGGATCGACAGCCACCGACTGCGGGTTGTTCAGCTCACGGCCTTCCACGAGGTTCGGGCGGCAGTTCGTGAGCCCGTTGTTGACGATGTCGCAGTGTTTCGGCTGCAGCGCCGACACCCCTTCGGGCTGGCCCAGGGCGAAGGCGGGCGCCGGACTCAAGTCGGCCTGGGCGCCGGCCGGGGGCAGAAACGCGAAAAGCGAAACCATCAAGACAAGAGAAATTTTCATGACTCAGACACCGGGGAAATGCGGGAACACTTCCTCAAATAGATAGCATCCCCGCGCGACGCGCGCAAACCAAGGCGGCGTAGAACCTTGCAACGGGGCGCGCGGCTTGTGCCGCGACCCGGAGCTGTGCTAACCAACGTAGCGGAGCATGAGCGGCGAACCGAACGCGCCCGGGCGGCAATCCGGCGGGGGAGACGGCGGGGTCGATGTGACGCTCATCCGCTGGATGTTGTCCCTGACGCCTGCCGAACGCCTCGACGTGCTCCAGCGGCACGTGAACGCACTACGGAGCATTCGTGAGCGCAACCGCCAGGACGGACTTCCGGGAGATCCTGAAGACTCTCCACGCCCACCGCGTTGAGGCCATCGTAGTCGGCGGGATCAGCGCGGCGCTCCACGGCGCGCCGGTCACCACCTTCGACCTGGACCTACTGCACTCCACCGAAGCGGCGAACGTCCGGCGGTTGCCCGCAGCCCTCGAAGAATTGGACGCCGTCTATCGCCTCCCGGCGGAAAAGAGGCTCAGGCCTCTCGCCTCCCACCTTTCTTCGCCTGGGCATCAGCGCCTGATGACTCGTTTCGGGCCGCTCGGCCTGCCCGGCAGCATCGGGCGCTCCCGCCGGTATGAAGATCTGCTTCCCCACACGGTGGAGATGGAGATCGGAGAAGGCGCACGCGTCCGTGTTCTGGACCTGGAAACGTTGATCGCCATCAAGGAAGAGACCGCCCGTGACACCGACCTTGCCGTTCTTCCCATCCTCCGCCGCACGCTGGAAGAGCGTCGCCGCTGATGGGCCAGGGTTGCCGCGGGGGTTCCGGCCCACGGATTACCTCACGGCAGTTCGAACCAGACGTAGCGCAGCCGCCGCCCGCGCTCGATCTGCACCGCTACCGGGCTGCCTGGTCCTAGCTTCTCCAGCGCCGCTTTCAACTCCGCTGCGTTGATCACCGGCTCTCCGTTGATCTGATAAATAATGTCGCCCGGCCGAAAGCTGCGTCCCTGGACCGGCGCATCGGCGGTCAACGATCCCACCAGCACCCCCAGTCCCTTCCGTAGCTCCGGCAGCAGGCGCTTGATCTCCGGTGACAGGTCGTAGACCAGGATCCCCAGCCGGCCGATCTTCTCACCAGGATTGGCGATGATGGAAGCCAGCTTCGTCGGGTCGTTCGGCCGCTCCACCACTTGCACGGCCACGGCCTTCTTCTCCCGGCCGCGAAGGATCTCGAGCCGAACCATGTCGCCGATTGCCGGCTTGTAAAGGTTCACGATGAACTGCCGGGCGTTCTCCATCGGCTTGCCGTCCAGCGTGAGCACGATGTCGCCCGGCCGCAAACCCGCCCGATCCGCCGGGCCGCCGGGGTAGACGTCGCCCAGCACCACCCCGTAGGGCCGCGACAGCTTCAGCGCTGCAGCCAGCGTCGGATCGATCGTCTGCGGCAGCACGCCGATCTCGCCCCTCAGCATGCGCCCTTTTTCCCGGATGTGCCGGATCACGTTCACGACAATATTCGACGGCGCCGCGAAACCGATACCCTCGCTGCCGCCGGACTGCGAAAAGATCAGCGTGTTGATGCCCACCACCTCGCCGTCGGTGTTCACCAGCGGTCCGCCGCTGTTGCCCGGGTTGATCGGCGCGTCGGTCTGGATGTAGATCATCGGGTCCTCGGGACGCAACTGCCGCGCCGGCGAGCTCACGACACCCAGCGTGACCGAGTTCTGCAAACCCAGCGGGCTGCCGAAAGCCAGCACCAGTTGGCCGGGCCGGAGCAGATCCGAGTCGCCGAACTTGAGCGCGGGCAGGCCATTCAATGGGATCTTGAGCAACGCCAGGTCGGTCTCCAGATCCAGGCCCACCAGCTTCGCATCCAGAATCCGCGTGGCCGGCTTGAGGATCGACTTACGGTCCACGCTACGGTCGAGCTGAGGAGAGAGGATCACCTGGAGCCGCTGAGCGCCCAACGCCACGTGTGCGTTGGTGACGATGTATCCCTCGGGATCGATGATTACCCCGGAGCCCCCGCTGGCCCGTTGGACGCTGACCTGTCCTTCGCTGCCCTCTCCGGCCGGCTGGTAGCCGACCGCCACGATTTTCACCACGCTGGCGTTCACCCGCGCCGCCAGGGCGGCGAAGTCGGCGCTCATCCTCCCCAGGGCCGTCTGGGTTCCCGAGCGCTTCGCGAACCGCTGATCCCGCTTCTGCGCTACCGCGCCGCCGGCCGCGAGGCCGATGGCGAGAAGCAGGATCCCCCCCGATCTCCAGCGACTCATGCCCGTTATTGTCGGCTGTCCAGCGAGCGGAACACAAGCTGGAGGTCCGCTCCCTTGCGCCCTCGGCCTATTGCTACAATCGTGAGCGACCGGCCGCCGCCGCAACTTCGGCCCGGGCGGCGGCATTTTTCAGCAGGAGTATCGCTGGCAATGAGTACACGCAGACACTTCCTTATGGCGGCAGGAACTTTGGCAGCCGCCAAACCGAAGCTCGCTTCCGCGAACGACACGATCCGTATCGCAGTCCTCGGCGTTCGCGGCCGCGGCAAGAGCCACATCGACGGCTTTCAACCCCTGCCCAACGTGGAAGTCGTCGCCCTCTGCGACCCGGACCGCCACGTGCTCGAAGAGCGCGCCCGGCAGTTCGGCGACAAGTACAACAAGAAGTTCGACCTCGAGAAAGACCTCCGCAAGATCTTCGACCGCAAGGATATCGACGCCGTCTCCATCGCCACGCCGAATCACTGGCATTCATTGGCCACCATCTGGGCCTGCCAGGCGGGCAAGGACGTCTACGTCGAGAAACCTGGCTCCCACAACATCTGGGAAGGCCGCAAGATGGTTGAGGCCGCCCGCAAGTACAAGCGGATTGTCCAGCACGGAGTTCAGCTCCGCTCATCACCGGCCATCCAGGAGGCCGTGAAGATGCTTCGCGACGGCATCATCGGCAAGGTCTACATGTCCCGCGGACTGGTCTTCCGGTGGCGGCCGTCGATCGGCCACAGCCCCGTCGAGCCGGTCCCCCCGTACCTGGACTACGACCTCTGGACCGGCCCGGCGAAGAAGCTGCCCTTCTCCCGCCGCTACGTCCACTACAACTGGCACTGGCACTGGAACTTCGGCAACGGCGACGTCGGCAACCAGGGCATCCACGAGACCGACATGTGCATGTGGGGCCTCGGCGTCGAGAAACTCCCTTCGAAGATCGTCGCCCTGGGCGGCAAGTTCCTCTGGGACGACGACAAAGAGACCCCGGAGGTGCTTACCTCGGCCTATTACTATCCGGAAGAGAACAAGATGATCGAGTTCGAGGTCCGGCCCTGGTGCACCAACACCGAGGACGGCATCACCGTCGGTAACATTTTCTATGGCGACAAAGGCGTGATGCTGATCAAAGGCTATGACACCTACGAGGTCTACTTCGGGCGCAAGCGCGAGCCGGGTCCGAAACGCAAAGAGGGAGGCAATCACTTCGCCAACTTCATCAAGGCGGTCCGCTCGCGCAAGACCTCTGACCAGAACGGTCCTGTTGAGACCGCGCACCTCGCCTCGGCTCTCGCTCACCTTGGCAACATCAGTTACCGCCTGGGACGCGAGCTCGAGTTCGACCCCAAGACCGAGACCTTCCCGCACGACGAGGAAGCCAACAAGATGCTCAAGCGCAACTACCGCGCGCCCTTCGTCGTTCCCGAAAAGGTCTAACCGCGGGCTTCTGCCTTCGGGCGGGGCGGCCGTTGAATCGCTCCGCCCGAAGCATCTTCTTCCGCCGCCGGACGCTCGCCCCGGCACGGGAGGTCGCCCATGAAGAAGTCGATCAACATGTGGGCCTTCCCTTATCCCGGGAAGTGGACCCTCGAGGAGTGCCTCAAGATCGCCAAAGACGCCGGCTTCGACGGCGTCGAGTTGAACTTCGATCTCGAAGGCGAGCTCTCCGACGCCGCCACCGAAGACCAGATCCGCGCCATAGGCGAACTGGCCCGCAAAACGGGCATTGAGATCAGCGGCGTCTGCTCGTTCCTCTTCTGGCAGTTCCCGCTCACCAGCAACGACCCGCAAACCCGCGCCCGCGGTCTCGAGCTGACCCGCAAGATGATCCGCGCCGCCGCTCTGCTCGGCACGCCCAATCTCCTCGTCGTGCCCGGCGCCGCGTGGGCCCCTTGGGTGGAGGACTTCGATCCCGTCCCGCCCGATGTCTGCGAGCGGCGCGCCCGCGACGCCGTCCGCCGGCTCCTCCCCGAAGCCGAGAAGGCCGGCGTCTACCTCAACATCGAGAACATCTTCGCCAACGGCTTCCTGTTCAGCCCGATGGAGCTGCGGGCCTTCGTCGATAGCTTCGGCAGCGACTGGGTCCGCGTGCACTTCGACACCGGCAACATCATGGAGTACCAGTTCCCCGAGCATTGGATCCGCATCCTCGGCTCCCGCATCCAGAACATCCATTTCAAGGAGTGGGACCGTAAGACCGGCATCTTCAACCTCGATTCGTTCCGAACCCTGCTCGACGGCAGCACCAACTGGCCGGCCGTCATGGAGGCCCTCCGCGCCATCCCGTACGACGGCTACCTCACGTTCGAATACTTCCACCCCTTCGAGCACCATCCGGAAGCGCTGATCTATTCCACGTCTCAGGCGCTGGACTGGATCTTGGGTCGCCGCCGCGGCGTCAAGGGTTGATTGGGCAGGGATCCTTCCGGCCCAGTGAAGACAAGGAAGGTCTCCCCCTGGCTACCTCCGGTCACCGCGGAGCCATCAAGAACTGCATCTCTGCCGCCGGCCGGCCGTCGAAGCGCGCCGCCCGTTCGACGAGGCGGCGCGCGTAGTTGGCCACCATCCGCACACCCGCCTCGTAGCGCATGTTCGGATTTCCCGGCCCGCCGTTGTAAGCCCCCACCGCCCGGGCCAGGTCGCCGTCGAACCGGTCGATCAGATCCCGGAACAGCAGACCTGCGTACGTCGTCAACTGCCCGGCGGTGAGCTTGCGGAAGTCCAGCTCCCGCGGCGGCCGCAGATGCTCCGGCAGCGCCGAGAAGTCCCAGTCGCTCTTCAGATACAGCTTGTGAGCATACCGCAGCGTTTCACGGGTGATCTGCCAGACGCCCTGCGCCGTGTTCCGCACCAGCACCCGGTCGCCCCGCCTCCGCAGCACGATGTCGCCCGGCTCGGCCCGCCGCTTCCACACCGCGTGCTTCAGATCCCCCTCGACGTCCATGTAGTTGTTCTCCATGGCCCCGATGCCGAGGAAGAAGTCCAACGGCAGCCAAAAGAAGTCGGCCACCGTCAGGATGTCCGCGGCCAGCTCTTCGGCTTGCGCATCGGTGAGCGTCGGCGGCGCCGGCGCGAGCCCTTTGCGCACCCGCGGATCCGTGCGCGATTTGAACAGCACGAACCGCTTGACGATCTCCAGCCGCTCCCGCCGGCTCAACCGCTCCAGCCGCTGCCGCACGGGCAGGTTGTAGGCCGTCACAAACACCCGCGTTTGACTCTGGTAGTCCCGCAGGACCTCGCGCGCCACCAGCCGCAGATCATAGCCCGGAATATAGCCCTGCCGCCGCAAGGTCTCCAGAGTGGGTACCGCGGACAGCAGGTCGTCGTCCGGGTGCAAGATTACCAGGTACTCCCGGCGCCCGTTTTTCTCCCGCGACGTCAGCAGCACTTCCACGCCCTGCGCCGCCCGCCGCGTGCGCAGGTAGTCGAAGTTGAAGTAGGCATACAGCTCGTCGTCGAAGACCGCCGCCACCGCCACCACCGCGCCGCCGGGGACCCGTACCGCCGCCGTCTGACGGTCGAATTCCACCACGGGCGTCCGGGCCCGCGGCTGGAAGTCCAGGTGTTGCGGCCGCAGGCGGACGTATCCCCAGCCGGCCGCGGCCAGCGCGCCGAGCACCGCGATGATGGGGAGCGCCCGCCTCATCTGATTCCATTGTCGGC
>CAYWXL010000110.1:7084-12216 GCA_964461995.1 uncultured Solibacteraceae bacterium
GGTCTTAAAATACTTTCTGGTTAATGATTACCGGTTTTGTAACCGATGGGATCAATTGAGAGGGATGGCGATGAAGCGTTGGCACTGGGCATTGGTTGTCGGTCTGGCCGTCACCGTGGGGGTGGCGGGGCTTGCCCTACGGACCGCCGACCCTGACTTGCCCGTCTCGCCGGAGATGCGGCAGCTTCTCCAGGCCCAGGAACAACTGGCGCCCGAAGAGCTTGCCGCCGTGCAAGCGCTGCGGGTGTTTGCGGCCGTCTCGTTGACGTATTTCACCGAGAACGGTCGTTTCGCTGGGCCCGAGGAGCTGAAGGCAAAGGGGTACCTCGACCCGAAGTGGCCCCGGGTCGAAACTGAAGCGTACAAGATCGATTGCCGAATTGGAGAGGAGACAGGATTCGCTTGTTTTGCGGATCCGGTGTCGGGATCGGTCCAACGTTACTTCTTCGTGGACCCGTCACAGACCGTGCGGGTTGAGAGAGACCGCCGCCCGGACGAAAACAGTCCGGTGTTTGGCCTTTCCAAGGAGCAGTCAAGATGAAACGGATAGTACTACTTGCGGTTGTTACGCTTTCCTTTGTCCCGCAGCTCAGTGCGGCGAAGGTAGACGAATACAAGGCCCGGACGATGGCGGATATTCTGCTCCGCTATTACGGCCAGAGCGCCGCCGAGTCGAAGATGTACGTCGGCTCGGAGATGTGTCTGGCTTGTCACGAAGATAAAGCGGGTTGGCGGCAGTCGTTGCACGCCACCGCGTTCAATGTGACCGACACGTCGGCCTTCAGCTTGCAGCTCAAGCACGGCGTTGTCGCCGATTACAACCAGAACGGTATCGACGACTTCGTAGAAGGCCTGGACTTCAACCAGATCTCGAGCGCCTTCGACAAGTACAAGCCGAATGCGCCCATCCTCAAGTACGACGACCAGAATGGCTACCAGATCCAGATTGGCGAGCTGACCATGCCGGTGAAGTTCGCTTACGGCGGCAGCGGGTATTGGAAGCAGCGCTTCGTGGTGAGAATTCCCGTGACGGACCGCCCCGACGGGCTGTCGGCGGGCCATTACCTGAGCCCGGTGCAGTACAACGAGACCGTCCACCAGTACGTGACGTTCCACCCCGAGAACTGGTGGGATGACAGCGGCGCGCCGCTATTCAATTCCAACACCACGACGAAGGACGTGGCGGCGAAAGGCAAATCGTTTGACAAGGGTTGCGCCGGCTGCCACTTCACCGGGCTGAGCGTCTGGCAGGACGGCAACGGCGAATGGCGGGCGCAAGCTCCGGTGGCGACTCTCTACTACCCGAACGACCCTCACTACTATGACTTCAACGGCGACCGGATCAAAGAGCAGATCAACACCGGCTGTGAGCGCTGCCATGGCCCTGGGAGCATGCATATCCTCGGCCGCGGCGATCCGGAGCAGATCATCAACCCGGAAAAGGACTGGACCGAGGAACAGGCCAACGCGCTGTGCGGATCTTGCCACACCCGCGGCAAGAGCGTTCCCGGGCACACGTTCGATTATCCGTACGATGAAACGGCGAAGGTTGCTTACGCCTCTGCTCTCGGCGAGGATCTTGCCCGTTTCTTCGATCCCGCGCCGGGGCGTTGGCCGGATGGCGTGACGCCCACCAAGCACCGGCAACAGTACCTTGAGTTCCTCGAATCAAGCAAGCCTACGTTCCAATTCCACAAGGTCACGTGCTTCGAGTGCCACGACGTCCACAACACTAGCGAGCACCACATTCGCACTGAGATTGTGGATGACGGCCTCGTGATTCCTACAAACCCGGACAACAACACGCTCTGTCTGGCTTGTCACGCCACCCACGGCGATTTCGAGACGCTCACCAAGGAAGAAATCGCCAACTATGAGCAGAACCGGGCGAAGATCGCCGAGGTGGTCCGGGCGCATACTCACCACCCGTATGAGCCGGAACGGCAACTCGGTCTGAGCCGCTGCATCGAATGCCACATGCCGAAGGTGGCCAAGTCGGCCGTGCCTTATGACATCCGGTCCCACACCTTCGAGCCGATTCCGCCCGAGAAGACTCTGATGTATCAGGACGAGGGCGGCATGCCGAACGCCTGCGCCGTGCGGTGCCACCGTGGTCTCAACCCGGCCTTCGGTCTCCCCGAGGACACCAGCTTGACCAATTGGACCGAGCCGGGTGACGTCAGCCTGGCCCAGTGGCTCTTGCAGTACTACGGGCCCAACGGTAAATGGTGGCAGCACAGCGTCGGGGAAGGCGAGGAAGGGCACTAAGCCCCTCCGGGTCACCACTTTGTGGGTGCCGCCATGAGGGGCCACAGGCGGATTCTCTCTCTCGCCGTGGCGAGCGTGGCGGCGGCTGCGGCCGTCGCCGCGCAAGCCCCGGCCGGGGAGGCGACCGTTTCCGATGCACCTCCCGCCTCAGTACGGGAGTATGAAACCACTTTCGATTTTGCCGCCGGAGGCGTCTTCCTCGACGTCGATGGCAACCGGGAAAAGTTCCGTACCGAGCGGAACCTCCGTTCCGGTTTCAACACCGGAACCGTCTTCCTCGATATTCGCCCCGTAGCCGGCGGAGGTGCGTTCGACTTTTTCAACCTTTCCGCCTTCGGTTTCGGGGATTCGAGCCCGTACCAGAGGGCGGCCTTACGGCTCACCAAGAGAAAGATTTACGACTTCACCGGCAGCTACCAGAAGTTCAACTACTTCTTTGGACTCCCTGAGTTCGCCGTCGGCTTGCATCCCGAGGATTCCGTGGGCCGCAGCTTCCGGTTCGGTCTCGAGCTGCTGCCCAGCCGGATCTTCTCTCCCATCCTCGGGTACCGCCGCAACCAGCTCTACGGGACCCGTTTCACCTCCCAGGATCTCGGCTTCGACGCCTACCCGGTCTCTTACCCCCGCCGGCTGTCCTCTGACGAGATCTTCGGGGGAGCGAAACTGAAGACCCGTACGGCGTCGCTGCGGTTCATCCAGTCCTACATCCGGTTCAAGGACGACCAGCAGCTCTTGCCCAACGGCGACGACTCTGTCGGTTTTCGCGGAGGAACCGTATCGGAGGGCGTCCGGAACGTGCCGGCGCGGATCTCGACCTCCACTTCCCGGTTCCTCGGCGCCTGGCGACCCAGCCGCCGGTACGACGTGATGGCCCGCTACCTCTATTCGAGCGCCGACCTGAATGTTTCTCGCTGGGAAGACCTCTTGATCCGCATCGGTCAGGGGCAATTTCCCGTGCGGCAACTGATCAGCTCCTCGGGAACCAGCGAGAAGCCCACGCACAACTTCGGCCTTTCCCAGTCGGCCGATTTAACGGAACGGCTCAGCTTCCACCACCGTTTCGTTTACGAGAAGTACACGCTGACCGGGTTTCTGACCACCAGCGGGGTCGTCCAGCTCCTCGATGAAATCCTGGGCGCCTCCATCGATCTGCCCGTGGAGGCCGCCGGCGGTACGATCACCGACTATCGCCTCACGCGCAACGAAGCCGAACTCGAGTTCTCCGTTCACCGGACCTTCGCTTTGTTCGGCAGCTACCGTTACCGTGACCGGCACATGGCGTTCGGTCCCGCCGGAACCACGCCGCGCCCCGTGATTACTATCGGCCATGACGGCGGCGGAGGGATCATCTGGAGACCCAGCGCTAAAGGCCGCCTCCGGGCGACTTTCGAGAAAGGTACGGCTTCCACCGCCTTCAACCGCATCGATCCCCTCTCGACGATGCGGTGGCGGATCCAGGGCAGTCTCCGTCCCATCGGTCCGCTCACGATCACCGGCACTGCCTTGATCGAGGACAACCGGAACGACACCCCGGACGTCAACTACGATCTCGACAACCGGCAGGCGGGGATGCAGATCGTCTACGTGCCCGCCGAAGGGGCCTTGATCAGCGCCGGTTATAACTACCTCCGGCTTCGTACTACGACCGATATCGTCTTTTACGCCCTTTCCGAGTTGACGCGCGGAACGTCGTTCTATGAAGCCAACATGCATCTGCTGAACTCCGCCGTCGAGGTTCCTATTGGAGACCGCGTACGCTTCCGGGTGGGATACGACTTCACCCGTGATACCGGCGAGTCGTTCCCGTTGACCTTCGACGTGACCCGGGCGGGCGTCTCGGTCCGCCTCGGCCGTGGAGTCGATTTCGAGACTGACTGGCGATACTATTCCTACGACGAGCGCAACGCGGCTATCCGGAACTACAACGCGCACGTGCTGGCGGTCGGCCTGCGATTCACATCCCCGGAGGGACGGCGATGACTTGGAAGAAAGCGGTTCTCGTCTTTTTGCCCGCGGCGCTGGCCGTTTGTTTCGTCCACCCGGCGCCGGCGCAACAAGCCACGTTTGTGGGCTCGAAGACCTGCCTCGGTTGTCACTCCGAGTACGAAGAGTGGATGGCCGGCTCCGTCCATCGCGACCTGACGCGGAAAACGCCGGACGGCGGGGAGGCCTCTGGTTGCGAGGTTTGCCATGGACCGGGGTCCCGGCACGTGGAAGATCCGACCGTGGCGGGCGCGATCCTTCCGATGACGCCGGGCAAAGATGCGAGGGCGACCAACGAGACGTGCCTCGATTGCCACAATGCCCTCTTCCCGGAGTTGAGCCACCGCCGCAGTGACCATCTCCGCCGGGGTTTGAGTTGCACCGACTGCCATGCGGTCTCTGGCCCCGAGGCATTCCACAAGATGCGGGCCGTCAACGACGTAATGGCAGGTCAGCAGCCCCGGCTCTGTTACCGGTGCCACACCGACGAGCGGGCCGGGTTCCTGCTGCCCTACCACCACCCGGTGGAAGAAGGCTATATGGGTTGCACGGGGTGTCACAATCCCCACGGCGCCTTCGAGCTTCGCCAAATGAAGACCCGCCATACAGAGCCGGTCTGCACGAGTTGTCATGAGGACCAGCAGGGGCCGTTCATCTTCGAGCACCCTGCCGGGCGCGCCTCCGGCTGCCAGGTCTGCCACCAGCCCCACGGCAGCACGAACGCCAAGATGCTGATCCGGCCCAAGGTGATGTTCCTGTGTCTGGAATGCCACGCCGACACGCCGGCGTTCCACGACGTGACCAAGACCGAGTTCCAGAACTGCACCGCCTGCCACAGCCGCATCCATGGCTCGAACTTGAACCGGAATTTGCTGGAGTAG
>CAYWXL010000111.1:0-12041 GCA_964461995.1 uncultured Solibacteraceae bacterium
CACGGAGGATTCAGATCTATGGCGTTCCGGCGTGGGTGGGGCGGCGCGGCGCCGGGCTAGGGGCGTGGTCGCGGAGGATTCCCGGCGCGGAGGGGCCGATGACTGGCTGGCTGAGGCGTCCGGGGTAGGGCGAACGTGGGTTGCGCAGGCGGGCTGGAGGTTCTGCGAAACGAAGCCGATGGGGCGACCGGGACGGTAAGGGCAATGCCTGGTTCCCGACGGAGTAACTACACGCTAGGCAGCTCTGATGCCCTTCTGTATATTGTCGATGGGTTTTATGTAGAACCCGACCGACGGCCCAGCGTCGATTCCGGCCAGCGGAGCAACAGGCGGGCCAAAGCGCTTTACAGCAGTTCTGTATCGATCGATTCCGGCGGGGAGGGTTCGATAGCCGGGCGGGGGGAAGGTTGAGGCCACGGGGCGGAGAGCTCGCTGTCGAGGAACCTGCGCAAGGCTTCCGGGGAGCCGTCGAAGAAAGTGTCGATCAAGTCGCGCACGGCGAGGCGGCGGAGCTCGTCGCGATCCACGACCGGAGTGTAGACGAAAGAGCGGCCGACCTTTCTGCGGGCCACACGGCCGCGCTTCTCCAAGCGATCCAGGACGGTCATCACGGTGGTGTAAGCCAGGTTCCGGTTTTCCGTGACGACTTCCCGGACGTCCTTTACGGTGCCCTCGCCAATCCGCCAGAGCGCTTTCAGGCATTCGAGTTCCAGAGGCGGGGGGATTTCTCGGGTGGACGGGGAGCGGGGCATCGTCATTCGTTTGGGTTAAGGGCCTCCCGAAGTTTCTCGCCGAAGAGCGAGCCCTGGCTGCCGCGACGTACGGGCCTGCCGGGGACCGGGGCTGCTGGGCGCTCCTTGGCGGGGGATTCCGAGCCGGACGGAACGGCATCCGACGGGGCGGTAGTCTCATCGCCCGGAGCGGGTTCGTCGCCGAAGTCGCCACCACCGGCGAGGAACTTCTCTTTCTTCAGGATGTAGCGCTCGAGCGGCGGGCTGTAAGCGGTCCAGACGCCCTCGACCTGGTTGTCGCGCTCCAGCACTGCCCGCATGTTCTCCATCTTCGAATCGATGTTGTCGAGGTAATGGAACAGCAGCGCCTCGGGGAAGACGGGTACTTTCGGCGAGCCGAACTCGAGCGAGCCGTGGTGGCTGACGACGATGTGCTCGATCAAGGCTCGCAGGCGGGGCGGGAAGTCCGGCAGACCGCGCAGCTTGTCGTCGATGATCCGGAGGCCGATGATGATGTGACCGAGCAACTGGCCTTGGTCGGTATATCCGAAGCTGCGGCGGTAGGAGAGTTCGTAGATCTTGCCAATGTCATGCAGGACGGCGCCGGCGATCATCAGGTCGAGATCGATGAAAGGATAGCGCTGCGCCGTCACCTTGCACAGATAGCAGAGCGACAGTACGTGCTCGAGGAGTCCCCCAAGGTAGGCGTGGTGGACGCTCTTGGCGGCCGGTGCCTTCTTGAAGCGCGCGGCTATCTCGGGATCGTCGAGGACAGCGTCGAGCAGCGCCCGAATCTGTTCGTCATTCACGCCCTTGACGATGTTGCGCAACTCGGCGAACATCTCGTCGGGGTCGCGCTCGGAGGCGGGGAAGTAGTCGGCGAAGTCCACCAGGGCCTCGTCGCAGCGGACCATTTTGTGGATGGTGAACTGGGGGCGGTTCTGGTAGACCTGGACGCGGCCCTTGACCTTGATGAAGTCATCGCGGTCGAAGGTGTCCACGACGTCGGCGACATTGTCCCACATCTTGGCGTCGATGGCGCCGGTCTTGTCGGCGAGCATCAACGAGAGGTAGGGCTCGCCGGTTTTCTTGAGCCGAACGTCCTTGGACTGAACGAGGAAGGTCGTGGTGACGTCCTCGTTGGGCCGCAGGTCGCTGACGTATTTCGATTTCATTCGGCCCTACTTGGTGCTGCTCTTGGGGCTGGCCTTGGTGCCGGGGATCGGGATGAACAGGAAGCGCTTGCGGCGGCGCTTGGCGATCACCTCCTCGCGGGTGACCGTCTCGGGGACGAGCTTGGCCGGATCCTTCCACGTCGTGTCCTTACCTGGAGCCGCGGCAGTGTCGATGTAGCCGGGCTTGATCTCCAGATAGGCCTCCTGGCGGAGCTGGGTGAGGTACTCGCGGACTTTCGGCTCGAACTTCGGCTCGTAGAGCTTCGCCATGATCTCCTGCTCAACCTCTTCGAGCAGGGCAAGCCCGGCCTTGTGATGCGCGACGACCTTGAGGATCAGGTAGCCGTTGGGGACTTTGATGGGGTCGGTGATGTAGTTCTTCTCTTTGTCCCAGATCTCCTTTTCGATCTGGGGCAGCAGGTCGCCCTTCTTCCAGCCGCCGAGGTCGCCGCCGCTCTCGGCGGTCACGGCGTCGGAATACTCCTTTGCCAGCTCCTCGAACTTCTCGCCGTTGCGGGCCCGCTGGGCGATCTCCTTGGCCTTCTTCTCGGCGGCGGCCAGCTCGTCGCCCTCCTTGCCCTCGGTGGAGATGAGGATTTCGCGGAGGAAGACGCGCTCTTCGCGGATGAACTCATCCTTGTGCTCGTTGTAATACTTTTCGATCTCCTCGCGAGGGATGACGATCTTGCTGCCCACCTCCTGGCCGAGGACCCGCTGGGTGAGGATGCCCTCCTTGACCTCTTCCTTGTAATCCTCGAAGGGCATGCCGGTGTACTGGCGGACCAGGTCGGCGAGCTTGTCCTGGTCGGCGATCTTGAACTGGAGCATGAGGTTGGCGAAATACTTGGAGACCTCCTGGTCCACGTTGATGTTGAGCTGCTCGCCTTTCTGCACCAGCAGGAGGTGGTCGATGCGGTCGCGCAGGAAGTGCTTCTCCCGCTCGGCGAGCCGCTTTTGGATTTCCGGTTCGGGCACCTTTTGGCGGCGAAGCTCTTCGATGAACTGGCGGCGGGTGCGCTCGAGGTCGGAGCGGGTGATGATGGCGCCGTTGACCTTGGCGATGATCTCATCGATGATCTCGACTTCGGGTTTGGTGCCTTTGTTGGTCGCTTCCGCGGCCACAGCAGGCGCAGCCAGCAGGATCGCCGTCACACTCAAGACACTCCAGCCCTTCATGTTTCTCATTATCCGACAAGTGTAGTCTAGTGTCACCGGGGAGCGGGGGGCAAACGGCGGGGGCCAGACGCTCGAGAATCTAGCGGATAAAGAAGACCGAGCCGGCCGATGACCACGAGGTTTGACAACGGAGACGTGTCACTCACCGCGAGCGTAAGCGGCATCCTGCTGCAGATCCTCGTCGGTGTAGTGACGTTCCACGCCGCGGGCGCCTAGGAGTGATCCAAACGTTTCCCGGCTCATGCCCGCCAGTTCGGCTGCCGGCCCCACCGAGAACAACCCTTGGGCGTACACCGCCACCGCCAGTTCGACGCGCAGGCGCTGTTCGATCTCGCCGGCTGGCAGGCGCATTCCCTTGACCACGGAATCGGGAATCTCGAGAGTAATGCCCACGCCTGGCTTCATTGTACGCTGGCGGAGCAAACGGCCGGTTGCCGGGAGCGAGGCGCCCTGTTGTGGCAAACTCAGAGTGGTCTTCCCATGGGAAAGCGGGAGCTTACCTTGACCGGGGCGCCAGCGGCCCGGGATGCCGCGCTCGCAGAGGTTGTGCGGCGGCTGGTGCGCGTTTACCAGCCCGTAAAGATCTATCTGTTCGGCTCGGCGGCGCGGGGCGATGCGACGGCCGACAGCGACTACGATCTGCTGGTGGTGGCGCCGGACGATGCCCCAGAGGAGCGGAGGTCCGAGGACGCCGGCTACCGGGCGCTGAGGGGGACCGGGATCGCTGTGGACTTGCTCGTCTGGACCCAGAGCGCCTTCGATCGGCAGCTTCACTTGAAGGCTTCGTTGCCTTCCACCGTCGTCCGGGAGGGGAAGCTGCTGTATGGGGCTTGATGCGGTCGTCGCTAGTCTCGCGGTGCGGCTCTTCAGGCGGCTTCCCGGGGGAGGTCCGCAGCGGAATCTGAGGGCGGTCACCGGACGGCGGGGGCGGGTTCGAGGAGCTCGCGGAGGCGCTGTTCGAGCTGCTCGAGCAGAGCGGCGGCGGGTCCGGCAGGGGTGGGCAGGCGGAGGACGCCGGCGGGGGTGAACTGGGCTCCGGGAACCGACTGGACCAGGTGCATGAGCCGCTGGGGATCCACGCGGGACTCGGGGTGGAACTTGATGTTGACCATGCCCTGGCGGCGGTCGATCGACTGGACGCCGGCGCGCTCGGCGAGGTTCTTCAGGACGGCGAAGCGGAGCAGGTTGCGCACGCTCTCGGGGGGCTTGCCGTAGCGGTCCTCTAGCTCTTCCAGGATGCGGGCGCTGTCGTCGCCGTTGCGGAGGTCGGCGACGCGCTTGTAGGTGCGGAGGCGCTGCTGCTCGTCGGCGATGTAGTCGGGCGGGATGCGGATGTCGAGGCCCAGGTTGATGGTGGAGTGGATCTCCAGAGGCGCCTCTTCGCCCTTGAGCTCCTGGATGGTCTGCTCGAGCAGCCGGAGGTACATGTCGAAGCCGACCATGTTGATGTGGCCGTGCTGTTCGCCGCCCAGCAGGTTGCCGGCGCCGCGGAGCTCGAGGTCGAGGGCGGCGATCTTGAAGCCGGAACCCAGTTCGCTGAACTCCCGCAGAGCGGCCAGGCGCTTGCGGGCCACCTCGCTGAGCTCGGCGTCGGCGGGCACGAGCAGGTAGGCGTAGGCGCGGCGGTTGGAGCGGCCGACCCGTCCGCGGAGCTGGTATAGCTCGGCCAGGCCGTAGCGCTCGGCGTTCTCGATGATGATGGTGTTGGCCAGGGGGATGTCGAGGCCGTTTTCGACGATGGTGGTGGAGACGAGGACGTCGTATTCGTGGCGCATGAAGCCGAGGACGACCTTCTCCAGTTCCCGCTCATTCATCTGGCCGTGGCCGACGGCGATGCGGCATTCAGGAAGCATCTTCTGAATGGAGGCGGCGCGCTCCCAGATGGTATCCACGCGGTTGTGGATGTAGTAAACCTGGCCGCCGCGGGCGAGCTCCTGTTCGATGGCTGTTTTGACGAGGCCCAGGTCGAAGCGGGCGACGGTGGTCTGGATGGCCAGGCGGTCCTTGGGCGGGGTTTCGATCACCGAGAGGTCGCGGAGGCCGAGCAGGGACATGTGAAGGGTGCGGGGGATGGGGGTGGCGGTCATGGTGAGGACGTCGATGTTCTTCTTGAGCTGCTTGAGGCGCTCTTTGTGGCGGACGCCGAAGCGCTGCTCCTCGTCGATGATGAGCAGGCCGAGGTCGCGGAACCGCACGTCCTGGGAGAGGATGCGGTGGGTGCCGATGACGATGTCCACCTTGCCGGCGGCGATCTCCTCGAGGAGCTGCTTGAGCTGCTTGCCGCGGCGGAAGCGGGTGATCATCTCGATGCGGACGGGGAAGGGGGCGAAGCGGCGCTTGAAGGTCTCGAAGTGCTGGAAGCAGAGCACGGTGGTGGGGGCCAGCAGAGCGACCTGCTTGCCGTCGCCGAGGGCCTTGAAGGCGGCGCGCATGGCGACTTCGGTCTTGCCGTAGCCGACGTCGCCGCACAGCAGCCGGTCCATCGGCTGGGGGCGCTCCATGTCCCGCTTGACTTCCTGGATGGCGTTGAGCTGGTCGGGCGTTTCGGTGAACTCGAAGGCCTCGTCGAACTCGCGCTGCCAGTTGGAGTCTTCCGAGAAGGCGTGGCCCTGGGCGAGCTGGCGCTCGGCGTAGAGCTTGAGGAGCTCGTCGGCCATGTCGCGCATGCGGGCCTTGACGCGGCTCTTGGTGCGCCGCCAGGTGGCGCCGCCGAGCTTGTCGAGGGTGGGGGTGGCGTCGCCGACGGGGCGGTATTTCTGGACGAGGTCCAGCCGCGTGAGGGGGACGTAGAGGCGGGCGCCGCCGGCGTATTCGAGCAGCATGAACTCGCCGGACTGCCCGCCGCTGCGGATCTCCCGGATGCCGAGGTAGCGGCCGACGCCGTGGGTGATGTGGACGACGTAGTCGCCCGGCTTGAGGTCGGCGATGTCGGCGGCGAAAGCGGCGGCGGCGGTGCGCGGGGCGGGGGGCTGGGCGACGAGATCGGAGCGGTCGAAGAGGTCCTCGGAGCCGAAGATGGCCAGGCGGCTGTCGGGCAGCACGGCGCCGCGGCGGACGGGGCCTTTCAGCAGCCAGATGTCGGCCATCTCGACGGCGACGTAGGCGCGCTCGGTGAGGTAGTCGGAGGCGCCGGCGGAGGCGTCGATGCCGGCGCGGAAGGGTACCGAGTACTCCTGGAAGATGTCGGCGAGGCGCTCGAGCTCGCCCGTGGACGGGGCGAAGAAGACGACGCGGTTGCCTTCCTCGACGAGGCTTTGGGCCTCGGCGACGGCCACCGGAACGTTGCCGTGGAAGGCGATGGAGGGCCGGGAGGGGATGTGGAACGAGGCCGCCGGCCGTTCGGGCTCCTCGACGTCGAGCTCGCGGAGCAGGAGGCGGTCGCGGCGGCCGAGCAGCTCTTCGATCTCCTCCCAGGTGAAGTAGTTGGCCTCAGGGGGCGGCGCCGGTCGGGCGGCGGGTTCGGCGAGGCGCTTCCAGAGGCGCTCGGCGGCGCCGCGGACCTGTTCGGGCTCATCGACGACGACGAGGCCGCGGTCGAGGAAGTCGAGCAGGCTGTGGCTCCGGGGGCGGACGAGGGGCACGAAGTATTCCCAGCCGGAGAAGGGCTCGCCGGGCGGGGGCGGGTTCTCGAGGTTCGCCTTCTCAGCGAGCTCGGCCAGGAGCTTGCGGTCGGCGGGCCACTCGCGCAGGGGGAGGATGGAGGCGCGCTGGGTCTTGGCGACGGAGCGCTGGGTGGCGGGGTCGAAGTGGCGCATCGAGTCGATGGTGTCGCCGAAGAACTCGATGCGGAGGCCGTGGCGGGCTTCGACGGGGAAGACGTCGAGGATGCCGCCGCGGATGGAGTACTCGCCGACCATCTCGACGGGCTCGCGGCGCTCGTAGCCGACGCTCTCCAGGTGCTCGGCGAGCAGCTCGAGGGAGATCTCGTCGCCGACTTCGACCTCGAGGGCGAGGTCGCGGTAGAACCGGGGCGCTTCGGTCTTGAGCAGCAGGGAGCCGGCGGGGGTGATGGTGATCGGCGTGTTGCGGCCGGCGAGGCGCCAGAGGCCGACGGCCCGCTGCTCGCTGATCTCGGCGTGGGGCGAGAGGCCCTGGGTGGCGAGCACGTCGGGAGCGGGGACGAGCTGGGGGCGGGGAAGGCTGGCATCGGAGGCGAGAATCTCGAAGAAGGCGCGGGCGGTCTCGGTGAGGGTCTCGGCCTGCTTGCTGCCGTCCACCACGACGAGGAGCGGGCGCCCGGCGAGCCGCCACAGAAGGACGAGGTAGACGGCCTTGGCAGTGGTGGTGAGGCCGGAGAGCGAGACAACGGCCGGCCCTTCGCCCGGGCGGTCCAGGTGGCGGAGGAGCCGCTGAAACTCCGGGTGGCGCCGGAGTTCCTCGAAGAGTTCGCGGATGGCCGGATGTATCAAGGCCGGCTGAGTATCTCCTCCACGATGCCGGTGGTCGAGTAGCCGGGCTCGAGGGGCAGCGCCAGAACCTTGCCGCCGGCGGCCTCGACTTCTTCCCGGCCCGCGATCCAGTGGGCCCAGTCGGCGCCCTTGACCAGGACGTCGGGCAGGACGGCGGCGATCAGCTCGGTAGGCGTGTCTTCGTCGAAGAAGACGACGGCGTCCACGGCTTCGAGGGCGGCGGCGAGCTCGGCGCGCTGGTCCTGCGGGATGAGCGGGCGCGATGGGCCCTTCAGCCGCCGGACGCTGTCGTCGCTGTTCAAGGCGAGGATCAGCACGTCACCGAGCGAGCGGGCGCTCTCGAGCAGCCGGATGTGGCCGGGGTGCAAGACGTCGTAGCAGCCGTTGGTAAGGACGACGGTCTTGCCCTCCTGCTTCCACCGGCGCCGGAGTTCGATGAGTTCTTCGCGGGTGAGAATCACCCCCATATTTGAAATTTTACCGCCGGGGCGGTCCCGGACGTGCGGCCGAAGCCCACGGAATAGAATGGAGTTGTGACGAAGCAGGTGGCGATCGTTGCCGGGCTGCTCGTGCAGGCGCTGGCGGCCCAAACGCCCATCATGCCGCTCGCCGAAGTGCGGGCGGGCATGAGGGGCGTGGGCAAGACGGTCTTTTCCGGCGACCGGGTGGAGGAGTTCGGCGTCGAGATCCTGGGCGTGCTGGAGAACGCCGGGCCGAAGCAGAGCGTGATTCTGGCGCGGCTCTACGGGGATCCGCTGGAGGAGACGGGCGTGCTGCAGGGCATGAGCGGGAGCCCGGTCTACATCGACGGCAAGCTGGTGGGGGCGGTGGCGCTGGCCTTCCCGCTGGCGACCGAGCCGATCGCCGGGATCCGTCCTATAGAAGAAATGTTGCAGGGGGCGCCGCCGCCGGCTCCGAAGCGCGTGGCCCGGCGGGTGACGCCGTGGGAGAAGAACCTGACGCGGTGGCTCGAGGGGCCGGCCGGGTTCCTGGCCGGCGGTTCGCGGATGGTGGAGATCGCCACGCCGGTCTCCTTCAGCGGCTTCACCCGGCGGACGATCGACTATTTCGCCCCGCAGCTCCGGGCGCTCGGCCTGGAGCCGCGGCAAGGAATGAGCGGCGGCGGGGCGCGGTCGGCCGAGTTGGCCCCAGGGGCGAAGCTGGAGCCGGGGTCGATGATCAGCGTCCTGCTGGTGACCGGCGACATGAGCGTCGGGGCCGACGGAACGGTGACCTACGTGGACGGCGAACGGATTTATGCCTTCGGGCACCGGTTCCTGTCAGTGGGGGCGACGGAGCTGCCGTTCGCCCGGGCCGAGGTGCTGGCGCTGGCGCCGAACCTGGCGACGTCGTTCAAGATCTCGGCGGCGCGGGAGCTGCTGGGGGCGATCACGGCGGACTACAGCACCGCGGTGCGGGGCGAGTTGGGGCGCAGGGCGCCGCTGGTTCCGGTCTCGATCCGGGTGAAGGGGCCGCCGCGGGGCGCCGGGGCGCAGCGGGTCTCCGAGTACCGGATGGAGATGGTGAACGAGCGGTTCCTGACGCCGTTCCTGGTGCAGATGATCGTCTACTCGGCGATCGACGCCACCGAGCGGACGCTGGGGACCGAGACGGTGGTGCTGCGGGGCGAGGCGGAGTTCGAAAACGGGATCGGGCCGGTGCGGCTGGACGACGTCTACGCCGGGGAGGCGAACGTGCCGGTGCAGGCGTCCCTCGGCGTGGCGGCGCCGCTGGCGTATCTGCTGCAGAGCGGCTTCGACGAGCTCAGGCTGAAGGCGATCCGGCTGGAGGTGGAGGTGTTTCCGGAGCGGCGGCAGTGGGTGATCGACCAGATCTGGCCGTCGCGCAAGCGGGTGCGGCCGGGCGAGAGCGTGGACATCATGGTGGCGCTCTCGGGCGAGGACGGGGCCGAGCAGATCCACCGGGTGACCTACCGGGTGCCGCCGGGCGCCCCCACCGGGCCGCTGTACTTCACCGTGGCCGACGCCATGACGACCAACCTGGCCGAGTACTATCACCTGATCGGGCAGCGGATGCGGACGCCGACGCAACTGGTGCGGCTGCTCAACGAGCTGCGGAGCAACTCCGGCGTCTACGTGCGCGTGTGGCGGCCGGACCGCAGCTACAAGGTGCAGGGGCGGTCGCTGCCGGCTCCGCCCCCGTCGGTGGCCCTGGTGATGGGGCGGACGCAGCCGGCGGCGGGGGGAGCGGCCACGGGCTACACGTCGAAGGTGGCCGAGCTGCGGATCGAGCTGGGCGACGCGGCGGTGACCGGGTCGAAGACGATTCAAGTGGAAGTGAGGGAATGATGCGGGCGTGGATTTCGATTCTGCTGACGCTGGCGCTGGCGCCGCGCTTGCCGGCCGCGGGGACGCAGACGTGGGAGATGAACACCTACGCCGACTTCCTGAAGGGCAAGTTCGACGGCGTATCGCTGACCCGCGAAGGGCGGCTGCGGCTGGCGCCCAAGATCGAGAGCATCTTCACTTCCGACCAGCCGGCGATCTGGACGGTGGTGCGGGCGGCCGACGGCACGCTCTATCTGGGCACCGGCCACCGCGGCCGCGTCTACCGGGTGAGCCCGTCGGGCGAGAGCAGCATCGTGTGGACGGCGGATGAGCCGGAGGTGTTCGCCCTGGCCCTCGACGCCCAGGGACGGCTCTACGCGGCGACGTCGCCGAAGGGCAAGGTCTACCGGCTCGAGGACGGCAAGGCCGAGGAGTACTTCGACCCAGGCACGACCTACATCTGGTCGTTGGCCTTCGACAAGGCGGGAGCGCTGTACGTGGGCACGGGCGACGAGGGAAAGATCTTCCGCGTGGAAGAGGCGGGCAAAGGGGAGCTCTACTACGACACCGGGCAGATCCACGTGACGGCGCTGGCCTTCGACGCCCAGGGGCGGCTGGTGGCGGGCACCGAGCCGAACGGGATCCTCTACCGGATCTCGGCCAAGGACAAGGCCTTCGTGCTCTACGACGCCAACCTGCCGGAGATCCGGGCGCTGGCCCCGATGGAGGACGGGAGCCTCTACGCGGCGGCCATGGGCGGGTCCGTGTCGCGGCGGGCGGCGGTGGCGACGACGATGGCGGGCAAGGCGGCCACCCAGGCGGTGGCGCACACCTCGATCACCGTGTCGGCGTCGCAGGGCGGGGTCGAGATCCAGCCCCAGGCGAAGCAGGCAAAACCGGCGGCTCCGAAGCCGATGGTCACTGTGCCGGCGGTGCCGGTGGTGGAGATCTCGGGGGTGGAGAAGTCGGCGGTCTACCGGATCTATCCGGACAACACGGTGGAGAAGCTGTGGTCCTCGAAGGAGGAGAACGCCTACGACCTGCTGGTGAAGGACGGGCGGCTGCTGTTCACCACCGACGAGAAGGGGCGGCTCTACCAGTTGGAGGACCGCGACAAGGCGACGCTGCTCGTTCAGACCAACGAGGAAGAAGCGATCCGGCTGCTCGAAGGCAGCGACGGGCTGCTGGTGGCCACGGGCAACATGGGCAAGATCTACCGGGTGGCGGGCGAGCCGGCCCCGGAAGGGGTTTACGAAGCGCCGGTGCACGACGCCTCGAGGGTGGCGCGCTGGGGCAAGCTGTCGTGGCGGGCGGAATTGCCCGAAGGCACCGAGCTGGTGTTCGAGACCCGCAGCGGAAACTCGGCGCGGCCGGATGCGACGTGGAGCGAATGGGCCGGGCCGTTGCGCGACCCCGAGGGCAGCCAGGTGACGAGCCCCAACGCGCGGTTCATCCAGTGGCGGGCGCGGTTCCGCAGCGCCGACGGGCGGACGCCCGAGTTGGAGAGCGTCACGCTGGCCTACCTGCCGCAGAACATGGCCCCGAAGGTGACCAGCATCACCGTGGCGAGCAAGGCATCGACGGCGAAGCAGCCGAAGGCGGCCACCTCGACGACGCAGACCAGCCCCACAGCGGCCTACAGCATCACGGTGACGGCTTCAGGCGAATCCGGAGCCTCGACGGTGACCGGCACGGCCACCCAGAAGCTGCCGAAGGCCGCCTCCGAACAGATCCAGATCACCTGGCGCACCGAGGACCTGGACGGCGACAAGCTGGTCTACGCGCTCTACTTCCGCGGCGAGGGCGAGCGGGAGTGGAAGAAGATCCGGGACGGGATCGAGGAGACGAAGTACACGCTCGACTCCGACGCGCTGGCCGACGGGAAGTACTACTTCCGGGTGGTGGCCTCGGATGCGCCGTCGAATCCGGCCGCCTCGGCGCGGGAAGGCGAGCGGGTGAGCGCTCCGGTGCTGATCGACCAGACGCCCCCGGCGCTGACCGCTTCCGTGCCCGAGCGCGAAGGGCCCCGGGTGCGCTTCACCGTGGAGGCGCGGGACCAGGCTTCCCCGTTGCGGCGGTGCCAGTATTCGGTGGACGCCGGGCCGTGGACGCCGCTCGAGGCTGAGGACGGCATCATCGACTCGAAGGTAGAGCGGTTCGAGGTGGCGCTGGACGGCCTCGGGCCGGGCGAGCACCTGATCGTCGTCCGGGCCTACGACGCCGCCGGCAACGCCGGGCTGGTGAAGGTGGTGGTGCGGTGAG
>CAYWXL010000112.1:0-11707 GCA_964461995.1 uncultured Solibacteraceae bacterium
CCCACGCCCCACGGGAGATCGTACGTCGAGCTCCAAATAAACCGGTGAATGATGTCCAGCGCGTCAGGTCCTTTGTCCAGGCGTCGGTTGTACACATCTTGGTAAGTCTGGTTGTCTCCCAGACTGCCACTGACGTTCCGTGTGTCGCCGATGGTGCGCGACCATGTGTAGCCACTCAGGAAGCTCAAGCCGTGCGACAAGCGCTTTTCGACGCGGATCACGCCAGAATGGTAATTGTTGCTTCCAATTGTCGGCGAGAGCACACGAACCCGGTTGAACTGTGGGTAAGGACGTCGCACCTGCGCTTTGCCGGGACCCATGAGTTCTGGCGGCACTTGATTGATCGCCAGGTGAGAATTAGGGAGTTTCCGGCTCAAGTTGGCTACGTAGGAGACCTCGAGCATGATATTGCCCGGCAACTGGCGTTGAATGCCGAAGTTGAAATGCTGCGCGTAACCCGTGCGCCGGTTTAGCTCGTAGAAGTCAACATTCGTCTTCGGCTTTTTCCCCACCGGCACGGCTCCGAAGCCGTCGTTGAGCTCGGGTTTGCTGAGGTCTACGTCAGGTCCTTCGTGCAACAGGAAAGCCGCGGTGACGCCATTGTCTGGCGAAGATGTGCCGGCCGAAAGCTCAAAACCCAATGAGGCCGCATTCGCCGATGTGGATGGCCCCTCATAGAAGATGCCGTACCCGCCTCGGATTACCCAGCGATTGGAGCCTCTTGGACGCCAGGCGAATCCAAACCGAGGTCCAAAGTTGTTCCAGTCAGTGTAATAGGGGGAGTCCGGCCACCCATCCACCCCAGCAAACTTCACGACGCCAGGTGTTCCGGAAACTGGATTGATCTGGTTCCGGTCGAACCCGTTCGACCGGTGGTTCTTGTCCGTAACAGGTGTATCCGTCTCCCACCGTAAGCCGAGATTCAAAGTGAGGTTAGGCGTGAGCTTCCAATCATCTTGCAGGTACCATGCGAGATACCAACTGTAACGGTCGAGTTCTTCGGTCTCACGGAGCGAGAAACTGTTTACCCATCCGAGGAGGTAGGAAGCAAAACCATACCCTGTCTTCGATTTGCCTGGCATCCCAGTACCGGTGGTGGAGAAGCTGTACCGGCCGCTGATGATTGGGCGGTTTAAGTCCACGTTGCGGCCTTTGCGGATCTCTCCGCCGAACTTCACCACATGCTTGCTTTTCACCCAGGTCCAGCTGTTCGTAATCTGGTGCTGCCGGATTGGCTGCTGTTTTCGTTCGCGGCTATTCCCGAGCCGTGCCACTCCGCTGATCCGGATTTCCGGAAAGGCATCGTTGCTCACATTTGGAAGACCGACTTCCTGCACCACTCCGCTCCCCAAGCCAGCGCTGTCGGCATACCAGATCCGGTTGCTAAAGGCGTACCCGATGTCAGTGACTAAGTTTGGGCTCACTGTATGAGTATCCCGGACCAGATAAGAGGTCTGCCACCGGTTGGGGGAAAAGGGCGCTTGGGGGTCCCCTACGCCTCCCTGCGGATAGTTGCTAGACCACTCGTAAGGGTTCCGGTTGTACACGAAACGGAAAAACAGCCGATTCTTGTTGGTCAGCACATGATCGATCCGCGCCGTCACATTGTCCCGGCGGAACCGTTGGACCCGGTTGGCTGCAAAGTTCTGTGCGCCGGCAAGGTTGGTCGGCGGGCGGTTTGGCAACGGGTAATATTTCAGCAATGCCGAGGCGACCGGGTCGACCAAGGCCGGCGGCACGATGTTGCCGGGAAATGGATCCCGCACGATCTTCCCATCGACCTCATGTGCGCTGTAAGGGTTGTAAACTGTCACGAGGTTTCCGTTCTTGTCGAAGGTCTGAGAAAAATCGCCGCGGCGCTGCAATTCGGTCGGCAGCGTCAGGATCTGGGTGGTGCCGTTCGATTGCCGTGTGCCTTCGTATCCCACGAAGTAGTGAGTACGGTTCCTGATGATTGGACCGCCGACGGTACCGCCGAACAGGTTGTAACGGAGAGGGGCTTTGATTTTCTTGTCACCCTGCGTAGGCGCGAAGAAGCCGGCCGCGTCCAGCTTGTCATTGCGCAAGAACCAGAAGCCGCTGCCGTGGAGCTCGTTGGTGCCGGATTTTGTGGTGCTCACAATCACGCCGCTGGCAGAAGCCCCATATTCCGCCGCATACGTATTGGAGACGACTCGGAACTCTTTAATCACTTCCACCGGTGGGTCAATATCCACCTGTAGCGAGGCCATTCGAATGTTCTGGATGTTGCCCCCGTCCAGCATGTACGTGCTTTTGTACGCGCGCCCACCTGCCACACTGAACCGGGGCTTGGCGAATCCTCCGTAGTTCACGAAGATGACATTCGGCGCTAACCGCACCAGTTCCAGTGCGCGCCGCCCACCCAACGGCATGTCATTCACCGTTCGGCTGTCGATGAATTGTCCCACCGTCGCATTCGTTGTCTCCAGCAGTGGCGGGGCGGAGGTGACAGTCACCGTTTCAGTCACAGCTCCGAGCTCCATTTGGATGTTCAACTCCATCACCTGGGACGTCTCGATGACGATTCCCGTACGCTCATAGCGCTTGAAGCCTTGGAGCGACGCGGTGATGGTGTAGGTGCCCGGCTGAAGGAACGGCAGGACATATAGACCCACTTCGTTCGACTCTGCAGTTGTCTGTACCCCTGTCTCTTCGTTGATAGCGACGACGACCACACCCGGAATCACCGCTCCCTCGGGGTCCATGACGAGACCAGTGATCCTGCCCTGCGCCGTTTGAGCGAGGACTGGCAGCGAGGCCGTCAATAGCAAGGCCAGTGTTACAAGGAAACATGCCGCCGTGCGGCTTGTCCCAGTTCCCTCCATCATTCACCTCCCCTACTTGCGGAGTTGGTCTGCTACGACCGGCTAGAATTCTATTTCCGTCGCGCGAGACCGTCAAGAAAAAAAGGGGCCGTTTTCTGCTCTTTCGGTGCTGCTGCAATCCGCATCTTTCCGTCCTGTTTTTGTGACCTGGCGCTAAGGTCCGGCTGGTCGAACCGCATCCAAGAGCAGCTGGATTTGTCAGCGTCACAGGGGACTGACCAATGCCTGTCACGGCGACAAGACTTCTTAGCTCGGAGCCTCTCGGCGCGCCGGTCCCTCTCGGCGCGCCGGGTGAGGTAACAGCTTCGGAATGCAATTCAGGTAGAGTCAGGCCGTGGACTTCGGGAGCCTCTTCAGGGAATCGAGAGGATCCCTCACGCTGGCAACTCGGACGAGATCGCTACGCCCAGCGTGTCGGATTACGAGAAGGCTAGTCTAATTGCAGCGACAGCCTGCCGGAATCGTGCACGTCCATCCTCACCAAACTGCAAACCGCAAACCGACCAGTAGATCCACTTGGTCCAGATTGGAGCGCAGAGCCGCGTCCTTCACCCCGAAGTTGCGGTCCCCCCAGTGTGTGTAGCGGACCTCCGGCGCCAGACGCACCCGTCCGCGTCCGATTTCGAATCCGCCGCCCAGCGCGTAGCCCATGGCCTGGCGGTGGCGCAGCTCCGCCGGGTCGCCCTGTAACGTCTCCGCACCGGAGATCCGGTTCAGGGACATCCCGGCGTTCAAGAACGGCTGCAGCTTCGCGCGCCCGGCGCGGTAACCGAGCAGGAGCGGGAACTCCCAGCGGCCGATGGTCCGGTGGAAGGCCGCGGCGGGCCCAGTCCCCCGCGGCAGCGCTCGACGCCGGTAGCTGAACTCTCGGTACCGGGCTTCCAGGCGCAGAAAGAACCCTCCGGCCAAACGCAGGTCCAGGGCAGGCCCCACTGTCCAACGTTCCACAGCAGATTCAAACGCGGGCGATGTGGCCGCGAGCGGGGAGGTCAACGGAATGCCGCCGGTCACGCCGATCCCAACGCGCTGGGCCGAGCAGCAAACAGCGCCGAGCCCCAGCAAGACGCCGATCCTTCCCGCGAAACCGAAACGCATCCCTCGCCAATACTTACTTATCACGCCCTACGGAGACGGAACGGCAGATTCTGGCACGCGGGACGGCTGGTCTCGGCCACGTTGCGGCGAGCTCCGCGCGTCCTCGGCACGATTCCGCCGACGACAGCGTGGATGTGAGAGGATAGCGGCAAATGTTCGGACGAGTCTTCTTGGTCGCTTGCCTGTCAGTCGGCGTGGTTCACGCCGCCGAGTTCCACAGCGCCTTTCCTACCCACACCGAGCGCACCTGGATCGGCCCGGAGTACTGGGCCAACCCGCTCCAGGACTGGCGCGTCGCCAATGGCCGTCTGGAATGCGCCGTCAGCGGGATGAACCGCAATGTGAACCTGCTGACGCACCAGCTCGGGGGCCGCGCGGGCGGCTTCGAGATATCGGTCCGCCTCGGGGCTCTGGAATCGAGCCGTCTCGATCCAGGCTGGGCCGGCTTTCGCGTCGGCATCCGTGGGGCCATCAACGACTACCGCTACGCCGCCCTCCGCGGCCGCGGCTTGAACGCCGGTGTCACAACCACCGGCGTGCTCTTCATCGGCGACGAGCAGGGCCGCTCCGCCCTCGGCCGCCGCGGGCGGATCCCACTCCGGGACGTCGAGCTCCGGCTTACCGCCACGCCCGCCGGCGACGTTTACCGGCTGCGCCTCGCCGCGCACGATCCACGAAGCGGCCGCCGCTTCGGCGTGGTCTCGGCGGCGATTCCAGCCGGGCAGCTTATCGGCAACGTGGCCCTGGTCTGCGAGTGGGCCCCTGAGAAAGAGCCGTCGAACCAGAACAGCTACAGCCCCCAGGCGAACCGGCGGGGCGGCAATGTCCGCTTCTGGTTCCGCGACTGGCGGTTGGCCGGCGAGAAGGTTGAAGCCCATCCAGACCACGCCTGGGGACCGATTTTGTGGTCTATGTACACCCTTAGCCGGGGCGTTTTGAAACTCACGGCGCAGATGCCGCCGCTCGGCGTCGCAGACAACCAGACCGTCGCCCTGCAAGTGAAACGCGACGGGGAGTGGAAGACGATCGACACCGAGCCAATCCACACGCTCGCCCGCACGGCCACCTTTCGCATCGCCGACTGGGACGCTTCGCGCGACGTCCCTTACCGGCTCGCATACTCACTGATCGGCCCGGACGGTAAGGCGGTCGAACACTACTGGGAAGGAACCATTCGCCACGACCCGGTTGAAAAGGAGACGCTCGTGGTGGCCGCCTTCACCGGCAACCAGGACACCGGCTTCCCGAACGCCCCGATCCTGCGCAACCTGCGCCACCACGACCCGGACGTGCTCTTCTTTTCCGGCGACCAGATCTACGAAAGCGTCGCCGGCTACGGCATCCAGCGGGCGCCGGTGGAGACGGCGGCCCTCGACTACCTCCGGAAGTGGTACCTGCTGGGCTGGAGCTTCGGCGATCTGATGCGCGACCGCGTCACCGTCTGCATGCCCGACGACCACGACGTCTACCAAGGCAACATCTGGGGCGGCGGAGGACGGAAGATCACCCTGGCCGAGCACCAGCGGGGCGGCTACGTGATGCCGGCCGAGTGGGTGAACATGGTCCAGCGGACGCAGACCGCACACTTGCCCGATCCGTATGATCCGCGGCCCGTCGCCCAGGGGATCACGGTTTACTACACGGACCTTCTCTACGGCCGCGTCAGTTTCGGCATCATCGAGGACCGCAAGTTCAAGTCCGGCCCAAAGGGCCTGACGCCGCCCACCGGAGGACGGCCCGACCACATCACCGATCCGAACTTCGACCGCGACGCCTTCGATCCGCCGGGCGCGACGATTCTCGGCGAGCGCCAGATCGAGTTCATCCGGCGCTGGACGCAGGACTGGGCCGGCGCCGACTTCAAAGTCTCGCTGACGCAGACCATCTTCGCCAACGCCGCCACCACCCACGGGCCGAAGTTCATGCGCCTGGTGGCCGACATGGATTCGAACGGATGGCCACACTCAGCCCGTGACCGCGCGCTGCGGGAACTGCGCAAGGGCTACGTCTTCATGATCGGGGGCGACCAGCACCTGCCGTCGATCATCCACCACGGCGTCGAGGAGTTCAACGATTCCGGCTGGAGCTTCTGCGTGCCCTCGATCGCCGCCGGCTACCCCCGCCTGTTCGAGCCCGAGGAGCCGGGGCGCAACCGCCGTCCCGGCATGCCGCCCTACACCGGCGAGCGCCTGGATCCCTTCGGCAACAAGATCACCGTCTGGGCAGTGGCCAACCCGAAGAAGAAATGGCGCGCGCACCCGCTGGAGCGGCTCATGGACAAAGCGTCGGGCTACGGGCTGGTCCGGTTCCACAAGAAGACGGGCAAGATCACCATCGAGTGCTGGCCGCTCCTCGTCGATGTGTCGAAGCCTGACGCGAAACAGTTCCCCGGCTGGCCGCTGACGATCAGCATCGAAGACAACTTCCCAAAGCCCGGCGTGGCCTGGCTGCCCCGGGTAGAAGTCCGCGGCCTGGAAAACCCTGTCATCCAGGTCGTCCGCCAGGATACCGGCGAGCACCTATATACGCTTCGCATTCGCGGCACGGAGTGGCAGCCCCGGGTCTTCAGCAAGACGGGACGCTACACCTTGCGCGTCGGCGAGCCAGGCCGCGATTTCCGCACATTCGAGGATCTCAAGCCGGCGCGCCGGGACACCGCCGGGGTTCTCCGGGTCGAGTTCTGAGGGCCCCGGAGGGGGTGCGCTTATCCGTGCCTGGCTTCCATAAGTTAAGTTACAGTTTAAGTTATGCCACCGATTCGAACTCTTACTGCTGACGCTCTTCAAGTGGAAATCTACCCCACCCGCAGGGAGGCGGGCCGCCGAAGCGCGGCAGCGGCGGCCGATGCCATCGCCGCTGCGATCGGCGCCCGCGGGCGGGCGGTGGTGCTGTTCGCTTCCGCCCCGTCCCAACAGGAAGTGTTGGAGGAGCTTGTCGCCCGGACCGACATCGATTGGCCGAAGGTGACCGGATTGCACGTCGATGAGTACGTGGGCGCCCGCGAGACCGACGCGCACTCCTTCCGCAAATTCTTGATCGACCGGCTGGTCAGCAAAGTACCGATTGGGGCGTTTCACGGCATCCGCGGCGAGGCCGAGGACTGGGAGGCCGAGTGCCGCCGGTACGGGGAGCTCCTGGAAGAGTTCCCACCCGATGTCGCCCTTCTCGGCATCGGCGAGAACGGCCACCTTGCGTTCAACGATCCGCCGGTAGCCGACTTCGAAGATCCGGCGCCGGTGAAGCGCGTGGAACTGGACCAGCGGTGCCGTGAGCAGCAGGTGCACGACGGCATGTTTCCCCGGCTGGAAGACGTACCGCGTTACGCGCTGACCGTGACGCTGCCCCCGATCTTGCGCGTGCCCCGGCTCGTCGTGACGGTGCCCGGCCCTACCAAACAGGAGGCCGTACGCGCCACCCTGCGCGATCCAGTCTCGACGGCTTGCCCGGCCACAGCGCTGCGCCGCCATTCCGGAGCGCTGTTGGTGCTCGACGCGGACGCGGCAGCCTTACTCGATTAGCGGCCCTGACCTCGTCACTGTACGGCGTGGCCCTTCGGCGCCGGCTCCAGGCGGATCTCCCCGAACGTCGATTCATACTGCCGGACATTCTGCTCCAAGACGTTCAGAAGCGCTTTGGCCTGCTGCGGGCTCATGTAGATCCCCTGGAAGCTGTCGATTTCCACCTTGTCCGGGCCGGTCTGGTTCAGCCGGCCGAACATCAGGAAGAAGTCCCAAAGGCTGACGCGCACCTGCACGCTATTGGCGTAGTTCTCCCGGTAGTCCTCGGTGCGGTTAATCTGGACGTGCGCCGGTTGTCCCATCAGTGAGTTACTCATAGTTCCACCTGTAATTGTCTCACCGGGGGCCGTGGGCGGCCGAAGAAAACGGCCGCGCCGCGAACCGGGCCCGCGCTTCTCGGCCGCCCTGTCTGCCCGTCGGCGCGGCCGGTGCGCTCGCGGCTATCGGCCGCCCCCGGTGGCTCATCTCTCTAACATCCAATGCACACAAGGTGGTTGACACCTCCAGCTCCTTGTGATAAACAACAGGCACCGGCAACCGGATCGAGCCGGTCGTGCCAGTTCTTCGCACAATTGGGAATGGGGTTGTGACGGGGCTTGCTCGTAACGAGTCGGCCACGCGCCGGCCACTGCGACGCTGTTCCTCACTTGCGCCCTCAGTACCGTATCTCGTCCAATCCAGAGCACGCACGCTCTTGCGAAAAGGGGGATCTATCCATGCAAAACGTTTCGGCGCTCCGTGCCTCTGTCCGCGCGCTCCTGATTGCGGCCCTGGTCTTCTTCTTCACCGGGTCCGCTGTCCCGGCCTACGGTCAGGCTCTCGGGACGATCGTCGGCACCGTCCAGGACACCACCGGGGCAGTCATTCCAGGGGCGAAGGTCACCATCGTCAACGAGCAAACCGGCATCAGCACCGAGGTGGAATCGGGAGCGGATGGTTCGTTCCAGGCGCCTAACTTGGTACCCGGACAGTACCGGATCATCGTCGAAGCCGAGGGATTCAAGAGGTCGGAAATTGGAGATCTCCGGCTAAACGTCGGTACCACCCTCACCCAGACCGTGACGCTCGAAGTAGGCGTCATCACCGAATCGATCGAGGTCTCCGGTGAGACCATTATGGTGGAAACCACTTCCGGCTCGGTCGGCACCACCATCCAGGTCGAGCAAATCCTGGAGTTGCCGTTGCCGAACCGGAACGTCTTCTCCCTCGTGAACCTCACTCCCGGCGCTTTTTACCGCAACGGCCGAATCTCGCTCGGCGGCGGCCGCACACAGTCGGCGCTCGCCCAGCTAGACGGCGTGCAGAACTCCCGCGGCGGCCTCGGGGTCCAGAACATCGAGATGTCGCCCCCGGTGGACTCGATGCAGGAGTTCAAGGTCGAAGTGAACAACATGGGGGCGCAGTACGGACGGAGTTCCGCCGGCCTTGTCAACGCCGTCACCAAGAGCGGTACCAATGAGTTTCATGGGAGCCTTTACTGGTTCGTCCGCAACGACCTGTTTGACGCGCGCGGTTGGAACGCCGACGAGAAGCCCAAGCTGCGCCGGAATAACTTCGGCGGCACCTTCGGCGGTCCGATCAAGAAGAACAAGATTTTCTTTTTCTACAACTACGACTCAGTCATCAATCGGGGTAGTTCCGTGAGAACCCGCAACGTCGGCCTCCCCGAGTTCCAGCAGGGCGATTTCTCTAACGCTACCGCACGGGTGAAAGGAAAGCTGATCGTGGTCCCGATCTACGACCCGGCCAGCGGCTCGGGCACGTTCTTGAAACCGAAAAACACCCAGCCCTTCCCGGGCAATATCATCCCCCGGGACCGCTGGGACCCCGTCGCCGCGAAGATCCTGGCCGGCAACTACATCCCGGCTCCCAACCGCCCTCCAGACAACGCGGACAACAACGCCGGCAACTGGCAGGAGGTCGTCCCCAACAAGACCGATCGCGATTACCACACCATCCGCGGCGACATCGAGCTCAGCCAGAACACCCGCATGTATTTGCGCTACATCTTCACGAATCCCGACGACAGTATCACCGGTTACTCACAGGGGTACGGCGTGGCGGATCCGAACGGCCTCGACATCATCAACCGCCGTTACAACGCCGCTGCCAATATCACGCACCTGTTCTCGCCCACCTTCATCCTGAATTTCACCGCCGGTTTCGGACGGGTCACCATCGACCGCAGGTCCGGCGACTGCTGCGATACGAATTACGCCGAACTCTTCGGCCTGCCGGAGGTCTCCCGCGTCGGTGGCGAGGTGTTCCCCCGTATGAACTTCGGCGGCGGTCTGGTTCCGGTCACCCAGATCGGCGCGGCCGGCAATGCCCACCGCTTCGCCGTCTTCAACAACTTCGACTACGATTTGCAGTTCACCAAGATCAAGGGTTCACATACTCTCAAGTTCGGCTTCAAACATTCCCGTTACCAGGGCAACGAACTGAGCCGTCCCCAGCCCTCCGGCGTCTACAACTTCAACGGCCGCTGGACTTTGGGCTACAACAAGAAGGGCAAACCGATTAAGAATACTGGAATCCGCTTCGCCGACTTCATCCTCGGGCGCCTGAACAATGTGGACGCCCGCGTGGCTCCGATGATCGGCAAACGCATCCGCTACTACGCCGGATATTTCCAGGACGACTGGAAGGTCACCCGCAACCTGACGCTGAATATCGGCGTCCGCTATGAGACTGAAACGCCGATCACTGAAGTCGGCGGCCGCATGAATGGGTTCAGCCCATACAAGCCCAATCCGCTGGCAGGCCAGAACGGGATTCCCGAAGACTCAGTCGGCATCGTAACGTTCCCCAACCGCAACGGGATGGGTAAGTATCTGTGGCGTTGGGACAAGAACAACTTCGGTCCCCGGTTCGGCTTCGCTTGGCGGGTTTTCGGCACCGACACGACCGTGTTGCGTGGCGGTTACGGCGTCTTTTATGGCAATCCTTATGACCGCAACACCATCCAGGTCGCCCGCGCCGGCTTCGACAATATCTACCGGGCGCGGCATCCAATACCTTTCACGCTCTCCCAAGGCATTCCCGAGGGCGCGTTAGATGACATCCCCGAATCGGAACTCACGCCGACCTTCGGCATGCGAGGCACACGCTTTGCCACATCCACGATTCAATTCATCGGCGAGGACCGGGTGAACCCCTATACCCAGAACATGAACCTCACCATCCAGCACCAAAGGGGCGGATGGTTCTTCGAAATCGGCGCTCTGGGCAATCTCGGCCGGCAGATCGCATTCCCGAACATCAACATCAACCACATCCGCACCGAGGACCTGCCCAAGTTGGCCACCGGCATCGACCCGCTCAAGCTGCGCCCCTGGCAGCAGTTCACCAGCTCGAAGCCTCAGATTCAGATCTTCGCTCCGAACTGGGGCATCTCCAACGCGTGGCTCGGAACCGCTCGCGTGGAGCGGCGTTACCGGGACGGCTTCGGCCTCACCATCGCTTATACCTACACGAGCTGGATCGACAACGTCATCTTCACCGGAGGTAACAACGCCACCTTCGGCGACAACCAGCAGATTCAAAACATTTACAACTTGAAGGGCGAGCGGTCGAAATCGACCAACTCCATCGCCCACCGAATCGTGATCGCGCCTATCTGGGACCTGCCATTCGGCCACAACCGCAAATGGGGCGACGATTGGAACGGCGTTCTCAACGCTATCCTCGGCGGCTGGCAAGTCTCCTTCATGGGTACGATCCGCTCCGGGGCGCCCTTCGGCCTCACGGTGTTGAACGGCGCCCGCGATATCCTCGGCGACGACGCCCAGGGACGCAACCTCCGGCCCGATATGGTGGCCGGCGTACCCCTTTATCACCCCAAGAAAGGTAAGCCCCGCGACGACGGCAGCCGCGGCATCTATTGGTTTAACCCCGAGGCTTTCACCACGCCGCCCGATTACACGCTCGGCAATAGTGCGCGGACAATTCCCGGTCTTACCGGCCCAGGCAGCATCAGCTTCGACGCCATGTTAGCCAAGAATTGGCGCTTCCAGGAGCGCTACCGCCTGCAGTTCCGCTGGGAGATGTTCAACTTCACCAATACGCCGCAGTGGGGCTTGCCTGGGCAGACGCTCGGACAAGAAACGAGCTTCGGCTTCGTGAACGGAGCGGGCGGCCGCCGCATCATGCAGTTCGGGCTAAAGCTGTATTTCTGAGTTCCCGGCGCCTGACAATCTTCGGCCCCGGGACATCGCTCTCGGGGCCTTTTTTCCTGCCGGGGCTCAC
>CAYWXL010000113.1:0-11067 GCA_964461995.1 uncultured Solibacteraceae bacterium
GAATCCCACTTTCCTGGAAGCCCTCCAGGGCCGCCCCTTCCCGGACGGGCCGTGATGGAACAGGTGGTTGCGCATGTGTGCCCGCTGCGGCCGGCCCGTTCCCGGACGGGCCTCCACCTTTCCTCCGGGCCGCCTGATATCTTGGCCCGCTCCTCGCTACGCTGACAGCGCAGCTTCGGCCCGGGCGTTGGCCGGTCGGCTCACACGCCCAGGAAAGATGGTTGAGCCGGAAACCGATTTGCTGAACTTGGGGCACACAGTTGATGCTCCGCCCCTCGGCCGTGCCGCCACCATCCAGACAAAAGCCTGCTTCGGCCCCGTCAGCCCAACGCCACGCCGGACGTTTCCGGGTTGCTACGCCCCACTGCCGTGAGCTCATTCTCTATGCCCCTAGCGGGAGATCTCCGGAGACCGGGCCGGATCGACGAGGCCGGAAGCCGAGCGAAGACGGTGCCCACGGCCGGCGCGGACCGGGGACTCTTCATCTTGAATTTCCTGGGACGCGGAAAGAACACCGGCCTCATACTCTGCGGCGCCAAGACGTGGGACCCGAAGATGGATGGCAGAGACGCCAGTTACGGCTTTAACGTCACTTATCCGGATGACGTGATCGACGTCACCTACCGCTGGCGCGTCCTCGGTGAAAACTACAACCCCGCTCTTGGCTTTGTCGCCGGGCGCGGCATCCGGCTTCAGCAGCTACGCACCAATCTCCGGCCTCGCCCGGGTTTCTGACACATCCGCCAGATGAGCCGCAAGGTCAGCTACACCGAGTACTTCAACATCGTCCACCACGCCGTAGTGAGCCGCCGCATCTTTACGGCGCCGCTGAAGTGGCGCTTCGAGAACGGCGGGCACCTCGCGTGGAACTGGATTCCCACTTTTGAACGCCCGTTCGTGCCCTTCGGGATCCGTCCGGGAATCGTCATCCCCGCCTGAGATCATTGGTTCGACCGCTTTCGCTACGAGTCCAACACGGCCTAGAACAAGCGCTTGATCTTCGACATGACCTTCTGGACCGGCTCTTTCTACACCGGAACGCGCCACGACCTCCGCACCGCCGTCCTCTGGCGAAAAAACAACCACCTGAATCCATCCTTTCCTTTGAGCTGCGCCAGTTCTTTGTCACCCTCGACGAGGGCCACTTCACCACCCGCCTGGCCTTCATGAATCTGGATTACTCCTTCTCGCCTCGGCTCTCGCTCTCAAGCTTCATCGAGTGCGGCAATGAATTCCGCAACATTGGCCTGCAGGCGCGCGTTCGCTGGATCTGGAAGCCGGGCAAGGAGGTGTACTTCGCGCTTAACCACGCCTGGCAGCAAGACCCGCTCGACCGCTTCGAGGCCCTCCGCACGAACTTCCGGGTCAAGATGAACTACACCATCCGCTTCTGAGCAGGCGTCGCGAGAGCAAAGTGGATTCCCCGCTTGACAGCACCCGGGCATGTTGACGAGACTGGAGCCGATTGAAGATCGTTCACCGCAAAGCGCCGGCCGTGCTGGTACCGGCCAGGACCCCCCCCTTGATGAGCTCGGCCCACGTACGCCGGAACCGGTTCCCGATCCATCCAGCCCGGTAACCCTATGCTGCGAAAACAACTCGTCATCGCTTTTCTTGCCGTCCCGTTCGCACTGGCCCAATCGGAGACGTACCGCGAACTCTGGCGCGATCCGGAGGTCACCGATCGCATCGAGGCCGGCATTGAAGCAAACCGCAAAGGCTGGGTGACGCTCCACTTCGCCGGCCCCGGCGGCCAGCCGCTCACCAATGTTCGCGTCACCGTCGAGCAAACCGGCCACGAGTTCCTCTTCGGCGCCAATATCTTCATGCTCGGCGGGTTCAAGACTCCGGAACAGAACCGGCGCTATGAGCAGGTGTTCACAGAGCTGTTCAACTTCGCCACCGTGCCGTTCTACTGGAAGGCACTCGAGCCGGAGCCGGGCCACCCGCGCTTCGCCGCCTCCAGTAAGCCGGTCTACCGGAGGCCACCGCCGGACGCAGTGGTCGAGTTTTGCCGCCAACACGGCATCACCATGAAAGGCCACCCGCTGGTCTGGGACAACCCGACCTGGAACTACCCGGACTGGTTGCCGAATGACCGGCGGGAGGTGGAACGCCTCATTGACCGTCACATCGAGCGGATCGCCCGGCGCTACCGGGACACCATCCCTTACTGGGACGTGGTCAATGAAGCGCTGCGGCACGACCTGAGCGTGCTGCTGCCAAAGGACTATGTCTTTCGGTCCTTTCGAATGGCGGACCGCGTGTTCCCGCCCGCCTCCACCTTGCTCATCAACGAGGCGAGCCACGTCTGGTTCAACTTCCATGGAGAATCCAGCCCGTATTACCTGCTGATTCAGAGCTTGCTCAGCCGCGGCACTCGCCTCGATGCCATCGGCATCCAGTGCCACTTCTTCGGCGAAGGCCGCTACCAAGGAGTGCTCGCCGGGAAGCTGATGGCTCCGTTGCATATCCTCAAAGTGCTCGACCTTTACGCCGAATTTGGCCTGCCGCTGCAGATCAGCGAGATCACCATCCCGACGATTCCCAATGATCTCTCCGGTGAGCAGGTGCAGGCCGAGGTGACCCGCAACCTTTACCGGCTTTGGTTCTCACACCCGGCGGTCAATGCCATTACCTGGTGGAACGTCGTGGACGGAACGGCGGCGCCGGGCGAGGACAAGTGGCGGGGCGGGCTCTTGCGCGCGGACCTTTCGCCGAAGCCCTCTTTCAAAGTCTTGGATGAGCTGATCAACCACGAGTGGCGCACCCGGACGGAGCTTTCCAGCGGCGCCGGCTCCACCGTGAAGTTTAAGGGCTTCTACGGGACCTACGATGCCCTTATCGAACACGCTGGCCGCAAGGTGCGCCTTCAGTTCCGCTTGCGAAAGCACGGCCTCCGCCACATCACGCTGCGCCTGCCGGAACCGCGCCCGTAAGACTGGTAGGCCGGTTTGCCGTCGCCCCCCGCCCCTGCGGGCTTCGCGCTGTCTTGGATTCCCGGGTCTCCTCCGGGACCCTGTTCGTAACTCACTGTCGGCCGGCTAGTTGTATTGAGTCTCGATGCAGCCCGCTCCCCGCACCGTGTTAGAACGCGGGTGGAGGCTCGAGCGCGGGGAGACGCTCGTGGAGATAAGAATGTTGGATGTCGGAAACAGCCGGTCACCGTGTTTTCCGCCACCCCGCCCGGGGACCGCTCGTCGGCTACGGCGTCCGGGGGCCGCGGCGATGATGCCAGCTCCGTGCGGTGGAACAGGCCGCCTGAAGCTGCGGCACCGGTTCGGCGTGGAGGTGCGGAGGCGGCTGCAGCCCGGCACTGTACCGCACGACGGGAGACGGGCGGCCAGTGTTCGCCTTTTCTTCACGTATTTAACTACCCGGCACGCGCTGCACGAACCGGCCACGACGCGTCACACCCGCCGCCAACCACTTGAAAACAACTGGGTTTTCCTTTTCTCTCTTGACGCAAACTTTTGCGTCACGCGTCACGCCGCGCATCAAGCCCCACGCCGCCGGATTCCGCGCCGGCGCCCCGTCCTGTCCGGGTCTGCCGCCGCCCCGGCCGGGCCCACCTTTATAATGGCTGCATGGAGCGCGCCCGCCGGGGCCTGGTCTGCCGGCCCTCCGCGGGCCCGGCCTGAACCAATGCCCGGGCCGGGAGCTTTTCGAGGCCCGCTCCGGAATCTGCCGATGAAAATTCCCTCCGACGAATACTACCGGATCCGCAAACTCCCGCCCTACGTCTTCGCGGTGGTCAATGAGATGAAGGCGAAGCTGCGGGCCGAGCAGAAGGATGTGGTCGATTTCGGCATGGGCAACCCGGACGGTCCCACGCCCAGGCCCATCGTGGAGAAACTGATCGAGGCGGCGCAAAACCCCCGGAATCACCGCTATTCGCTATCGCGCGGCATCCCGAATCTCCGGTTGGAGATCTGCAAGCGGTACAAACGCAACTACGGCGTCGATCTCGATCCGGAAACCGAGGCGATCGTCACAATCGGCGCCAAGGACGCCCTGGCCCACTTGCTGTTCGCCGTCATCGGACCCGGCGATGAAGTGGTCTCGCCGAACCCGGCCTACCCGATTCACCAGTACGGCGTGATCATGGCCGAAGGCCACGCCTGCATGCTCGAGATGCGCAGCCCCTCTGATTTCCTCAACCGGCTGGAGCGGCTGTACAAAACCGCGTTGATCCCGCCGCGGATGATTCTACTCTCTTTTCCCCACAACCCCACCACGATGTGCGTGGACCTGGATTTCTTCCGGGAGGTCGTGCGGATGGCCGCGCATCACGGCTCGATGGTCGTGCACGATTTCGCCTACGCCGACATCGCCTTCGATGGTTACCGTCCGCCGTCGCTGCTCCAGGTGGAAGGGGCGAAGGAGGTCGGCGTTGAGATCTTCTCGCTGTCGAAAAGCTACAACATGGCCGGCTGGCGCGTCGGCTTCTGTCTGGGAAATCCCCGGATGATCGCCGCCCTGGGGCGCATCAAGAGCTATCTCGACTACGGCATCTTCCAGCCGATTCAGATCGCGTCGATCATCGCGCTGCGGGACTGCGAAGAGGAAACGGCGAAGATTTGCGACGTCTACCGCCGGCGCCGTGATGTGCTGGTCGAGGGTCTGAACTCCGCCGGCTGGCTCGTGGACCCGCCGAAGGCCACGATGTTTCTCTGGGCTCCCTTGCCCGAACGGTTCCGGGAGCTCGGCTCCCTGGAGTTCTCCAAGTTGCTGCTCACCGAGGCCCTGACCGCCGTTTCGCCGGGCATCGGATTCGGCCCGATGGGCGAGGGTTACGTCCGTTTCGCCCTCATCGAGAACGAGCACCGCACGCGCCAGGCGATCCGGTGCATCAAGCAGTTCTTCCGCCGGTACCAGGGCTAGCGCGCCCGGGCGGGGGGCGGCCTGCGCCGCTGGCGTCCGCCTCAGTCACGGATCTCCAGCAGCCGCGTCGCGGGGAGAGGAAGGCGAAAGCGGCGGTAGCAGCGGTGGCACCGGTACGGCGCGACGCCGATGATCCGGAAGAGAACGTCGGTCAGCGAATGTATTCGCGACCGCCGCAACGAGGGCGAGAGACAGCGCGGGCAGAGCCGGATGCGGTCCGGGCGGCGAGCGTGCGCTCCGGCCCGGTTGTGGCGCTCGGGCGCCGCCGAGCGAGGCGGTCTGGCGGTCGTCATCCTGAAAAGTAGTGGACCGGACGGCGCCGGCGGCTCACCTTTTGTCGCCCCGGCGGCGGTGGGGCGCGTTGGGGCCGGTATACTTGGGGCGATGAGGCGCTTGGTCCTCGACACGAACATTTTCGTGGCCGCCGCCTACAATCCGGATTCGGCCAGCCGGAAGATCGTCGAGGACTGCCGCCGGGGACGCCTCCGGATCCTCGTCAGCCCGGCCTTGCTCCGCGAATACGAACGCATGCTGCCCCGGGCGATCCGCGACGCCCGCCAACTGGAGCTCGCCCGGGACGTGATCCGCCGGGCCGAGCGGGTGGAGCCAGCCGTGACTCCCATCGCCATCCCGTCGGATCCCGACGACGACAAGCTCTTCGCCGCCGCCTGGGCCGGACGGGCGGATGCGTTGATCACGAACGACGAGGCGGTCCTGCGCATCGACGGCGCCGAGGGGATCCGCGTGGTGCGGCCGGGCGAGTTCCTGCGGATGCGGGAAAGCGGGGATCGCTGGCGGGAGTGATCCCTGCTGCGGAGCGCTCAATACCTTCGCGCTTCTCTCTCGATGCGATCGAGCAGTTCCGCCTGGCCGAATTTGCGGGCGAGCCGCCGCGCTTTCACCAGATAGTCCGCGGCGCGCTTGCGGTAGCCGGCCCGCAAGTAGAGCCGTGCGATCTCGAGTAGGTAACGGGGCGCCTGCTCGTCTTCCACGGCGGCGACTTGATTCAATATCCGGGCCGCTTCCTCCAGCCGCTCGCGTTCGACAAGGAGACGGCCCAGACGCCAGGCCGCCTCGCGGTAGCCGGGCTCGCAGTCTAGCGCCTCCCGGTAGAGCGTTTCCGCCTCCTGGGCTGCGCCGGCCGTCTCGAGGAGTTCGGCGAGGTAGGTGAGCGCCTCGACGTGAGCCGGGTTGATCCGCAGAACCTCGCGGTAGGCCCGCCGGGCTTCTTGATAGCGGCCTTGGCGCATCAGCAGGGCCGCGTAGCCGGCCCGGGCATCATCCTGGGCGGGTTTCAGCCGGATCGCCGCGCGATAGTGCATTTGGGCGTCGGGCAGTTTGCCAAGCTGCAGGTAGACGCTCACGAGCCGGGCGTGGGCCGCGTCGCAGCGGGGATCCAACTCGAGGGCGTGACGGTAGGCACGCTCGGCCTGCTCCAGCGCTCCGCGCCGTTCCTGGCGGTAGCCCCGGGCGAGGGCTTGCCAGGGCCAGATCTCGTCGCCGAGAACCTCTGCCAGGACGGGATCCGCCAAAGTTGGCGCTTCGAACCGGTGGCGGCGCGCCAGGATGAACTGTTCCTTGGCCTCTTCGCGCCGGCTCAGCGCCAGCGCCGCCGCGCCCCAGCTCCAACGAGCCGCGCCGAAGCCGGGGAACTCTTCGCATGCCGCCTGGAAGTGCGGCACGGCTTCGTTGGGCGCTTCGCGGCTGAGAGCGATGCGTCCAAGAAGTAGACGCGCCCAAGCCGAGACCCCGGCCATCGTGGCGAGCCGGCGGCCGATCTCCTCAGCCTCGACGAGGTTGCCCATACGGAACGCCGCCAGCGCCAAACGGAGCTGTCCGGCTGCGTAGTCCGGCTTCAAGCGCAGAGCGTGCCGAAGGGTGGCCACGCCGGCATCGTACTTGTCTCGGGCCAGTTGAACCACCGCCATGCGGTAGATCCACGCGAAGTTGGTGGTATCGAGAAGGAACGCCCGGTGGTAGAAGATCTCCGCCCGCGCAAGGTCTCCCTGGCGGTGGAGCAGCGCGGCGAGCCGGCCGTTCGCCTCGGGATTGCGGGGGTCGGCCAGGACGTCCTCGTAGGCGCGTCCAACGTCGGCCAGCAGCGGCAGATCCCCTGCCTCGGGGATCTCCGGCAGCTCCGACGGGGAGCAGCCGGCGAGAACGATCAGCGCCGCCGCCGGCAACCAGCGATGCACGCCCGTGTGAGCCATCGGCGAGAAACGTCTTGCCTAATCGCGGCCGATCCGTACCACGACCTTACCCACATGCGCTCCGGCTTCCAGGTGACGCAAAGCCTGCGGCAGTTCGGTGAACTCGAACGTGCGGTCGATCACCGGATGCAGTTCCGCCGCCGCGACCGCCTGATTCATGGCTTCGAACATCGCGCGCGAGCCGACGTAGATCCCCTGGAGGCGAAGAGCCTTCATAAAGATCCAGTTCGGGGTGAACGTGCCGGGTCCGGCCAGCACGCCGATCAGAGCGATCGTGCCGCCGGCGCGGACCGCCCGCAGCGACTGCTCCAAGGTGCCCGCGCCGCCGACCTCCACCACCGCGTCAACGCCGCCGCCGGTCATCTCGCGCACAACCTTGCCCCATTGGGGCGTCTCGCGGTAGTTGATCAGCCGTTCGGCTCCCATCTCACGCAGGCGCTCGAGCTTCTCGTTGCTCGAGGAGGTGGCGATCACCTGGGCGCCCGCCAGCCGGGCGAACTGGAGGGCGAACACGGAAACGCCGCCGGACCCCATCGTGAGCACGGTCTGTCCGGGCTGGAGGCCGGCCGCTACGAACAGCGCGTTCCAGGCCGTCAAAGCGGCGCAAGGCAGGGTTGCCGCCTCTTCCCAGCTCAGATGGTCCGGCGCCGGAACGAGCCCGTCCTCGTCGAAAACGGCCAGCTCCGCCGCTACTCCGTCGATAGCGCCGCCGAGAGCCGAGGTCCCGTATGCCTCGCGGTAAGGGCCGGCAAGCCAGCTCTGCATGAACAGCGCAGCGACCCGGTCGCCGGTGTGGAAGCGGGTAACTCCTGGACCGGTGGCGACAACCTCTCCTGCACCATCGGATAAGGGAATCAGGGGCAGCTTCAGGTTCCGCCCGTAGCCGCCTTTGACGATGATCAGATCGCGGTAGTTGAGCGAGGCCGCGCGCATGCGCACGAGTACCTGCCGATGGCCCGGTTCGGGATCGGGCCGCTCGGCGAGCGTCAATGAGTCGATGCCTGCCGGGGTCGCCAGTTCCCATACCTGCATGTCTGGCAGTGTAACAGGTCCTCTGCCGGGATCCGGGAGTCGCGACGCCCCCCTGCGGGAGCCGGGAGCGGGATGCGGCGTCGCTACAGCGCCGCCGGCGGGGTTGGCCGGCTTTCCGGTTTGTTACTCTGCGAGAAGAGCTGTGGATGGTCTGCGCTTCGCCTGCATCGCCGGGTGCACAAACTGCTGCCGGAAGCCCGGCTTCGTCTACCTTACTGAAGACGACCTACGCCAGGCGGCCGCCTTCTTGGGCATGAGTTCCGACGAGTTCGAGGCCCGCTACGTCTATCGCACTCGCCGCCGGCTCCGCCTGAGAAAGCCCCGCGGGAAACAGTGCCCGTTTCTGCTGCCTGAGGGCTGCCGCATCCACCCCGCCAAGCCGACGCAGTGCCGCTTGTTCCCGTTCTGGCCGGAGCTTGTCGAGGACCGGGAGGCGTGGGAGCGGACAGCCCGCGGCTGTCCGGGTATCGGAACGGGACCGCTGTACCAAATTGGAACAGCCCTCGAGTTGGCCGAAGAGATGAAGAGGGCGTATCCGGCGATGTATTAACGCGGGACCCCGCTCGTCGGCCCGGCGCCGAAGCCGCCTGCTCAGCCGCTAAAGCTTCGTCAGATGCCAATTTCTCGTCGTCGCAGCGCTGTACGTGGCGAGCTAGATCAAGTGGTTGGCTTTCTTGGCAACCTCTTTGCAATGGTGAGTTCCGGATGCTGTCTGGTATTGCCGAGAGAATCGAGCATTACATGGACCTGCTGGTCGCGCGACAGCAGCTGGTGGCCTCGAATATCGCCAACGTGGATACTCCCGGCTACAAGACCCGGGATATCGATTTTCGCCACGAGTTTCTGACGCTGGCGCGGGGCGGGAAGCCGGAGGTCATCGAAGTGGAAACCTTGCCGGCGAAGAACGACGGCAACAACGTCAGTATCGACCGCGAGGCTCGGCTGCTGGCGGAAAACGCTCTCCGCTTCAGCATCGCCTCCAGTCTGCTGCGGCTCGAGGTCCAGGCGGTGAAAAAAGCGATACAGGAGGGCCGGAACGGATGAGCCTGTTCTCTGCGCTGGCCGTCAGCGCCTCCGGAATGGCCGCCCAGCGGATTCGGGCCGGGCTACTGGTCCAGAACCTGGCGAACGCCGAGACGACGAGGACTCCCGAGGGCGGGCCTTATCGACGGAAAGACGTCGTCTTCGTCGCTGATCCGGAGCCTCTGGAGTTCAGCGAGATCTTCCGCTCCGCTGTGGCGGAACCGTTGGCAGGGGTCAAGGTAAGTGAGATTGTCGAGGACATGCGCCCGCCCGAGCTACGGTACTTGCCGGGCCATCCGGACGCAAACGAAGAAGGCTACGTCGCGTTTCCCGCGATCAATCCCGCCGAAGACATGGTGGATCTGCTGAACGCCTCCCGCGGATACGCGGCGAACGTGTCGGCCATGACGGCGGTGAAGGAGATGATTCAACGCTCCTTGGATCTGCTGAGGTGAGCCATGCCGGGACCGATCCTACCGACGGGCGTCGCACCGGTGCCCGAGATCGAGCACGTGACCCAGGCGGGTTCGGCACAGGCTGCCGGGGAGGTCTTCGGGAAGGTGTTGTCGGAGGCGATTCAGAAAGTCGAAACATACCGGGCGGAGGCCGAGGCGGCAGTGAACGGGTTCCTCGCCGGCGAGCGGGAGGACTTGCACAACGTGGCGCTGGCGGCGCAGCGGGCCGAGCTGGCCTTCGAGCTGTTTCTGCAAGCCCGGAACAAGGTGGTGCAGGCCTACCAGGAAATCATGAGGATGCAAGTTTGAGTTGAGCGGCCGCCATGGACCAGATCAGGAAGCTGATTGCGGCGCTGACGCCGAAGCAGAAGGTCTCGCTGGTGCTGGCGGCGGCGGCGGTGACGGGCGGGCTGTACGGTCTCTCGCGATGGAACCACGAGCGGGACTTCCGGCCGCTCTACTCCGGTCTGGCCCCGGAGGATGCCGGGCATGTGGTTACGCGGCTGCGAGAGCTGGGGGTGGAGTACCGGCTCGCTGACGGGGGCACGTCCGTGCTCGTGCCCTCGGCCCGCGTCGCCGAGATGCGGATTCAGATGGCGGCCTCCGGATTGCCGCAAAGCGGCCGGATCGGGTTCGAGCTGTTTGACCGGACGAATTTCGGGGCGACGGACTTCGCCGAGAAGGTGAATTTCCACCGGGCTCTGGAAGGGGAGTTGGAGCGTTCGGTGATGTCCCTGGCTGAGGTGGAGCGCGCCCGGGTGCACATCACGATGCCGCGGGACTCGGTGTTCCGGGAGTCCCGACGGCCGGCCAAGGCGAGCGTGTTGGTGAAGCTCCGTCCTGGAGCGCGATTGTCGCCGGAGAACGTCCAATCGATCTGTTACTTGATATCGAGCGCGGTCGAGGGTCTCGAGCCGGAGGCGGTTTCGGTGATGGACATGCGGGGGAGACTGCTCAGCCGCCCCCGTGCCTCCGGAGCGGGTGACGAGCCGCAACCTTCGGAAGCCCTGATCGAATATCGCCGCAGTATCGAGCGGGACCTTCTGGCGAAGATCCGCAGCACGCTGGAGCCGGTGCTGGGTCCGGACGGCTTCCGGGCGGGGGTGAGCGTCGAGTGCGATTTTTCGAGTGGAGAGCAGAGCGAGGAGATCTTCGATCCGGAAAAGTCCGTGATGGTGCGCTCCGAACGAACCGAGGATGTGAGCGGGGAGTATCTGGCGAGCGGAGGAATTCCGGGAACCGCGTCCAACCTGCCGCGTCCCAAGTCTCAACCAGGGAAGAGCTCCTCGGGGCACGCCCGGCGCACGGAGAACATCGCCTACCAGACCAGCCGGATTGTACGCAAGGTGAAGTTGCCCCAAGGGGAGGTGAAGCGGATCTCAGTGGCGTTGCTCGTGGACCACGAGGTCCGGTGGGAGCGTGACGGCGATCAACTGCGGCGGGTGGTGGAACCGGTGCCGGAA
>CAYWXL010000114.1:0-10547 GCA_964461995.1 uncultured Solibacteraceae bacterium
TCGAAGTGACGGTCACGGCTAAGGACCGGCAGGCCGTGTTGCCTGGCCAGAGAGGCGATCCAGAGGTCGTTGGCCGGAATCGGACGGCCGCGACGCTTCAGCAGGAATCGAAGCTCAGCATACCAGCGGGCGGTATCCTCATCGATGGCCAGGACTCGGAAAGCCGACAGGGACTCGGCCAACCAGTTCTCGTATTCGGCACGGTGGCGTGAGCCGCGGATTCCGTACCGGAACTCTCCGAGAACGATTACGGGAACAGCGATTTCCGCAGTCTCAAGGAGGAGGTTCCCAACAACCGGATCCCCGTCGGCGAAAGCCGAAAGACCGTTCGTGTCCACGATCACTCCCAGTCCTCCGGTTCGAGCCGCTCGAACTCCTCTTCGATGATCCGGTTGATCCTGGCAGTTTCCGAACGAAGGTGACGGAGCTTCCCGAAGTTTTTCATCCAGGGCTTCGGCTGCGTCCCGTGAGTCCTCAGCTTCTCGTCGAGCGCCTCACTGATGAAAGCCTTCAACGAGATGCCGCGGTCCGCCGCGGCAGACTTCGCACAGCGAAGCAAGGCGTCCGGTATATCGACCGTCGTCTTCACCAGTTTGATCCTGCCATATTTACGGCCGATTCTTCCACCCGTTTTCCGGCGGCGCGAATCGCGGCTTTGGAACCGCCCGGTAGGATCTGCGCCGCCTGCCGTCAAGCCCCTTGACACCGCCGGCGGGCGGGGACAAACTTGTGATGGGAACGCCCGGAACGTTCACGGCCGCGGCGCCGGGGACGGCCCGGCGCTCCCGAGGTGAAGCTCACGATTTGGAGAGTGAAGCACCACCAAGCAGTGGTAACGAGGGGGTGGCAAATGAAAGTGGGAGTGTGGATTGCCCTCCTGCTGTTGGCGGCAACCAGTATCTATGCCGGCGGCTCGCCGGCGATCAGCGGCGACTACGCCGAGGTCCGGTCCAACGAAGTCTACACCTGCGGATGCCGTTTCTCCGGCCAGAGCGATCTGGCGGCCACGGAAGCCATTCTGGCGTGGCGGATCGACAGCGGCAGTATCGACGGCGTGCCGCTAGCGGGAAGCAAGATGGTCGCCGTGGTGGCCGGCAAAGACAACCTGGAGCGGCAGCAGGCGCCGCGCAAGAGCGTTCTGTTCGTGGACGCGCCGCAGACGCAGCCGTTGTTGAGCCTCGCCAGCCGCTACTTCAGCGAGATCATCGGCGAGATCGTAGCGGTCAAAGCGGTCCCGATCGAGTTCGAGATCGACGGGGACCGCGCGCTGGTGCGTCTCGACGGGGTCGAGGTCTCGCTGCGGCGCGCGGTCTTGCCCGACGACGCCCACGACGGCTCTTACCGCTGGTACGAGCCGTTCGTGCCGACGACGGAATGGACGCTCGGCGTGGCCCTGCGCAACGAGTATTGGCGGGACGGTTTGAATCGCCGCTGGAGGATTACTGACCCCGAGATCACCGGCTACTTCGGCAGCTTCGAGCTGCCAGGCGAATAAGCCTATCCAGCGGGAAATCCGCTGTTCAAGCGTTCTCGACGGCTGGGGGGCCGATCGGACGCTGGAAAGAAAGGAGTCGGGGAGGCTACGGGAAGGGCCAGAGTGTGATATTTTTTCTTCCATTCCAACCACAAGGAGGAGACACAAGAGTGATCAGACGTCTTACCTTAAGCCTTGCTCTTCTGCTCATCTGTTCACCTCTCTCGGCGCAACAGAAGAAGCGCATCGCTGTGCTGGATTTCGATTACAGCACCGTTTACAACTATGTGTCGGCGATCTTTGGCACCGACCAGGACGTGGGTCGCGGCGTCGCGGACATGCTGGTGGACCGCTTGGTGAAGTCGGGCAAGTACTCGATCATCGAGCGCAAGGCTTTGGACAAAGTGCTGGCCGAGCAAAACTTCTCGAACAGCGACCGCGCCGACTCCAGCACGGCGGCCAAGATCGGCAGGATCCTGGGCGTTGATGCCATTCTCATCGGCTCGATCACCCAGTTCGGCCGCGATGATCAGGTGACCAACATCGGCGGCCTTGGAGCGGTTGCCGGCCGCTGGGGCATCGGCGGCTTCGGAAAGCGGAAAGCAAAGGCGGTCGTCCAACTGACGGCCCGCCTCGTGGATACCACGACCGCAGAAATCCTGGCTGTGGCCCAGGGTAAAGGAGAGTCCAAACGTTCCGGGACAACTTTGTTGGGCTCCGGCGGCGGCTCGGCGACCGTCGGAGGCGGCGGCGTGGACATGTCAAGCGTGAACTTCGCCGCCACGCTGATTGGCGAGGCGGTGAACAAGGCGGTGGATGAGGTCGCCCAGCAGATCGACGCCCAAGCCGGCAAACTGCCTACTCGGAAGATCAAGATCGATGGTCTCGTGGCGGACGTCGCAGGAAACACGTTGATCCTGAACGTCGGTACCCGGGCCGGCGTAAAAGTCGGCGACAAGCTGGAGATCCGCCGCTTGGCGCGTGAAGTGAAGGACCCGGCGACAGGGCGCGTCTTGCGCAGAATCACTGAAAAGGTCGGCGAAGTGACCATTACCGACGCCGACGAGATCTCCTCGGTCGGGACGTTCACCGGCGCGGCGACGCCGAAGGTGGGCGACATGGTGACCAACAGCCCGTAGAGACGGGCTCCAGGACCGGCAAGATCGACGAAAGGAGGGGGAACAATGAGTTTCCAGCCGGGCGACCGCTTCGGCGACTACGAGATCCTCGCCGTGCTCGGCGCGGGCGGCATGGGGCGGGTCTACAAAGTCCGCAACATTATTTCCAACCGTGTCGAGGCGATCAAGATCCTGCTGCCGGATCTGGCGGGCAACCCTGCCCTGGCCGACCGCTTCGTGCGTGAGATCCGGGTGCTAGCGAACCTGGATCACCCCAACATCGCCAAGCTCTACACCGCTCAGCGGGTGGAGAACCAGCTTCTAATGGTAATGGAGTACGTCGAGGGGGTCACCATCGAGGAGCGGCTCCAACAGGGCCGGCGGATTCCCTTGGCCGAAGGCGTGGGATACGTGCGGCAAGTGCTTTCGGCGCTCGCCTACGCCCACGAGCGCGGGGTCGTGCACCGCGACATCAAGCCGGCGAACATGATGGTGACGCCGGACGGGATCGTGAAGTTGATGGACTTCGGCATCGCCAAGGCCGTGACCGATGAACGGCTGACCCAGACCGGTTTCACTCTCGGTTCGCTCTATTACATGTCGCCGGAGCAAGTGCGGGGCGATCCCGATATCGACGCCCGGAGCGATCTCTACTCGCTGGGCATTTCGCTCTATGAGATCGTCACCGGCGTGAAGCCGTTCGAAGCCGACAGCCAGTACTCGCTGATGCAGGCGCATCTCGAGGCGTCTCCGCGTCCGCCTTTGGAACTCGACCCGTCCTTGCCCGCAGGCCTGAACGACATCATCCTGATGGCGATCTCGAAGGAAAGAGAGAAAAGGTTCCAAACGGCGGTGGCGTTCCAGCGGGCGTTGGAGGCCGTCGTCCCCGCGGCGGCTCCGGCGAAAGCCGTGCAGCAGTCGGCCCCAGCGGGCGCAGCGCAAGAAGCTCCCGGGGCGGCGCAAGCGCAGCCAGTTTCAGCGGCGCCGTCACCGCCGCTGACGCCGACAGCCAAACCCCGAAGCAACCGGTTGCTGTACATGCTGGCCGGAGCGACGGCGGCAGTGGCGCTGATCGTCGTGGCCGCGATCCAGGCCCCGAAGTGGTTCGCCACCCGGGCGGGCAGCGATGCAGAGCCGGCAGTGGTGCAGGAAGCGATCCCCGCCGGGCTGGGCGAGACCTCGCCGGAAGGAACAGGAGTGGCCGAGGCCGCACCAGAGCCGCCAGTTACTCAGCAAGAGCCGGAGACAGCCGAGCCGAGTGGCCCGCTGGCCCGTCCGGCGCCTAGGCCTGCCGTCGCGCCACCGGTGGCGCAAACGCCGCCCGCACATGCGGCGGGAGGCGGAAGTGCGCGTCCGGCTCCGGTCAAAACGTCCGCGAGCCCGCCCCCGTCCAGGCCGGCGAGGGCGCCCGCTCAAGCAGCTCCGTCGCGCCCAGCTGAGATCGAAGCGCCTCCGCCACGAACGGCAAAGCGGCCACCGGCCCAGCCTCTCGCGCCCGCGCGTAACGAAGCCGAACTGCGTAACCTCCGCGAGCAGCTCATGCTTATGGCGACCCGGACGGGACCCGTCCGGCGGTCTATCGACACTCTCCGGCAGTCGCAGGAGGCGTCCGGATTGAGCCTCCGCACCGATATCGCCGCCGCCGAAGAGCGGCTCGTTTATTACCTGGATGAAGCCGAGAACGCCATCAACGCCGGCGATGCCGCCGACGGGAAGAAGTACCTGGGCCTGGCGGAGCGGGAGCTGGGCAATTTGGAGCGGTTCCTGGGCCGCTAAGCCGAGTCCGCCGGTTGCAGCCATGGACCATGCTCACCGCGATTCTTCCGGAAGCCATACTGCCATCGGGCCCTCGCCCCGGTTCGACCAGGCGTAATAGGGTACGGCCATGTAACCGTCCCACTGGATCACCGTGACGCCGCCTAGCAGCCCGGACCGGTATTCGGTCGTGAAGCGGGCGGCGCGGCGGATCCGGACGTGGCCCACCCGGCCTCCGTTGTCGATGCCTTCGACGCAATAGACGAGCGGACCGCGTTCGATGGCCAGTCGGCCGCGGTCGGCCTCGACCGCCTCGTGCGCTGCCACCAGACGAACTTTCATCGGCAACCGCACGGAAACCGTGTCGCCGGGAGCCCACTCGCGCTCGAGGCGCACGTAGCCGCGAACGAGATCGAGCGCCACGGGCCGTCCGTTCACAGCGACCTCCGGTTCCGCGGCTGGTTCATCCACGTAGCGGTAGAGATCCGTGGGGACAGGCCGGTTCCGGGCCCATCCCGGAATGCGGACATACACGGCGAACTCGCGTGGGGCAGCGGGTTCCACCTGGATTTCGACCTCGCCCTCCCAGGGGTACCGAGTACGCTGGCGGATGGTGACTGTCCCGCCGGTGAGCGCCACATGAGCCTCCCCTTCGGCAAAGAGGTTCACGTAGAGTTCTCCGTCGCGCACCGCGTAAACGTAGCCGGGAATGGAGGGCATGGTGCGGACGACATTTACGGGGCAGCAAGAAGTCCGGAACCAGGGGGCCCGGGTGGCGTGACCCTGGTTGAACTTCGTCTTGCCGTCGGCGGCGAGAGGATTCGGGTAGAAGAAGCGGTCGCCGGAAAGCGATACGCCGGAGAGGAAGCCGTTGTAGAGGATCCGCTCGAGCACGTCGATGTACTTCGCATCGCCGGTGAGCAGGAACATCCGGTGCTGCCAAAGGGCGTTGGCGACGGCGGCGCAGGTTTCCGCGTAGGCGGTTTCGTTCGGCAGCTCGTAGTCGTCGCCGAACCGCTCGCCAGAGCGGTGGGCGCCGACGCCGCCGGTGAGATACATCCGCCGGCCCACGACGCTCTCCCAGATCCGCTCCAGGGCCTCAGCATAGCCCGGATCGCCGGTGAGCGCCGCGATGTCGGCCACTCCGGCGTAAAGGTAGCCGGCCCGGACGGCGTGGCCTACTGCTTCGGTCTGCTGCTTCACCGGCACGTGATCCTGCATGTACCAGCGGCCGCGCTTGGGGTGCTCCATGGTGTGGCGCTCCGGGTCGCCCCGCTCGTCGATGAAGAATTTGGCCGTTCGCAGGTAGGCCCGCTTGCGGGTGACCCGGTAGAGCTTCACCAGGCCGATCTCGATCTCCTCGTGGCCAGGGACGTCGTGGATTCCATTGCGCCCGAACGTTCGTGCGATCAGATCGGCGTTTTTGACGGCCACGTCGAGGAGCGTGCGCTTGCCCGTGGCTCGGTAGTGAGCCACGGCGGCCTCGTAAAGGTGGCCCACGTTGTAGAGTTCGTGGCTGGTGATCAGGTTTGACCAGCGTTTCGGGCCGATCCGCTTCATGTCGTCGCCGCGGGCGATGGTGCGCGCCGTGTATAGGTAGCCGTCCGGCTCCTGGGCGGCGGCGATTTTGGCAATCAGAGCGTCGAGATAGGCGTCGAGCTCCGGGTCCGGATGGATGGCCAGCGAGTAGGCCGCGCCCTCGATCACTTTGAAGACGTCGGAGTCGTTGTAGCGCAGGCCGACGAAGTCTCCCTCCATCAGACCGCCGGCCTTGGCGAAGTTGTCGATGCGGCCGGTCTCCTCAGACTTGCGGAAGCAGTAAGGCACGGTGACGGTCCGGTTCGTCTCGATGCGGGGCGCCCAGAAAGCATCCGCGAGGCGAACGCTGGTGAACGGGACGGGACGGTACGGGTAATCAGGGCCGGCGGAGTCCGGGGGAGCCTCTGTTCCACAACCGGCAAGCGCGAAGACGACTGCCACCAGCAACGCCATCTGGATCCACTTCTTCACAGCAGCGACCATTGTAGCGGACAGGGCTGCTGCAGGAAGACCAAGGCCGAAAGCGCGGGCTTGGATTGCATGCGGGCTCCGCCGCCTACGCCGGTGCGGGCAGAGCCGGCTACGAACCTGAGCGGGAAAATGCGGGCAGGGGAAACGGTTGGGAAACAAGCCTTTGCTTCTCAATCGGTTCCCGGAATCCAGACGGCCGGCGCCGGGTTCTCGGGCGAACACTCTAGTACGGGTGATGCATTTGATTTATTGACCTTCGGGTCTGCAACTAGTTAACGTATAATTTCGGTCTTGGTTGAGCCGCGGACTCATCGTGGACCGTACCGAGGTGTTTCGTGACCCGGATTGCCAAGCTCGCTGCAGTGTGGACCCTGGCTGCCGCCGGGCTGCACGCGCAGCATCCAGCGACCGGAGGCGCTGCGTGCACTTCCTGCCATTCTGACCTCATGGGCTCCCGTGTCGAGCACGCCGCGGCAGTAGATGACTGTACCACCTGCCACGACGTCCCCGAAAAGGGGGGCAAGGCAACCCTGGCCGCGCCCCCGGCCGAGCTATGCGGGATGTGCCATGAATCCTTCGAGGGCAAACACATGCACGGGCCGGTGGCGGTCGGGGCATGTGTCGCTTGTCACGACCCTCACTCCTCCGATCACGATCATTTGGTCCGTACCGAAGGGAATCAACTCTGTTTCGTCTGCCACCAGGAGATGCAGCAGCGGCTGAAAGCCGAGCCGTTCCGACACGAGGCGTTGGAGAGCGGGTGCACCACGTGTCACGACCCCCACGCCTCAGATCAACCCGCGCAGTTAAGATCTCCGACTGCGGAGCTGTGCGGCATGTGCCATAGCGATATCCTTGACACCGCTAAATCGGCCAAAGTCAAACATCCGCCGGTGACCGATCCGCCCGCCTGCCTCAACTGCCACCGGCCCCACGGGGCTGAGTATCGTCCGCTCCTGCGCTCCGACGGCGTAGCGGTCTGTTTGGCTTGCCACGATGGCTCTCGGGTCAAGGGGCTGACGAACATGAAAAAGCTCCTCGCAGACAACCCGGACCACCACGGGCCGATCCGGGAAAAGGACTGTTCCGGCTGCCACCAGCCGCACGGATCCAATTTCTTCCGGCTGCTGTTCGCCGAATATCCGGCGACCTTCTATGCCCCGTACCGCGAGGAGAACTTCGCCCTCTGTTTCTCTTGTCACGATTCCGCTCTGGCGACGGAAGCCGAAACGACGACCGTGACCGACTTCCGTGACGGCAGCCGGAATCTGCATTTCGTCCACGTTCACAAGACGCGGAAAGGCAGGACCTGCCGGGCCTGCCACGAAACCCACGCCAGCCGGCACCCGAATCACATCCGTGATTCGGTACCCTTCGGCAACTGGCAATTGCCTGTCAATTACCAACCGGCGAGCAACGGCGGCTCTTGCGCTCCGGGGTGCCACCGGCCGGAATCTTATACGCGGGCGGAGGGGGATGCGAGTCGCTGAGTGTTGGGTGGCTGGGGTGCTGCTGGGAGCTGGGATCTCCGCAATGGCGGCTCCGCCGGATCCCCGCGGGCTCACGATCGGTAAACCGGTTCCCCCGCTTGAGGCGGTGGACCTGGAAGGCGTCACGAAGACGCTGAATGACTTCCCCGGAAAAGTACGGCTGGTGCTCTTCTGGCATCCGAAGTACCGGCGCTCCGAGGCTGCCTTGTGCGGAACTGCCGAACTAGCCAAGGAATACGACGGCGCTGCCTTGGTGACGGTCGTTTCCGGTCCCAGCGACCGGGACGAACTCCAAAAGTCCGTCAGATCCTGCGGTCTGCCGATCCCCGTACTGCTGGACCCGGACCGCGCTAATTTCGGACGCTACCAAATCGTGGCCACGCCGAGCTTGCTGATCGTCTCGGCGGATGGAAAGCTGCTGCACCGGACTGCGGGGTTCGGCCGGGAAGGTCTGGGAGCTGTCCGGCGGCGCCTGGACGAACTTTTCGGCAAAGCCCGGCCCGTCAAAGTTCAGCCGGCCGGTGACGAAAAACACCAGCGCCGGCTGGCGCTGGCCCGGCAACTCTTGCGGCTCGGAATGACGGACCAGGCCGCTGGCATACTGAAAACTCTTACCAGCGATGCGCCGGACTTTCGCCCGGCATGGGTCGAGCTGGGCTATCTCGAAGTGAAACGGGGAGAGATCGAGGCCGCTGAGCGCTGTTTCCAGCGGGCGATCGAGCTGCAGCCGGATGCCGCAGACATTGCCGCCGGGATGAGTTGGGTATGGCGGCAGAAGGGCGACCAAGAACGAGCCGGGAAGTGGGCCGCAAAGGTGCCGTCAGATGACCCGCACCGTGACCTGCTGAAGCCGCAATCCCAGAACGGGGCGGCGCCGTAGGAGTCCAGGGTGCCGGGAATGCAGAATTTGCATAGTACCTTCGGACTGGAACCGCATAAAACGCGAACGTGTACTAAACTACTACACAAGTATTGATCTTGCGTTTAAGAGTTTGGTATCATGAAACCCGGAATAGGGAAATGCCCGCCAAGGCGAAAGGTTGGTTGACGACGGGTCAGGCGGCGGATATCTGTCACGTCGAGCGGGACACGGTGCTGAAATGGATCAAATGCGGCAAGCTCCCGGCCGAGCGTACAGTCGGCGGGCACTACCGGATCGCCCGGCCGGAACTCGACCGCTTCCTGGTCGAGCGGCGGCAGTCCAGAAAGGCGGCCCGAAAAACCCACATCCAAACGGACTCCACCTCAGGGCCGCTCCGCTGCTGGGAGTACTTGGCGGAAAACGGACGGATTCGAGACGAGTGCAAGCACTGCGCCGTCTACCGTGTGCAAGCGACGCGGTGCTTTGAGCTGCTACGGCTCGGTTGCGAACTCGGCCACCGGCGCCTCTTCTGTCAAGGATCGTGTGAGGACTGCACTTACTACCGGCGGCTCATGGGGTTGCCGACACGAGTCCTGGTGGTGACGAGGTGTGAGTCGCGTATGCGGAACCTGTGGCGAGCAGGGGGAGACGATCTGGAGTTCCGGTTCGCCCGCAACGGCTACGAAGCGGCCAGGCAGGTGGGAGAGTTCCGGCCGGCCTTCGTAGTGGTGGAAGTAAATGGCAATGAGGCTGAGGCCGGGGAACTGGTCCACTGCCTGGCGGGGGACAGCCGGTCTCCGGGCATGAGAGTGATTCTAGCCACACGAAAGCCGGCGGCAGAGGAGTGGTATCGGCGCGTGTTGGCGGGAATCGTCCGGGAAGATTTCAACGCGGATGACATCCGCGAAGTAGTGGCCCGTATACCGGTTGGGACGGAGACGGAGAGGGGGCGGCTCGACATCGTCCAGCCGAAATTCGGATGAAGAGAGGCCATGCGGAACAATGTTACGGATCTGGGCTAGCGGGTTCGCGGTGGCGCTCTGGACAGCGGTAGCGCCAGCGTACGCTCAAGGGGCTGGAGAGCCGGGCTGTCTGGCCTGCCACAGCGACATCAAGCAGAAGCTTGAACAACCCGTCGTCCACGCTGCGGTGGAGATGGGCTGCGACGCCTGCCACCTCAATCACCGCGAACCGGGCATGGCTGGGTCCAAACCGTACCTGAACGATAAAGAGCCGGATCTGTGTCTCGGCTGCCACGATGCGGAAGATCCGGCGGCTGTGACGGCCCATCACGGCCAGCCTTTCCAAAAGGCGAGGTGCACGAGTTGCCACGATCCTCACGCGGCTCCCCTGGCTAAATTGATCCCCGAAGAGCAGCACGGCCCTTACGGAGCGCGGCAGTGTGAAGCCTGCCATCAGCCCCCGAGCGATGGCGTGATCAAATTGACGGCCGACACCACGGCAGCCTTGTGCTTCGGCTGCCACGAGGAGCTCAAAGAACGCTTCGAGAAGGCCGCCCACCGGCACAGCTTGCTGGCGGCGGACGCCAACGCGTGCGCTGACTGCCATGACCCTCACGGGAGCGACCAGCCCTATTACTTAGTAAAGGACGGCCGCGAGCTTTGCCTGGATTGCCACGGCGAGGTGGTCGCCGGCAAGAAATACGTGCATGAGCCGGTCCGGCAGTCCTGCGTCTTATGCCACGACCCCCACGCCGAGGCCAACGACAAACAGCTTTACGCGGCAGGCAATGATCTCTGTCTCGGATGCCACGGCGACAACGCGGCGAAGATCGTCCAGACCAGCAAACCGTTTCCGCTATTTGATGGTCGAGTGAC
>CAYWXL010000115.1:0-8007 GCA_964461995.1 uncultured Solibacteraceae bacterium
GCCGAGTACGGCTTCAGCGCCGGCGGTGTGCTGAACCTGTCGATGAAGTCGGGTAGCAACGAATTCCATGGCACGGCCTACTATTTCGGCCGCAACCCGTACTTCAACGCTATGGTGAACCGGATCACCCGCACCCCGAGTTTCATCAAGAACCATGTCTGGGGCGGCACGCTCGGCAACCCGATCAAGAAGAACAAGTTGTTCAACTTCTTCGTCTACGAGCAGTGGCGCCAGACGCAGCCCGCCAGGGCCCACCTCTCGACGGTGCCCACCGATCTGGAAAGGAGGGGCGATTTTTCGCAAACTTTGACGCCGCAAGGCACGCTCCGCCCAATCTATGATCCGTTTACCACCGAGTACGAGCCGGCCACCGGGACGGTGACCCGGATGCCGTTCCCGGGGAACGTCATCCCATCGTCGAGGATCGACCCCACCGGCCGCATTCTGGTCAACGACCTGTGGAAGCCCAACAACCCGGGCGATGACCCCAGCGGCATCAACAACTTCAAGACCCAATACAACTGGTGGCACAAGTATTGGAACATCTCCGACCGGGTCGACTACATCCCCAGCGAGAAGCTGCGAATGTACTTCCGCTACTCGATCTATCACACCGATCTGGACAACCCGAACTGGGGCGGCACCCGCGCCGTGCGGTCCGACAACGGGGGCCTGATGGATGCCGAAAACGCCGCCGCGGACGCGGTCTATATATTCAACCCGACCACGACGCTGGACGTCCGCTTCGGCTATACGCGCGCCCAGGACGACTACGATTCCCAGTGGGCCAAGGGCCGTGAAGACGTCTGGGCCGAGCTGTGGCCGAACGGGTGGTACAAGCCGGTGACCGAGGCCCTGCCCGGAGTCTATTACCCCGGCATCACCTACACCGGTAACGGCTCAGCCAGTGCGGGGCGAACCGGCTGGTGGCTAGTGCGCGAGTATCAGACCAACATCCAAGCCAAGCTCGGCCTTACCCGCGGCATCCACACGTTGAAGTTCGGCGCCCAGTGGCGCAACTCTTGGGAAAAGAACGGCCAGCCTCGCCCCGGAGGCTTCACTTTCAACTCGGTGGAGACGGGCAGCACGTATTTGGGCTACGACCCCTCGCAGAGCGGCTCCCAGTTCGCCACCGCTTTGCTGGGCGTGGTGACGAGCGGCTGGGCCAACATCAATCCCATGTGGCACCTCGTGCTGGATCAGTACGCGCTCTACGTCCAGGACGACATCAAGCTGACCCGCAACATTACCCTCAATCTCGGTTTTCGCTGGGAGTATGAGACGGCGCCGTCGGAAAAGACTCGGATGTTCTCCCGGCTGCTGGATCTGGACCAGCCGATTCCGGAACTTCAGTCGGGCGTCACCATGCCGCCTGAGGTCACGGCGATCGCCGACATTCCTTACAAGTACACCGGTGCGTGGATCTTCACCGACGACAAACATCCCGGAGTGTACGACCCCCCGAAGACCAACTTCTTGCCCCGTGTGGGTATCGCGATTCGCCTGAACGATAAAACCTCCTTACGGATCGGCTATGCGCGTTTCGCAACCCCGATCCGGACTATTTACACCGAGGGTTGGAGCGTTCGTAAGGAAGGCTTCTCGCAGAGGACGAATGCACTGGGGCCGCTTCAGGGCGTGCCGCGCACTTTGATCAGCGACCCGTTCCCGGCCTCGAACCCGCTGATCTTGCCGCCTGGAAAGAGCCGGGGTATTTACACCCAGCTCGGGGCGTCGGCCTCCTGGTGGAAGCAAGACTTGAAGACGCCGATGGCCGATCGGGTCAATGTGTCCCTGCAGCGGCAGCTGCCGGGCAAAATCGCTTTGGACACCACGTTCTTCATGCACCTCGGCCATAACGTACACGACCGGAGCATGTGGGGCGGGAGCTTCAACCGGCCGATCAACCTCGTCGATCCGAACCTGATTTACACGTATAAAGGGGAGGTGGAGGCCAAGGTCCCGAATCCGTTTTACAACCTGTTGCCCGCTGACAAGATGCCGGGCGAGCTCCGCGTGCAGAAGGAAGTCTCGGTTCTGCAGTTGCTCAAGCCTTACCCGCACTACGTCAACTTGACCGAGATGTTCCGTGACGGCATCGAAAATCGGTACTACGCCTTGCAGATCCAGGCTCAGCGGCGCATGGCCGAGGGCATGAGCCTGATCTTCGGTTACACGTACAATCGCGAGAGCCGCACGGAGTTCTTCAACAACGTCTACAACACCGACGTTTATTACGACAAGAAGACTTGGATCGACCGTCGCCAGCCGCGGCATTACTTGCGGATCGCGGGCACGTGGGAACTGCCCTTTGGTCGCGGCCGGAGGTACTTCTCCGGAGTCAGCAGGTTCGTGGATCTGCTGATCGGAGGTTGGGCGACCAGTCACTGGTTAATGTTGCAAGGGGGGCAGCTCCTCACCTTCGGGCCAGCGCTGGTCACCGGCGACCCACGCGAGAATGTGCCGGAGGGCCGCGCGTTCAATCCCAACGTGTTCAAGATATTGCCGGCTTTCACCCCCCGTACCAACCCGTGGTATTACGACGGCCTGCGGGGCCCGCGCTTCTGGAGCCTTGATTCAACCCTGGTGAAGTACTTCCCGATTACGGAAAGGGTGAAGCTGGAACTCCGCTTCGAGTTCTACAACCTGCCCAACCACTTCATCGAGAGCAATCCCGACACCAGGGTCGGCAGCGGCACGATGGGCATGAGCACGTCGATCTTTCCCGGCAACTACGGTCGCGAGGTCCAGTACACGGCCCGCTTCCACTGGTAAAGCTGTGCTATAGGCTAGGGGCGGCGCAGGAAAGCCGCCCCTACTTCCTCCCGGCTTCCTGAGCCTTCAGTTTCCGGTAGACGTCGAGTTCCCGGGCCTGGTCTTTGCTGCGCCCCGCTGAGCGGTAAGCGTTCGCCAGCGTGAGGTGATACTGGCTGTTCTGCGGATCCAACCGCACGGCCGCTTCCAGGCGCCGAACGGCTTCGGCCACTTCGCCCTCTTGCAGCAGGAGCTTCCCGAGATCGTAGTGGGCGTAGGGCAGGGTGGGGTCCAAGGCCAGCGCCTTCTCAATCAGCGCTTGCGCCCGCTTCTTCGTCTTCGCGTCCGGTTGCGCTCTCGGTTCCAGTAGGAGGCCGCCGTAGGCGGCATACATCGGCGCAAACATCGGGAATCTGGCAATCCCTCTCTCGAAGACGGCAGCGGCCTCCTCGTATTGCCACAGCGTTTCCCGCGCGATGCCGAGCCACATAAGCGCCTCAGGGTCCGCAGGGTTCAGCTCGGTGGAGCGCAGGAACGATTTCAGCGCCTGCTTCTTTGCTCCGCGCTCCAGTTCCAGCCGGCCCTTGAGCTTCCAGGCCTGTGCGGAGTCGGGGTCCACGTCGAGGGCCTTCACGGCTGTCTGGTAGGCGGCCTCGAACGCTCGATTCTCCAAAAGGATTTGGGCGGCCTGGTTGTACCAGGTCACCTCGTCCGGCGCTAATTCGATCGCCCGCCGGATCGCAGCCAGCGCCTTGTTCGGGCGGCCCTGCCGATGGTGGCACCATGCAAGAAGGCCGAACACCTTGGCCTCGCCGGAGCCTTGCGCGATCAGGTCTTCCAGCAGCGCCTGGCTGTCCGCAATGCGGCCCGCCCGATAACTCTCAAGCGCTGTGTCGTAGCTGGCCTGCGCCGCCAGCAACAGCAAGCAAAATAATGTTGACGCCATCTACTCTTCCGGTTCTCGAACAGGCAGCGCTTGGCTGCCAATCACTTCCGTCAGCGCTTGCCGGGTTCCGCCCGTCCGGGGGATCCCGACGCAGGAGGACAGCGGCGCCCCCCTCCAACCGGAGTGGACGCCGAAATGGCTCGACGAGTTGTAGCCCAGACTCGTCGTCATGATGTTGTACTGATTATCGACACGGACTGCCCCCCAGAGGCAACCCTGCGAAACCAGATGCGCGAAACGGCGGCAGTGGGCTGTTCGATTTGCGGCTCCAACTGCAACATTGCGCTGGACGCAGTCGTGAGCGTCCGCCGCAGATCCCGGCGATTCCGCTCGCAGGCGTCCCAGCGCTGCAGTGGAACCCGTCATGGAATGGCCCCCAGGCGCGTCGCGGCTCCGCCGCCGGTCGCGGTGTTCGGGTTTTCCGCAGGCCGCGTCCATTAGCGGACGCCACGAAGAGACGGGGCGGCGAACCCGGGTGGCGGCGGCCGGAGGCGCTGGTGTAAAATCAGATAACGAGGCTGGAGGGCCGCGGCCGCTCCAGTGTCTTTGTCGGACAGCCTCCCAAACCAGTCGAGAAGCGGGAAAGGATTCCTATGTACGCAGTAGTGGAAACCGGCGGGAAACAGTACCGCGTGTCGCCCGGCGACACGATCGAGGTGGAGACCCTGCCCGGCGAGCCCGGCAGCGAGATCGAGCTCGGCCGGGTGCTGGCGATCTCCAACGACGACGGTGAGTTGCTGACGGGCGACGCGGTGGCCGGCGCCAAGGTGAAGGCGACGATCGCCGGGCACGGCCGCGGCAAGAAGATCCTGGTCTTCAAGTTCAAGCGCAAGAAGCAGTACAAGCGGACCATCGGCCACCGGCAGAACTTCACCCGCGTGACGGTGAAGGAGATCGTCGCCTGAGGGAGGGATCATGGCTCACAAGAAAGGACTCGGCAGTTCGAAGAACGGGCGCGACTCGCAATCCAAGCGCCTGGGCATCAAGGTTTTCAGCGGGCAGTTCGTCACCGGCGGCTCGATCATCGTGCGGCAGCGCGGAACGCCGTACAAGCCGGGGCAGAACGTCGGCCGGGGCAAGGACGACACGCTGTTCGCCAAGATCCCCGGCATCGTGCAGTTCCGCAACCGCGGCCGCTTGGGCAAGTACGTCTACGTAGTGCCGCAGGAGACCGCGCAGCCGCAATAGACGGCTCGCTCGAGCAACGGAGTTTCGAGGCCGCCTGCCCGCCAGCAGGCGGCTTTCTTATTGGCCGGCGGCGGGCTGCCTCAGAAAAGTGGCGATGTTCATCGACGAGGTGAAAATCCGGGTGAAAGCCGGGGACGGGGGCAACGGGTGCCTCGCGTTCCACCGGGAGAAGTATGTCCCGAAGGGCGGCCCGAGCGGCGGCGACGGGGGCCGCGGCGGCGACGTGATCCTGGTGGCCACCGAGAGCTACAACACGTTGCTGCACTTGCGCTACAACCCGGAACACAAGGCCGAGCGGGGCCGCCACGGCGAGGGCTCGAAGCGGACCGGGCGGAACGGGGCCTCCGTGGAGGTGCCGGTGCCGGTGGGCACGGTGGTCTACGACGCCGATACGGGCGAGTTCCTGTGCGACTTGACCGAACCCGGCCAGCGGTTCGTCGCGGCCAAGGGGGGCCGCGGCGGCCGGGGCAACGCGCGGTTCGCCACCCCGACGCACCAGACGCCGCTCGAGCACGAGCCGGGCTTCCCGGGCGAGGAACGGCGGCTGCGGCTGGAGCTGAAGCTGCTGGCCGACGCCGGGCTCGTGGGGTTCCCGAACGCCGGGAAATCGACGCTGATCTCCCGCATCTCGGCGGCGCGGCCGAAGGTGGCGGACTATCCCTTCACGACGCTCGAGCCGCACCTGGGGGTGGTGAAGACCGACGACGAGCGCAGCTTCGTGGTGGCCGATATTCCGGGGCTGATCGAGGGCGCCCACCAGGGCCACGGGTTGGGCACGCGCTTCCTGAGGCACATCGAGCGTACCCGCTTGCTGGTGCATCTCGTCGATGTCTCCGAGGCCACGGGCCGCGATCCGGCGGCCGACTTCGACGTCATCGTCAACGAGCTTCGGAGCTTCAGCCCGGAGCTGGCCGCCAAGCCCATGCTGCTGGTGGCCTCGAAAATCGACGTGGCCCAGGATCCGGAGCGGATCCGGGTGTTGGAGGAACTGGCGCGGTCGCGCGGGCTGGCGTTCTTCAAGATCTCGAGCGTCACCGGCCAGGGGATCGAGGAGCTGAAGCGCGCCATGGCGGCGCGGCTGCTGGGCTAGGGGCCGAGCGCCCCCGCACGCACCCAGACATCGATCACCTTCCGGGCCGGCGGCCCTTGGCCGGCCCTAATCACGCCTTCCGGATCGCCTCGGCGTGCCGCTGGACCTTCTTCATTGCCAGGACGATGTCCTCCATGTCGGCGGCCGTCGCGAGCATCACCGGCTGGCTGAGCCAGATGACCTCGTCGCTGAGACGGTCGTTTTCGGGGCAATGATTGCGCTCCCGCCAGGCGGCGATCTCCTTCTCCGTGTAGACGGCCCGGAACATGCGGGTCTTGAAGGTGTTCTCGAGGAACGGCTGCCGGTTCAGGCGGTTGTACCCGGCCGAGACGGGGATGCCCTCGGCGCGCATCGCCCGGAGGAAACCCTCGCGGGGCAGGCCGGCGAAGGCATCGGCGTCGTAGCGCATCATGAACATGTGCCAGGCGTTGCGGGTGCAGCCTTCGTACATCTTCGCCGGGGTGATGCCGGGGACGTCTGCGAGCAACTCGCGCAGGCGGGAGGCGGCGGCGTCGCGGGTGCGGGCGTTCTCCTCCATGCGGGTCATCTGGGCGAGCAGCAAGGCGGCTTGAAACTCGGCCATTCGCTGGTTGATGCCGTTGCGGCACTCGGCCGGGTCCATCCGGCCCTCGTTCGGCGGCGTACGGTAGTGGGAGTGGAAACCGTAGGCGTGGCGGTAGAGCTTCTCGTCGTTGGTGACCACGGCGCCGGCCTCGCCGCCGGGGACGTTCTTGTACTTCTGGAAGCTGAAGCAGCCCAGCTCGCCCAGTGTGGAGACCGGCTTGCCCCGCCATTCGGCCAGGTGGGCCTGGCAGGCATCCTCGAGCACCGGGATGCCGTGCTTGCGGGCCACGGCGCGGATGCGGTCCATGTCGCAAACGTTGCCGCCGATATGGACGGGCAGGATGCAGCGGGTGCGGGGCGTGATGAGGGCCTCGATCTTGGCCGGATCCATGAGGTGGGTGTCGAGGTCGGTGTCCACGAAGACGGGCAGGGCGAAGTGGGCCAGGATGGCGTTGATGGTGGCGATGAAGGTGTTGGGCGTGGTGAGGACTTCGTCCTTCGGGCCGACCTCCAAGGCGCTGAGAGAGGCCATCAGAGCGCTGGTGCCGTTGGCCGTGGCGACCACGTAGCGAGCGCCCATGCGTTTGGCCCAGGCCTTTTCGAAGTCCACCACGTAATGGCCCTGGCGGCGCCACCAGCGGCAGGCCTCGAGGACGTCGCGCCAGTTCCGGCGGTCCACGTCGGCCACGCGGGGCCAGGACGGGAACGGCTTGCGCCGTACCGGGTCCCCGCCGAGCACGGCGGGGGTGTCGGAACTCTTCCGCCCGGGGCCGCCGCGCAGCGCCATCGCCGAGGCCACCCCGAGGAACGTGCGCCGCATCAGGTTCGGCATCGTAGAGCACCTCCTCTCTGGCCGTATTATGACGCGGCCGGGGCGCCGGGGCCAGCCGAGCGGGACGGTTTTTTCGGGGCCGGCGGCTGGATCTGATACCTTGATATGTTTCGGTAGAAGCGGAGCGAAGATGATCATCGCCGACCTGAAGGAGATTCCCGGCCGCACCTACCCGGCGCGGCGGCGCACGCAGAACCTGGTGGGCGGAGCCTCGCCGATCCAGTGCAAGAACTTCTGCATGGGCTACGTGACGCTGGAGCCGAAGGGCGGACAGGTGCCCTGGCACAACCAGGAGCAGGAAGAGATCTACTTCGTGCTCGAGGGCACCGGCGAGATGTGCCTGGGTGAAGAGCGCCGGACGGTGACCGGGGGACAGGCCGTCTATATTCCGCCGGGCGTCTATCATCAGCTCACCAACACCGGCGACACGCCGATGCGGATGATCTACTGCTACGGTCCCGCGGGCGACGTCGCCCACTGGAAGCAGGAACTCAGCGGAACGCTGCCGAGGGCGGGCGTCGAGGCGCCGCCGCTGCCCGAGGGCGCCTGGCCCCAGTGCACGGAAAAACCGGAAGACCAGGGGTGAGCGGCCCGGATCCCACCGGCGGCGGACCGGGGGGCGCGGCGGCCGGT
>CAYWXL010000115.1:8107-10404 GCA_964461995.1 uncultured Solibacteraceae bacterium
ACGCTGCGGCGCTACGAAGCGGTAAAGAAGGCCATCGAGGCGGGCAAGCACATCTATTGCGAGAAGCCCAGCTCGCATTCCGCCGAGACGGCCTATGAGCTGTACCAACTGGCCAAGAAGGCCGGGGTGAAGCACGGCGTGGTGCAGGACAAGCTCTGGCTGCCGGGGCTGATGAAGCTCCAGACGCTGCGCGAGACCGGCTTCTTCGGCGAGATCCTCTCGGTGCGGGGCGAGTTCGGCTACTGGGTGTTCGCGGGCGATCCGGTGGCGCCGCAGCGGCCCTCGTGGAACTACCGGAAGGACGACGGCGGCGGCATCATCATCGACATGCTGTGCCACTGGCGCTATGTGCTGGACAATCTGTTCGGCGAGGTGAAGGCGCTCACCTGCCTGGGGGCCACCCACATCAAGCGCCGCCGGGACGAGCAGGGCCGGTGGTTCGACTGCACGGCCGACGATGCGGCCTACGCGACGTTCGAACTCGAGGGCGGCATCGTCGCCCACATGAATTCCTCCTGGTGCGTGCGGGTGCGCCGGGACGACCTGCTGGTGCTTCAGGTGGACGGTACCCGGGGCACGGCGGTGGCCGGGCTGCGGGACTGCTGGATCCAGCCCTACGGGGCCACGCCGCGCCCGGTGTGGAACCCTGACATCGAGAGCCCGATCAACTACTTCGACGACTGGCAGAAGCTGCCCAACCAGCAAAGCTACGACAACGCGTTCAAGGCGGAATGGGAGCTGTTCCTGCGCCACGTGGTGAAGGACGAGCCGTTCCGCTGGAACCTGCTCGAGGGCGCCAAGGGCGTGCAGATGGCCGAGCTGGGCATGAAGAGCTGGCGCGAGCGCCGGTGGGTGGAGGTGCCGCCACTGGAGCCGTGACGCGGGTGCGTTGAAACGTGTCCGGCGAAGCTGTTAGACCCGGTAGCGGGTACGAGCGATTGAGGAGGAAGGAGATCCAGATGAAACGACGAAACTTTCTTGCCGGGGCGGCGGCCGCAGGCTTTGCCGCCGCAACGCCCGCCGCCGACGGCGGCAACCAGTTCTACGAGTTGCGGTTCTACAAGGTCCGCAACGACCAGACGAAACAGCGCGAGCGGCTGATCGAGTTCCTGAAGAACGAGCACCTGCCGATGACGCGGCGCCTGGGCATCGGCCCGGTGGGCTACTTCCAGGTGCATCTGGGTCCGGACATGCCGCGTATCGTCACCCTCACGGCCTACGGCTCGGACGCCGAGATCGGGGCCAAGCAGAGGGCGATGATGGAGGACGAGAAGTGGATGAAGGCGCTCGAGGAGGCCGGCCGCGGGGCGCCGCTGTTCGACCGCGTCCAGGCGTGGCTGCTGCGGGCCTTCGACGGCATGAAGAAGCTGGAGGTCCCGCCGGAGAAGAAGGGCGGCGGGGCGCATTTCTTCGACCTGAGGATCTACGAATCGGCCAGCTTCGACCGCCACTACCGCAAGGTGGAGATGTTCAACGAGGGCGGCGAAATCGCCATCTTCCGCCGCTGCGGGCTGAACCCGGTCTTCTTCGGGCAGACGCTGTTCGGAGCGAAGATGCCGAACCTCGTCTACATGCTCTGGTACGACGACTGGAACGCCCGGCAGGCGGCCTGGGGCAAGTTCCGGAAGGACCCGGAGTGGGAGCGGATTCGCCGGGATCCGAAGTACGCCAACACGGTCTCGAACATCACCAACACGTTCCTGCAGCCGCTCGAGTTCTCGCCGATCCGGTGAGCGGTACGGCGCCGGGGCCGCCTCACCAGCGGTAGTGGACCTGGGGCTTGATGAGCCGCTCGTAGATCTCCCGGGTTTTGGCCATCACTTCGTCTGACAACGGCGGGAAGTCGGCCGCGGCCGCATTCTCTTCCACCTGAGCGGGGCGCTTGGCTCCGGGGATGGCGCAGGTGACCCCGTCGAACATCAGGATCCAGCGCAGGGCGAACTGGGTCATCGTCATGCCCGGGGGGACGAGGGCCTTCAGCTCCTCGACCGCCTGGACGCCGGTCTCCAGGTCCACCCCGGCGAAGGTCTCCCCGCGGTCGAAGACCTTGCCGTCGATGTTGAAGCGGCGGTGGTCGTTTTCCGGGAACGTGGTGTCGCGGGTGATCTTGCCGGTGAGCAGGCCACTGGCGAGCGGCACCCGGGCCAGCACCCCGACCTTGCGCCGGGCGGCTTCTTTGAGGAACAGCTCGGCCGGGCGCTGGCGGAAGATGTTGAAGATGATCTGGATGGTCTGGACGTTGGGATAGTCCATCGCCTTCAGGCCCTCTTCCGGGGGCTTGACGCTGAGGCCGTAGT
>CAYWXL010000116.1:0-10301 GCA_964461995.1 uncultured Solibacteraceae bacterium
CGCCGTAGCGCTCGAAGTAGTTGCGGTAGTCGCCGGAGGTGGCCAGGGCGGCGTCCTGAAGGAGGACGACGCGCTCGATGGGGCGTGAGGGCGACCCGGCGGGAGCGGCCTGGGAGCCGTAGGCGGGCCGTTCGATGCCCACGCGCCAGGGGCGGCCGGAGGGGGCGCGGCCGGAAGCGTAAACCTCGCCGCCGACTTCGATCAGAAAATCGTGCCAGCCGGCGTCGCGGAGCTGTCGGGCGAGGTGGTCTACGGCGTGGCCCTTGGCGATACCGGAAAGATCCAGGCGGACGCCGGGGTGGAGCTTGCGAACGGTGGAGGAGGCGGCGTCGATCACGATCTTGTCCCAGCCGGTGCGGGCGCGGAGGCGGCGGAGTTCGGCTTCGGAAGGCTCCCGGTAGGCGCCGCGGGGTCCGAAGCCCCAGGCGTCTACGACCGGCGCGATGGTGATGTCGAAAGCGCCGCCGGTCAGCTCGCCGACCTCGCGGGCGGTGAGGAGCACCGAGAGGAGTTCAGCGGAAACCGGGAAGGGCTCGACGGAAGCATGACGGTTCAGGCGCGAGAGCTCGGAGTCTTCTCTGAAGGTGGACATGCGGGCGTCCACGGCGGCGAGGGTGGAGCGGACGAGTTCCTCCAGGCGTTCGCGTTCCCCGGGCGCCAGCCGACGGCCGGCGAGCTGGACGGAATACGTGGTCCCCATGGTTTCGCCCTCGAAGCGGTGCAAAGGGCGGTCCGGGGCGCGGGAACAGGTGGCGAGGGCGAAGAGGGTCAGGGTGATGATGGCGGGCCGTGTCGAGAAGCGCCGGGACATGCGTGCCGCGGACATTCTCTCAGATCGCGCGGGCAAGGATCACACCGGCGGCGCGGCTGGCGGGTGGGGATAGGTTGAAAGCGATGATCAGGGCTTGCGGCGCAGCACCGGGGGCTTGTCCTCGTCTTCCTCGGAAGGCTTCGGGGCTGGCTCCTCGCGGGTGATGACGTCCACGCGTCGGCGGACCTTGGGCCGGTTGGCCAGGCGTGACTTCCGGGACTCCGGATTCAGGTATTCGCGCAGGCGTTTCTGGACCTTGAGGAACTCGGAGGTGGTGACGAGGTATTCAGGCTTCGGCGGCAGGATCTCCTGCATTTCTTTCTGGGCGGCCTGGATGCGGTCGTCGGTCATCGGGTGGCTGCGGAAGACGGCGGCGATGGAGCTGGGCTTGGTCTTCTGCATCGAGGCGAGTTTTTCGAAAAAATCGACGAAGGCGACAGGGTCGTAACCGGCGGCATAGAGGTACTGGAGCCCGAGGTAGTCGGCCTCGCGCTCGAAGGCGCGGGAGAACTGCATGAAGGCGACGGGCAGGGCGACGCCCGCCGCTTGGGAAATAGCGTAGCCGCCCCAGCCGCCGGTGAAAATGATCAGCGGGATGGTGGCCAGGTTGGCGATCTGGCCGCGGGTGGCCTGCCGGGTGCCGTGGCGGGCCGCGACGTGGGCGATCTCATGGGCCAGCACGCCGGCCATCTCGGCCTCGGTCTCGGCTTCGAGGATCAGGCCGGTGTGGACGTAACAGAAGCCGCCAGGCAGGGCGAAAGCGTTGATCTCCGGGCTGACGATGACCTTGAACTGGAACGGGATGCGGGTGTCGGAGTGCCGGGCGAGGTTCTGGCCGACGCGGTTGATGTACTCGGCGATGATGGGATCGTCCACGATCTTGGCCTGGCGCTCGATCTCGTCGGCGAACTGCTTGCCCATCGCGATTTCTTTCTCGATGGAGTAGAAATTGAGCCTGCCATCGACATCGCGCTCGCCGATCTTGGTGACGTCCTCCTTGGGCTTTTTCTTTTTCTTCTTGCCAGCGGCCGCAGGAGCGACCGCGAGGCTCAGCGCCAGGACGGCGGCAGTGAGAATACGTGTCCAGCTCATGGCTACGCCCCTGTTCCGTTACCCTTAGTTTACTCCGGCCGGACCGGGTCTTCCTCTGTTTCGATGCGGCCTGGCGGGACTGCGTTCCCGGAAAACGGCTATTCGAGCTCGCCGACGCGGTGCAATTTCATGATGTTCGCGGGTCTCATACGGCCCACGGGGAAGCCCGCGAGGATGATGACCGTGTCGCCGGGTTTCAGGCCGGCCCGAGCCCGGAGCAAACGATCGACGGTGGCAAGCACCTTATCGGAGGATTCCTGGACGGGCACGAGGAGGGGCCGTACGCCGTAAACGACCTCGAGTTGCCGGACGACCGCCGCCGAAGGGGTGAAGGCGTAGATGGGCACCGGGGGGCGGTAGCGCGCGACGAGGCGGGCGGTAGCTCCGCTCTTGGTAAAGACGGCGATGGCCGAGGGGGCGGCGAGACGGGCGGCGCGGTAGGCGGCGTCGGCGACGATCTCGGCGAAGCCGGGATCTGACGGGATGGGCGAGTGGCGAAACCCGCCGCGGTGGACGGCGGCATCGGCTTCGGCGGCGATGCGGGCCATCATGCGGGCGGCCTCGACGGGATAGCGGCCAGCAGAGGTCTCGGCCGAGAGCATGACGGCGTCGGTACCGTCCTCGATGGCGTTGGCGACGTCGGAGACTTCGGCACGGGTCGGTACAGGGCTGGAGACCATGGACTCGAGCATTTGCGTAGCGGTGATTACGAACCGGGCACGCTCACGGCAGCGCTCGATGATCTCCTTCTGGATCTGGGGGACCTTCTCGAGGGCCATTTCAACGCCCAGATCGCCGCGGGCAACCATGATGCCGTCGGATACATCGAGGATCTCGTCGAAGTTCTCCCAAGCCTCCGGCTTTTCGATCTTGGCGACGATGGGCAGTTGGGCGCCCGCCTGGTCGAGGACGCGGCGGAGGTGGAGGACGTCGTCGCTGCGGCGGACGAAGGAAAGGGCGACGAGGTCGATGCCGGCCGCGAGGCCGAAATCGAGGTCGGCCAGGTCCTTCTCGGTGAGCGAAGGGGTGCTGACGGCGACGCCGGGGAGGTTGACGCCCTTGCGGTCGCCGATGGGGCCGCCAACGAGGACGCGGCAACGGACGGAGGTCTCATCGGCATCGAGGACGCGGAGCTCGACGCTGCCGTCGGCGATGAGGACGCGGTCGCCGGGCTTGACGTCGCGGGGGAAGTCCGGGTAGTTGATGGCGGCCCGTTCGCTGTCGCCCTCGATGGTTTCGGTGGTGAGGGTGAAGAGAGCGCCGGGGTTGAGGATGCAGCCGCCGCCTTTGAAGGCGCCGAGGCGGATCTTGGGGCCTTGAAGGTCAAGCAGAATGGCGGAGGAACGGCCGGACTCGGCAGCGAGGCGGCGGACGGCGTCGATGCGGGCGCCGTGCTCCTCGTGCGTACCGTGGGAGGCGTTGAGGCGGAAGACGTCCACGCCGGCGTCTATCAGGCTCTTGATAGTCTCGGGCGCGTCAGAGGCGGGACCCAGGGTGGCGACGATCTTGGTGTTTCGCATGAGGCGGGCTGCGGTACGATGACTACTTTGTCCATTATGTCGCTTCTACACGCGGTGCTGCTGGCGATCGTGCAAGGATTTACGGAGTTCCTGCCCATCAGCAGTTCCGCCCACCTGGCGATGATGCCCTGGTTGTTCCAGTGGACTGACCAGGGGCTGACGTTTGATATCGCGCTGCATTTCGGCACGCTGGCGGCGGTGGTAGTCTACTTCTTCCGGGACTGGCTACAGATCGGGGCCCAGGCGTTCGGGCTGGGATACCGGCCGTCGCCGGAGTTGGCGAAGAACCCGCGGCTGCTGTGGCTGTTGATCGCCGCGACGATTCCGGTAGGGGTGGCGGGCTTGGCGTTGAAGGCCTACGTGGAGACGGTGTTGCGGAGTCCGTACGTGATCGGCGGGATGCTGATTGCGGTGGGTTTGCTGATGGGCTGGGCGGACCGCGTGGGACGGCGGGAGAAGGATATCGGGGCGATCGGCGCGGCGGACGCGCTGATCGTCGGAGCGGCGCAGGCGCTGGCGATTGTGCCGGGGACCTCGCGCAGCGGGATCACGATCACGGCGGGGCTGTTCCGGGACATTGACCGCGAGGCGGCGGCGCGCTTCTCGTTCCTGCTCTCGACGCCGGCGATCGCCGGAGCAGCGCTGAAGGCGTGGCTGGAGGTGGCCGAGCAAGGCGGGGTGGCGCCAGAGATGTGGGCGCCGTTCCTGGTGGGGGTGGCGGTGAGCGCGCTGACGGGCTGCCTGGTGATCGGCTTCTTCCTGAAGTTCCTCAGGCGGCACACGTTGAGGTTTTTTGTTGCGTACCGCGTGGTTTTTGGGATAATACTTATAGCTCTGGCTGTCTTCCGTCACCCGACGGGATGAAAATTCTGGGTCCCACGCCGTTCCCGCGGCTCAACGAAGCCGGCGGGCTGCTTCTGCTGTTTCTGGCCCTCTTTCTTACTCTCAGTCTGGTTTCTTACCACCCGTCGGATCCGTCCTGGAACACGGCTACGGGATCGGTGGCGGCGGCGAACCTGACCGGCAAGGTCGGGTCGCATCTGGCGGATTTGCTGTTGCAGGCGTTGGGGCTGCCTTCCTTTCTTTTGCCGTTCTTCCTCGTGGCGCTGGGCTGGAAGTGGATACGCTCGCAGCCCATCGAAAACCCGATCCTGCGGATCGCCGGAGGGTTCCTGCTGGTCCTGACCATGACGGCGCTGCTGGCGCTCGTGCCGGGTTGGCGTTTGTTCAACGGCGTGATCGCCCCGGGGGGCGTGACTGGACTCTTGCTGGCGGACGCACTGGTGGGACTCTTGAATGTTCCCGGCGCCTTGTTGGCGCTGGGGGCGGGGCTGATCCTGTCGGTGTATCTGGTCTCCACGTTCTCGATCGCGCATGTGGCGCCGGTCCGGGAGCGGCTGGCTTCGCCCGGCGCGCGTTTGCGCGGCTGGTGGCGGGGCTTGTCGCTGCGACGCGAAGCGAGAGACGAGGATGACGAGACGGAAGCCCGGGCGCGGGCGCGAGCCGAGCGGATGGCGAGGGTATTCCAGCGCGCTGAGGCGGTGGAGGAGCCGGCGGAAGAACCCGTTGAGGAGACCCCGTACGAGGAAGAAACTGAGATCCCGATTCGGATTCTCGACGACATTCCACCTCCCCCGGACGTTGAGGCCGAGCCCGTGGAGGAAGCCGGTACTGCAGCGGAAGCCGGCGGCGCCGGATCCTGTTCCCGGCCGAAGCTGTTCGATCCCCCCGAAGAGTTCCGGCTTCCTCACACGGACTTTCTGAACGAGCCGCCGTTGCGGAATCCGTACGACGAGGCGGAGCTGAAGGCGATCGCCGCGGCGATCCGGTCGAAGTTCGAGGAGTTCAACATCCGCGGCTCAGTGGTGCAGATCAATCACGGTCCGGTGGTGACGACGTTCGAGTTCAAGCCGGAGCCGGGCATCAAGTACAGCCGGATCACGTCGCTGACGGACGATTTGTGCCTGGGGCTGGAGGCGGAGTCGATCTTGATCGAACGGATCCCGGGCAAGCCGACGGTAGGCATCGAGGTGCCGAACCGGAAGCGGGAAATCATCAGCCTGCGGCAGGTGATCGAGTCCGACGAGTTCCGGAAGCTGAAGTCGCGGCTGCCGGTGCCGCTGGGCAAGGACATCAACGGGCGGATCAAGGTGGCGGCGCTCGAGAAGATGCCGCACCTGCTGATCGCCGGCTCGACGGGCTCGGGCAAGAGCGTGATGCTCAACTCGATGCTGATGGCGACGCTTTACCGAGCGACGCCGGAAGAAGTGCGGATGATCCTGGTGGACCCGAAGCGGGTGGAGCTGGGCATCTACGAGGGGATTCCGCATCTGCTGACGCCGGTGATCACCGATCCGCGAAAAGCGACCAACGCGTTGCGGAACGCGGTGGTGGAGATGGAGCGCCGCTACAAGCTGCTGGCGGCGCTGAGCGTGCGGAACCTGGAGCAGTACAACCGCAAGGTGCGGGTGTTGCTCGAGCGGCCGAGGGCGATCACCCCCGGAACTGAGCAAGCCGGGCCCGAGCAGTTGCGGCCCTTGCCGTACATCCTGATCGTCATCGACGAGCTGGCGGACCTGATGATGGTGGAGCGGGCGAACGTCGAGGCGTCGGTGGCGCGGCTATCGCAGATGGCGCGGGCCGTCGGTGTGCACCTGGTGCTGGCGACGCAGCGGCCGAGCGTGGACGTGATCACGGGCCTGATCAAGAACAACCTGCCGGCGCGGATCAGCTTCCGGGTGGCGACGCGGTTCGACTCGCGGACGATCATCGACACGATGGGGGCCGAGCGGCTGCTGGGCAAGGGCGACATGCTGTTCCTGCCGCCGGGCTCGTCGCGGTTGATCCGGATGCACGGGGCGTTCGTGAGCGAGGAAGAGATCACCTCGGTGGTGGAGTTCTGGAAAGAGCAGGCGCAGCCTGAGTACGACGAGACATTCCTGATGCCGCCGCCGGAGGAGGGAGAAGGCGGCGAGGACGGCGAAGAGGTGGAGCGCGACGATCCGCTGTACGAACAGGCGGTGCGGGTCGTGCTGGAGATGGGCAAGGCCTCGACGTCGATCCTGCAGCGGCGATTGCGGATCGGTTACGGGCGGGCGGCGCGGCTGCTGGACATCATGCAGAGGGAGGGCATTATCGGTCCGCCGGACGGCAGCCGGCCACGGGAGGTGCTGAAGGCTCCGGACTGGCTCGAAGAGGTGGAGCGGCAACTGCGGTAGCGCCGGGAGGCGCCGCGCGAGTCGTCAGGGTCGGGATTCCCGGGTGCTTTAGGATTAGGAGGGGCCCGGCCTGTTGCGCGCCTGATGATGCGGATTCAGATCGACGCCACTCCGTTGCTGTTGCGCAGCGCCGGGGTGAAGAACTACCTGTACTACTGGCTCCGGGCGCTGCGGGAGCAGGCGGCCGGTGACGAAATCCTGGCGTTTCCCTATCTCGACGAGTTCGGCGCGCTGACGCACGAGGGCTCCGTAATCGCGCCCGCGGGGACGTGGCCGCGGCTGGGGCTGCTCTACTTCGTCAACGTGCCGGGCAATCGGGCGATCGACTGGATCGCGGCGCGGGGCGACGTCTTCCATGCCTCGAACCAGGTGCGGAATCCGCCGCGCAGCGTGCCGCTGACGGCCACGGTGCACGACATGACCTGCTGGCTGATGCCGGAGCTGCACACGCCGGCGAACGTGCGGGCGGACCACAACTTCGCCGAGAGGGTGCTCAAGCGGGCGGTGGGGCTGATCGCCGTTTCCGAGAGCACGAAGCGGGATGTGGTCCGGCTGTTGGATCTAGACTCGGACAAAGTGTGGGTGATCCATTCGGGCGTGGCCGAGGCGTTCTTTCGCGTGACCGGCGACCAGGCGCAGCGGGCGGTGGAGCGGTACCGTCTCGAGCGGCCGTACGTTCTCTTCGTGGGAACGATCGAGCCGCGCAAGAACGTGGACACGCTGTTGGACGCCTACGCGGGGCTACCGGAGAGGGTGCGTTCGGAGGTGGATTTGGTCGTGGCCGGGCCGGCGGGCTGGGCGGCGGAGCAGACGCAGCGGCGGCTGGAGGCGGGCGAGGGCGGCGTTCGGTATCTCGGCTACGTTCCAGAGGAGGATCTGCCGGGGCTAACGGCCGGGGCGGCGGTGTTTGTTTACGTGTCGCTTTACGAGGGTTTCGGGTTTCCGGTGGCGCAGGCGATGGCGTGCGGCGTGCCGGTGGTGGTATCGAACGTTTCGTCGCTGCCGGAGATCGCCGGCGAGGGGGGCGTGACGGTGGATCCGCGGAGTCCGGCGGAGATCAGCGCGGCGCTACAGCGGCTGCTGGAGGACGAGGGCTTGCGGGAGAAACTCGGGCGGCGGGGACGGGAAATCGCGCGGCGATACCGCTGGAGCGAGTGCGCGCGGCGGTCGCTTGAGTTTTTTCATGCGGTAGCCGGCTGAAGGGCTGGTTGCGGCGGCGGGAGAGGTGAGAGGATGGGAGAAGGGACGGCCGGGGGAGCGGGTTTCATCCAGAGATGAGCAACGAGAGAGGCATGGACGGGGACACGCGCTTGCCGCGGATCGCAGTGACGATGGGAGACGCCGCGGGCGTCGGGCCGGAGTTGTGCCTGCGGGTGTTGCGTGAGCCGGCGGCGCTCGAGGCGGCCGTGCCGCTCGTGTTCGGCGATGCGGCGCTGCTGAGGCACGTCGCGCGGGCGTGTGGGCTGGCGGAGCCGGAGCAGGTGATTCCGGCGGATGAGTTTTGGCGGGGCGGGACGCCGGACGGACCGGCGGTGGTGGATTTGGCGGCGCTGGACGCCGAGAGCGTGGAGCCGGGCGAGGTGCAACCGGAGTGCGGGCGGGCTGCGTATCAATACATTGAGGCGGCCGTTCGTGCAGCTCTGGACGGGCGGGTGGATGGGATCGCCACGGCGCCGATCAACAAGGAGGCGCTGCGGGCGGCCGGGGTTCCGTACCCGGGGCACACGGAGATGCTCGCAGCGCTGACGGGCGCCGGGCGCGTATGCATGATGCTCGCCTCGGAAGAGTTGACGGTGAGCATGGTAACGACGCACATCGGACTGAAGGACGTGCCGGGGGCGCTGTCGGCGGAGCGGGTTCGCGAGGTGATCGAGCTGACGGCGGAGGCGCTGGCCAAGGCCGGGCGGAGCGCTCCGCGTCTGGGGGTGTGCGGACTGAATCCGCACGCGGGTGAGCATGGGCTGTTCGGCGAGCGCGAGGAAGAGCGGTTCATCGAGCCGGCGATCCAGGCGGCGCGGGAGGCGGGGATCGAGGCCGAGGGTCCGATCCCGCCGGACACGGCTTTCGTGCCGGAGCGGCGGCAGGGCTACGACGCGATCGTGTGCATGTATCACGACCAGGGGCACATTCCGTTCAAGATGCTCGCCTTCGACACGGGAGTGAACATCACGCTGGGGCTGCCAGTGGTACGGGTTTCGGTGGACCACGGGACGGCGTTCGACATTGCGTGGACAGGACGGGCGAGCGCGCGGAGCATGATCGAGGCGGTGCGCTGGGCGGCGCGGCTGAGCGGGCGCGGGATCCTGACGCAGTAGAGCGGCGGAGCTTGTTCGGCGATGTACCTGGTGGTTGCGGACGATCTGACGGGCGCTGCCGAGATCGGCGGCGTTGCGGCGCGTTACGGTCTCACTGCCGAAGTGGCGTTGGACGAAGTTCCAGAGTCGCGGGCGCAGGTTCTCGTGCTGGATACGAACACGCGGTCGCTGCCGCTGCGGGAAGCGGTGGAGCGGATTCAGTCGCTCGCGGCGGGGATCTCGCGGTACCGGAACCGGCGGCTGTTCAAGAAAGTGGACTCGGTGTTGCGCGGGCCGGTGGCGGCGGAGACGGCGGCGCTGATGGAGGCGGCGGGCAAGGCGAGGGCGGTGCTCGTGCCGGCGAATCCGGGCATGGGGCGGGTGATCCGGGACGGGCGGTACTGGATCGGCGGGCGGCCGGCGGAGGAGACTGAATTCCGGAACGACCCCGAGCATCCGGTCCGGACCTCGGACGTCGTGAAGATGGTGGGGCCGGCGCCGGCGGGCGTGCCGGTGGCGGCGAAGAAGCGGGGAGAGCCGCTGCCGGACAACGGGATCTTCATCGGGGAGGCGGCGACGGTCGAGGAGCTGAAGGCGTGGGCCGAGGCGTGCGACCAGCGCACACTACCGGGGGGCGCGGCGGAGTTCTTCGCGGCGTTTCTGGAAGCGCAGGGGCGTTCGCGGGTCCCTGGCGGGGAAGCGGAAATCACGCCGGAGGAGCGGATCCTGATCCTTTCGGGGAGCGCCTCGGCGGAGAGCCGACGCCAGATCCGGGAGCTGTGGCGCCGGGGCATTCCGTTGATGGAGATGCCGCCGGCGCTGTACCCGGCCACGGGACCGGTGGAAGGGATCATCCACGAGTGGGCGCTGTCGGTGGCCTACACGTTCCGGCGCGCCGGACGGGTGATTGCGGCGATCGGCCGGACGCCGTTGCCGGGGCAGCCCCGGGCGGCGCGGTTCGCGGCGTACCTGGCAGAGATGGCGGCGCAGGTGCTGGAGCGGTATCCGGCGCGGCACATCTGGGTGGAAGGCGGGGCCACAGCGTCCACGCTGATCCGGCGGCTGCGTTGGCGGCGGCTGGAGGTGGTCGAGGAGCTGCGGCCGGGGGTGGTCCGGTTGAAGCCGCACGGGCAGGAGACGCCGCTGATCGTGGTGAAGCCGGGCAGCTACGACTGGCTAGACTTGCTGGGTGCGGCGGTGGCGAAGGAGAGCGAAGCGGCGCAAAGGGGTTGAGGGGGGCCGCTGGCGGGACGAGTACAAGCCGGGCCGTGGGGATCCAGCCTGTGGGTTCGGGAGGAAGGAAGGTTCGCGGTGGTGGGCGCGACAGGACTCGAACCTGTGGCCTCCTGCGTGTGAAGCAGGCGCT
>CAYWXL010000117.1:0-10227 GCA_964461995.1 uncultured Solibacteraceae bacterium
CCTCGATTGCCGCCCTGGCGCTGACCACCGAAGCCATGGTCTGCGAGATCCCGGAAGAGAAAAAGGAGCAGGCTGGCCCTCCGCACGGCGGCATGGACTACTGATCCGGCTCCAGCCCTCGCACGCCGGCGCTGGTATCCTTCCAGGCTACCCCTTCCCGCGGAGGGGTAGCCTTTCTTGTGTGCAAACCAGCGGCGCAACCGGCTCTCGGACGGGGAGAAGCGCGGAGGCCTGGTGTATAATTCTTGTAGAAGGTTTTGGCCGGCGCTAGTGGGTTTAGACCCACTTTTTTCATATATGCCAGTCCAGGATGCCCGCAGAGAAGCTGTCGTGGCCCGGGTCACGGAAATCGCGGAACGGGTAGGTGCGCCCGAAGGCATCGAAATCGTCGATGTCGAGTTCAAGGGGGCCGGGAAGCGGCGGGTCCTGCGGATCTTCATTGACCGGCCGGAAGGCGTATCCCACGCTGAGTGCGAGTTCATTTCGCGCAACGTGGGGACGATTCTCGATGTCGAAGACGTCGTTCCGGGCGGCAGCTACATCCTGGAGGTGAGCTCTCCCGGCCTGGAGCGGCCGTTACGGAAAGCGGCCGATTATCAACGGTTTCGTGGCCGCCGCGTAAAGATCGTGTTGCGCGAACCCGTCGCCGGCCAGCGGCTGTGGGAAGGCACGCTGGCGGGCCTGGACGGGGACGTCGTGACGCTGGAGACAGAGCAAGAGTCTCCGGTTCGCTTCGAGCTGGCGCAGATCCAGCGGGCGAACCTCAAGTTCGAGTGGTGAAACGCCGCGCGGCGGATATCCCGGCAACTGAATACAAGGGAACAGAGGTAGGGCAGGTTTGGCAAGCATCTATCAGTCGATCGAAATACTGAGCAAGGAAAAGGGGATCGATCCTCAGATCGTCCTCGACGCCGTCAAGGACGCCATGCTGGTGGCGGCGCGGAAGCACTACCGCACCGAGGGCGAACTCGAGGCGACTCTCGACGAACGCTCGGGAGCCATTCAAATCTTCGCGATCAAGCGCGTCGTCGAGAAGGTCGAAGATCCCGATAACGAGATCGCTCTCGGCGATGCGGTGAAGTACGATCCGCAAGCCACTGTGGGTTCGGTGGTCAAGATCCCCTTGGACACCGACGTGCTGGGCCGTATCGCGGCTCAGACGGCCAAGCAGGTGATTCTGCAGAAGGTTCGCGAGGCCGAACGGGAAACTGTCTATGCCGAGTTCGCGGACCGCGTCGGAGACCTCGTCAATTGCACCGTCAAGCGTGTGGAAGGCCCGGACCTGATCGTAGATATCGGCCGCACCGAGGCGCGGCTGCCACGCAAGGAACAGTCGCGCACGGAGAGCTTCAGTGTCGGCGACCGGATCCGGTGCGTCATCAAGAGCGTCGAGAAATCGGGCAAGAACGCCGGCGTGACCGTATCCCGCGCCGCCCCGGAACTGGTGGTCCGTCTCTTCGAGCAGGAAGTTCCTGAGATCTACGATGGCACGGTCGAAATCAAAGGGTGCGCCCGCGAGGCGGGCGAGAGGACGAAGATCGCCGTGGCCAGTCGCGACCGGGACGTGGACAGCGTCGGGGCGTGCGTCGGCATGAAGGGCATGCGGGTGCAGTCGATCATCCGGGAGCTCCGCGGCGAGAAGATCGACATCATTCAGTACTCGGACGATCCGGTCCAATTCGCAACTAATGCTCTGAGCCCGGCCCGGATTTCGCGCGTCACGATCCTGGACCCGGAGCGGAAACACATGGAAGTGATCGTCGATGATTCCCAGCTTTCCCTGGCCATCGGCAAGCGGGGACAGAACGTCCGGTTGGCAGCCCGGCTCCTCGGCTGGCACATCGACATCAAGAGCGAAGAGGAGAAGCGCCAGGAGATCGAGTCCGAGATGACCTCGATAGTCGTTCCCGGCGCTCCGGTCTCCGTGCTTGCTGATCATGGGCTTCCTGAGGCGGTGATCAACGCCCTGGCCGGGGCCGGCGTCAACACCGTCGAGCAGCTCGGCGGCATGACGCCCGAGCAACTGGAAGCCATCGAGGGGATCGAACCGGAGACGATCCAGACGATCCAGAACGCGGTGGTCAGCTATTACAGCCAATTCGAGGAAGCGATGCAGGCCGAAGAGGCGCAGCCGGGCAGCCCCGGTGAAAGGGGCTTCCCGGTGGAGCCGGAAGGCGGCCGGAGCCCGTTGCATCCGCCGTTGGCCGCGCCGAGACAGGCTCCCGCCGCCGAGCCGGCTGGAGAAGCTGCGCAGGAGCCCGGCACGGAGACCTCCGGCGAGGCGGCGTCCGAGGCGCCGGAAACGGCTTCCGAGGCCGATGCGCCTGGCGGCGGCAGTGACGCCGGCGGGTCGGAAACTGGCGCCTCTCCGGCGCCGGCGAGTGATGTTCCGGAGTCCACGGATCAGTCTCCTCAAGGCGGCGAGCCCCCGGCGGAAACCGTCGAAACGGCTCCTGGACCCGCGCGGAACGAGGCTGAAAACGAATCTGATACGATAGGAAAGGATCACACTCCGTAAGGACTTGTGTTGTCGGATGGTTGAGGCCGTGAGGTGGACTATGTCCGAGTAATCGACAACAGCCTGACAACAGTGTCCGCTGCGAGAAGGACACCGAACGTTGTATGAGTAGAATTCGAATCAACGAGCTGGCTCGTGAGTTGGAGATCAAACCCGGCGTCATCCTCAAGATGCTCCCGGAGATCGGCATCACGGGAAAAAAGACCCATTCCAGCTCGATCGAACAGGAGGACGCCGACAAGGTACGCGCGTATTTTGCCCGGCAGGAAGAATCCGAGGAGGCTCCCGCGCCAGAACCAGAAAAGCCTCAGGCTGAAGTCCCCAAGAAGCCCGAACCGGCGCAAGCCGCCCAGCCTGTGGTGGAAAAACCGTCAGCCGCCTCGGCGGCAACAGCAGTGGAAGAACCCCCGAAACCGCCTCCGGCAGAAGTTCGTAAGCCCGTCATTCCTCCGATCGGCGTGCCTCGCCCGAAGCGCGCTCCGCAGCCGATCCGTCCCCCGTTAGCCACTGGCAAAACACAACCGGCTCCGCCAGTCACACCAGCGCCCCCTCCGCCGGCAGCGAAGCCAGCGGCGAAGGCTCCGGCTAAGCCCGCTGCTAAGCCCAGGGCGCCGAAGCCCGCGGCGCCGGTCCGTCCTCCGGAGCCTGGTCAGATCCTTACCGGTCCACGGCAGCCCCTGCCGGCGGACGTTGAGACGCGGCCTCGCGTCCAACCCGGCCAGCCGGTGAAGCCATCCATTCCGGCTCCGCCGGTGGCAAGGCCCGCGCGGCCGGCAGCCGCTCAACCTCCGGTTGTGCCGAAACCCCCGGAGAAGCCGACTGGGCCTGTGGTGGGCCAGCCCGCCGCCCGGCCGGTGGTGCCGCCCCGGCCCGACCTTGCGGCGCGCATCCGGCAGCAGCAAGAACAGCAGCGGATGCCGGGCCAGCCTCAGCCGAGGCGCCCGGTGCCCGGCCAGCCGATCTACGGCGGTCCGGTCCGTCCCGGGCAGCCTTTGGCGCGCGCCCGGGGCCAGGCTCCGGCACGGCCCCGGCGCGGACCGCACCCGACAGCGGCGGCGGCTCCCGCTCCCCCGGCGGCGCCCGGCCGCCGGCATCAGGCGAAGCCGGCCCGCGGCAAGGAGCGCGAGCGTGAGCGCGATCGGGAAGGGACGCTGAAGGGTCCGGCGCCGCGGCGGCGTGCGGCTCCGATTGCGGTCAACAAAGAAATCACGATTTCGGAAGGGATCACGGTGAAAGAGCTGGCCGAGAAACTCGGGCTCAAGGCCAGCGACGTGATGAAGAAGCTCATCGAGCGCAAAGTGTTCGCGACGATCAACCAGGCGCTCGATGAGAAGCTCGCCCGGGAGGTGGCCGAGTCTTTCGGCGCCAAGGTCACCGAAGTGAGTTTCGAGGTGGAGGCCGAGCAGATCACCGAGCCCACCGTGGACGAAGCGGCTTTGGCGCCGCGGCCTCCGGTGGTCACGGTGATGGGCCATGTGGACCACGGCAAGACGTCGCTGCTCGACGCCATTCGCCAGTCCCGCGTGGCCGAGCGCGAAGCCGGCGGCATCACACAGCACATTGGCGCTTACCAGGTCGAGCACGACGGGCACAAGATCGTCTTCATCGACACGCCCGGCCATGAGGCGTTCACGCGGATGCGCGCCCGGGGCGCCAAGGTCACCGACATCGTGGTGCTGGTGGTCGCGGCCGACGACGGCGTCATGCCGCAGACCCTGGAAGCGCTGGATCACGCCAAGGCCGCGGGCGTGCCGATCATTGTCGCCATCAACAAGATCGACCGTCCCGACGCCGACCCGCAGCGGGTGATGCAGCAGCTCTCCGACCGCGGCCTCATGCCCGAAGAGTGGGGCGGCGACACCGTCATGGTGCCGGTCTCGGCGAAGACGAAACAGAACCTCGACTTGCTGCTCGAGATGATCGTCCTCACGGCCGAGATGCGGGAGTTGAAGGCGAACCCGGACCGTGCCGCTGTGGCTACCGTCCTGGAAGCCAAGCTCGACCGCGGCCGGGGTCCCGTGGCCACTGTCCTGGTCCGTAACGGCACCCTCAAGGTAGGCGATTACTTCATTTGCGGGAGCATTTTCGGCAAAGTCCGCGCCTTGTATGATGATCGCGGCCAGCAGGTCAAAGAGGCCGGCCCCTCGATGCCCGTCGAAGTCCTGGGCTTGGAAAGCCTGCCGGAAGTGGGCGAGACGTTCCAGGTGGTCACCGATACGGCCAAGGCGAAACAGGTGGTGATGTACCGCGAGTCGAAGGCGCGGGAACAAGAGCTGGCGAAGACCAAGCGGATCACTCTCGACCGGCTGCATCAGCAGTTGCGCGAAGGCGAGGTCCGGGAACTCAAGATCATTCTCAAAACCGATGTCGGCGGCACGGCGGAGGTCATCTCCGAAACCTTGGAGAAGCTTTCCACTGACAAGGTCAAGGTGCAGGTGATTCGCAGCGGCGTGGGCGCCATCACCGAAAGCGACGTCCTGCTTGCGACGGCCTCCGACGCCATCATCGTGGGCTTCAACGTGCGGCCGGAGCGCGGCGCCGCCGAGCTGGCCGAGCGCGAGAAGATCGATATCCGGCTGCACACGGTGATTTACGAGCTCACCGACGAGATCAAGCGGGCGATGAGCGGTCTCCTCGAGCCGGTCTACAAGGAAGTCTTCCAGGGCCGGGCGGAAGTGCGGGAGATCTTCCACATCGCGAAGGTGGGTACGGTGGCCGGCTGCTATGTGCAGGAGGGCTTCGTGCGGCGCGACAGCCAGGTTCGCTTGTTGCGCGACAACGTCGTGGTCTACACGGGCAAGGTGGCTTCGCTGAAACGGTTCAAGGACGACGCCACCGAGGTGAAGGCCGGTTTTGAGTGCGGTATCAGATTAGAGAACTTCAACGACGTCAAGCCGGGCGATGTGATCGAGGCCTATGTCATGGAGCGCGTCGCTGCGGAGGTAGTAGCTTGATGCCGGGAGCGATCCAATGGCGGCGATCGGCGTCATCACCCTGGAGTTGCGCATCTCCGATGCTCACTCCTTGAAAGACAAGCGTCACTTCGTCAAGGGGCTGAAAGACCGGTTGCGGAAACGCCACAACGTGGCGGTGGCCGAAATCGATTATCAGCACTTGTGGCAGCGGGCCCTGATCTCGGCGGTGACCGTCGCTTCGACCCGGCCGGCGGCCGAGCGGGTCCTGCAAGCTGTGGAAGACGACGCGGCTGCGCACCTCGGCCGTTATCTTGTGGACGCTTCCATCGAATGGCTGGACTGAACCGATGCAGCTCCGCCGGACGCAGCGGTTGGCCGAAACGATCCGGGAAGAGCTGGAAGAGATTCTGAATTATGAGCTCGACGATCCCAGGATCGGCTCGGTCTCCATCAGCGAGGTGATCCTCAGCCCCGACGGGCGGAGGGCGGTCGCTTGCGTGGTCCTCGGCGGTTCGCGGACTGAGGATCTGGCAGCGCTGGCGGCTCTGGACCATGCCCGGCGGTACGTTCGGCGCCTGTTGGCGGTGCGGTTGGATCTGTTCCGGAGCCCGGAGATCTTCTTCGAGCCGGCGCTTGAGCCCGGATCGAGGGCCGGAGTGGACGGGTTCCTCCACGGGCGCTCCGGCGAGGGTGGGGCCGGGGTCTGATTCAGGGCTTTTCCGAGTCCAGGAACTCACGGCGGCACAAAAACTTGCGCCGGATGAAACACTGTGTGGTAGTTTTGTTGTTGGTGCATCTCGCCGCGGCGGGCGAGGAGTTGCTCCGCATTTCCTCCAGCGCCGAGGCGATGGGCACAACGTTCACGATCGTCGCCTACGACAAGGATCGTAGCCGGTTGCAAGGGGCGGTCGACTCGGCGTTCGACGAGGTGCGCCGGATCGACGCCGTTCTCTCGAACTACCGCGAGGACAGCGAATGGAGCCGAATCAATCGTGAGGCGGCGAAGCACCCGGTCGCCGTGAGCGCGGAAGTCTTTCGTTTGCTGGAGGCGTGTCAGAAATATAGCCGGGCGAGCGATGGGGCCTTCGACATTACGGTGGGTCCGTTACTCAAACTCTGGGGCTTCTATAAGGGCTCCGGCAGAGTGCCGCATCGGGCGGAGATACGAACGGTCCTCGCCCGGGTCGGGTACGAAAAGATCGCTCTGGACCGGGAGAACAGGACCGTGCGTTTCCTGGTTCCTGGTCTGGAACTGGATCCCGGCGGGATCGGGAAAGGATATGCCGTTGACCGGATGGTGGAGATTCTGAGGGATGCAGGAATCCGATCAGCTTTGGTTTCCGGCGGCGGTAGCAGCATTTACGGCTTGGGTGCGCCTCCCGGCGAGAACGGCTGGCGGGTGGAGATCCGCCACCCCAAGTCGCGGAACCGGATCGTCGAATCGGTGGTCATCCGCGACGAGTCGGTTTCCACTTCCGGCAACTACGAGAAGTTCTTCTACGCCGGAGGAAAGCTTTACAGCCACATATTCGATCCCCGCACCGGCTACCCGGCGAGCAACGGGGTCCTCTCGGTTTCCGTCGTGGCTCCCCGGACGATCGACAGCGAGGCGTGGACGAAACCGTTTTTCCTGCGCGGGCCCGAGTGGGCGGCCCGGCACAAACCTGAAGGCTTTCGAGTCTTTTTCTGTCAGGACGGATTCAAGGTAGCATGCGCATGGCTTCACTGAGTAGTCGCTTTCTCGACGCCTGCCGGCGGCGCCCGACCGACGTGCGTCCGGTCTGGTTCATGCGGCAGGCCGGCCGTTATATGCCGCAATACCGGGCCGTACGCGCCCGGCATGGGATCCTCGAGATCTGCAAGAACCCGGAGCTGGCGGCGGAGGTGACCCTTCAGCCGATCGAGGTGCTGGATGTAGACGCCGCCATCATCTTTGCCGATCTGCTGCTGCCGGTGGAGCCCATGGGCTTAAAGCTGCGGTTCGCCCCAGGCCGGGGCCCAGTGATCGAGAACCCGGTTCGCACCTCGGCAGACGTCGATACCCTCTCGATTTCCAACACCGAGGACCTCGGCTATGTGGGCGAGGCGATCCAGATCGTCGCCCGCGCCCTTGCCGGCAAAGTGCCGATCATCGGCTTCGTCGGCGCGCCCTTCACGGTCGCCAGCTACATCATCGAAGGAGGGGCCTCCCGCACCTTCCTCACCACCAAGAAGATGATGTACAACGAGGAGACCCTCTGGCGCCGCCTGATGGGCAAGCTCGTCGATGTGCTGGCTCCCTTCGCCCAGATGCAGATCTCGGCGGGAGCCAAGGCCATCCAGGTCTTCGACAGTTGGGTGGGCGCGCTCGGCTCGGACGACTATGTGCGCTACGTCGCCCCTTATTCCCGCGCCCTGATTGACCGGATTCGCTCCGGCGGCGTTCCCGTCATCCACTTCGGCACCGGCACCGGCGGCTTCTTCCGCGAACTCCACGCCGCCGGCGGCGACGTGCTGGGCATCGACTGGCGGGTGAACATCGACCAGGCATGGATGGACATCAGCTACCGCTCCGCCATCCAGGGCAACCTCGACCCGGCCATCTTGTTCGCTCCGCTTTCGGAGATCCGCGAGCGCGTCTTCGAGCTGCTCAAGCGCACCGGCTCCCGGCCCGGCCATATCTTCAATCTGGGCCACGGCATCCTGCCGGAAACCCCGGTGGAGAACGTCAAGGCCGTCGTCCAGATCGTCCGGGAGTTCAAGCTCTGAGCGGAGCTGCCGTCGTGCCGGACATCCCCTTTTCAGAAAGCCGTCTTTCCACCGGATGACACCACGGGCTGTTATCGTCGGCGGCGGCATTACCGGCCTTGCCGCCGCCTATTACTTGAAGAAAGCCGGCGTGCCGTCGCTTCTCATCGAGCGGCGGCCGCGGCTGGGCGGGGTCATCACCACCGAGGTCGTTGACGGCTGCGTCATCGAGGGCGGCCCCGATAGCTTCCTGGCCGCCAAACCCTGGGCGCTCGATCTGATCCGGGAACTCGGCCTTGAAGGTGAGCTGATCGGCTCTAATGACCATCTGCGCGTCACCTATGTCCTTCGGCGGGGACGTCTCGTGCCCTTGCCCGACGGCCTCATGATGATGATCCCCACCCGGATCGTTCCGATGCTCACCACCCGCCTGCTCGGGTGGGAGACCAAGTTCCGCATGGGCCTGGAGCTGTTCCGCCGCCCGGGCCGGACGCCTCCTGGGGACCGAAGCGTGGCCGAGTTCGTCCGCGACCACTACGGCCAGGAAGCCGTCGATTATCTCGCTGAGCCTCTGCTCGCCGGCGTCTACGGCGGCGATCCGCGGCGGCTCAGCGTCGCCAGCGTCCTGCCGCGCTTCGTCGAGCTGGAGCGCCGCTACGGCAGCCTCACCCGCGGCGTGCTGGCGGCGATGAAGAAGGCGCGGGGTGAGGCCGCCGGCAAGCCGCTGTTCCAGACCCTCAAAAGCGGCCTCGGTCGTTTGACGCAGGCTCTGGAGGAGGCCATCGCCGGCTCGTGCGAGTGGGTCCGGGCCGAAGCGGAGACGCTCGAGCGGTCGGGCGCGGGCTGGCGCGTGCGCGCAGGCGGCGAGTGGATCGACGCCGGCGCGGTGGTGTTGGCGTGCCCGGCTTACGAGGCCGGGGCCCTACTCCGCGGCCGGGCGCCGGAGCTGGCAGCCGAGTTGGAAGCCATCCCTTACAGCTCCTCGATGACTGTCGCGCTCGGCTACGAGCGCGCCGGCTTCCGCCGCGAGCTGAATGGGTTCGGGTTCCTGGTTCCCGCCAAAGAGCGAGAGCGCCTCGTGGCCTGCACTTGGGTGGGCACGAAGTTCCCCTATCGCGTAAGTGATTCCCGCGTCCTGTTGCGATGCTTCCTGGGCGGGGCCGAGGACGCCGCGGTGCTCGAGGAATCCGACGAGGACGTGATCGCCATGGTGCGGGAAGAACTGCGGCGGATCATGGGCGTCACCGAAACGCCCGTTTTCACCAGGATCAGCCGCTGGCCTCGCTCGATGGCCCAGTACACGGTCGGGCACAGCGAGCGGATCAAGAGAATCGAGGAACGGCTGGGGGCCTTGCCGGGGCTTCATTTGGCGGGCAACGCCTATTGCGGCATCGGGGTCCCCGATTGCATCCGCACGGGCAAGCAGGCCGCCGAGAAGATCGCGGCTACTGTTCGGGAAGGCTAGTTCTTGATCTTGATCAGGATCCCGTCGGGCTGGATCCGGATCTCCTCGACGTTATGCTCCAGATCGAACGGCTCGCCTAGCTTCGCGTTCGGGAAGTCCTCGAGAATCAGCTTTTCCACCAGGAACCCCAACACGCTTCCGGTAAATTGCGTCTCGCCGATGGTGACCTGTTCCACATCGATGGTGGCTTTGCCCCCGCCCGATTCTAGGCGCAGGGTGGCCGACACCGGCTTGGCGCCCTGCAGAAAACTGCCGATCAGGAAATTGTCGCGGAGTCCGGCCAGTTGCGGCAGCTTCGCGAACTCGACGACCCCGGACCACGTTCCCTTGCCCTCCCCGAGCTCCACCTTCGGGTTCGTGATTCCCTCGATCTTCTTTTCCCGGATCTTGCCCCGCACCAAGGCATTGACTTCCTCGGGGCTCAAGTGGATCGTGCTCCCCGGGGCGGCCTGGTCCGCGGCGATCTGTTGCACCTTGCGGTTCGCAGACTCGTAAAGGCCGTCTCCCCCCAACAACGCTCCCGCGGCCGCGAGGGCGACGATCGCCACTTTTCGCATAGTCCTATTATAGGGACCGGCCCAGAACAAGAACCTTTCGGGGGT
>CAYWXL010000118.1:0-9371 GCA_964461995.1 uncultured Solibacteraceae bacterium
TTCGACTCCCACTAGCTTCCGCCAGGAAGGGGTCAGAAGACTTTCTTATCCAGGCGGGCAAGGTTGAACTTCGCGGTGTGGGCGACGGCCATGACGGCCATGACGCCGGCCTGGACGGGATCGCTGACGACGAGGTCGGCCACCTCAGGCACGCTACCGGCCATGTTCAGACTGATGACGATCAAGCCCTGGGCCCGGACCTCCTCGACGGCGCGGGTGATCTCGCCACCCATGAGGGCCCCGGCGAGCACTAGGGCCCGGGCGCGGGGCAGGCGGGCGACGGCGCGCACAGCGTCGGCGAGCTGCCGCTCCCCCACGAGCGGGATGGTATCTACCGAGATGTGCTCGCCGCGGATGTTGTGGCGGTCGGCTTCGGCGATGGCGCCCATGGCGACCTGGCCCACCTGGGCGCCGCCGCCGATGATGATGATGCGCTTGCCGTAGATCTTTTGCAGGCTGTGCAGGACGACGGCGCTCCTGACGACGGGCAGCGCCTCGAGGTCGCGAGCCAGGTCTTCGATCCTGCCGGGCAAGCTGACCTCGAAGTCGATGCGCGTCTCCTCGGCGGTGCGCTCGACGATCGCCACCGAAGAGATGTCGCCCTCGTGCCGTGCAATGACGCCGGTGAGCTGATGGAGCACGCCGGGCTGTCCGGAGGCGGTGATCAGCAAGCCGTAGCGGTCGCGCTTCATCCCCCGGTCACTCCACTTCGTACTTTTCGAGAATCTCCCGCCACTTGTCCTGGGCCTTCAAGATGATCTCGATGACTTCCCGCACGGCTCCCGCGCCGCCGGGCCGCTCGGTAATGAGGTGGGCGATCTTTTTGACCTCGGGCCGGGCGTTGGCGGTGGCGACGGCAAGGCCCACACGCTTCATGACGATGGCGTCGGTGAGGTCGTCGCCGATGTAGGCGACGTTCTCCAGGGAGAGCTGCTCGGCGGCCAGGATCTCCTCGAGAATGGGGATCTTCTCGATGTGGCCCTGGTAGATGTACTTCACTCCCACCTGGCGGGCGCGATGCTCGGTGGCGCGGGAGTCGCGGCCGCTGATGACGCCGAGCGTCAGGCCCTTCCAGCCGGCCCAGCGAAGGGCGATGCCGTCTTGCGAGTCGAAGGTCTTGGTCTCCTCGACGGCGCCGTCCGGGCCGACGACGTAGTGCAGCTTGCCGTCGGTCCAGACGCCGTCCACGTCCATGAGCAGCATCTTGATCTTGCGGGCTCGTTCGGTGATCTCCTGGGTCACGTCGCTGTGTCTCCGTCAGAAGGATTGGGGCTGAAACGGGGCGCCCGAAACGAGGCCGGCCGGGCGCCCCGGAACGTTCAGACGTTGTAAGTGGTGGAAGCCACTGGGCCGCCCTTGCCCGTCCAGTTCGTGTGGAAGAACTCGCCGCGCGGCCGGTCGATGCGCTCGTAGGTGTGGGCGCCGAAGTAGTCGCGCTGCGCCTGGAGCAGGTTTGCCGGCAGGCGCTCGCAGCGGTAGCCGTCGTAGAAGCAGAGGGCGGTGGAGAAGGCCGGCACGGGCACGCCCATCTGGACGGCCTGGGTGACCACCCGGCGCCAGGAGTCCTGGCAGCGCTCGATGGCGCTCTTGAAGTAGTCGTCGAGCAGCAGGTTGCTCAGCTCCGGGTTCTTGTCGAAGGCTTCCTTGATCTTGCCCAGGAAGACCGAGCGAATGATGCAGCCGCCGCGCCACATCAGGGCGATGCCGCCGTAGTTGAGGTTCCAGCCGTATTCCTTCGAAGCCTCGCGCATCAGCATGTAGCCCTGGGCGTAGGAGACGATCTTGGAGGCGTAGAGGGCCCGGCGGATATCCTCCACGAAGGCCTTCTTGTCGCCCTCGAAATGGGGCTTCGGGCCGGTGAGCAGCTTCGAAGCCCGCACGCGCTCGTCCTTCATCGCGCTCAGGCAGCGGGCGAAGACGGCCTCGCCGATGAGGGTGACCGGCACGCCCAACTCGAGCGAAGTGATGCCGGTCCACTTGCCGGTGCCTTTCTGGCCGGCGGTGTCGAGGATCTTGTCGACGACGTACTCGCCGTTCTCGTCCTTGTAGGCGAGGATGTCGCGGGTGATCTCGATGAGGTAGCTTTCCAGCTCGCCCTCGTTCCACTCCTTGAAGACCTGGTGCATCTCCTCGTTCGACATGCCGAGGCCGTCCTTCATCATCTGGTACGCCTCGCAGATGAGCTGCATGTCGCCGTACTCGATGCCGTTGTGGGTCATCTTGACGAAGTGGCCGGCGCCGTTCTCGCCCACCCAGTCGCAGCAGGGCGAGCCGTCCTCGACTTTGGCGGCGATCGACTGGAAGATGTCCTTGACCAGCGGCCAGGCCTTCGGGCTGCCGCCGGGCATGATGGAGGGGCCGTGGCGGGCTCCCTCTTCGCCGCCCGAGACGCCGGTGCCGATGTAGAGCAGGCCTTTGCTCTCGACGTACTTGGTCCGGCGGATGGTGTCTTTGAAATTGGAGTTGCCGCCGTCGATGATCAGGTCGCCTTCTTCGAGGTGCGGCAGCAACATCTCGATGAAGTCGTCCACCGGCTTGCCAGCCTTCACCATGAGCATGACCTTGCGCGGCCGCTTCAGCAAGCTGACCATCTCCTCGAGCGAGTGCGCGCCGAGGATGTTCTCGTAGCCTTTGGCCGGCCCGTTCAGGAAGTCGTCCACCTTGCTGACCGTACGGTTGTAGGCCACCACGGTGAAGCCGTGGTCGGCCATGTTGAGGATCAAGTTCTGGCCCATCACTGCCAGGCCGATCAATGCGATATCGCCTTTCGGTTCCATAATCGATAGCTGCTCCTAAACCGTTGCTCGCGTGCGCCGCGTCCGGGGCCGGAGGGGCCAGGCCGGCGCGTTCACGCGAATCTTCCCTTGTACGCCCACAATCCGAGGGCAGGGTTGGAAATGAAAAAGACCTCTTCGCCATCCACGGTGTTCCAGCCGTCGGCGAGGCGTTTCGGATCGTAGCGGCGCATCATCTCGTCCAGGTCGCCGTAGGCGAAGTTCACGCCTTCGATCTCTTCGCGGCTCAGGCCGCCGGGGCAATAGGTGATGCGGAAGCGGCCTTCCGAGGAGCCGTGAATCAAGTGCGCGGCGGCGCTGAGGTTGGCCGCCAGGTCCGGGTTCTTCTCGACGGCCTCGAGCGTCGCCGGCGTGCCGCGGTAGCCGTACTTGCGGATGAGAACGTCGATCGTCTTGTCCTCGCCGAATTCCTTGACGCCGGGGGCCAGGATGACGAGTTCGCCGCCGTCAGCGATGGCCATTCGGGTCCGGTAGACGGCCTTGTTGCCGAGCCAGGTGCTCTTGAACTCTCCCGGGTCGAGGTAGACGACGGCTTTCTGAATCTCCCGGTCCAGCATCTCGAAGTTGACTTGCAAGCTCAAGTCCGCCGCCTTCAGGAAACACTCCTCGTCGTCGCCGATGAACAGCCCACGGCAGACGAGCTTGCCCGCCTGGTTGCGCGAGACGACGGTGTGCACGTAGACGATGGGCAGCTCGCGGGCGAAGTGCTCGGAGGCGTAGTTCATGAGCCGCCGCACCGGGTTGTCGGCCCGGCCCATCAGCCGCTCCATGCCGTAGACGGCGCTAAGGTAGTGGCTCTTGTTGATCCCCTCGGCCCCGCCGGTGCCCACGAAGATGTTCTTGTTGTAGTTGGCCATGCCGATGACTTCGTGGGGCACCACCTGGCCGATAGAAAGGATCAGGTCAAAGCCGCCCTCGACGAGCAGCCGGTCCACCTGGGCGGGCCAGGAGAACTCGAGCTTGCCTTCGGAGAGCTCCTTGACGTATTCGGCCGGGACTTCGCCGAGGGTGGCGAGGCCGTGGCGCCAGTCGTGCACGCGGAACAGGGACTGCGGCACGGGGCCGAACATCTTGTCGAGTTCGGCCGGCGTCATCGGAGCGTGGGTGCCGAGGGCGGGCAGCACGTCGGTGAGCCGGCCGCCGTAGTAATCCCAGACGTACCGGGTGATCTGGCCGGCCATCGAGTGATAGCGGGTGAAGTCCGGGGGCACGGCCAGGACTTTCTTGCGCGGACCGAGCTTGTCCAGGGCGGAGGCAAGATGGCTCCGGATCTCGTCCTGGCTCAGTTCGGACGAGGGCGAACCGACACTACAGAACAGACTCATAACTCTGGTCGAAGCACCGGACGGCGGGGCTGGCCGGACCGCCTGAAGTTGAGCGGCGGCCGGAACTGGGCTCGCGGGCGCAGTCAACGGGCTCCGGGCGCCGCCGGGACCACCTTCTTTTATATCACGGCGGCCGCTGGAGGCCGCCATAGCGCGGGCTTGCCGGCGACGCGACGGCGCCGTGCGGCTTCTACAATGGGAGTGTCCGGGGCTTCCGTGCTCGAGAAGATCCGCAGAACTGTTGAGCGTTACCGCATGTTTGCCCCCGGCGAGCGGGTGGGCGTGGCGGTTTCCGGCGGGGCGGACTCGGTCGCCCTGCTACACATCCTGCACATCTTGGCTCCTCGCTGGAATCTGCACCTCGCCGTCTTGCATTTCAACCACCGCCTCCGGGGGCGGGCTTCCGAAGAAGACGCGCGGTTCGTCGAGGAGCTGGCCGGGCGTCTGGGGCTCGCGTTCCTTTGCGAGGAGGCCGATGTGGGCCAGCAGGCGCGGGAAGCGGGCGACAACCTGGAGCAGGCGGCGCGCCGGGCGCGGTACGGGTTCTTCCACCGGCTGTTGCGGGAAAGCAAGGTGCAGAAGGTGGCTGTCGGGCACACGCGCTCGGACCAGGCCGAGACGGTGTTATACCGGCTGCTGCGGGGCTCTGGGACGGCGGGGCTGGCGGGGATCCGGCCGGTGACGCGCGAGGGCATCGTGCGACCGCTGATTGAGGTGAACCGGGAGGAGCTGACGGCGTGGCTGCGGGGGAAGGGGATCGGATGGCGCGAGGACGCATCGAACCTGGACGTGCGGTTCGCCCGGAACCGCATCCGGCATGAGCTGCTGCCGTGGCTCGAGCGGGAGTGGAATCCGAAGATCCGGGAGGTTCTGGCCCGTACGGCGGCGATCGCCCAGGACGAGGAGGCGTACTGGGAGGCGGAGCTGGACCGGCTGGCGCCGGCGTGGCTCGAGCCGGAAGAAGGCGGCGTGGTGATCCGCGCGGAACGTCTGCGGGAGCTGCCGCGAGCCGTGGCGCGGCGGCTGATCCGGCGGGCGATCGGGATGGTCAAGGGTGACCTCCGGGGCGTCGATGTGGAGCACGTAGAGCGGGCGCTGGAGCTGGCCGAGGCCGGAGCGTCGGGCTCGGCGGACCTTCCGGGCGTGCGGGCGACGCGGTCCTTCGACTGGCTGCGGTTGGCGGCGCCGGAGGCTGACAGCGCCCGCCAGGGGTACCGGATCCAAGTCGAGCCGCCGGGCGAGTTCCCCGTTCCGGGCGCTAACTCAGTGATTCGGCTGAAATTGAAAGACGCCGTAGAACTGTGGGAAGGCGAAGAAACGGCATATAATACAAAAAGAGCATGGGTTGTCGATTGGGACAAAGCCAGCGGCGGCTTGGAACTTCGCAACTGGCGCTCCGGTGACCGCTTTCAGCCGGTCGGGGAGGATCGTCCACGAAAGGTGAAAGAGCTTTTCGAGCGGGCGCGTGTACCCTGCTGGAAACGGCCCGGATGGCCGATGTTGGTAAGAGGAGAGGAGATCATCTGGGCCAGAGGATTCGGCGTCGCCTGCAACTATGCGGCGGAGCCCGGTGCCCGCCGGGTGCTGCTGATTGAGGAGACGCCGATTTCTCGCCGGTGAATCAAGAACAGGCGCTTCGGCGTCTGTATAGTAGAGGGTAGTGTGCGGCCGGTTTCGGCCGGCCAGGAGTTTGCATGAATTCGAACGTCAAGACGGCGGTCTTCTGGGTCGTCCTCATCTGCGTAGTGATCCTGCTGGTGACGGTGGTACGCACCGGAAGTACGCAGATGGAAAAGGAGCTCACCTTCACCCAGTTCGTCGATGAAGTCGAAGCTGGAAAGATCAAAGAAGTGGTCATCACGGGCAACGAGGTGAAGGGCCGCTTTAAGGATGACAACGCACCGCTGCGGACCATCATCCCTGCCAACTATCCCGACATTTACAAGCTGCTGCAGGACCGCGACGTCGATGTCAAGATCAAGGAGACGGGCACCGGGCACTGGATGTCGCTGCTGTTCAACGCCATCCCGCTGCTGCTGTTGGCCGCGTTCTGGATCTTCATGATGCGGCAGATGCAGAGCGGGGGCAACAAGGCCCTGAGCTTCGGCAAGAGCCGGGCGCGGCTGCACTCCTCGCAGCAGAAGAAGGTGACGTTCAAGGACGTCGCTGGCGTCGATGAAGCTAAAGAGGAGCTGCAAGAGATCATCGAGTTCCTGCGGGAGCCGCAGAAGTTTCAGAAGCTGGGCGGGCGGATTCCGAAGGGCGTGCTGTTGATCGGGCCTCCGGGCACGGGCAAGACGCTGCTGGCGCGGGCGATCGCTGGCGAGGCGAACGTGCCGTTCTTCTCGATTTCCGGATCGGATTTCGTCGAGATGTTTGTCGGTGTGGGCGCGAGCCGGGTGCGCGACCTGTTCGAGCAGGGCAAGAAGAACGCGCCGTGCATCATCTTCATCGACGAGATCGACGCCGTGGGGCGGCACCGTGGTGCGGGCCTGGGCGGTGGCCATGACGAACGGGAGCAGACACTCAACCAGTTGCTGGTGGAGATGGACGGCTTCGAGTCGAACGAAGGCGTCATCCTGGTGGCGGCGACGAACCGGCCGGACGTGCTGGATCCGGCGCTGCTGCGCCCAGGGCGCTTCGACCGGCGGGTGGTGGTGAACCGTCCGGACGTGCGGGGCCGGGAGCTGATCCTGCGCGTGCACACCAAGAAGACCCCGCTGGCCGACGACGTGGATTTGAGCGTGATCGCCCGGGGCACGCCGGGATTTGCCGGGGCTGACCTGGCGAACCTGGTGAACGAAGCGGCCCTGGTGGCGGCGCGGCAGAACCGGAAGGTCGTCACGATGTACGACTTCGAAGTGGCCAAAGACAAGGTCATGATGGGGGCTGAGCGCAAGTCGATGATCATCAGCGACGAAGAGAAGCGCAACACGGCCTACCACGAAGCCGGGCACGCTTTGGTGGCGGCGCTGATGCCGGAAGCCGATCCGGTGCACAAGGTGACGATCATCCCGCGGGGCATGGCGCTGGGGCTGACGATGCAGTTGCCGCTGGACGACAAGCACTCCTACAAGCGGCAGTATCTGGAAGCACAGTTGGCGATTCTCATGGGCGGCCGGGTGGCCGAAGAGCTGTTCATGAAGCACATCACCACCGGCGCGGGCAACGACATCGAGCGGGCGACGGACCTGGCGCGCAGGATGGTCTGTGAGTGGGGGATGAGCGAACTCGGGCCGCTGAGCTTCGGCAAGAAGGAAGAGCAGATCTTCCTCGGCCGCGAGATCGCGCAGCATCGCGACTACTCTGAGGCGACGGCGATCAAGATTGATGAGCAGGTGCGCGAGATCGTCCAGCGGGCCTACAACCGCGCCAAGGAGCTGATCGAGGAGAACGCCAATGCCCTTCAGAGGATCGCTGAGGCGCTGCTCGAGCGGGAAGTGCTCGACGGCAACGAAGTGATGCAGTTGATCCGCGGCGAGGATCTGGCGCCGATGCACACTGGCGACGGCGAGAAGACGGGCGGCGAAGAGGAAGGCCAGAAGGTGATCCAGCCCGAGGGCGGGCTGAAGATTCCGCCGCGCATCGAGGGAGAGTCGCCGCAGCCCGCGTGAAGATCCCCCGCTTCCGTTATTACCTCTTCGACGTAGACGGCACACTGCTCGACTCGGCTCCGGATATAACCGCCGCCGTGGCCGAGCTGTTCGCCCGCCATGGGCGGCCGGGAGCGGTGGGCGAAACAGAGCTGCGGGGCCGCATCGGCCTGCACCTGCGGGCCACTTTCGAAGACGTCTTCCCCGATTACGGCGAAGCCGAGATGCAGCGGCTGATCCAGGACTACCGGGAGATCTACCTGGCGCGGAACCACCGGGCGACCCGTTTGTTTCCGGGAGTGACGGAGACGCTGGCGGCGCTCCCCGGCAAGAAGGCGACGGCGACGACGAAGAAGACAGAGACCACGGCGAAGGTGCTCGATCTGTTCGGCCTGCGAGGCTATTTCGACCACGTGCAGGGGACGGATGGCTTCCCGTACAAGCCGGAGCCGGACGTGCTGTTGCGGGCGATGGAGGCTCTGGGGGCGCGGGCTGAGGAGACGCTGATGGTCGGCGATTCGCCGGTGGACGTCGAGGCGGCCCGGCGGGCGGGCGTGCGAATCTGCGCCGTGCGCTACGGCTACGGGGCGTCGCAGTTGAGCGAGGACGATCCGGACTATTGGGTTGAAGATCTTCGGGAGCTGATCGGCTAGGGGAGGAAGGCCGCGCCGGCGCCGACAGCTCTGGCGATGGACCCGCCGACGGGGGCGGCGAGGCTTGCGGAGGAGGTTGCGGGGGCTCCAGCGGGGCAGCGGCCGTAGCGCCGCCGTCGTCGGGATCTTGAGTTTCGGGCGCTGCACCGACGGCTTCGGCAGGCGAAGAAGCGGCAAAGCCAGGGGTCTCGTAGGCGTCTGATTCTCCGGCGGTTAGCTGCGAATCGGGTTTGTTCGGCAGCGGCGGTTTTTCGGCTGCAGGGAGCGGTGGTGGGCCCTGTTGCCCGGGGACCGCTGGGGAGCGTTCCGCAGACGCGTTTGCGGCCCCGAGTTGCCTTCGGGTTTCCAGAGTGTGCAAAGCCTGGAAGAAGAGGCGGCGGAGGGTGGCTTCGTAGCGAGCCATGGAGTTGAGGGCGCCGCTGGAGCCGGCGAGGTCCTGAAGGGCGTGGCCGAGCCAATAGGTGAGGGATTCTTCTTTGCTGCCGGGGGCGTAAGGACGTGTGGTGCTGAATCTCTCCTCACTTCGGGCACCCCAGTTCAGTCGGCGCCAGAGCAGGCCGGTCTCGGCGCGCGTGAAGCGCCGGAGGCGCCATTCAGCATCCACCATCTGGCGGACGAGGATTTCCTCGACGCCGTCGGCGGGTTGGAAGGCGGCGCGGAAGGCCTCGTGGAGGGCGGCCTTCTCAGCGGGATCCTCGCCGGGGAGAATCTCGCTGCGGGCGGCGAAGCCGTGGACGAGGGCGTTGAACCGCGAGCGGGCTTTGCCTTCCGGGGTGCGCGGGCCGGTGGATTTCTGAGCGTTCCTGCGGTTGGCGAGCTTTTGTTTTTCGGTAGCCACGATCGGAACTCCTGGGCAGAGTGCTGCCGGTAGGAGAGGCTAGCGCGGGGAATGGAGGGGGGCTGAAGGTCCGGGTTTCAAATGATTGAAATCAGGAAGGAAAAGTTTTCCTCGTGGCCTGTGACCCGCGATTGCGAGCGGACGAGACGGCGGGCGGGCGAATCCGG
>CAYWXL010000119.1:0-9230 GCA_964461995.1 uncultured Solibacteraceae bacterium
TCCGGGTACAGGTCCACAATCCTCTTCGCCACCGGATCGAAGCGGCTCGGTGGAATCACGAAGCCCGGGAACGGCAGCCGGACGCCGTTGTTCAGCGTGAGCGGATCATAGATCTCGCGATCCGGATCCGGCTGGTTGGAAAAGTCGCCGTTGCGCGCATCCGGGCTCGGCACCGAGGAGATAAAACTCCGGCCGCGACGCTCGATCGTGCTTTGCCAACTGAAGAAGCCGAACAGCTTGTTCTTGATGAACGGCCCGCCGAGCGTGGCCCCAAACTGGTTCCGGCGCAGCATCGGCTTCTTTGCTCCGGAGCGGTTTGCGAAAAAGTTCGTGCCGTCCAGCTTGTCGTTCCGCAAGAACTCAAAAACAGTGCCGTGGAATGCGTTCGTGCCGGACTTCGTGCTCACAATCACCTTGGCTCCCATCCGGAAGCCGTACTCCGCGGACATGTTGTTCGTCACCACTTTGAACTCCGCCACGGCGTCGATCGAAGGCTTCGTGGCCTGCGCCTGGAAGCCCAGCGCGCCCCCCGAGTTCCGCGACGAGTTGTCGGCTCCGTCCACCAAAACGTTGGTCTGCGCCGCGTGCATCCCCATGGCCAGAAAGCCGCCTTCGCCGCCTGACTCCCCGTCATGGCGGGTGCCCTTCCCCAACTCGCGCGACGGCAGCACCCCGACGGCGAACCTCGCCAGTTCGAGGTAGTTCCGTCCGTTCAGCGGCATCTCCAAAATGCGCTTGGAGTCGATCACCTGCCCGACGTCGGTCTTCTCGGACTGGATCAATTGCGCCGCCGCCGATACTTCAACCACCTCAGCGACCGTCCCGACCTTGAGCTCGAAGTCCACACGCATCGTCTGGGCCACCTCAAGTCGCACCTCAGGGCGTTCGCTGGTGGACATCCCCTCGCTCGAACAGGTGATCGAGTAACGCCCGGGGTTCAGAGCCTGGACCATGTAAAAGCCGGTCTCGTTGGTGGTCGCCTTGTATTCGACCCCGGTGTCCAGGTTCTTGACCACGATTTGCGCACCCGGGATGACTGCCCCGGTGCTGTCAGTAACGACTCCTTGGATGGTGCCCGTCGCCTGACCCCACGCCAGGAGTGCAGCCAGCAGCAATGATGCCGCCAGCAGAAAGACGGATCGGTTTTTCATCACTCAAATACCCCCGTTGGTGTTTCATTCTCGCTTTTGGATACAGTGGAATCCCCTCCGGAGCTTGCCCTCCCGGCGAGACACCGGCGCTGATCCCTAGTCTGTATCGCCGTCGATGTTATCGATCCCAGCCGGGGCTGTCAAGGGCTGTTCGCAAAGTGGATCAGCCATCCATGTTCCGCATCTGGAACACAAGCGACAGTGCCAGGAAGACGTCAAAAGGAGGGGAGTCGGCAGTTGGCAACCAGGGGAATATGCGCGGCGCGCCACAGCCTCCTGGCGGTCGGAAAGTCACTGCGGACGCTGCAAGCCGACGCGCCGCAGCACTTGGTGAATCGTGTCGAAAATGGTCTCCTCGACATCGTCGGCGAAAGGCCCGGGAAGGCCGTAATAAATGGTGCTGCGCTCGGGCTCGTACCCGCCCTCTTTTAGCACCCGCAGCGACGGAATATAGCCCATCACGTCGTTCGAGTATCCGGCCACGACCAAGGGGTGGCCGGCATACTCACGTTTGGCCCGCAGAGCATAGTCCACCACCACCTCACCGCCGAGGGCGACAATCGCCAGACCGTCGCCGAACCGGACTGCCTGAACGGGATAAGGGATGGATCGCACCGGCCGGCGCGCGTCGTAGGCCTCGAGCATCAGACGCGCCCGGTTGCGAATGAATCGGTTCTCGGACTTCAAATCTTTTTCGTACTGTGTCCGCGTGTGGTGCCGGAACCGGAGATCGACGAGCTGGAACGCCGAGCGCAACGGCGGACGCAGTTCCTCCAGACCGCCTTCCTCAAGCACCCGGCGGACGGCGGTCGCGAGTTCCGTCCCATGCTGAACGACATGGCGCGGCTCGGTGCGCGGGTGGGGATTCTGGTCGCCGCCGCACAGGGCCAGAAACAAAGCGACGGAGTCCGGCTCCGCCGTTTCCAGCCGGACGGCGGCAAACCCGGCATAGTCTCCGCTGATGCGATAGTTCTTCCCGGTGAGCGTAGTATTGTGGCAAGCGTAACCGAAGACGACCGCCAGCAGCTTACCCTTCTCGCCGTTGACACGGATCACCGGGACCGAATGATCTACCGGACCGTCAGGGTTCACACCGATCTTCACAGTGCCGTCAGGCTGGAACTCGCGGCGGTTGATGGCAAACCCTGCACTCCCTTCGCCGAAGGCTAGGCGTGCCGGCGCCAGGCGGCCCAGCGCCGCCCCGATCACCGTCAGTATCGAGTCAGCCAGGCGCCGCCGGTATCTAATGAGCTTACGTTTTTCCGCTTTCGGCAGATCGTACATCGCCGACAGATTCGGCCACACGACGGGGCCGGCGTGGGTGTGGCTGGCGTTCAGCAAGAGTTCCGCTCTCTGCAGTCCGTACCGCTTCGCCGCCCGGGCGGCGACTTCGTCGGCCAGGCTCCGGGGCACGCCGATCAGGTCCAGGCTAACGATGACGAACCGGTGGCCACGGCGATCTTCAAGCGCCAGAGCCCGGGCATAGAGGCGTTGGTCGACACCTTCGGAAGGATGATCCCTCACCGCATACCCGGAGAGCCAGATCGGGCCCTCCGGCGTGATGTCGATCCGGGCCGCGCCCGCGCGGAACCCGGCACCCCACGACAGAACAGCAGCGGATAACAACCCGAGCGTCAGGGCGAAATGACGGACGGGACACGCCCGCGCGAGCGATAGCAGCATATGCCGGACAATCTGCAGACTCCGGGCTCGACGCTCCGGCATCGTCCCCGGGCGGAAGCTCAAACCCACACTTCCTCGATCGGTACGCCTTGCTGGCACAGAGTGCACTCTCTCTCCTCGCTGAAGCAGGACCCTTCCACCTTGGCCAGGTAATAGAAGGGCAACTCGCTAAGATCCTTTGTCTGCGGCGTAGGCTGGTATACCAGCACAGCCAATCCGACGACCTCGGCCCCGTTGGACTCCAACAATTGCCGTAGTTCTGTCAGCCTCGTGCCGGAGCGCAAAATGTCGTCCACCATGAGGACCTTCTCGCCCGGAGTGATCTCCAGGAACTGCCGGAACCGCAGCGGTTCGTCGTCATGGTAGCGCTCCGCCCAGTACACCTGGTGCGCCCTGAGCGCCTCGCAGAGCGTGTAAGCGATCGGGAGCCCCCCAGTGGCCGGACAGACAATGGAAAGTTCCGGAATGATCGCCCGGATCTCCGGGTTGGCGCGCACCAGACGGCTCAGACCGACGCTCAGCGTCTTCTGGTGCTGGTAGTAGCGCATCGCCAGCGGGATCTGCAGATACTGATCGGAGTGCAGCCCTGTGGGATACCGGAAGTGCCCCTGGCGCAGAGCGCCCGTCTCACGCAATAACGCGATTACCTCTTCTTGTGTGGGAACTAAGTGCATGACGCTCCTTAGTGTGCTCCTTCGCCGGACAAAACCTGCGGGATGGTTCGGAGCAGAATTTTCAAATCCAATGCCAGCGACCAGTTGTCGATGTACTCGAGGTCCTTCTTCATCCAAGTCTCGAAATCAAGCTTGTCTCTCCCCTCGATCGCCCACAGGCAGGTCAACCCCGGACGCATCCGCAATCGCCTTCGCTGCCACTGCGCGTACCGCTCCACCTCTTCGGGAACGGGTGGGCGAGGCCCAACCAATGACATATCACCTTTCAGCACGTTCCACAACTGTGGCCATTCGTCGATGGAGAACTTCCGCAACCACCGGCCAACCGGCGTGACGCGCGGATCATCAGAGATCTTGAAAGCGACTTCCTTTTCATTCAACTGCTCCAGCGCTGGCTTGAGGCGCTCGGCGTCTTCCACCATCGAACGAAACTTGTAGCAGGTGAAGCGCCGCCCGTTCAGCCCGCACCGCGTCTGCCGGAAAATCACCGGCCCCGGCGAAGTCACCCGTATCAACAATGCTACGGCGGCCATGAAGGGAGCCAATACGATTAGGGCGAAGGCGGATACGATCACGTCGAATGCCCGTTTCACCATCAATCGGATCTCGTCGTGAGGAGCCGCCGAAAAAGTCAGCAGCGGTATGCTTCGCAAACGGTCCAGATAGACGTCGCTGTTAACGTGGGGAAAGAAATCGACGGCAATACGGGTCTTGACGCCTTCCTCGTCGCAGAGCAAAAAAACATCTTCGAGTTCGCTCAGGCGGCGTGAATCCACCGCAAAAATGATCTCGTCGATCACGTGGTCGTGCAGCAGTTTGGGAAGGTCTTCCAGTGCGTAAACCGGATAGCTCGTCTCGACAGCGCCGTCATCGCCGTCGGCGGCGAGGAACCCCAGCAAACGGATCCCATAGTCCCGCGAACGTTCAAGCTCACCGGCTACACGGCGCGCTCGCTCGCCCGCGCCGGCCACGACCACGTAGAGCGGCTCTCCGAAACCCCGCCGGTACCAACCGATAAGCCGCGGAGCCATCCCTCGAAACAGGCTCAGGAGCAACCAAGTGTAAAACAGGAACAGAGCCAGGAACGGGCGGCTGAGGTCCAGACGGAGCGAGTACTCAATGAGGATCAGGACGATGCCCGCAAAAAAGCACTGTCGGAAGCCATCGATGACGACGATGCGGAGCCGGGCCGCCTCCAGCCGGTCATAGATTTTCAGCCACATGCCGCAAACCGGCCACAGGAACGCAGCCGCGCCGATCAGGAGCGCCTTTACCGGCGGAGTGAGGAAGAAAAGCCGTTCAAGAGGCAACGCCTGGCGCGTCAGATAGGCAAGATGAAACGCCGCGAAGACGACGGCGACATCGGCTATCCCAAACAGGAGCCTGTGTTTACGGCGTTGCCGGACGAACACGTCTAACGCCTCAGCATAGCACGCCGCCTGAGCGCGCCCCTCACGGCCAGCGTTCCGCACGGGCCGGTTCTGAGATCGGCTCGCAGCCCCGCCTCGGACAATCCAGAAAGGTGATTCAGCCGCCCCACCCCTACGGCGCCATTGCCCGGACACAGCGGCTCCAGCTCATCCCCTGAAAAGCGACCCGACGGCGCCGGGCTCCCTCCCTCTCCGGGACAGAAAAAGCTCGTCGATCAGCCGGGCTTCCTCTCGGTCCAGCTCCCGAACCCACTCTTCATACTTCCTCTCCCGCAGCTTCTCAAGCGCCTTCACCGCCCGGCGCGCCTCTGCGACGGCCTTCTGTTGTTCCGAGATCTTCCATTCGATCTCGGCTTCCTGCCTGCGGAGCTCTTGCTGCCGGCGGCGCGCAAACACCCGGAACTCTTCGAGAGCAGCGAGGTCACGGGCTTCGATCGCCTCCCCCTGCCTGGCTGCCGCGAGCAGAGCCTGCTCCCCGCGGCTCATCTGCCGCTGCAGCTCCCCCAGGTTACTGCGGACGAGACGGATCTGGCCGAACAGTTCCTCTAAACGCATTTCCTCCAGCTCGGCCTGGGACCGGCGCCAGTGGAGCACCCGGTCCAGCGAAAAAGAAAAGCGCCTCATTGTGTTTCCGCCGTCTGGATCTGCTTGCCGCTGGGATCCGTAAGCCGTACAAGCCAGTTCAGTGTCTCCTCCAACGAGCTCGTCTCGTCCGGCCGCTGGCGCAGAAACTCCAGCAGCTTCGGACGCACCTCAATAGCTTTATCCAGCGCGGGATTGGAGCCCGTGGTGTAGGCGCCGAGATGGATCAAGTCTTCCGAGCGCCGGTACATGGCCAAGGCCTCCCGAACCTTGTGCGCCGCCTCGGCCTGCTCCGGCGTGAACAGCTTCGACGCCAAACGGCTGACGGACTGCAACACGTCGATCGCCGGGTAATGACCGGCCGCTGCCAGCTCACGTGAGAGAATGATATGCCCGTCCAGAATGGCTCGGACCGCGTCGCTGATGGGCTCGTTGAAGTCGTCGCCTTCCACCAGCACCGTGAAGAAGCCGGTGATTGAGCCCCGTCTGAAGTTTCCGGCCCGCTCGAAGATCTTGGGCAGCAAGTTGAAAACCGAGGGGGTGTACCCCTTCTGGCTCGGCGGCTCGCCTGCCGCCAGGCCGATTTCCCGCTGAGCCATGGCCAGGCGCGTCACCGAATCCATCACCAGAAGCACATCGGCGCCCTGGTCGCGGAAGTATTCGGAAATAGCCAGTGCGACGAAGCAAGCTCGCAAGCGAAGCGGAGCTGGCCGGTCTGACGTCGATACCACGAGGACCGAGCGCGCCAGCCCCTCCGGCCCCAGTTCGTTCTCGATGAACTCCCGCACCTCACGGTTGCGCTCGCCGATGAGCGCGATCACGTTGACATCGGCGGAGCTGTTCTTCGCCATAGACCCGAGCAGCGTGCTCTTGCCCACGCCGCTGCCGCCGAAGATGCCAATGCGCTGGCCCTTCCCGCAAGGCAGCAAGGCGTCGATCGCCCGGATGCCGGTTGCAAGCGTCTCGCGGATCGGCTCCCGCTCCAGCGGACCCGGCGGCGCATTGTACAGGCTGTACAGTTGGTCCGCTTCAAGCGCGCCCCCGGCGTCGAGCGGCTCGCCGAAACCGTCCAGTACGCGTCCCAAGAGTTTCGGCCCGACACGCACTTGCGCAGCGTCCCGCCGGGCGAAAACTCGGTCGCCCGCCTGAAGGCCATCGACCTCCTCAAGCGGCATCAAGAGCACGCGGCCCTCACGGAACCCAATCACCTGAGCGCGGATACGGCGTCCCTGCGCGGCCAGCTCACAAAAATCTCCGACAGCCGCGGCGGGCCCGTCTGATTCCACCAACAACCCTACGATCTTCGTCACCCGCCCGGTCCACAACAGCGGGTCGATCCGCTCCAACCCGGCTACGAGGTACTCCACGCTCATCGCACCCCCCTCAAACGCTGCGCCGCCTCACCAGGTCCATCAACCCCCGGTCGATCTCGCTGAGCTGTGTCTCCAGCGAGGCGTCGAGGTCGCCCCGCAGAGTTTCCAGAATCACCGCCCCCGGCTCCAGCCCGGGATCACCAATCACCTCAAACCTCGCCGGCATCTCTGCTCCCTTGAGGGCCTTTTCCACCATCCGGGCGTCGTCGGTGTGTACGCGCAGGCGCAAGACCTCGCGCGCCTCCACCCGCTCCAGCGCCGCTTTCACCAGTCCGAGCAGCACGGCCGGATCGACATTCAGTTCCCGGCGCAGAATCCTTCTGGCGATGGCGACGGCGAGTTTGACCACGTCTTGTTCGGCTTCCCGGCGGACACGGGTCCGCAATTCGGCCAATTCCCGGGCCTGATCGGCGAGCCGCCGCGCCGCTTCGTGCATCGGCGCGGCCAGCTTCTCCCGCTGGGCCGCTTCCCCCTCGGCGAAGCCTTGCCGCCGCGCCTCTTCCTCGCGACGCCGCATCTCCACCTCCAACTGCGCCAGCCGCGCTTCCATGGCCGAGCCCCCAGCCGAGTCCTCGCCGGCCCAGCCAGCCGGCGCCTCCCCAGGCGGCGCGCCGCCGGCGCACCCCGCATCGATTCGCTTCCACACCATGGGGCGGGCCGCACGCGCACTCTTGCCGCTGAGGATCTTAGACGACATACTGCTCGCCCACCGTACCCTTGAGACTGATCACGCCCTCGGCCTCCAACTGCCGCACGACGGCGATGATTTGCTGCTGGGCGGCTTCCACCTCCTTGATCTTCACCGGCCCCAGCGCTTCCATATCTTCCCGAAGCATCTCGGCGCCCCGCTGCGACATGCATTCCAGGAAGTGGTCTTTCAATTTGTCGCTTGTGCCCTTCAAGGCCACCGTCAGCAGCTTCCGGTCCACCCTGGAGAGCACTTCCTTGATCCCCTCTTGGCTCAGCAGAAGCATGTCCTCGAAGACGAACATGAAATGGCGGATCTGCTCAGCCAGTTGCGAATCGCTCTCCTCTATTGCTTCCAAGACCTCCTTGCTCGTCGCAGAATCCAGCCGGTTCATCATTTCGGCCACCGCCTTCACCCCCCCGTATGACTCGCGGCTCAGTTCCCCCAATGCCCGGAGCTTCTGCCCGATCAGCGAAGCGATCTTGGCCACCACCTCCGGAGAGATCTGGTCCAGATTGGCCATCCGTAACGCGACGTCCGCCCGCATCTCCGGCGGCAGCGAGAACAGCAACGCAGCAGCCTGGGTCGGGTTGAGATGCGAAAGTACAAGGGCGATGGTCTGCGGGTGCTCTTTGTGAATGAACTTGGCGAGCTGTTGCGGATCGGCCTTCTGCAGAGCGTCGAAGCCAGCCGATTCGCTGCCCAATGTCTTCATCAACCGATCCAGAAGTCTCTGCGCTTGTTCCGGCCCGAAAGCGTTCAACAACACCGCCCGCGCATAGTCCACCCCACCCTTGATCACATAGCTATGGGCCAGGTGCATTTGGTAACACTCTTCGAGGACCTTTTCGGCCTGTTCCGGCGGCACCGCGTCCATGAGCGCCACCTCCCGGCTGATCATGTCAACCTCGTCTTCGTTCAGGTGACGGAGGATCGCACTGCTGACCTTTGGCCCCAGGACCACAACCAAAACCGCCGCCTTCCGCAGCCCGTTAATGCGGTTATCGAGACCTGCGTTCCGGATCATGACCCTCTAGAGATCCTCTTCGTTCAACCAAGTGCGCATCACTCGAGCCATCGCCGCCGGGTCTTTCTCGGCTTCCTCGCCCAAATGCTTCGCCAAGACCTCGACCTTTTTCGTCTTCACCTTGGGCAGCTTCAGTTCTTTGACCGCTTCCTCCTCCAGGCGCTTCTTCATCTCCAACTGTTCCGCCAGTTGCTTCTGCACTTCGGAAACGGAAGTCTCGCCTTCGATCGCCGCCGGCTCCGCTCCGCTCTCCACCGCCCGCCGGACGCTGACCTCGGCGCGACGGCGCCGGCGTCTCAACGACCAGAACGCCGCCGCTACGGCGGCCATGAGAAGGAAGACGGCCGCCCCTGCGCCGATCCAAAGCAGCCGTTGGTCTTCGAGATACGGCCTTAACCATTGCGGCACGGGCCAATCTCCTCCGGGTTTGGGCTCGGGTTCTTGCTCTTCGGACTGCCAGTTCCGCGTGCTCTCGAAGGGCAGCGTCTGGACGATCAACTGGTCGCCACGCTCCGGCTTCAGCCCGACCGCACCCGCCACCAGCTCCCGCAGGACATTCAGCCGCTCTTCCGGCACCGGTTCCACCACCCGCCGCAGTTGATCGCCGTCACGCTCCCACCGG
>CAYWXL010000120.1:0-9052 GCA_964461995.1 uncultured Solibacteraceae bacterium
TACAGCCGTCGTCTTGCTCTGGTTGCTCGCCCACGTTCCCTTGGTCGATGGAAACGCCCCGCCCATCGAGCAAAGCGCCGCCGGCACCCTCGGGCGCGTGATCGAGCCCCTCATTGCGCCGCTGGGCTTCAATTGGAAAATCGGCATCGGCTTGATCAGCTCTTTGGCGGCCCGGGAAACCATCGTCGGCACTTTGGGCACCATCTACGGAATCGAAGGAGACGAAGCCTCCCCCGGACTCCAGGCCGCTCTCCACCGCGATCTCACCCCGGGCGGCGCCGTCGCCCTCCTCGTCTTCTTCGCTTTCGCCATGCAGTGCATGTCCACCATCGCGGTCGTCCGCCGCGAGACCGGCGGCTGGAAGTGGCCCGTCCTCCAGTTCGTGTACATGGGATCGCTCGCTTACGCCGGCGCCTTCGCCGCTAACCGCATCGTGACCGCTTGGATTTCCTGAGCCGGTGGCCCGCTGTTCGGCATCCAATGGACTTGGCCGCGCGCGGTCATGCTAGCATATTCCCTGGATTCAGGAGGTTCGTTCTCGTTCCATGCGCAATGTAATCATCATCGGGTCTGGTTGCGCCGGCAACACGGCAGCCATCTACACCGCCCGGGCCAACCTCGAGCCCCTCGTGGTCTCCGGTCATGAGCCCGGCGGCCAGCTCTCTCTCACCACGCTGGTGGAGAACTATCCCGGCTTCCCCGAGGGGATCGACGGACCGGTGCTGGTCGAAAACATGAAGAAGCAGGCCGAAAAGTTCGGCGCCCAGTACCTTCAGGGCACGGTCAATGAAGTGGACTTTTCCCAACGGCCCTTCCGCATCGCCGTGGACGGCCAGTGGATGGAATCGCGCTCGGTGATCATCGCCTCCGGAGCTTCCACGCGTTGGCTCGGCCTCGAGTCCGAACAAAAGCTCATCGGCCACGGCGTGAGCTCCTGCGCCACGTGCGACGGCTTCTTCTACCGCGGAAAGAAAGTCATGGTCGTCGGCGGCGGTGACTCCGCCATGGAAGAGGCCATCTTTCTCACCCGCTTCGCCTCCGACGTCGCCGTCGTGCATCGCCGCAACGAGTTCCGCGCCTCGAAGATCATGCTCGACCGCGCCAAGTCCAACCCCAAGATCCGCTTCATCACTCCCGCGGTCGTGGACGAAGTCTACGACGTCAACCAGGGCGTCGTCACCGGCGTCCGCCTGCGTAACGTCCACACCGGCGAGACCTGGGACCACGAAGTGGACGGCCTTTTCGTCGCCATCGGCCATATCCCTAACACCGCGGTCTTCAAAGGGCAAATCGAACTCGACGAGACGGGCTATATCGTTTCCCACGGCGGCGCCAGAACCAGCGTCGAGGGCGTCTTCCACGCTGGTGACGTCCAGGACAAGGTCTATCGCCAGGCTGTCACCGCCGCGGGAGCCGGCTGCATGGCCGCCATCGAGTGCGAGCGGTACCTGGAATCGCTATCCGACTGACACGCGAAACCCGCTGCCCCCGCCCTGAAGCGCTGGGGCCTGTCCCGCGTCCGCCTACCGGGCCTCCGCCGCCCCTTCCGGCTCTAGCCGCCCGACGGCAACACCTTCTGGATGTCGTTGTAGAGAACGAAGACGACGACGATCATCAGGAACACGAACCCGACCTTGATCACCGCCTCTTTCACCGGCAGGCTCAGGTCCCGGCCCATTACCATCTCCACTAGCAGCAACAGGATCACGCCGCCGTCCAGGATCGGTATGGGCAGCAGGTTGAACACCGCCAAGTTCAGGCTTACCATCGCCATCAATCCGACGAACGCGAACACCCCTTCCCGGGCGGCGTCGCCCGAAAGCTTCGCGATCCGGATCGGCCCCTCGAGTGACTTCGGTGACATGCGGCGCTCGATCACCCCTTGAACGAACCGGAAGATCAGTGTGGCGCTCCGTATGTTGTGCTTCACCGACTCGGCCAGCGCCTCAGGGAAGGGCAGCTTCGTATACGTCAGCTTCCGCCGGAGCTCGACACCGATCATGTAGCGCTCTTCGCCCTCCATCGTCGTGATCTCCGGCTCCACGACCACCCGTCCCCGCACGCCCTTCCGCGCGTAAATCACCTCCACCGGCCTTCCGCCGCTCTCCCGGATCACGTCTTGGATCGCTTTCGCCGACCGCACCGGCTTTCCATTCACGCTGATGAGTATGTCGCCCGGACGCAAACCTGCGCGCTCGGCCGCCATCCCTTCCAGCAGTCCCGCGATCTCGATCTCCTGCTCTTCCGACCAACCGGCGTACCCCACGCCCGTCCGCTCGTCCAGAATGGGCGTCAAGGTGAACTCCAGCCGCTGCCCGTTGCGCTCCACCGTCACGTGAAGCGGTTTTTTGGCGCTCGCAAACTCCTTGAGCAGGATGTCGTCCCACTCAGGGTTCTCCAGCCCGTCGATCTCTACGATGCGGTCGCCCGGCCGGATCCCCGCCCGCGCTGCCGGCGAATCCGGGGCCACGTAGCCGATCGCTCCCGGCTCTGCGTCAGGCGGCTTCGGATACTTCACCATGTACATCCCGGTCAGCAGCGCCACCGCCAGAACGATGTTCATCGCCGGGCCGGCGAAAACGATGATCAGCCGCTGCCACCGCGGCTTCGCCAGGAAGCTACGCGGATCGTCGATGGGCTCGCCCGGCTGCTCGCCGAGCATCTTCACGTACCCCCCGAACAGGATCAGCGAGAACCGGAAATCCGTGTCCCCCCTCCGGAACCCGAACAGCCGGGGGCCGAAGCCGAAGCTGAACGTTTCGACGCAAACATCGAAAAACCGCGCCGCCCAAAAGTGCCCCGCCTCGTGGATCATGATCATGACCCCGATCAGGACCAGGAGCCACCAGATATTCTCGAAAAAAACCATTTGTTCCAGCCTCGCGCTTGCCGGAGTCCTACTCGGCCCAGCGCAGCCCCACTACTCTCTTACCACGTAAGTCCTTCCCCGCGCTCCAACGCCTTCGGCCACCAGGCGGCGGGCGACCTGCCGGCTCTCGCGATCCACCTCCAGCACCTCGGCCACCGACGCCGGCTCTCGCCGCGGTGCGCGCGCCAACGTCTCCTCGGCAACCTCGGCAATGCCGGGGAACGACAGCTTCCCCTCCAGAAAAGCCTCCACCGCGACTTCGTCGGCGGCGTTCAGCGTACAAGTGGCCGACCCTCCGGCCTCGAGCGCCTCATACGCCAGTCGCAGCAGCGGAAACTTCTTCATGTCGGGCGGCTCGAACTCCCAGACGTGCGGCCGTCTCCAGTCATACCGTGGCACCGGCGCTTCGATCCGCTCCGGATAGGTCAACGCGTACTGAATCGGCATCCGCATGTCCGTCACCGACACCTGCGCCACGATGCTGCCGTCGTTGTACTCCACCAGCGCATGTACCGACGATTGCGGGTGGACCACCACGTCGATCTGCTCCGGCTTCAGCCCGAAAAGCCACCGCGCCTCGATCACCTCGAAGCCCTTGTTCATCAGCGTCGCCGAATCGATCGTGATCCGGCGCCCCATCTTCCATGTTGGATGCCGCAGCGCCTCCTCCGGCGTCACCCGCGCCAGCTCTTCCACGGGTGTCTGCCGGAACGGCCCGCCCGAAGCTGTCAGGATCAGCCGCCGCACCTCCGCCCGGCGCCCCGCCTTCAAACACTGGTGCGCCCCGTTGTGTTCGCTGTCCACCGGAATCAGCTCCGTCCCCGATTCCCGCGCTGCTTCCATCACCAGTCTGCCGCCGGCCACCAGCACTTCCTTGTTGGCTAGCCCGATCTTCTTGCCCCGCCGCACGGCTTCGTAGGTCGCCTCCAGACCGGCCACCCCGACAATCGCCGACATCACGAAATCCACTTCCGGACTTGTCGCCGCCGCCACCCGGGCCTCCGGACCTACTCCGATCTCGGGCCACTCCCGCCGGTTCAGCCCCAGCTCCTCGAGCCGCTCGACAAGCTTCTCCCGCACTTCATCGGTCGCCACCACCGCCGCCCGGGGACGGAATTCGACGATCTGCTCGGCCAGCCGGGCGTGATTCCGCCCGGCCACCAGCGCGTAGATAGAGAACCGCCCCTTGTGGCGCCGCACCACGTCGAGGGTGTTCGTTCCGATGGATCCCGTTGATCCTAAAATAGTTATCCGCTGCATTCGGACCGGTCTGGAAACCTGCTGGTTCGACAGGAATGATACCATCCCCCGCCGTCCCGGTTCCCATCCATCTTGATGAAACGACGGTCGCTATGGCTTCGATGTTCCAGGGATTTCCGAGGTCGCGGGCTGGTACTGCCACTCTCGCGGCAGCTCCAGCAGAAACGCGTGGGCCTTCATCTTTCCGTGAGCCTCGTGCACGAGCAGCAGCTCCTTCCCTTCTTCGTACCAGCACAGCCCTTCCCAATTGGCGTGCGCCAGATGCGGCGGCACGAAATCGGCGAGATCCAGCGGCTCGCCAACAGGTGTGCCGTCCACCCGGAAGCGCTGCAGCCAGTGGTGCGCGTACTCCGGATGCTCGACGCGGTTCTGAGAGCTCATCAGCACCAGGAACCCCCATTCCGGCTCCCCGCCATCCCCACCCAGCCGGTACCAGACAAGGTCCGGAGCCCGGAACCGCTGCGCCTCCGGCTCCTCACCTTCCAGGATCGGAACCTGAAGCAACGCGTACCCTACGCCTTCGCTCCAGCGGACCCGCCCCGGCCGGCCCCCCGGCGCGATATCGTGGATGAACACGATCGGCGACAGCGGCCGCCCTCCCGTGCGCGTCTCCAACTGGGGATTTAGCGAGCCCAGGTCCGGATAGCCCCCCTCCCACAACACTGCTACCCGCGAAGAGCCGTCCGGCAGCGCTCGCACCGCCAGCCCCTCCAGGCCCCGGCGCCCGTACTCGGTTAGCGGATAGTCGTATTCGACCACTAGACCCTGATCGTCCGCCAACCCTCGCAGCCGCTCCGACAGTACTACCATCCGCCCGTCCGCCAGCCGTCCGATCGACTCCAGGTCCACCCAGATCCCCAGCGGCAAACGCACCGCCTCCGGGTGCAGGCTGTTCAGGTCCAGCAAAGGCCCCGCCCCGGGCGGCATCCGGATGCGGAAATAGGCGTTCGGCACCGAGTCGTCAACCACGCACAACCAGCCGTTCTCGACCGCAATGCCCGAGGCTTCCCGTATCGGGGCGGCCCCCGCCGGTCGCGGCGCGGTCACCGCATTGCCGCCGCCGCACGCCATCGCTCCCACCAGCGTCGCTGCGGTAAGGCTCCGGCGCATGGCGCCGTCCAACCTGGGCCTGGCAAGGCGCATCAACGTTCTGGAACGTGGCCGGACAAGAAGACAGGAAGCTGCGCCGCCGCGAACCGGATCCCTACGTAAAACGGCCCGAACGCCGCATATTCCGCGCTCGCCTGGTCGAATCGCATCTCGTAGATCAGCTTCTTGAAGATCACCGGATCGTCAGCGAACAGGTCCACTCCCCACTCCCAATCGTCAAAACCGATCGAGCCCGAGATGATCTGCTTCACGGCGCCGGCGTATTTCCGTCCCACCATGCCGTGCTCGGCCATCATCCGCCGCCGTTCGCGAATCGGCAGGGTGTACCAGTTTTTGCTCTCGCCCCGCCGCCGGTCCATCGGGTAGAAGCAGATGTACCGGGCGGGCGGCACGTCCGGCCGCAGCCGGGAAGCCATGGCCGTCCGCTGCCGTCCCAGCGTCTCCCCGGCCTCTCTCACCCACTCCTCGGAACCAGGCTCGACCCCGCGCTCGGCCAGACTCTCGAGCAGCTTCACCGTCGATTCGTACAGCCCCAGCTCCACCACCGACACGTACGAGCTGCTCAACTCCAGGTACCGCCACAGCTCCAGCCGCGCCAGGCGCAACTCGATTGCATTCAAATCCTCGAACCCATCCCGGAAATGCAGCAGCAGCAGGTCGCCCTTGTGCCCGACCAGCGAATAGGCCGCCGAGCGCTCGCTCTCCATCGCCGCCAGCGCCCCGGCCGCCCGCTCCGCAATCCGGTTCCGCTCCTCCACATCCAGCGCGTTCCACTCCGCCCACCGGACCCGGAACATCTGGTGCAGCATTGCGGACCCCTCCAGCGTGAGCGGCACTTCCGGATTCGTTGGTATCCCGGGATTCTTCCCCCCGGCCGGTTTGTGATTCTGCATATGCCTCGCTCGTGTTTTCCCATTTTAGCCCGCGCTTCGGAGCGCCATCGGGCGCCCGACGCGGCGCCGCCTCAGACTTCGTCCCACTCCGGCGGCCAGTCGTAACAGCGAAGCCGCAACCCCTGCGCCCGCACTGCCGCAGCCCCCGTATAACCCTCCCCGGGGTCCAGCCGCCACAAAGACCACCGCCGCGCTTCCTCCTGGTCGCCCCGCACTTCCACGACCTCCCACCGCTCTCCCACCGCCACCGTGAACTCCTGCAGACCGAAACCCAGTCCCGCCCCGTGCGCCTTCACGAACGCCTCCTTCGCCGTCCAGATCCGGTAGAATCCGTCGAGCCGGGCGGCTTCCGCCAGCCCCAGCAACCAGGCCGTCTCCGCCGGCGAGAAAAACCTCCGCGCAATCGCCTCCCCGGCGATCTCACTCCTGTGCCTCTCCAGATCCACCCCGGCCTCCACCTCACGAGTGATCGCCGCCAGCGCCAGGTTCCCCGAATGCGCCAAGTTGAACTGGAGCGGCGGCGATCCCGCTAGGTACGGCTTGCCCCGGGGACCGGTCCGGAACTGGAGTCTGCGGGGATCCAAACCCAGGTACCGCCCGAGCAGGATGCGCAGCCGCCCGTGCGCCGCGATCAAACGGTTCCGCACCGCTTGGACGAGGCAGCGTTCCGCCCGCTCGCGTTCTTCTCGGGAAAGAATGCCGTGGAAGTTGAGGCCCGTCCTGGCCCCCACAGATAGCGGGATGCGCCAGACGTGGATCTCCCCCGCTCTGGCGCACGGAGTTTCCGGTGGAGCTTCCCAGGGCGTCGCTGCAGAAGCCGGTCCCTCAGTCGGCGCTCGCAGCACGGCTCAACTCACCGTCCTTGCCGGCAAAGTCGCCGTCCCGCTCTTCGAGCAACAACCGGCGTAGCATCCGGAGATCGTTCAGGATCCGGCGGCTCCGTGCGGTATGAAACGAGAGGCGTTCCAGTTTGTGAGCCACCAGCCGGAGCGCTTCGGCCCGTCTCTCCGCATTCGAGTTCGCCGCCTCGGTGATGTCTTCGTCCACCTCCCGGCGAACTTCTTCGATCGTCTCGTATAAAAGCTCAACGAACTGGTGGGCTCCTTCGATGCTGTCGAAGGGAGTCTCGGGGTTGTAGCTCACACTGCTGTTCCTTATTGACGGACGTTTTGATTATACCCCCATTACGTCGCCTTCGTTCCTTCAGTTCGGGCCGCCGCCCCCGCGTACCGCTCCAGTACTTCCCGGAACTCGCGCGCCAGCCGCTCCACCGCCGGCGGCCGGAACATCGATTCCCGGGTCCCTTCCACCCGGCGCACCTCGACCGCGCCCGCCACCCGCCGCCAGAACACCCGCGGGTCCAAATGCGCATCCTCCTCACCCTGGAAGATCACCACCCGCCCGGAGAACCTTCTTGGACGATACCGCCGGTTCGCCCGCAGGTGCGCATCGTGCAGCCGCCGCGCCCGGACCCACCGAGGCGCCGCCCGGCCCCTCTTCCGGAACGCCGTCTCCACCGCCGCCGCCACTCCCGCCAACGCCGCATCCAGCCGGTAACAGACCCGCTCCCACACATAGCCCGCCTTCGCCAGCCCTTTCCGGGCCCGGATGTGCGCCCAGTGGTATCGCAGGCTGTCCGCCGCCGACTCCAGCGTCCGCCACGTCCCGTCCGCCCCCACCGACGCCACGAATGCCACCTCCTCGCCCGCTTCTTCCAACCGGCAGGCCATCTCCAGCGCGACGTAGGCGCCCACGCAGTAGCCGCCCAGTATGTACGGCCCGAAAGGCTGCACGCTTCGGATCTCTTCGATATATCGCGCCGCCATCGCCTCCACCGTCTCGAGCGGCGCCGAGCCGTCCAGGCCCACGCTCTGCAACGCATAGACCGGCTGCTCCGGCCCCAGCCGCTGTGCCAGCTCCCGGTAGAACAATACGTTGCCCCAGTGCCCGTGCACCAGGAACACCGGCGTCCGTCTCCCGCCCCGCCGCAGCGCCGCCAGCGCCGGCCACCGCGCCTCCAGCCGCCCCTCGCGGAGCCGCTCGGCCAGCCCCCGAACCGTCGGCGCCTCGAAGAGCGTCGCCAGCGGCAGCTTCGCCCCGAACTCCTCCTCGATCCGCACGAACAGCCGCGCCGCCGTCACCGAATCGCCGCCCAGCCCGAAAAAATCGTCCTCCACCCCTACCCGGTCCACATCCAGCAGCTCCGCCCACATCGCGCAGAGCCGCTCCTCCTCTTCCGTCTCCGGCGGCACGTAGCCCCGCCCGGCCTCGCGCCGCCCCCCGGTGAGCCCCAGTTTCTCGGCCAGCCCGATCCGCTGGAGCTTCCCCGTCGGCCCCTTCGGGATCTCGTCCACCAGAACGATCCGCCGCGGCACTTTGAAATCCGCCAGCTTCCTGGCCGCGAACTCTTGCAGCTCGAGCTCCGTCGCCCGCTCGCCCGGGCGCAGCACGACCGCCGCCGCCACGTCCTCGCCCAGCCGCTCGTCCGGCAACGCGAACGCCACCGCCTGCGCCACCGCCGGATGCTCCAGCAGAACCTCGTCCACCTCCCGCGGCGAGATCTTCTCCCCGCCCCGGTTGATGATCTCCTTGATCCGCCCCGTCAGGAACAGGTAGCCATCCTCGTCGAAATAGCCCTGATCGCCCGTGCGGAACCAGCCGTTGGTGAACGCCCGCGCGTTCGCCTCCGGGTTGTTTTCGTAGCCCGCCGTTACGTTCGGCCCCCGGATCACCACCTCGCCCGTCCGCCCCGCCGGCAGCAGGCTCCCCGCCTCGTCCATCACCGCCACCTCCGGGCCCGCCGGCAGCCCCACCGACCCCGGCTTCCTCACCCCCGGCGGCAGCGGATTGCTCGTCATCTGGTGCGCGGCTTCCGTCATCCCGTAGGACTCGATCACCGGCGCCCCGAAGGCCTCCTCCA
>CAYWXL010000121.1:0-8196 GCA_964461995.1 uncultured Solibacteraceae bacterium
CGCCGATCGACAACGACATCGGCAACCGGGCGCCGCAGCGGCTGAGCGTCTGGCGGACGGCGGGCCCGGGGCGTGAAGTGAAGCGGGTCGAGGTGGAGCGCGTGCGGCCGCAGGTGGTACGGGTGACGGCCGAAGCGATCCTGCCGGCGGGCGGCTCGGAGTACCGCACCACGTACACGATCTACGGCAGCGGCGACGTGGTGGTCCAGGCGGATTTCACTCCGCACGGGCCCCTGCCGGAGCTGCCGCGCTTCGGCATGCAGGCGGGCATCCCGGCGGAGTTCACGCGGATGACGTGGTTCGGCCGGGGTCCGCACGAGAGCTACTGGGACCGCTTGACGAGCGCCGCAGTGGGGCGCTGGTCGGGACCGTCGGACGAACAGTGGCACCTCTACGTCCGGCCCCAGGAGACGGGCAACAAGACCGACGTCCGCTGGGCGGCGTTCACCAACGAGGAGGGCGAAGGGCTGCTGGCGGTGGGCATGCCGCTGCTCTACGTGAGCGTGTGGCCGTTCACGATGGAGCAATTGGAGCGGGCCGAGCACACCTACGAGCTGGGCCGCTCGCGGGACCTGACCCTGAACCTGGACTACAAGCAGACGGGCGTCGGCGGCGACAACAGTTGGGGCGCGAGGCCGCATCCCGAGTACACGCTCTACGCCCGGCCTTACAGCTACCGGTTCCGGCTGCGGCCGCTCCAGGGCAAACAGGACGACCCGAACGCGCTGAGCAAGATCCGGTTTCCCGAGTAGCGGCGAGTGGCGGGCGCCGCGCCCGGGTTGGAGTTCAGAGAGGTGACGGCGGTGCGTCGCGCCGGCAGGATCGCAGCGGCGGCGCTCGGGCTGACGGCCGGGGTGTGGGGGCAGGTTCCCGCGCCCGGCGACCATGTGGAGACCCTTGAGTGGGGCGGGCGCACGCGTTCCTATATCGTCCATGTGCCGCCGGGCGAGGCCCGGGGGCCGCGGGCGGCGGTGCTGGTCTTCCACGGCGGGGGCGGCAACGCGCGGCAGGCGGGGCGGATGTCGGGGATGAACGCGGTGGCCGACCGGGAGGGCTTCCTGGCGGTCTACCCGAACGGCACGGGGCGCCTGGGCAAGTGGCTGCTGACGTGGAACTCTGGCTACTGCTGCGGCTACGCGCTGCGGAACCGGGTGGACGACGTGGGCTTCGTCCGGGCGCTGATCGGAGAGCTGATCCGCCGCTACGGGGCCGATCCGGACCGCATCTACGCCACCGGCATGTCGAACGGCGGAATGATGACCCACCGGCTGGCGGCCGAGCTATCGGACCTGCTGGCCGGGGCGGCGCCGGTGGCCGGCTCGATCGGCGGGAAGGCGAACGCCAAGGCCCCGGACTACGTGATCCCCAGGCCCGGGCGCCCCGTGCCGGTGCTGATCCTGCACGGCAAGAAGGACCGGCACCTGCGCTACGAAGGCGGCGAGCCGGTGATCACGCTCACGCCGGGGCGGGTGGATCTGCCCGTCAGGGCCGCGGTCGAGTTCTGGGTGAAGAACAACGGCTGCGCGCCGGAGCCGGTGCGGGAATGGGCCCTGGAGGGCCACGTGGAGCGGGAAAGCTACCAGGGCTGCCGCGACGGGGCGGACGTAGTGCTCTATACGCTGATCCACGGGGGCCATGTGTGGCCGGGCAGCAAGCGCCCGCGCCTGTGGACGAACGACCCCTGCCGGAAGTTCCCGGCGAGCGAGACGATCTGGGAGTTCTTCGCGGCCCACCCCAGGCGGCGGGGGAAGAAGTAGGAGCCGGGGGTGCGGAGCCGGCCCGCCGATCAGAGTTCCCAGGTGCGGAAGCGGTGCCCGCAGGCGGCCATGTCCACCCGCTTGCCGCGGAAGCGGACGCCCTCCATCTCCAGGCGGCGGCGCTGTTCCCATCCGGCCTCGCCCTGAAGGCGGATCTCGCCCCCGGCCCCGACGACGCGCTGCCAGGGCAGCCGGTCGCCCGCCTGGCGGAGGATGCGGACGACGAGGCGGTGATAGAGAGGATACCCGGCGGCCGCGGCCACCTGCCCGTAAGTGGCCACCTTGCCCCGGGGGATGGAGCCGATGACGCGGCGGATGGCGGCGTCGCGCTGCTCGCCGGGCCGGAGGCCGTCGCGGAGGATGCGGCGCTCCAGGCCGGGATCGGGCGTGCCCGGCTTGCGTTTGCGGGACGGGCGGGCGCGCGCCGAGGCTGTCTTCCTGCCGCCCATCAACCCTTCAGGTGCTTGTCCAGGAAGGCGAAGGCCTCCTCCTGCATCTCGATGCTGAAGGTGTGGCCCAGGTCGTAGAAGCGGCCCTGGAAGTTCTCCGGGGCCCCGGCCTTGGCGTAGATGGCGGCCAGCTTCTTCTCGGATTCCTGCATGCCTTCGAGCGGGTAGAGGGGATCCCGGCGGCAGTACTGGACCATGAGAGGCTTCGGAGCGCGGGCGGCGGCGAGGTCCGGCAGATCCAGGTAGCGGGCCATGCCGGGCAGGAAGTGGACGTTGCTGTGGGTGTCGATGTGGCGGCGGATCATGGGCCGCAGGGTGGACATCCAGCCGACGGAGACGGCGCAGCGGATGCGGCCGTCGAGGCCGGCGAGATAGTTGGTGCGGTCGCCGCCCATGGAGATGCCGAGGCAGCCGATGCGGTCGGGATCGACGTCGGGCCGGGAGACGAGGTAATCGACGGTGCGGATGTCGTCCCAGTGGACGATGCCCTTCCAGGTGGTTCCGGCCCAGAAGAGGCTCTTGATGAGGGTCTCCTCGCCCCGGGCGGCGCGGCGGTTGGCCCGGCGGACGTCCTCCAGGGTGTAGTCCTCGCGGCGGGCGGGCAGCTCGAGGTCGTCGAAGAGGGCGCGGCGCTCGCCGAAGTAGAAGGCGTCGATGGAGACCACGACGTAGCCGCGGCGGCAGAGCGCCAGCGAGGTGGAGCGGCCCCCGTAGTTGCGCTTGCGGTACTCGGCGATGGCCGGATGGTCGCCGCCGGGCATGGGCATCACTTTCTCCTTGCCGAAGACGAACATGCCGCCGTGGGAGTGCAGATCGACGATGGCCGGCAGGCGGCCGCGGGCGCCCTTGGGCGTGAGCACGTAGGCGGCGACGCGGAACCAGGGCGTGGTGGAGAACTCGACGCGCTCCTGGACGTAGCCGTCGAACTCCCAGCGGCGCACGAGCTTGGGCGCGGGGTCCACCGGCGGGGGCTGGTAGTGGAACAGCTCGAAGACCTTCTCGCGGACCGCGCGGGCGTATTCGGCGGCGTTCGGGTAGTCGCGGGAGAGCCACGAAAGGGGATAGCCGCTCTGGGCGGCCAACTCGTCGATCTTGGGGTACAGCGTGCCGATGTCGGCTCCGGTGGGCGCGTCGGGGCCGGCGGCGGGCAGGGGCGCGGCCAAAGGCAGCAGCAGCCCCTGGAGAAGCCGCCGGCGGTCGAACTCGAGCAGGGCCTCGGGATTCCTGTCCATCCAGCCACCTCCTGGTTTCCCTATCATGCCACGGCGGGGCCGCTCGGCTGGGACGAGGAACGCCCTGCGGTACCATCGATGGAAGTGGGCGTCATCAGCGGGATTCACGCGGTGAAGGAGGCGCTGGCCTCGGGCCGCCCCCTGGACCGCGTGATGGTGGTGCGCGGAGCCGGGGGCGCCCGGCTGCAGGAGATCATCGATCTGGCGCGCGAGCGGGGCGTCCCGGTGCGCTTCGAGGACCGCAAGGCGCTGGACCGGGCGGCGGGCAAGGCGAACCACCAGGGCGTCGTGGCCGTGGGGACGGCGCACCGGTACGTGGAGCTCGAAGACGTGGCTCCGGGGGCGGAGCTGATCGTGGCGCTGGACGGCGTGGAGGACCCGCGGAACCTCGGGGCGATCATCCGGACGGCGGAAGCGGCCGGGGCCGGGGCGGTGCTGATCCCGGAGCGGCGCGCCGCCGGCGTGACCGAGACGGTGGCCCGGGCCTCGGCCGGGGCGCTGGCGCATCTGCCGGTGGCCCGCACGGTGAACCTGGCCCGGGCGCTGGACCGGCTGAAGGAGAAGGGCTATTGGATCTACGGGCTGGAGGCGCAGGGCGCCGAGGACTACGACCGGGTGGAATACCTGGCCCCCACGGTGCTCGTGCTGGGCGGCGAGGGCCGGGGGCTGCGGCCGAACGTGAGGAAGCGCTGCGACCACCTGGTCCGGATCCCGCTACACGGCAAGGTGTCGTCGCTGAACGTCTCGGTAGCCGCGGGCGTGGCGCTGTTCGAGTGGCGCAGACGGAAGCGCGAAACGGAGGCGGCGGGGCGATGAGGCGGCTGGCGGCCCTTTGGCTCGGGGCGCTCCTGGCAGCGGGGAACGCCGCCGGAGCGGGCCATCCGGTGTTCGCGCGCCACGGAATGGTGGTGGCGCAGGAGCCCCTGGCGGCGGAGGCGGGCCTCGAGGTGCTGCGGGACGGGGGCAACGCGGTGGACGCGGCGGTGGCGGCGGCCTTCGTGCTGGCGGTGACCCATCCGGCGGCGGGCAACATCGGCGGCGGCGGTTTCCTGCTGCTGCGGCAAGCCGATGGGAAGGCCACCTTTATAGACTTCCGGGAGCAGGCCCCGGCGGCGGCCACCCCGGAGATGTACCTGGACGAGTATGGGCGCCTGACGGACGAAAGCCGGACCGGGTGGCGGGCGTCCGGAGTGCCGGGCACGGTGAAAGGGCTCGAGTACGCCCACCGCCACTACGGGACGAAGCCGTGGCGCGAGCTGGTGGAGCCGGCGATCCGCCTGGCGCGGGAGGGCTTCGAGATCCCCTACTGGCTGGCGCGGTCGCTGCGGGCCTCGAAGCGGCTGGCGCGGTTCGAGGAGTCGCGCCGGATCTTCTTGAAGAAAGGGGAGTACTACGAACCCGGCGAGCGGCTCGTGCAGCCGGAGCTGGCGGCGACGCTCGAGCGCATCGCACGTCACGGGGCCGAGGACTTCTACCGGGGCGAGACGGCCCGGCGGCTGGCCGAGGAGATGAAGGCCCACGGGGGGCTGATCACGCTGAAGGACCTGGCGGCGTACAAGGTCTACGAGCGGGCGCCGCTCGAGGGCCGCTACGGCAACGTCCGGATCCTGTCGGCGCCTCCGCCCAGCTCGGGCGGCGTGGGGCTGCTCCAGATGCTGGGGATGCTCGAAGGCTCGGGTTACCAGCGGGCGGGCTGGGGCGCGGCGGCGACGATCCACTACGTGGCCGAGGTGATGCGGCGCTTCTACGCCGACCGCAGCGAGTACCTGGCCGATCCGGGCTTCTACCGCCCGCCGATCGAGCGGCTGCTCGATCCGGACTACCTGGCCGCCCGGCGCCGGACCATCGACCCGGAGCGGGCCTCCTCGAGCGAGGAGATCGGACCGGGGCTGGCCGGTTGGAGCGAATCGGCCGAAACGACGCACCTTTCGGTGATGGACAAGGACGGAAACGCGGTGGCGCTCACCTACACGATCAACGGCTCGTTCGGCAGCGGGGTGACCGTGCCCGGCCTGGGCTTCCTGCTGAACAACGAGATGGACGACTTCTCGGCCAAGCCCGGCGAGCCGAACATGTTCGGGCTGGTGCAGGGCGAGGCGAACCGGATCGAGCCGGGCAAGCGGCCGCTGTCGTCGATGACGCCGACGATCGTGGTGCGCCGCGGCCGGGCCTACATCGTGCTGGGGGCGCCGGGCGGCTCGCGGATCATCAACGGGGTGCTCCAAGTGCTGCTGAACGTGCTGGACTTTAAAATGAATATTCAGGAGGCTGTCAACCGGCCGCGCTTCCATCACCAGTGGAAGCCCGACAAGCTGTTCCTGGAAGACGGTTTCTCTCCCGACACCGTCGCGCTGCTCGAGCGGCGCGGCCATGAGATCGCATCCATCCCGGCGGTGGCGGTGGTCGAGGCCATCCTGTACGACGGGAAGTACCTGCAGGGCGCGACCGATCCCCGCGGCCACGGCCGGGCGGCGGGCTACTGAGCGGAGTTGACCGATGCGGCATCTGATCTCGACACATCTTTTCGTCAACCACCGCCTGACGACGGTCTGGCTGGACCGGATCTGGGACGCGGGCATCCCGGCGGTGGAGATCTTCTGCGCGCGGCAGCACCTGGACTACCGGGACCGGGCGCAGATCCAAGAGCTGGCGCACTGGTTCCACGACTCGGAGCTGGAGCTGTGGTCGCTGCACGCGCCGATGTACCGGGACGACGTCTGGGGCCGGTCCGGGCCGAACGCCATCATCGACATCACCGAGACCTCGAAGCCGAAGCGGATCGCGGCGGTGGACGAGATCAAGCGGGCGCTGGAGATCGCCGAGAGGATCCCGTTCCGCTACCTGATCCAGCACGTGGGCGTGCCCGAGGCTGAATGGGACGAGCGGAAGCTGGAGGCGGCCTTTACGGCGCTGGAGGATCTGAAGGTCTTCGCCGGGCAGCGCGGCGTGGAGATCCTGCTCGAGAACATCCCGAACGCCTTCTCGAGCTCCGAGCGGCTGAACTACCTGCTGGAGACGACGCACCTGGGGTTGGGCTACTGCTTCGACGTGGGCCACGCCCACATCATGGAGGGCGTCGAGGCGGCCTTCCAGAAGATGAAGGACCGCATCCGGGCCACCCACCTGCACGACAACGACGGCAAGAAGGACCTGCACTGGTTCCCCTACCTGGCCGAGGGGGGCACGGTGGACTGGAAGCAGGCGGTGGGGCTGCTGCGGAGCCTGGGAGACGAGGTCCCGCTGCTGCTCGAGCTGCGGGAAGTGGAAGGGATGGAGCGGCCGCTCGAGCGGGTGAAAGAGATCTTCGAAAAGCTGGAGAGCGAATAGATGAAGCGGATTACGATCGCCGAGGCCGGCTCGCACGTGGGCGAGACGGTGGAGATCCCCGGCTGGCTCTACAACCTGCGGCGGAGCGGGAAGATCCTGTTCCCCATCCTGCGCGACGGCACGGGCATCATGCAGTGCGTGGCGGTGAAGAACCAGTTGGACGCCGAGACGTTCCAGACGCTGCGCCACTTGACCCAGGAGTCGTCGCTGGTGATGCGGGGCCGGATCCGGGCTGAGAAGCGGGCCCCGGGCGGCTACGAGATGGACGTCGAGGGCGCCGAGATCGTCCAGCGGGTGCCGGAGGACGATCCGTACCCGATCACGCCGAAGGAGCACGGCATCGAGTTCCTCATGGACCGCCGCCACCTGTGGTTGCGGAGCCGCCGCCAGCACGCGATCCTGAGGGTGCGCCACGAAGTGGTGCGGGCGGTGCGCGACTACCTCGACAGCCACGGCTTCACGCTGGTGGACACGCCGATCTTCACCCCGGCCGCCTGCGAGGGCACGACGACGCTGTTCCCGGTGAACTACTTCGACGACGAGACGCTGTATCTGACGCAGTCCGGCCAGCTCTACAACGAGGCCACGGCGATGGCCTTCGGCAAGGTCTACTGTTTCGGGCCGACGTTCCGGGCCGAGCGGTCGAAGACGCGGCGGCACCTGACCGAGTTCTGGATGGTGGAGCCGGAGATGGCCTATGCGACGCTGGAGGACGTCAAGCAGGTGGCCGAGGGGCTGATCGTGGCGGTCGTCGAACGGGTGCTCGAGAACCGGCGGCGGGAGCTGGAGACGCTGGAGCGGGACGTCTCCAAGCTGGAGCGGGTGAAGGCGCCGTTCCCGCGGATCACCTACGACGAGGCGGTGGAGCTGCTCAAGAGCAAGGGCAGCGACATCGAGTGGGGCGAGGACTTCGGCGGGCCGGACGAGACGATCCTCGGCGAGTCCTTCGACCGGCCGGTGATGGTGGACCGGTATCCCAAAAAGGTGAAGGCCTTCTACTTCCAGCCGGCGCCGGACCGCGACGACGTGGTGTTGGGCGTGGACATCATCGCGCCGGAAGGCTACGGCGAGATCGTCGGCGGCGGCCAGCGCATCCACGACCTGGAGCTGCTGCGCAAGCGCCTGGAAGAGTACAACCTGCCCGAGGACGCCTTTGACTGGTACATCGACCTGCGCAAGTACGGCACGGTGCCGCACGCCGGCTTCGGCATGGGCATCGAGCGGTTCGTGGCCTGGATGTGCGGGCTGGAGCACGTGCGCGAGACGATCGCCTTCCCGCGGATGCTTTACCGGACGCGCCCATGAGGGCGGCCAGGCGGCCGCGGCCCGAAGAAGGAGCTGAGATGCGCGTATCCCGGATCGGAATCGTCGGCGTTCCCCTGGACCTGGGGGCGGGGCGCCGCGGCGTGGACATGGGTCCGTCGGCCATCC
>CAYWXL010000122.1:0-1923 GCA_964461995.1 uncultured Solibacteraceae bacterium
CAAGCGGTCTTCCCGCAGTTTGACCTCAGGGACTTCCGCGATCTGGGAACCACCGGCGACCAGCCGTTCCCGTTTGACCAGTTCCAGATCTTCGCCACGCTGACCAAGATCGTTGGCCGTCACAACTTGAAATTCGGGACGGACTTACGGTTGCTGCGTGAACAGGACGCCTACTTTGGAAGCTCCAGCGGCCGGTATGTGTTCCGCGAGAACTTTACCCGCGGGCCGTTCGATAATTCTCCGCGGGCGCCGCTGGGCCAAGATCTGGCCTCGATGCTCATGGGCCTCCCAACGGGTGGCCAGTTCGATGTAGCCTCCTTTCGCAGCAACCAGGCCGGTTACATGGCCTTCTTCCTTCAGGACGACTGGAAGGTGAAGTCCAACCTCACGCTCAACCTCGGTCTGCGGTTCGAAAGAGAATACGCCACCACCGAACGATTCGACCGCCAAACCGTAGGCTTCGACCCTGATGCAGAACTGGAGATCACCGCGGCTGCCCGGCAAGCGTATGCCGCTAACCCGATCCCGGAGCTTCCCGTGTCTCAGTTCAATCCCACCGGCGGCGTCATCTTTGCTGGTCCTGGCCGGCGCGGTGTGACGGATCCAAGCGGCGCCTTGTTCAGTCCCCGCATCGGCATCGCTTATACCCCAAACATCTGGGGCCGCAAGACCGTGTTTCGCGCCGGCTTCGGCATCTTCTACTTCACCGAAGGCCTCATTCCGTCCAACCAACCTGGTTACTTCCAGCGGACCCAATTGGTATCGACGCTCGACGGATACCTTACTCCCAACGTCACTCTCAGCAACCCGTTCCCGGAAGGCGTCCTGCCGCCGGACGGGAATGCGCGTGGGGTCAATACGTTTCTCGGACAGACGGTTGACGTCTATAACCCGCAGGTGGAGAATCCCTACTCGGTGCGGTGGAACTTCAGCATCCAGCGAGAGCTGGCGCCCAATCTCGTGCTGGAAGTCGGCTACATGGGTAACCACGCAGTCAAACTCACAGTAGACCGGAACGAGAACTGGGTCCCCCGGCAGTTCCTTAGCACGTTGCCTTACCGGGACCAAGCCACCATCGACCAGTTGACGGCGAATGTCCCGAATCCATTTAAAGGCTTGCTACCCGGCACACCGCTCACTGGAGATACCGTACAAGTCGCGCAACTTCTCCAGCCCTTCCCACAGTTCGCCGGGCAAGGCGGCGTGGAAATCGAACACGAGAACTTCGGCAGCTCTTATTTCAACATGCTGCAAGTGAAGTTGGAGAAGCGCTTCTCGAACGGTCTCCAGTTCGTGGCGAACTACCAGTTCTCCAAGCTGATCGAGCAACGCAGCTTCTTGAATCTCTCCGACTCGCGCCCCGAGAAAAGGATCGCCAATGAAGACCGCCCCCACCGGCTCGTGATCAGCGGCCTGTACGAGCTTCCCTTCGGCCGCGGTAAGCGGTTCGGATCGAACCTCGGCTCGGTCGCGAACGCGATCATCGGCGGGTGGTCCGTCAATGGCATCTATACTTTGACCAGCGGAGACCCACAAGATTGGGGGAACGTGATCTACTACGGCGGCGATCTCAATTGGGATCCTCGCAACGTGGACCAAGTGTTCGACACGTCACGGTTCAACACGGATCCCCGGCAACAGCTCGAGTGGAACATTCGGACGTTCCCGTCCCGGTTCACCACCTACCGCGAAGACTGGACCAACAACTTCGACCTTTCCGCTATAAAGCTGATACCGCTGACCGAGCGTGTGAAGCTCGAGTACCGCGCTGAGTTCTTCAACGCCTTCAACCGGCCGGCGTTCGACGGACCGAACGTGAACCCGGTCAGTTCCAACTTCGGCAGGATCACGCGTCAGCGGAACCTACCCCGGATCATCCAAATGGCATTGAAATTGAGGTGGTAATGTCATAAACCCCTGTCC
>CAYWXL010000122.1:2023-7883 GCA_964461995.1 uncultured Solibacteraceae bacterium
GCTGCTCGCTCTGATCGCTTTAGGGCGCCCTGTTCACGCGATACAGCAGTACGACCTGGTCGTTTACGGCGGCACGGCCGGCGGCGTGATGACGGCCGTGGCCGGCGCACGCGAAGGGCTGCGTGTCGTCTTATTGGAGCCGCGAGACCACGTCGGCGGTATGGTGACCGGTGGCCTGAGCTGGTCCGACATCGGCAAAGAAGAAGTGATCGGCGGCCTGGCGCTCGAATTCGCCTGGCGGGTCGGCAACAAGTACAAAATGCGCCACTACATGCCGAGGGGACCGCGCGTGTGGGCCTTCGAGCCGAAAGTCGCCGAAGCCGTCATGCGCGAAATGCTCCACGAGGCCGGGGTGAAGGTCCTTTTCCGCCACCGGCTGAAAGAGAAGAGCGGCGTAATCAAAGAAGGCACCCGCGTGGTGCGGATCGTGATGGAAAACGGCGCCGCCTTCGCGGGCAAGATCTTCGCCGACTGTACCTACGAGGGCGATCTGATGGCCCAGGCGGGTATTTCGTACACATGGGGGCGGGAAGGGATCGATGAATACGGCGAGTCTCTGGCAGGTGTCCGCGAGCGAACGCCCTACCATCAGTTCGTCGTCAACGTCCGGCCTTACGACGAAAACGGCCGTCTGCTGCCGCTGATCTCCGACAAACCTAAGGGCGAGCCCGGCTCGGCGGACCGCAAGGTGCAGGCGTACAACTTCCGGGTGATCATCTCCGATGACCCCGACAACCAAGTTCCCTTCCCCAAACCGCCGGACTACGATCCCCGGCGCTACGAGCTGCTGGCGCGGGTGATCCAGGCGCGGACCAAGAAGTGGGGCCGCCCGCCGGTGATGACCGAGATGATGATCGTTACGCGGATCCCCAACCACAAGGCCGACGTGAACAACTACGGCTCGGTCTCCACCGACTACATCGGGGCCAGTTGGGACTATCCGAACGCATCCTACGCCCAGCGCGAGCGGATCTGGCGGGACCATGTCAGCTACGTGCAAGGTTTCTTCTACTTCCTGGCGAACGACCCGCGCGTGCCTAAGCCGCTGCAGGACGAGATCAACCGGTGGGGACTGGCGAAGGACGAATTCACCGACACCAACCACTGGCCGCACCAGCTCTACATCCGCGAGGCGCGCCGCATGGTGGGCGAGTTCGTCGTGACGCAAAAGGACCTGCAGACGGACCGCAGGAAGCCGGATCCCATCGGCATGGGCTCGTACAATTCCGACTCGCACAACGTCCAGCGGATCATCAACGAGCAGGGCTTCGTCGAAAACGAAGGCGACATGCAGGTACCCGTCGAGCCCTATCAGATCCCGTACCGGGTGATGCTGCCCAAGCGGACCGAGGCGACGAACGTGCTCGTACCAGTGGCGTTCTCGGCGAGCCACGTGGCTTACTCGTCACTGCGAATGGAGCCGCAGTACATGATCATCGGACATGCGGCCGGGGTGGCGGCCAAGATGGCGATCGAAGCCGGGGTGATCCCGCACGAGATCGACACCCGCGCCCTGACGAGGAGGCTGGTCGAGCAAGGAGCGGTGATGGAATACGTTCCGTCGCCTCAAGTCAAGTCGATCAGCCTGTTCCGAAAGCTGTTCTGCGGCGCTGACGGACGGCGGCGCGGATGGTCGAGCGGCCAACGGGAGAAATGCCCATGAGACGGCGTCTGTTCGACGGAGAGTTTGCGGACCGCCCTACTGGTTTCCGCGCTGTGGTGTGTCTGCCACCCCCTCCGAAAACCGCGGGACAAGACGCGGCCTGATCTCCTCTATTCCGGCGTCAAACAGAGACGGTGCGCGGGTTTCCCGGCTCGGGCAGAGAGGGCTTACTCGCCCCGCGTAGCCTGCCTGTTTTCGAATCGACAGGCTCTCGGAGGAAATCTGTACATTATGCTGAACAAAGTTTGCGACTGAGCGCCGTTTCACCGTTGACAGGCTTCGAAGCGCCCCGGAGAATTGAGGTTTGAGTGACTGTGCGGCGGCATATCGGCATCCAGACGCGCCGTACAGAGAGGAGACGAAACCATGGCGGATCGGAACACGGGCGCGGCAGCCCAGGACGAAGTTGCACTCTTCGATCAGATCGAGCAGATGCTGTACACGGCTGTCGTGTCCGACGCCTTGGACGAGTTCGGTTACATGCATGGCGCAATGAGAGAAACCTTGCGCCCCGTGGGCTCACACTACTGTTTCGCTGGGCGCGCGCGCACCATCCAATGCATGGATGTCCACTATATTCCGCCGGACCCTTACGGCAAAGAGATCGAGGCCGTCGATAGCATTTTGCCCGGCGAGGTCGTCGTAGTCGCCACCGGAGGGTCGGTCCGCAACGCGCCGTGGGGTGAGCTGCTTTCGACGGCAGCGATGGCCCGGGGGGCCCGGGGCGCCGTCGTGGACGGTCTCGTGCGTGACGTGAAGAAGATCGAAGAGCTGGGCTTCCCCGTCTTTGCCGCGGGTATCAAGCCGGTGGATTCCAAGGGCCGTGGGATCGTAGTGGACTACAACATACCGGTCGAGTGCGGCGGGGTGGTCGTCTCTCCGGGGGACCTGGTCTTCGCTGACTATGACGGCGTCGTGGTAGTCCCAGCGCGGCTCGTCGACCGGGTCGTCCGGACGGCAATGGAGAAAGCAACCAAGGAAAACCGCAGCCGGGCCGAACTCAAGAACGGGGCCTACCTGCGCGACGTGTTCGACAAGTACGGCGTGCTTTGACGGTTGGAGGACGGCTCTGAATGGGCAAGCGCGAGATCAGACATCCGGAAAAGAAGGCCGACACCGGGTCGTATTCATCCGGTGTCCTCATCGACGGCTGGCTGTACATCAGTGGACAGGGACCGCTGGATCTCGAAACTGGCAAAATTCGTTCCGGTACGATCGAGGAGGAGACGCGCTTGACGCTCGAGCATATCGGCAAGATCCTGGAAGCCGCCGGCTGCACCTTCGACGACGTCGTCAAGTGCACGTGTCACTTAGCGGACATCAACGACTTCGAGCGCTTCGACCGCGTCTATGCCGAGTTCTTCCGCGGCGTCCGGCCAGCGCGCACGACGGTTGAGTCCGGGCTGGGCGGCATCAAAGTCGAGATCGACGCGGTGGCGCGGGTTCCGTCGCCAGACGATGTATTATCAAGGTCGTAACACCCGGGTTGTTGGGTTTAGGTGACGCAGTCCGGTCTTTGAGAAATCTGGAGCGGTCCACGGTCAGCGGCGGGAGGATTGACACGATGATTAATCGAGAAACACGAGGCGACAACGGCCCTTCGCCGACGCGACGCGGCTTTCTAAGGCGCCTGGGGCAGGGCGCAGTGGCCAGCGGCATGGTCCGCACTCTCGTAGGTGAGACTGCGGTGGAAAGGCCTACCGCCGGCAAGGTCGCTTACAGGACACTGGGCAAGACCGGCTTGAAGGTCTCCGAGATCGGTTTTGGAGGGCATAGCTGGGCCTACAAGCGGGTGCCTGTCGGCAATGGAGAGTATCGGAAGGTTACCATCGACGAGGCCGTCGAGATGATTCGCGCGGGACTGGAGATGGGAGTCAATTTCTTCGATTCCTGCACCGCGCTGGAGGAGTCCTCGGTTCCCGGCGAGGCGCTGCACAGGCTCAAGGCCCGGGACAAAGCGATCGTGAGCATACGCGTTTCGCACAAGATGAAGGGCGTCCCCAACGACAGGAAGGAAATCTACAAGTGGACCGAAGAGCGCCTCAGGCTCTGGCGGACCGATTACGTGGACCTGTGCCTGCTCTGCAACACGGAAAACGACACCCCGCAGTCCGGCTACTGGGACATGTCCTATTCGATGGAAGCGCTGGACAAGCTCAAGCAGCAAGGCAAGATCCGGTATACCGGCTTTGGATGTCACTTTACTCCCGAGCTGTTCCTGGAAGCGTTTGAGAAATACGGAGACTATTTCGATGTCGTGTCACTTCCCTACAACATCCGCCACCGGGCGGCGGAGAAGGTGATGCCGGCAGCGAAGAAAAAGGGACTAGGGGTGATCACTATCAAGCCGTTCGCCCGGGGATCTCTCTTGAAGAAACGCGATCTGAAGGGAGCCGACGCGGGCTTGCCGCGCGACATGATCGCGTTCGTGCTCGAGAATCCGGCAGTGGACATTTGCACCTGCGGAGTCCACACGATTGACCAGGTCAGGGAGAACTTCAGCGCCTCGTGGACGAAACTGACGCCGGCTGCCCGCAAACGGCTCCGGCTCGCCTCCAATACCCCCTGTGGCGGCCGCGGTCACCAGTGGCTCGAGCAGGGCTGGCTGTATGCTTAGAGACCGCCGTTCCCGAAAGCAGATCCACCGCCGAATCCATCACCGGCTCGGGGATGGATTCTACTGGCTGGGCGTTTTCGGGGTGGTTCTGCTTGTGTCCTGCGGCCAGAAAAACGTACCCATTCGCACGGCCGCGTCTCCCCTCCAGATCAATCCGCTGGCTGGTTGCTCCCAGTGCCACGTGGACGTGGAAGACGAGGTCATCGGGACAGCCCACTTTCAGAAAAGGATCGGCTGCAAAACCTGCCACGGCCCCAGCAAGGGCCACCTGGCCGATGAAAACAACGAAGTGAAGCCCGATCGGCTCTTCACTAGGGCAGACGTCAACCAGTTGTGTGAACCCTGCCACGAATGCAACCGGGCGAGACAGCCAGCGGAGGCGACCAAGAAGGGCAAGCAGCTCGAGGCTTGCACCGATTGCCACGGACACCATGACCCGCGGCTGAGGCAAGGACGGTCCGGAGCAGGATAAAGTTCCGCCGGCGCTGCCGACGCTATTTCCGGTACCGCACCCAGACCGGAGAACCCCACCCCACTTGTCCGTTTTCCTGAATCACCCGGACGTAGTAGTAAGACTCGCCCGGTTCAGCGGCGGAGTCCGTGTAGGTGAACTTCAGTTCAGCGCCGGAGCCGACCGCCGTGTAGACGATGCGGTTGTTCTTGATGACCTCGACGCGTTCGATGGGGCCGGTGCCGAGAATCGTAGCTTCGAGAACAGGCTGCTCGTGGGTCTCGAAGATCTCCCCCATGAAGCGGCCGTTGACGCGGACATCGATGATGAGGTTGTCCGTGGCGGCGTAGCTGCGCCGCGCCCGGAGGGCTTCGATGATCGCTTTGCGGTCCAACCGGTCCACATACACAGCAGCGTAGGACATGTGCGTGGAGACGTGGTCCGAGCTCGACTGCACGCCGAGCTTGATCCCCTTCGCCCAGGCGTTCCAGACGTATCCGGCGGCGTACTTGTTGTTGCGCCCGGAAGCGGGATGGCGCGGGCCGTCGGGCGATTCGTAGCTGTCGCGGTAGCCCTGGTAGATCTCGACGACGGGCTCGAGCACGGGATCGCTGTCGCGCCAGTCGGTGCCGGCGCCGGTAGCCGAGGTATGGGCGGTGACGATGCCGTCGTATCGGCGCAGGTACTCATAAAGCTTCGCCGCGCCTTCCTCACCCCGCTGCTCAGCGGGCGAAGACGGCAACACCGGCCGGCCGCGCTCGCTGAAGAGCACGTTGCGATGGCCGTTGGGATACGGCAAGCTGCGCTCGTATGAGTAGAGCGGGACGAAGCGGCCGGGTATGAAAAACAGGTCGGCGGCCTTCTGGATCATCCACCAGTTGTAAGGGATCAGCGTGTCGCCGTGATGGTCGCAAACACCGAGGAAGTCCAGCGAGGCGGCGTCCATGGCGTAGCGGTAAGCGTCGTGGAGCGAGCCGTCACGGTTGCCGTCCCAGGAGAGCGCGGTGTGGCGGTGGACGTCGCCGCGGACGATGCGGTACTCCCGGCCGCCGATCTTCGCGCGGTAGGAACGCACCCGCTCGAGATCCGCTGCTTCATTCGGGTGCGACGGCGGGTGACGTTCCGCGGA
>CAYWXL010000123.1:0-7709 GCA_964461995.1 uncultured Solibacteraceae bacterium
GAAGACGCCTCGTCGGCGGCGCCTTCGGCCGGCGCGGTCCGCCGCCGAGGCACACCGTCTCGTGTTCGTCTCGTTCGGATTATCAGCATCACATCGCCGCCGGGCAAAACCGCCCGTCCGCTGAAGAGTCCTAGCACAGGGGGGCGAGCCGGGCCGGTTCATGAGGGAGACAAATGCTGGAAGCACCAGGGGAACCCAGCCTGGGGAAAGGTCGTGACCGGCCCTCGCAACCGGGCCGGCTGAGCTTCTTACGGGGCGCCCAAGAGCGGGCGCAAGTGCTCTTCCAGCTCCCCGATCACCTTCGGGAAAGGGGGCAAGCCGGCGACCAACGGGCCGAGCCAATCCTGCCACGTCCGCTCCACGTGGGCGAGGACAACCGGATGGAAGAAGTCACCCACCGAGTTGAAGCTCACGTCCCTGACGGCGCACTTGGCCTCCAAGAGTTCGACGAATCCGCCCAGGTTCAGCCGGCCTCGATAAGCGCAAAAGATACGCCAGAGGTCGTAGTAATCACGCGCCCGGGAGCGGCTCCAGCCTCGACGCTGCAGGCGCTCAACGTATTGGAGGATGGCCCGCAACTTCTCGGCGGCGATTTCTTCCAGCGTGTAGACGAGGATCTCCACCTGAAACGGCTCCCCGTAGTCGTGCAGGACCGCGCGGCGGAGCGGCGAAAGAACGACCTCTTCGTCCACGGTGATCTCGAGCATGATCCGCGTTTGCGGCTGACGGTGTCACGGCAATCGCGCCCGGATCGTAAACGCCTCCTGCCCTCCCGGATGCGGCTTCTGTTCTACATATCTCTCGCAGCCGATCTCGACGGGAGCGTACTCCTCAAGTAGTTCCGCGGCGGCAGAGCATGCCCGGCGGACAGCTTCTTCCAGCGGCTTCCCGGTCGGGGCGCCATCAAGGGCGGAGAAATCGAGGTCTTCCGAGAAACGGTACTCTCCGAAGTAGCATTTCTTGAGGGCCGTCCCCCCTTTGAAGACCAGCGCCTTCCGCAACGCCTCCCGGCTGCTGATCCCCGCCAGAATCCAGGAGATCAGGTAATCCCGCTCCAGGACTTCCCAGGGAACGCCGAGACGGCGGCGCGCTTCCAAGAGCCGGGCGCGCAACGGCCTCATGCGGCGAGCCGTCCCCCGCCAAGATTCTCGATCACCATCCAGCGCCGGCTACACCGCCCCCGCTGCGGTCCCGTGGGATCGAGTTTGCGGTATCCCTTGACGGGAAGGTCGAGGAGAGGCTGGAGTTCGGAGGCATCGATCCCCAGCCGTTCCAGCACCCACCCAAGCCGCTTCCCGGCAGCGGCGCCGAGCCTGAGGGCGTAATCGACGATCCGCCGGATGTCCAGGGAAGCCCCCCGGGACTCGAAAGCGTGCAGAACCTCAGCGAAGTCGCCGCAATAGTGCGGACGCATGAGTCCGTCAAGGAGCGTCCTTTCCGGATCGGTGACTGTCACACGGGTCTCCCCGACCCAGACCTTCTGAAAGCCGAAATACCGATCGGGCTTCACCCGGATCAGCCGGTACTCAGTGTCGCCGACTCGATATACCCCCCGGCTTCCGCCAGCTCCCGATGACGTCGAACCCGCCCCGGTCCCCGCGGCCGTCGTCAGAACGAAGACGACCCGCGGGCTCTGCTGAGTCAAGCCGTGGTAATGCAAGGCGGACCAGTGCGAGACTGCAGCAGGTTGAACAAGGGCCATGGCAATCTCGAATTCATGGACTGGAGTCACGCCGGGAACGGTAGGCGAAAGCGCGTAGAGTCCGCGCCGGAGCCCAACAATCCAGCCGGTTCGCCGGAGGTGATAGAGCGCTTCCACCAGGTAGGAATCTTTCAAACCCACACGCGGGGCTAGTTCGCGAGCCTCCTCGATCGAGAAGATCCGGCGGCCTTCCGCAGACAGGAGCCGCACCAGGTCGACACCGGAGTCCGAGCGCTTTATATCCTGACCAAGCATAATTGGATATTATCCAATTTATCACACAGGGCATATACAGAGAGAGTCCTCGAGACGCGGTTCCTGGACAGCCTTGCGCCTCTTGGGCGCACGGGCGCCGTCAAGTCCATCACCGTCCGTACGCTCTTTCGGCCTTTCATGCGCACCGGCCCAGCGCCCGGCCCGTGCTACAATGGCGGCTTCACCGGAGATGGTGCGGGCCGGAACACTGATCGCTCGCTGGAAGAAACGCCCGGACTGCGTCGATCCGGACCAGCTCGCCCGCGCGGCTTGGCGGGCCGCCGCCGGCAAGAAGATCGACGCCCACACGGTGAGCGTCCGCCTCGTCCGCAAACACCTCATTGTCGGCGTCGAGGACCAGCTCTGGCAGCGCCAGCTCTTCGCCCTCCGGCAGGTTCTGCTCGAAAACCTTGAGCGCGTTCTCGGCCCCGGCGTCGTCGAGGATATGGAGTTCCGCGTTCAGCCGCCCCGCAAGACCGCTGCCCGCGAGACTCTCCCCGCGCGCCGGCCTGCCGCCCGGGCCGCTGCGGCCGCCGCCGGAGCCGACGAGGCCGACGCCATCGCCGACCCAGTGCTCCGCCGCATCTATATCCGGTCGCGCAATCGGACATCGGCATGAGAATCGATGAGAAACAGGTCCGTTACGTGGCTGCCCTGGCCAACTTGGAGCTCACTCCCGAGGAGGCGCGCCGCATGGCCCGCGAGCTCGATCAGATCCTCTCCTACATGGACAAGCTGAACGAGCTGGATACCGAGGGCGTCGAGCCGATGGCCCAGGTGCTCTACGACGCCGATCCCGAGGCCACGCTGCGCGAGGACCGCGAAGGGCCGACGCTGCCCAACGAGGTCGCCCTCGCCAACGCGCCGCTCAAAGGCGCCGGCCACTTCAAGGTGCCTAAGGTGATCGAACGCTAGCCCCCGCTTCTGGATGCCCATGGACGTCGCCGCACTCACCATCGACCGTATCCGCGAGGATCTGGCCGCCCGCCGCTACAGCGCCGCAGAACTGGCCGCCGCCGCCCTCGAGTTCGCCCGGGCGGAGAACCCGAAGACCAACGCTTACCTGCACTTCTGCCCCGAACGGGCCATGGCCGCCGCGCGCCGCGTCGATGAGAAGCTCGCCCGCGGCGAAGATCCCGGCCCCCTCGGGGGCGTCCCGGTGGCCGTCAAGGACGTGATCCTCACCAAGGACGTCCGCACCACCTGCGCCTCGCGCCTGCTCGAAAAGTACGTTCCGCCTTACGACGCCACGGCCGTCGCCCGCCTGGAAGAGGCCGGAGCGGTGATTCTCGGCAAGACGAACTGCGACGAGTTCGCCATGGGCTCCTCGAACGAGAACTCGGCCTTCGGTCCCGTGCGGAACCCGGTCGATCCCGAGCGCGTGCCCGGGGGCTCGAGCGGCGGCTCGGCGGCCGCCGTCGCGCAAGGAACCGCCGTGGCGGCGCTGGGCTCGGACACCGGAGGCTCGATCCGCCAGCCGGCTTCCTTCTGCGGCGTCGTCGGTGTCACCCCCACCTACGGCCGCGTCTCCCGCTACGGGCTTACCGCCTTCGCCAGCTCCCTCGACCACATCGGCCCGCTGGCCCGCAACGTCCGCGACAGCGCCCGGCTCTTGCAGGTGATCGCCGGCCGCGACCCCATGGACTCCACCTCGGCCTTCGCCCCCGTGCCCGACTACCTCGCCGGGCTCGACGGAGACGTCCGCGGCCTGAAGATCGGGCTGCCGAAGGAGTACTTCAAGGACCTGGCCACCGAAACCGGCGATCTCATCGCCGCCGCCGTCGAGACGCTGAAGGGCCTCGGCTGCGAGATCCGCGAGGTCAGCCTGCCCACCACCGAGTACGCCGTCCCCTGCTATTACGTCATCTGCACCGCCGAGGCCAGCTCCAACCTGGCCCGCTACGACGGCGTCCGCTACACGATCCGCGCCGAGGACGCCGAGTCCCTCATCGACATGTACCGCAAAACCCGCGGCCGCGGCTTCGGCGCCGAGTGCAAACGCCGCATCATGCTCGGCACCTACGTGCTCAGCGCCGGCTACTACGACGCCTACTACCTGAAGGCGCAGCGCGTCCGCACCCTCATCTCCCGCGACTTCCAAGCCGCCTTCGAACAGGTGGACGCCCTAGTGGCCCCGGTCTCGCCGTTCCCGGCCTTCAAGCTCGGCGAGAAGATCGACGATCCGCTCGAGATGTACCTCTCCGACATCTACACCATCACCGGCGACCTGGCCGGCATCCCCTGCATGAGCGTCCCGTGCGGGCGCACTGCGGACGGATTGCCCGTCGGCCTGCAGATTCTGACGAACCACTTCCAGGAGCCGCTGATGTTCCGCATCGCCGCCGCCTACGAGCGCGCTGCGGCTTGAGCGCTTCTCAACGCCGCACCAGCTTCACGTCGTCGATCCGTATCGCGCCCCGGATTTTGCTGTCGATCCGCAGCGAGCCGTCCCGGCAGACAGCCACCTCCACCAACCCGCCACCGGGAACGCGCACGCCGGTGGTCACCCTTCGCCAATCGCCGCTTCCCCGGACCGCCTCGGTGCGCGCCGCCGCCGCGCCCGGCGCGTCCACCGGCCGCACGGCCAGGTAGACGCCCTTGTCGGTGGTGATCGCCTCGGGCTTCAGATAGGCCTCCAGGCGGTAGGAGCCCGGCGGCAGCCAGACCCGCTGGCGCACGTGCCGGTAGCTCAGGTTCCGGCCCCCGTCGAAGCGGATCCGCAGCGCCCAGCCGCCGGACCGCCCCGGTTCTTCCCTCGCCACCTCCACGCCGTCTACCCGGCCCACCCGCCAGCCGAACGTTCCGCCGCCCAGCTCCAGCTCGAAGCCCCCGTTGAAAATGTGGTTGCCCTCGCCGTAGCCTGGGTCCACGCCGGCGGCGTGCTCGCGCCAGACCGCCGCCGCTTCTTCATACCGCCGCTTCCGGACCAGGTACGCCACGTAGCTCTCCCGGACCGCCGGATCGCCGAAGCCCCGCCGCTCCAGCTCGCCCCAGACGCGCGACGCGGCCTCCGGCTCCGCCCATCTGACCAGGTCCCGGAAATAGGCCCACCAGGCCTCGGCGCTCGGCGGCAGGCCCCTCGCCATGACTTCTTCGATGGGAATCTCCGTGCGGCGGTAGATGTTGAAGACGACGCCGTCGTAGTTGCGGACGGTGCCCAGCACGCGCGCGTACAACGGCAGCGCCCGAGCGACGTCTCCCTGTTGGAGGGCGAGATTGGCCACGCGAATCAGTATCGGCGGCAGGTTCGGCCCCAATTCGACGGCCTGTTCCATCGCTTGCACCGCTCGCCCGCGGTCGCCGGCCCGTTCGTAGGTCTCGGCCAGGGCGCACCAGCGGTAGGGGGTCGCCGGGTCCGCCGCCACGCCCTCGAGCGCCTTGGCCAGCGCCTGTTCAGGATCCGCCGCCGCAGCCTCGCGCTCTTCGGGCGCGCGCACGTAGATGCGCACTGACTCCGGAAAAGACTCCGGCCGGATCCACCCCAGCTCCACCGCCGCCAACAGCAGCGCCAGCAGTCCAGCCGCCGCAAATGCGATCGCCGTCAGGATCCGGCCCACAAGAGAGGGATTATACCGCCGGGGACGGTCCTGGCTGCGGTCCCGGCCCCGCCGCTGTTTGCCGGGACCGCAGCCGCCCGTGCCTCAGCCCGCCAGCGTGTTGATGGGCGCCGGATGGGCCGCTTCGTAGGCCCGGATGTCGTCTTCGTGCTTGAGGATCCAGCCGATCTCGTCGATGCCTTCCAGCATGCACTGCTTGGCGAAGGGATCGACGTCGAAGTGCACCTCGCGGCCGTCGGCCAGCACCAGCTTCTGCCGCGCCAGGTCCACGGTGACCTCGTAGTCCGGGTTCTCGTCCACCTTCTGGAACAGCTCGGCGTGGATCTCGGCCGGCACCTCGATGGGCAGCAGCGAGTTCTTCAGCGCGTTGCCCTTGAAGATGTCGGCGAACGAGGTAGAGATCACCGCCCGGAAGCCGAATTGCGTCAGCGCCCACGGCGCGTGCTCCCGCGAGGAGCCGCAGCCGAAGTTGTCTCCGGCCAGCAGGATGGCTGCCCCGCGCGCCCGCGGCTGGTTGAGGATGAAGTCCGGCTTGGGGTTGCCCTCGGCGTCGTAGCGCCAGTCGTAGAAGAGCTGGTCGCCCAGCCCCGCCTTGGAGATGGTCTTCAGGAACCGCGCCGGGATGATCTGGTCGGTGTCGATGTTGTCCACCGGCAGCGGCGCGAGGCGGCTGGAAAAGGTCTCGAACTTCTTCATAGCAGCTCCCTCGGATCGGCGATCTTGCCCGCCACGGCGGCTGCGGCCGCCGTCAGCGGACTAGCCAGGAAGGTGCGCCCGCCTTTGCCCTGGCGCCCCTCGAAGTTGCGGTTCGAGGTCGAAACCGCGTACTGGCCGGGGGCGAGCTGGTCGCCGTTCATGGCGATGCACATCGAGCAGCCGGCCTCGCGCCACTCGGCCCCGGCCTCTTTGAAGATGCGGTCCAGGCCCTCGGCTTCGGCCTGGCGCTTGATCGGCTGCGAGCCCGGCACCACAAGGCAGCGGACGTTCGGCGCGACTTTGCGGCCCTTCAGGACTTCGGCCGCGGCCCGCAAATCGGTCATCCGCGAGTTCGTGCACGAGCCGATGAAGACGACGTCGATGGGCCGGCCCAGCAGCGGCTTACCGGGCTCGAGCGCCATGTACTCGAGCGCCTTCTTGATCGAGTCGCGCTCCAGCACGTCACCCACCTCTTCCGGCGAGGGTACTGGCGCGGTGATCGGGATCCCCATGCCCGGGTTCGTCCCGTAGGTGATCATCGGCTCCAGCGCGTCGGCGTCGATCGACGTCTGCTTGTCGTAGACTGCGCCCTCGTCCGTGGGCAGTTTCTTCCAGCGCTCCACAGCGGCGTCCCAGTCCGCGCCCTTGGGCGCGAACCGGCGGCCGTGCAGGTACTCGAAGGTCGTCTCGTCCGGAGCAATCAGCCCGGCCCGCGCCCCGGCCTCGATCGACATGTTGCACACCGTCATGCGCTCTTCCATCGAGAGCGCCCGGATGGCCGAGCCGCAGTACTCGAAGACGCAGCCGGTGCCGCCGCCCACGCCGATCTTGGCGATCAGCGCCAGGATGATGTCCTTGGCCGTGACGCCCGGCTTCAGCCGCCCGGTGACCTCCACTTTGTAAGTCTTGGGCTTGCGCTGCAGCAGGCACTGCGTGGCGAGCACGTGCTCCACCTGGCTGGTGCCGATGCCGAAGGCCAACGCGCCGAAGGCCCCGTGGGTGGCCGTGTGGCTGTCGCCGCAAACCACCGTCATGCCCGGCTGGGTGAGCCCGTTCTCCGGGCCGATGACGTGCACGATGCCCTGCCTGTCGCTGTGGAAACCGAAGTGGGGGATGCCGAACTCGCGGCAGTTCTTCTCGAACTGCTCTACCTGGGTCCGCGCCACCGGGTCGGCGATGGGCAGCGAACGCGGCGTCGTCGGCGTCGAGTGGTCCGTGGTGCCGAAGGTCAGGTCCGGCCGGCGCACCTTGAGGCCCCGCTCGCGCAGTCCCTCGAAGGCCTGCGGCGAGGTGACCTCGTGCACCAGGTGGAGGTCGATGTAGATCAAAGTCGGCGCCCCGGGCTCCTCCTTCACCACGTGGGCGTCCCAGACCTTCTCGATGATCGTCCGTGGTTGCGGCATGGATCCTGTTCCTATTGTCTTATCCGATCGCCTCGCAGACAGCCTGTCCCACTTCGGCCGTGGTAGCTGGCTCGCCGGTGGGGTTCAGATCGGCGG
>CAYWXL010000124.1:0-7699 GCA_964461995.1 uncultured Solibacteraceae bacterium
ATGACCTCCTTTCTCCTGCCGAACGATTGCGGTAGAGGGCCACCGAGACGGCGATGCGCGGCGAGGGATTCTTGCCGGCCACGCGGTGCAGCGTCTCGTTCAGGCCCAGCAATTCGTTCAGCGTTCTGGTGATCGTTTCTTTGTCGGAATCCGTCAAGCTCTTGTTGTCGCGGACGTGGCGGGCGAGCTGGTAGCCCCACTTGGCGCGCCAGGCGGCGGCGTCGAGATCGAGCTCGGCCCGCTTCTTGCCGTCGGCCTCGGCCCGGCGGCGCAGGGCGTCGAAGACGAGGATGCGGTGGACGAAGACCTGGCTCAGCTTGCCTTCGGACAGCCAGGCGTGGAGCTTGTCGGCCTGATCGAGCTGGTCTTCGAACTCCTTCCAGGAGACCGGCTCGGCGGCGAGGGCGCAGATCCTGTCGCGGCCCGCACCCTTGGCGCGGTCGAGCCGCTCCTCGGCGGCCCCGGCGGCGCGGTTCACCGGATGGTTCACCTTCATCAGCTCGATGCCCGCCGAGAGAGTAATGTTGGGGTTGCCGCCGGTCCACTCATCGAACTTGCGGCGCAACTCCCGGGCCAGCTCGAGCATCTGGCGCCAGGGGCCGACCAGCAACAGGTCGTCGCCGCCGGCGTAGACGGTGTAGGTGTCGCGGAACGTGCCGCTCTCCTCGAGCAGGGCGTAGAGCTGCCCGGTGAAGAAGAAGTCCATGGAGCGGGAGAGCCCGGCCAGCCGCCCGAGGCTTGCTCCGCCGCCGAGGCCGCGCCCGAAGATGAGTCCCAGCCGGTCCACATCGGCCTTGAGCACGGCCAGGAACGGCTCGCCCTTCCAGCCGCCGTCGGCGCCAGGCTCCAGGGCGGCGGCGGCGAGGTGCTCGAAGGTCTTCACCTCACCGGGGTAGAAGGCTTCCGGCTCCCGGGCCACCAGCTCGTACCGGGGATCGCGAAGATCGGCCTCTTCGAGCACCGGCACGTAATTGGCCAGGAAGCGCAGGGCGGACGCGCCCTCATCGGTATCACGGCCGCTCCAGACCCGCACGAGCGATTCCAATCCGTGCTCGCCGGGCTGTTCGGCTCGCTTGTGCCACTCCAGCCGCAGTCCGCCGAAGAACTCGATCCCCCGCCCGTTTCCGCCCCGGCGCCAGCTCAGCCAGCGCACCTTGGGGATCTCGCGCCCCAGGCGGTTTTCGTCGCGGCAGGCCTCGCAGCGGCGGACCTCGCTGTCGCCGTCTCGTTCCACCTCAACGGCCGGCCGGACGCCGCAGATGGTGCATTCTCCCTTCCCGTAGTCCGCGTCGCGGTGGACGACGGCCATGCCGGAGGCGAAGGGCCGCAGCTTGGCCTCGTCGATGGCCTGATGCAGGCGGGCCATCAGCGAAGGCAGGTTCTCGCGGAGCAGGTCGCGGCCGGCGAACGGCTCGGTCAGGGCCAGGTTCAGGGCCAGCTCGCCGCGGTAGCGCCGTTGGATCCAGCCGTCGATCTCGCGGCGCAGCCCCTCGACCTTCTCTTCGCAGTCCGTGGTGTCAGCCACCAGCATCAGGAAGCGGCCGCCAGCGTTCTGGACGACGCTGAAGACGGGCAGCCCGAGCGCCTGCCGGGCGGCCAGGGCCCCGGCCTCGGTGATCATGCCCAGCAGGAACGAGCGGGCCCGTAGCACGCGGTTGACGCCCTTGACCTGCTGATGCCGGAGGCGGAAGAGCGTGCTCTGGATGCCCGAGAGGTCGCCGGCGAGGAAGCGGAACTTGGCCAGGTCGCGATTGCAGACGGCCGCCTTATCGTCCAGGCTCCCGCGGTCCTCGTGCCAGCGGTAGAGGGCCGCGGCGATGGCGGCGGCGGCGCGGGCGTGGTCGTGGAGCGAGATGTCGGGCTCGTCCACCGTGGAGGAGGGCACGCACCAGAGGAAGCGCTCGGAAGCCGACAGCACGGCTTCGGCCAGAACGGCCGCGTTGGCGAGCGAAAGGGCCGGCTCGACGGCGGCCAGGAAGCCGTTCCACAGCCTCTCGTAGCGGGCGCGGAACTCATGCGTCGCCTGTTTCGCTTTCGGGGCCAGCGGGGCGCCGGGCCTCAGCTCTTCCAAGGGAAGCTCGACGCGCGGCGGTTTGCCCAGGCCCAGGCTGACGTTGCCGAACGGGCTCACCAGGGGCGTGCGGATGAAGGCGTCCCAGCCGGTGCGCTCGGCGCCGGCTTCCCGTTCGGCATCTTTTTCCTTACGATCCATGCCGGAGGCCAGGCGGTCGGCCTCGGCGGCGATCCAGGCCACGGCGCCGATCTCGCGGACGGTGCTCTCGGGCTTGTGATGGAAGACGGCGACGTGGCGCACCCGGCGCCAGTCGATCCCGGCGCGGGGCTCGGTTCCCGTCTCGAGGATCCAGTCGAAGAACTCCTCGGTCCAAAGCACGTGCTTGTGGGTGTGATAGCCGCCGCGCTCGTTGTAGGGCAGCAGATCGCCTTCGATCTCCCGGGTGTGCGGGGAGACGTCGCGGACGCCGGCGAAGGCGCGCTGGCCGAGCTTGCCGACGTCGTGGAGGAAGACTCCGAGGCAGGTTTCCAACAGATTCGGCTGTGTACCCATGGCGGCTATCTCCTGTCCTTCTTCCACTGGATTCGTTCCGGGTCGACGGCGAGCTCGAACCCGGTCTCGGGGCGCTTGCCGACAGACTGCACCAGATACGGCGCCGCGGCCTTGCCCAGGCGCCGCTTCAAGACCCGGTGCAGGCGGGACTTGGTTTCCAGGAAGAACCTCTTCTCCATGCCGCTCTTTAGGCTCCGGCGGGTCCGGCTGTCGTCGCGGATCCAGCTTACCGGCTCGTACTCGACGAGGTATTCGGCGGCATAGCCGGGCTCCGGGGCGCCGTCGTTGGGGCAGCGCACGGGCGGCTTGCCGGCCACCTTGCGGCGGGCGAGCCAACTGTAGAAGGCCCACTGGGCGGGCGTGAGCTTGACGGGCACGCCGCCGGCTTCGATGGCAGCCGAGGCGGGATCAAAGACAAGCGACGGAGGGCCGAGGCTGCGCTGGGCCGCCTCGACGGCCTCGTGGTAAGAGCTGGCGCGCTCGAGCAACGCTTCCGGGAGCCAATCGCGGAGCCGCACGAAGGGGATCTCGGCTAGCGAGACCTTGGCCTTGGAGGTGTCGAGCGGCCGGCTGTCCGGCTGAGGGGTATAGATAACGCGGCGGCTGGGCGTCGGGTAGTAGAACTCCGGGTGCGACTCGAAGGGCGGCGTGACGAGGACATGAGAGAGGCGATCCTGGGGCCGCCCCAGCAGGCTGAGGGCATAAGCGAGGAAGAAGCCCAGAGTCTTGCGGCCGCCGGCCATGGAGACGTGCACGGCGGCGTCTTCGTCGGCGGTGAACTCGCGCAGGAGAGTGGTGATCTGGTCGGCAGCGGCCTCGTTGTCGGCCTCGGTGCGGATGTCGGCCAGGGGGCGGCCTTCGGCGTCGAGCAGCACGTGGATGTCGGCTTCGGTGAAGCGGATCTCCGGCAGGCGGTAGTCGTCGCGGAGGCGCTGGAACCAGCCGGGATCGCCGCCCAGCAGGCTGAGGCGGGCGCGCTCAGCCCCCTCGGCGGTGGTGATCAAGTGGACCTCGGTGGGCAGGAAGGGGTCCTGGCGGGCGACGGCAAGAGCGTAGACAGTCTCGGTGACGACCTGGGGGGTCAGGCCGGCCGCAGCCACCAGGACCCGGCGGGGGAATCGTTCCGGTTTTCGCTCTCTCGCCACGTCTTTCATTCTGCGGCGGCCTCCGGCGGAAGAGGTTCGTCGGCAAGCTTGCCGTCGGTCTCGATGCGGTAGCGGCCAAGGCCCATGCTCGTGCCTTTGCCGGCGTGGGTCCACTGACCGAGCCAGAGGTAGGGCCAGAAAGGCGCGAGGCCGCGGCCGGAGAGCTCCGCCTCGCCCATGAGACCGCCCATCTGGAGCCGCTCCTGCTGGCGGGAGGAGAAACGGGTCCAGTCGCACCACTCGAGGCTGCGGCCGCTCCACTGCAGGCGGCGGGAGGCTTGGCTAAGGCTGCGGAAATCGGTTTCGAGGGGCGAGTCGGTATGGAAATAGGTAAGCAGCGAGATGCGGCGGAGCAGGTTGCGGAACAGGTCCGAGAAGGTAAAGCGCTCTGGGGTGATGAGGCCGTCGCCGTCGCGCAGCCGGAGCGGGGTTTCGAAGACAAAGCGAACGCGGGACGGGATCGGCGGGATCTCCGGGGCGGCGGGCGGCAGGGCCGTGAGCCGTTCGCCACGATCGCCGAAGATCTGGACCCAGCCGGAGGGCGTCTGCTGGGCTACGGATTGAAGCTCGAGCCGGGGAGCGCCGCGGAGGCCGTCGCGAGCCGAGGAGCGGAGGGCGTGGAGGATGTAGGCGAGGTAGCGGTTGCCCCGGCCGAATAGGATCAGGTCCAGCTCGTAGGTCTCGCCGCCGGGGAAGCGCCAAGGCGGCGCAAGGACGAACGGATGGGGAGCGGCGGGATATTTCGAGAGCTTTTCGGCGTCCGGTGGCGGCGGAGTCTCGAAAATGTAAGGGTAAACGCAGCCGCGGTAGAGCAGGCAGTCCGGGCAGTCGGTGTGCCGGGCGACGCAGACGAGCCGCTTGAGGGCGTGGCCGAGGACGCCGCGCCAGGCCGATCCGGCGAACCCGGGCCAAGGAGCGCCGTCGGCGATGGCGAACCGGAGGCGATAGCGAGCCAGTGGCAGTCGCGGCACGGAGTCCGCATTTTCCATCGCGGCCGCGGCGCCAGCGTCAGGCATAGACCTTCTTTTTACAGAAATTTTCGACGAGTGTCCAGGTTTCCGGAAACGAACAGACGCGAATTTTCCGATCCGTGCGCGTGCTGGGGCCGATACTCGGCGGTTCCGGGAGACTCCTCGGCCGGTGGTCACGGCCGGGGCGCCGCGCGGTCGAAGACGCGCTGAAGGAACGGACCTAAGAGCTCGACCGAGATGACGGTGACGCCGTCGGGACGGGTGATGCCGGCCAGATAGAGGCGGGCGCCTTGGGGGACGGCGTAGATGCGGACGTCGTCCTCGTCTTCGTCGATGAGGTCGCGGAGGCCGGCGACGTGACGCCAGAGGGCGGCGGAGGTGAAAGCTCCGGCGAAGACGGAGTACTGGACGGCCATGGCGCGCTCCTTCCAATAGCGGTGGACTTTTTGCAAGCGCAGTGGGTCGGCGATGTCGTAGCAGACGAGGTAGGCGCTGATCTTCATGGGAGACCTCCGAGCCAGAAACGGAAGTTGTCGATGGCGTAGGCGATGCGGCGGTCTTCGCGGCGGTGGAGGGTCTCGTAGAGGGTGAGGATCTCGCGGCGGCAGCTCTCGGGGGCGGGGGAGCGGGCGGCGACGACGAGGCGGCGGAGATAGCGGTCGAGGTCGGCATAGAGCCGCCAGCCGAGCAGGCGGGCCAGGTCGCGGGGCAAATGGAAGCCGGGGCGCCGGTCCACCAGGATGGAGGGGGCGAAGTTGCGGGTTTCGAGGCGCTCGACGACGCGGGCGAATAGTAAGCCGTCGAGCTGGTTCTTGAGGGAGCGGACGAAGCCGTGAGGCAGGCGCGCGCTCCAGCGGGCCTCGACGGCGTCCTGGACGGCGGGCGGGCGCATGTCGGCGAAGCGCGTGCGGAGGAGCTTGCCGAGGTGGAGGATCTCGCGGCGCTCGAAGGAGCGGAGCCAGTTGTCGTAGAGGGAACGCCAGTCGGGCCGAGAAAGGAACTCCTCGATGCGCTGATTATCGCGGGTGGCAGGGTCGCAGGCCGGCAGCGAAAAGCCGCGGGCGGAGCCGTCGGGGGCGAGAAGGGTGACGGTGACGCCGTGGTCGAGACAGGCGAGCAGGGCATCGTGATCCCACGCGATGCGGCCGGCGGCGACGACACGGCTGATGCGGCCGAGGGGGAAGCGGCGGGGCGCCCGCCCCGGGTGGGCGACGACGAGGGCCGGCCCGTCGAGGCGGACGCGAACGGGTTCGTCGGCTTCGATATAGAGAGGTTTGACGGGGAGAAAGTCGCGATCATTCATTTTCGATGGCGCCTCCAATGGGACCGTGCGGCCGGAAGCCGGCAAGCTTGCGGAAGCCGGGGGCCGGCGGGGGCAGAGCGGGTCTGGGGCAAGGACGGTTTGTAAACGCTTTCAGTCGTGGGCCGCGGTCTCGACGAGCCGAACGATGGTGCGGCAGAGGCGCCGCTGGCGGCGCACGAGACGGGCGGCGAAGGATTCGAACGCCTCATAGAACCTCCTTCGTCCCGCACGGCCGAGCAGGCAGGCCCCGTTCTTGCGGTGGGAGAAGTTTTCGGGGCGCAGCGTGCGGGTGCGGAACAGTTCGCAAACGAACTCGTCCACGCGGGCGCGCTCGAGTTCCGTGAGATCGGCAGCGAGGGACTCGCGCCCGGGGGCGGGCTCGTGGAAGAAACCGATGTAAGGGTCCAGGCCGGCAGCAGCGAGGAGGGCGGCGATCTGGTAGTGGACGAGGGTGTAGCCGAGCGAGAGGCAGGCGTTGACGGGGTCCCGGGGTGGACGGCGGTTCCGGCCGGTGAATTCCAAGGAGGCCGGAAACAGCCGGGTGAGGGCCTGGAAATAGGTGCGGGCGGCGGCGCCTTCCTTGCCGAGGAGGGCGGCGGGCTCCTGGGGCGCGCGGAGCAGGTCGGCGCGGAAGCGCTCGAGTTCGGCGCGGGCGGGCTCCAGGCGGGGAGCGATCTCGCGGCGCCGGCGGGCGGCCCGGGCGAGAACGCGGGCCTGGGAGTGGAATTTGGCGGCGAGCAGGCGCGAAGCCCACCGGGCGCGCCAGTCCGGATCCTGGGCGAGGCGGTACTGGGCCAGGCGGCGGGAGGCGTCGGACCAGCGGCCGCCGATGGAGGCGGCGGTGACTTCCCCCTGGCGGGCCTCGACGATCAGCACCGGAATCGACTCGCGGGCCAGCGCGGCGAGCAGCGGGGTGGAGAGCGTGGTGGGCGCTTCAATGACGACGCGGTCGAGCAGCGCTAGAGGGACCCGGCGCCAGGCGCCCTCGGGGTCCGAGACGCGGAGGGTGCGCTGCTCTAACTGGAGCTTCCAACCGGGGGCGTCGATGAGTAGGGTGGCCATGGGAAAGTCTCCTGGTTCAGCCCATGTAGTAGAGGGTAGGTTCGACGGGGGGCTGGGCGACGCCGAGGGTGATGACCTTGGAGCGGGGGTCGAGGCGCAACAGGAGGAAGCGGTCCTCGGCGGGGTCGATGACGGCCTCCATTTCGGCGATGAGGCGCTGGCGCTCGGCTTCCGTGAGGAAGCATTCATAGACGGACTTCTGGCCGCCGGAGGCGTAGTTCTTGACGACGTCGAGGGCGCGGCGGAGCCGCTGGGGGTCGGCGACGTCGTAGGCGGCGATGTGAAGGAAGCGGTGTTTGCTCACGGCTCCAGTGAAGCACGAGAGGGGCACGGACAGGGTGGACGGCAAGCTTGCGGAGTAACGGACGGGGGAAAAGGGTTTAAGATAGAAGCGGATAGTGGCCGCCGCGGCGGCCGCGAAGCTGTTTTCGAGGCGGAAAAATGTTTGGCAATCCCTACGGCGAGGTCAAGATTTTCGGGCTAGTGAAATCAGCGAGTTACGGACATAGCATTGTTGAGTGGGAAATGGGTGAAAGCGATTACAGAAGAGCGAGAAAAAATTCTTGGCAACGGGGCCGGCAAGTGATAGAATCGAGGGGACTTGTCAGCGGGAGCCGTTAGGACCGAGACCTGAAGAAGAAGGGATTGAGAC
>CAYWXL010000125.1:0-7290 GCA_964461995.1 uncultured Solibacteraceae bacterium
GTCAGTGGGAGCGACGCGCGAGATGGTCTTATAGATCTCGACCATGGCTGGGGAGGACCCGATCATTTCGCTCTCGGGGACGTCCTCGACTTCGGCGCTCTTGTCCTTCGCCGTTCCGGAAAGGGCTTCCTCGGCCCGTTTGACGGCTCCGAGCATCTTGTCGAGATCGAAAGGCTTGGCGATGTAGTCGAAAGCGCCGTACTCAGTGGCCTTCATGACGGTCTCGATCGTGCCGCGGCCGGTCATGAGGATGACGGCGCAGTCTGGGTTGGCCTGTTTGGCCAAGCGAAGGATATCGAGGCCGGAGCGCTCATCCAGGTAGATGTCGCTGATGACGATGGGGTAGTCGTTGGCTTTGAGAAGGCGGAGGGCTTCACCGGTAGTGCCGACAGCGTCCACCTGGTAGCCCTCTACTTCGAGCAGGGTGACCAGCGTGGTCCGGACCGAGCTGTCGTCTTCGACTACCAGCAGTTTGCGCAAGCCTTACTTCCCCTTTATCCAGTATCGTATCGCCACCTGCCGCTAAGTTGAGAATTCGTGGGATTTTCCGGGCGGGGCCGCCGCTCCGCGGGCGGGTCTCAGCGGAGCCGTTCGTCCTTCTCGATCTTGCCGTCGCGCAGGTGAATCACCCGGTGGGCGTGCATGGCGATGTCGTGTTCATGGGTGACGAGGATGATGGTGTTGCCCTGCTGGTGGAGGCGGTCGAAGAGGGCCATGATCTCGGCCCCGGTGGCCGAATCGAGGTTGCCGGTGGGCTCGTCGGCAAGCAGGATCGACGGGTCGTTCACCAGGGCACGGGCGATGGCGACGCGCTGGCGCTGGCCGCCGGAAAGCTCGCTCGGCTTGTGGTGCATGCGGTGCTCCAGATCCACGTGGCGCAGGGCCATGCGGGCCCGCTCGAGGCGCTGCTCGGAAGGCATGCCGGCGTAGATCAGGGGCAGCTCGACGTTGTGGAGGGCGGTGGCGCGCGGGAGCAGGTTGAAGGTCTGGAAAACGAACCCGATCTCCTTGTTGCGGATCCGGGCGAGCTCGTCGTCATCGAGGGTGCTGACCAACTGGCCATTGATGTAGTACTCGCCGGAGGATGGCGTATCGAGGCAGCCGATGAGGTTCATCAGCGTGGACTTACCGGAGCCCGAAGGACCCATGATGGCGACGTATTCGCCGCGCTGGATCGTGAGGTCCACGCCGTCCACGGCATGGATCTCCTGGTCGCCCATAATGTAGGTCTTCCGCAACTCGTAGGTGCGGATCACCACGCCGTCACGCCGCAACTGTTCGCCGAGGTCAGCGGGCTTGTCGAGAACTTCAGCCATGAGTTCTGTTCGATCCTCTCCTTACACTATATGGCGGTTCCGCCGGGCGGCCGTGTTACACGCCCGGCTCAGGATTCCACGCCGCTCGATTCGTTATCTACTTCGACACGGGCGCCGTTGCGGATGGTGCGAATCACCTTGTAGCTGCCGGTGATAATCTCCTCGTTTTCTTTCAGCCCTTCGAGGACTTCGATGTCTGTGGCGCCGGTGATTCCGGTCTTGACCGCGCGGAAGACCGCCTTGCCATCCTCGACGACGAAGACGCCCTCAATCTCTTCTTTACGCTCTTCTTCGCTGAGTTGTTCCGCCGCCTTGCCGTTCGCCTCGTCTTCGTCCGATTTCAGCAAGTCGCCTTTCTGGCGGACGGTGAGGGCCTGGATGGGGATGGTGAGGACGTCGTCGCGGGTGGCGGTGGTGATCTTGGCCGTGCAAGAGAGTCCGGGGCGGATCTCGGGCGGCGGGTTGTCCAAGGCGATAACTACCTTGAAGTCCTTGGCTTCCTGGCTTGAAACGGCGCTTTGGGAAGCGGCGAGACCGGTAGAGCGGAGAATCGCGGTGTTGCCGATTTCGATGACGTGACCCTTGAATGTCCGGTCCGGGAAGGCGTCGATGGTGATGTCGGCGACCTGGTCGAGCTTGATGTTGACGATGTCGGTTTCGTCCACCATGACCTCCGCGGTGATCAGCGACATGTCGGCGATCGTCATGATCAAGCTCGCCGGCGAGTTCTGGATGCCGGGCACGACGGTCTCGCCCACCCGCACGGGCAAGTTGGTAACGATGCCGTCGATGGGGGCGCGGGCGAAGGTGCGCTGAAGGACGTCTCGAGCCCGTCTGAGGTTTGCCTCAGCGAGAGCGACGCGCCGCCGGGCCGCAGCTAACTGGGAAGCCACCTGCGCCCGCTGGGCGGCGGCCTGGGACTGGCGGGCCTCAGCCTCGCGCAGGGCGGCCTTCGCGCTTTCGAATTCAGCTTTCCGCTGGTCGAATTCCTGGCGGGCGATCAGCTTCTCTTCATGGAGCTGCTGGGCGCGCTCGAAGTTCAGCCGGACCCGCTCGAGTTCGGCCCGGGCGCGGTCTACGGTGGCCTGGACGGTGCGCAGGTTCTCGTCGGCGGCGCGCAGGGATGCTTCCGCGGCAGCGGCCTCAGCTTCGGCGGCCCGGAGCTGGGCGCGCTGGGCGGCGACCTCGGCTTCCGGCTGAACCGACTCGAGGCGGGCGAGCAGCTGGCCCTTCTTCACCCGTTCGCCCTCAACGACGGCCAGTTCGACGATCCGCGCCGGCGACAGCGTGTTGGTGCCGATGTTGATGTAATTCTTAGGTTTAATCTCGCCCGACGCCGTTACCACAGCGGTGAGGTCCTGCCGCTTGACCTTACCGGTCTGGACCTTTACGACCCCCTTCCTGCTGTAGTGAATTCCGGCCGCCACTCCGCCGGCGATGACGGTGGCAGCCGAGAGAAAAATGACGATTTTCCACTTCCGTTTCACAGCGTTGATCCCTGCTATTTCAGGCCCGTGGCATGGGTATTCGTTGCCCCATGATCATCCTAGCACGAAGGTTCAGACCACCCTGATACCCTCGCCTTTAGCTAATACGGAGGACGCCGCCGAAAAGTGCCCGAAAAGATGTGCCTTGGTGAAGACGCAGGAATGGAACGCTACTCGGTGAAGAAATTGCCCATTTTCCGAAACTTCTCATAGCGCTGCTCCACGATCTCTTCGGGCGAGAGGCCTTTCAGCTCATCCAGCGCTTTAATGAGCGTTTCCCGCACGTACGCCGCCGCCTGGTCATGGTCAGCCTGGGCGCCTTCGGGCGGTTCCGGGATGACGTCGTCGATCAAGCCGAACTTCAACAGGTTGTCTGCGGTGAGCCGCAGGGCGACCGCGGCTTTCTGGGCCATGCCTGCATCGCGCCAGATGATCGCCGCGCAGCTCTCGGGGGAGATGACGCTGTAAATAGCGTTCTCCATCATGTAGACGCGGTTGCCGACGCCAAGAGCCAACGCCCCGCCGGAGCCACCTTCGCCGATGACGACGCAAACCAGGGGAGTTTTGAGGCGAGCCATCTCCCGCAAGTTCAGCGCGATCGCCTCGGCCTGGCCGCGTTCCTCGGCATCGATTCCCGGGTAGGCTCCCGGGGTGTCCAATAGGGCAATGACCGGGCGGGAGAACTTCTCGGCCAGCTTCATGATGCGGCGCGCCTTCCGGTAGCCCTCGGGCTTGGGCATGCCGAAGTTCCGGTGTAGCTTTTGCTTAGTCGTCCGGCCCTTCTGCTGGGCGACGATCATCACCGGGCGGTCTTCGAAAAAGCCCATGCCGGCGACGATCGCCGGGTCGTCGCCGAAAGCCCGATCGCCGTGAAGTTCCTGGAAGTCCCGGACCAGGCGCCGGATGTAATCCAACGAATGGGGCCGGTTGGGGTGCCGGGCGAGCTGGACGCGCCGCCAGACACGCTCGCGCACCTCCTGCTCGGCTGTTTCAGATTGAGGACTCGGTTCGGTACTCATTCAGTTCGCCAATATCTCGATCGACTCGGGACCGCAGATCCGTTCGACTTCGGACCGGAACTCCTTGTCCGGACGGACCTTCGCGGCTACATCCAGGATAACCGAGAAGTCGCGCGGCTTTTCGAGCCGCAGGCGCACCTCGGCCTCCCCCGGCTTCTTCTGGAAGAGTTCCCAGAGCGCCTCGGCGCGGCTGGGGGCGCCAGAGGAGCCTACGGGGACCCGGATGGAGATCAGCCGCGGCAGGTCAACGCGGGCGCTCTCAAGGGGGACGACGTCCTTGACGGAGATCCTGGCCGGGCCGTTTTCTTCGGGCAGCGCCGTGCCGCGGACCAGGACCGGCCGGTCGGCGATCAGCTCCGGCGCGAGTTGCTCGTAGGCGCTGGCGAAGACGATCCCTTCCGCCGTGCCTTTCCAGTCGTCGAGCCGGATCGCGGCCCACGGGCGGCCTTCCTTGTTGCGTTTCCGGGTGATGGAACTCAGCACGCCGCAGACGGCGACATCCTCGCCGCGGGAGAGCCCCTCGAGGGAGGCGCTGTCGTGGGTGGCGAGCTCGGCGACCTTGTCCCGGTATTGGTCCAACGGATGGCCGGTGACATAGAAGCCGAGGACCTCCTTTTCGCCAAGGAGCTTCTCGCTCTGGCTCCAGTCTGGAACATCGGGCAGCTCCGGTTCCGCTTGGGAAGGCTCGATGACGCCGGCGAACAGGCCGCCCTGGCCGCTCTCCCGGTCCCGCCAGATGCGTTGGCCGTGTTCGATCGCCTTTTCCACGGCGGCGAGTTTCTGGGAGCGCGTGCCGGGCATCGAGTCCATCGCCCCGCTCTTGATGAGACTTTCCAGCATTCGCCGGTTCACGGCCCCGAGGTCCACGACCTCGCAGAAGTGGTAGATGGAGCGGAACCGGCCTTCCTTGGCGCGGGCCTCAATGATGGAGTCCACGGCTGAGGGGCCGAGGTTCTTGACGGCGGCCAACCCGAAGCGGATCGCCTCGCCGTCGGGGGTGAAGTCACGGTCGGAAGCGTTGACGTCGGGAGGCAGGACTTCGATCTGCATCTCCCGGCACTCGTGGATGTAACGCACCACCTTGTCCACGTTTCCGGTTTCCGAAGTGAGCAGCGCCGACATGAACTCGACCGGGTAGTGCGCCTTCAGGTAGGCCGTGACGTAGGCCAGATAGGCGTAGGCCGCTGAATGGGACTTGTTGAAGCCGTAGCCGGCGAACTGAGCCATCAGGTCGAAGATGCGTTCAACTTTCTTCTTGGGGTAGCCGCGCTCGACCGCGTTCTTGACGAAGCGCTCGCGCTGCTCCGCCATCACCTCTTTCTTCTTCTTGCCCATCGCCCGGCGCAGCAGGTCGGCATCGCCCAGCGAGTAGCCGGCCAGGATGTTGGCGATCTGCATCACCTGCTCCTGGTAGACGATGACGCCATAGGTCTCCTCGAGAACCGGTTTGAGGACAGGCAACTCGTAAGTGACCTTCTTCTTGCCGTGCTTGCGGGCGATGAAGTCGTCTACCATGCCGCCTTGAATGGGCCCGGGCCGGTAGAGGGCGTTCAAGGCGCACAGATCCTCCATGCGGGCCGGTTCGTAACGCCGGAGGATGTCCCGCATGCCCTGGGATTCGAACTGAAACACGCCGCTGGTGTTGCCCCGGCAGAAGATCTCCTTGTAGGTTTTCTCGTCGTCTAGAGGCAGCTCCTCGAGATTGATCTTGGCCCCGCGGTGCTTCTCGATGAGGGCGAGACAGTCATGGATGATGGTGAGGGTGGTGAGCCCGAGAAAATCCATTTTGAGCAGGCCCAGGCGCTCGAGGCCCACCATGTCGTACTGGGTGACGATTTCGTCTTTGTTCGTTTTGTAGAGGGGGACGAGATTGATAAGCGGCTCCGGGGCGATGACGACGCCCGCAGCGTGGACCGAGGCGTTCCGGCACATGCCCTCGAGGCGCTGGGCGGTGGCCAAGACGTCGGCGACGCGCTCGTTCTCTTTGGCGGCGCGGGCCAGGTCAGGCTCTTTTTCGATGGCCTTGGCGAGCTTGATGTTCAGCTCGTTGGGGATGAGCTTGGTGATGCGATCCACCTCGGCGAAGCTCATGTCCAGGACGCGACCGACATCCTTGATGGCCGCCCGGGCGCCGAGGGTGCCGAAGGTGATGATCTGGGCGACCTGGTCGCGGCCGTATTTTTCGGTGACGTACTGGATGACCTCGCCCCGGCGGTGGGTGCAGAAGTCGATGTCGATGTCGGGCATGCTGATCCGCTCGGGGTTGAGGAAACGCTCGAAGAGGAGGCCGTACTGGAGCGGATCGATATCGGTGATGCCCATCGAGTAGCTCACCAGGCTGCCGGCGGCCGAACCCCGGCCCGGCCCCACCGGGATACCCTTGCTTTTGGCGTAGCGGATGAAGTCCCAGACGATGAGGAAATAGCCGGAGAACTTCATCTGCTGGATGATGCGAATCTCCTTGTCGAGGCGTTCGGCGTATTCCGAGAGGTCGTGGCGGAGGCGGCCGGCTTTGCGCATGGCCTCGAGCCGCGGCCGGCGCTTCTCGAAGCCTTGGCGGGCAACATACTCGAAGTAGCTGTCGGTGGTGTGCTCCGGCGGGACGTCGAATTTGGGGAACGGGTCGGGGATCTTGTCGAGCCTCACCTGGCATCGCTGGGCGATCTCCCAGGTGCGGTCCAGGGCGTCCTCGAAGTCGCCAAACAGCTCCCGCATCTCTTCCTTGGTCTTTAGGTAAAACTCCTCGGTGCGGAACTGCATCCGGTTGTCATGGCTGAGGGTCTTGCCTGTCTGGATGCAGAGCAGGATCTCGTGGGCGCGAGAGTCCTCCTTGCGCAGATAATGGCTGTCGTTGGTGACCACCAGGGGGATGCCGGATTCCTGGGAGAGCCGGGCGAGACCCGGAATCACCTTGCGGTCTTCTTCGAGGTGGTGGTGCTGGAGCTCGAGGAAGAAGTTCCCGCGGCCGAACATGTCCAGGTACTCGTAAGTAAGGCGCCTCGCTTCCTCGTATTGCTCTTCGAGCAGAGCTTCGTTGACATCGCCCCGCAGGCAGGCCGAGAGGGCGATCAAGCCTTTGGTGTGCCGGGCAAGCAGGTCCTTGTCAATTCTAGGTTTGTAGTAGAAGCCGTCCAGGTAGCCGGTGGAGACCAGCTTGATCAGGTTCCGGTAGCCTTCCTGATTCTCACACAGCAGCACGAAATGGTTGTACCGATTCGACTCGGCCTTCACCGTGCGGCTTTGCTGGGTGACGTAGACCTCGCAGCCGATCACTGGGTGGATGCCATGCTTGACGGCCTCGTCGTAGAACTTGACCGCGCCGAAGAGGTTGCCATGGTCGGTGATCGCCACGGCGGGCATCTTCTGGCGCTCGGCGATCTCCATGAGCTGCGTAATCTCGCAAGCGCCATCAAGCAGCGAGTAGTCGGTATGGTTGTGCAGATGGACAAACGGCGTGTTCGACATCAA
>CAYWXL010000126.1:0-7251 GCA_964461995.1 uncultured Solibacteraceae bacterium
GCCGGGGCTCACGAATTCATCCGTTCCCACGCCATGTCTCTGATCTCGGCCGCGCGCGCCGTACTATGCTACACACAAGGACCATGCGACTCGGCCTCGCCTTTTGGGCTCTCCTTACCGCCGCCCTCCTGCTGCTCGGACCGCCTGCTGCGGCCCTGGACGATACTTACTTCCCCCCGTCCGGCGCTGGGTGGGAAACCATCGAGCCGCAGCAGGTCGGCTGGGATGCGGACGGTTTGAACAAGGTTTTGCGATTCGCCCGAGAGTGCCGCTCATCAAGCATCGTGATTCTCTACCGTGGCCGCATCCTGGCCGAACAATACTGGGATCTGGGCGAGCCGGACCCCGGCGCCGGATTCCGCGCCAACCGTTATTACTTCACGGTAAAGGGACATGACTCCGCCGGACGTCCCGTCGAGGACGTAGCTTCCGTACAAAAGAGCGTCGTCGCCCAACTCATCGGCATTGCGCAGCATCGCGGCCTCTTGAACATCGACGACCCTGTCAGCCGGTACCTTGGACGGGGCTGGAGCAACGCTGCTTCGGGGGCGGAGGTTCAGATCACCATCCGCCACTTGCTCACCATGACCAGCGGCCTCGACGAGCGGCTCGAGTTCGAAGCTCCAGCGGGCGCAAAGTGGCGGTACAACACACCCGCTTACTCACGGCTGGCCGCAGTGCTGGAAGCCGTCACGGGCCAGGACCGCAACGCCTTCACCCGCGAGTGGCTCACCGGCCCTATCGGAATGGATGATTCGAAATGGATGCCTCGCCCTTGGGCCCAGAACCGCGAGGCCGCCAACCGATACGGCTTCGCCACCACCGCCCGGGATCTGGCTCGCTTCGGCCTGCTGATCCTCGCTGGCGGCAAATGGCGCGGGAAACAGGTGCTCCCCGATCCCGAATATCTGCGCGCCTCTCTGTCGCCGTCCCAGGATCTGAACCCCTCGTACGGCTACCTGTGGTGGCTCAACGGCCAGCCGTTCACCCTGCGCGGCCTGCGCCGAGTCGCCGGCCCACTCATCCCCACCGCGCCCGACGATCTCGTGGCGGCTCTGGGCGCCCTCGGCCGGAAACTGTACGTCGTTCCGAGTCAGGGCCTCGTCGTAACTCGTCTCGGCAAGATGCCAGGTACGCCCGGCGAGGAGCGCTTCGACACCGCTTTCTGGCGCCTGCTCATGAAAGCTGCGCCAAAAGCGTCCGCAGCCGCCCGTTGACCCCTGTTGCGTCGCGCGGAAATGCGCCGGACGTCCGCCCTCCTGCCTGTCCTTCGCACCGGCGGCCGCCCCCTGAGGTCGCCCGCTTGGCACCATTGCCCACAGCGCGCATCCTGAACATTCAGGGCCTCGTGGTCCGAACCCCGTATGCCTCAAGGAGAGCGCCGATGAGACTTAACACCCGCGTTCGGTATGCCATCCGCATGATGGCCGACATCGCCAAACACTCCGACAACAGGCCGGTACCCCTGCGTGACGTCGCCCGGCGCCAGGGCCTGTCGAAGCTCTATTTGTCCCAGCTCGCCACGCCGCTCCGGAACGCCTCTTTACTCCGGAGCCTTTCTGGCAACAGAGGCGGCTATGTGCTCGCCCGTCCCGCCGGCGATATCACCCTCCTCGAAATCATGGAGGCGGTGGACGGCCCCGTCAGCATCATCGAATGCGCCGATAACCCAGAATTTTGCGAGCGCGCTGCGTTCTGCGAAACCCTCACGATTTGGCGCAACATCGACCAGGCCGTCACTCAAGTTCTTCAGAAATACACGCTCCGCGACCTTGTCGAGATGGCGCCGGCGCGCAAGCAGAATCGCATGGCCTGCTTCTCGTAGGGCGGTCGCCGGAAACATAGCGCGACAAGCGGGACATTTTCGGGTAAAGATATCCTTGACTCCGAAAGATATTGGTGGTAAAAGAAGATCGAGAAGATCAGCTCAATGAGCGCACGGGGGACCATTTTGTCGCCCCCGCCGCGGATCCGGAGCTGACGAAAGGAGTGTTGTGAAAATCAACACCCGGGTCCGGTACGCCGTCCGCATGATGGCGGACATCGCTTCGCACACCGCCCAAGGGCCTGTCCCGCTTCGCGAAGTCTCCGAGCGGCAGGGCATCTCCCGCCTATACCTCTCACAGCTCGCGGCTCCCCTGCGGAATGCTGGCCTTTTGCGCAGCGTGTGGGGAAACAAAGGGGGTTACCTGCCTACCCGGCCGCCGTCCGAAATCACTTTGTTGGAAATCATCGAAGCGGTTGACGGGCCCGTCGCCGTCCTCGACTGCGTCGTCGATGCCGCGTTCTGTGATCGTGCCGGCAAGTGCACCGCCTTGAGCGTGTGGCGGGACATCAACGCCGCGATTGTCCGCATTCTCAAACAGTACACGCTGGAGGACCTGGTGCGGGCGCCGCGGCCGACTGACCCGGTTGCCGCCGTGTGCCCGCCCCCCAAGACCGTCGGAGCTTAGCCGATGAGCGCTGCCTTGATCGAACTTCCCCCCGTGCAGACAAAGTTAGGCAAGACGATTGTCGAACTCATCAAAGACGATCTCACCGCGCTCCCCGTGGACGCCTTTGTTTTCTATGCTCGTGAAGACCTCGCCCTGGGCTCCGGCTACGGCAACGCCATTCAGCAGCGCGGCGGCGCAGCCGTAAAGAAGGAGCTCGACGCCATCGGCTCCGTCGGCATGGGCGAGGCCGTCATCACCTCCGCCGGGGCCATGAAGGCCCGCTACATCATCCACGCCTGCGGGCCGAAGTTCCACGAGCCGGATCTCGAAGCCAAGCTGCGCCGCACGATGCGCTCGGCTCTCGAGCTGGCCGATCGCCACGCTTTGAAGACCGTCGCCTTTCCCCCGATGGGCTACGGCTTCTACGGCGTGCCCCTCGAGCTTTGCGCCACGGTGATGCTCGAGGAGATCGCCGCCTTCGTCAAGGATCGGGACACTTCGCTCGAGAAGATCATCATCTGCGTCACCGACAAGCGCGAGTACGACGCCTGGAAGGACCACGTGGCGCAATTCTCCGGCTGACGAGGAAAGAGATGTACGAGACCAGCCCGTTGCTGCACTTCGCCGAAGACACGCTTCAGATCGCCGCCCTCTCTTTGATGGCGATCGTCTACGCCCTCAAGATCCGCTGGATCCTGAAGTTCCCGGCGGCCAAGGAGCGCCAAAAGCCCACCGCGCCGCCGGGCCGCGACGGGCGCCGGGGCGCTCTCTACTCCCTCGCCGCCATCGCTCTGCCCTGGGCCATGGCCAGCTACCGCGAGCGCCCGCTCCGCTACGTGCAGTTCGCCGTCTTCCACCTGGCCGTGGCCGCATCCATCCTGATGTCGTTCCTTATCCCGTACGCGCCGGAGACCATCGCCTCGCCGGCCGCGGTGGCCGCCCTGCAGGCGATCTTCGCCGCCGGCATCCTGATGGGCCTGATGCGCCTGCGGCGGCGGCTGGCCGATGCCCACGTCCGCGCCATCAGCACTCCAGACGACTACTTCTCTTTGGCTCTGCTCATCGTCTGGCTGGGAACCAGCATCGCCGCCGCCCCCAATGCCCGCGAGGTCTCCGAGACGCCCCTGCTCGCCTACTTCTTCCTCACCGCGTTCTTCCTCGTCTACGTCCCGTTCAGCAAGATCTCGCACTACATCTATTACCCGTTCGCCCGCTATTACCTGGGCAAGACGCTGGGGCGCCGCGGCGCCTATCCATTGGCGAACCCGGCGGCGATGCTGAAACCCCAATCCTGAGACAGCCGAGGGAGGATTCTACGTATGGCGCAACAACGGTCCTGGAGAGCTGAAAAGGTCGTCGAGAGACTGGAGCAGAAGGTGAACCGACAGGTGCTGCTCTCGCTGGCCGCCTGCGTGCACTGCGGCATGTGCACCGAGCAGTGCCACTACGTTCTGGCGAATCCGGACGACCCCACCTATGCTCCGGCCTACAAGGCCGACAAGCTCCGCAAGCTCTTCAAGGCCCACATCGACTGGACCGGCCGCGCCTTCCCCTGGTGGGTCGGCGCCCGCAGCGTCTACACCGACGAGGAGCTCGAGGACCTCAAGGACACCGTCTTCGGCAAGTGCACCAACTGCCGCCGCTGCTCCTTCAACTGCCCCATGGGCGTCGATATGGCCACCTTCAACCGCCTCGCCCGCGGCCTCCTCGTCCACGTCGGCATCATGCCCGAGGGCGTCGCCACCGTGGCCAAAGACCAGTGGGAGATCGGCAACCAGATGGGCGTCCTCAAAGAGGACTACCTGGAGACCCTCGAATGGATGGAAGAGGAGCTCCAGGACGAGTTCAACGACCCCAACATCAAGATCCCCATCGACAAGATGGGCGCCGAAGTCGTCTACACCATCAACCCCCGCGAGGCCAAATACGATCCCCGCACCATCGCCGAAGCCGCCGCCATCTTCCACTTCGCCGGCGAGAACTGGACCATGGTGAGCGAGGGCTGGGACATGACCAACTTCGGCCTCTTCAACGGCGACGACGAGCTCGGCGGCGCCTGCGCCCGCCGCGTCTACGACGCCGCCCGCGCCATCGGCGCCAAACGCATCGTTATCAGCGAATGCGGCCACGGCTACCGCTCCACCCGCTGCGAGGGACCCAACTGGAGCAAGACCGACCTGGCGGACATCGAGATGGAGAGCTCCATCATCACGATGCTGCGCTACATCAAGGAAGGCCGCATCCAGGTGGACAAGTCCAAGAACTCCATCCCGGTCACCTACCACGACTCCTGCAACATGGCCCGTTCCTGCGGCATGACCGAGGAGCCCCGCGAACTGCTCCGGCTCGTCTGCTCCGACTTCCGCGAAATGTACCCCAACCGCCAGCAGAACTTCTGCTGCACCGGCGGCGGCGGCGCCATGTCGATGGCCGAGTACGCTCCGCGGCGGCTAAAATCGGCCAAGATCAAAGCCGAGCAGCTCCGCGCCACCGGCGCCAAGATCGTCATCACCTCTTGCCACAACTGCGTGGACGGGCTCACCGACCTCATCAAGCACTACCGGCTCGACATGGAGGTCAAGCAGCTCGTGGACATGGTTTACAATGCTCTCGTCGTGCCCAAGCCGGCGCCCAAGGTCGAGGTTCCGGTGGCCGTCGCCCCAGCCGAGATCCCGGCCAAGGCGCTGGCCGGCTACAAGGTGCTCGTCATCGACGACGAACCCGATGTGCGCACCTACCTCCGGGTGATCTTCAAGGACAAGGGCGCCGAAGTGCTCGAAGCTCCCGACGCCAACCAGGGCTGGCGGCAGATCCGCGACCAGAAGCCCGACCTCGTCACCCTGGACCTCGTGATGCCCCACAAGACCGGCGAGAAGCTCTACTGGGAGCTCCGCAAGGACGAGAAGTACAAGGACCTGCCCATCGTCATCATCACCGGCTACGGCAAGGCCGACAAGCCGACGGTCCGCTTCCACGAGTTCATTGCCGAAAAGGGCATCCCGGAGCCGAACGCGTTTCTCGAAAAGCCCATCGACCCGGACAAGGTGATCGCCACGGCGATCCAGGTGCTCGGAGCGCGGATACCGAGCGACCAGGTTCAATAGGCGGGAGCGGGGGCGGCTCCCGTTGAAGGGGGCCGGCCGCAGCGAAGGAGGCGCGAGATGGCGGACAGCTCCTCGACGGCGCGCTCAGCGCCGAAACTCGATATCCGGGAGCTTTCCTGCGGCCGGCTCTTTGACGAGGTCCCCTGCTACATCTCCATCCAGGCGCCCGACTACCGCGTTCTCGAGGCCAACCGGAAGCTCATCGAGGACTTCGGTTCCCCCATCGGCCGCTATTGCTGGGAAGTCTACAAGGGCCGCGCTGAACGCTGCCCCGAGTGTCCCGTGGCCCGGACCTTCGAGGACGGCGAAGAGCACACCTCCGAGGAAGTCATCTTCGACGCCCGCGGCCTGCCCCACAACGTCATCGTCAACACCAAGCCGCTCCGGCGCCGCGACGGCGGCCGGATCGTCGCCGTGATGGAGCTCTTCACCGACATCACCGTCCAGAAGGAGCTCGAGCACCGCCTCCACGACTCGCTCACCCGGTTCCACAACCTCTTCGACGCCGTCCCCTGCTTCATCTCCGTCCAGGACCGCGAACTCACCATCGTCGAGGCCAACCGCCGCTTCAAGGAAGCCTTCGGCGAGCGCCTCGGCCGCCGCTGTTACGAGGTCTACAAGCGGCGCACCGAGCCGTGTCCCGAGTGCCCGGTGGCCCGGACTTTCGAGGACGGACGCGTGCACCACTCCGAAGAGGTCGTCTTCGACCGTCACGGCAACCAGCTCCACGTGCTCACCCACACCGCCGCCGTGCGCGACCGCACCGGCCGGATCACCTCCGTGATGGAGGTCTCCACCGACATCACCGAGGTCAAGGAGCTGCAGAGCAAGCTGGCCTTCATCGGCCAGCTCGTCGCTGGCACCGCCCACTCCATCAAGAACGTCCTCGAGGGCCTTCGCGGCGGTGTCTACGTCGTCAACGCCGGCCTGCGGGACAACGACCAGCAGACGATCCGCACCGGCTGGGAGATGGTCCAGCGGAACGTGGACCGCCTCTCGGCGATGATCATGGACATGCTCTACTGCGCCCGGGACCGCGAACCGCGCCGCGTCGAGGTGCCCTTGGACCGCCTCGTCCGGGAGATCGCCGACCTGTTCGAGCGCCGCGCCCGGGACGCCGGAGTCCGGCTCGAGGTCAGGATCGAGCCCGGCGCCGAAACCGTCTATGGCGAGCCGAAGGACATCCACGCCCTGCTGGCCAACCTGGTGACCAACGCCATCGACGCCTGCGCCGCCGACACCGACGAGAAGAAGGACTACCGGGTCTCGGTCCACGCCCGCCGCGACGGAGAAGACGTCGTCATCGAAGTCGAGGACAACGGCATCGGCATGGACGAGGAGACCAGGGCGAAGCTATTCACGATGTTCTTCTCCACCAAGGGCTCCGAGGGCACCGGCCTGGGCCTGCTGGTCTCTCACAAAGTCGCCTCTGAGCACGGCGGCTCGATCGCCGTGGATTCCACCCCCGGCCGCGGCTCGAAGTTCACCGTCCGCCTCCCCCGTTCCGGCCCGCCGGCGGCATCTTGAGAGGCCTCCGGAGCGGTGATAGCATGAAATCAGAGGGACCAAGGCCCATCCGGCGGCCGCCCCTGGCGGTCCCGGACGGGCTGCTTACCGCAATTTCGCACGAACGGGCTGGCGTAGCTCAGTTGGTAGAGCAACTGACTTGTAATCAGTAGGTCGTGGGTTCGAGTCCCTCCGCCAGCTCCACT
>CAYWXL010000127.1:0-7149 GCA_964461995.1 uncultured Solibacteraceae bacterium
TGCGCGAGTGGGCCGGGCTGCTGCGGTACCGCCAGATCTGGGGCGTGTTCCTGATCCGCTTCTTCTCGGATTCGATCCTGTGGTTTTACATCCAGTGGCTGCCGAAGTACTTCGCCGACGAGCGCGGCTACTCGATGCAGGAGATCCGCGACAAGCTCTGGATCGTCTTCCTGCCGACGATCTTCGCGGTGATGCTGGGCGGGGCCGCGTCGAGCTGGTTGATCCGGCGTGGCTGGAGCGTGGACCGCAGCCGCAAGACGGTGATGCTCATCACCGGGCTGCTGATGCTTTCGTCCATGCCGGTGGGCGTGGTGGAGAGCGACCTGGTGGCGCTGTTGCTGTCGTCTACGGCGCTGCTCGCTTTCTACGCCTACTCGGTGAACACGCTCACATTGCCGGCCGACCTGGTGCCGTCGCGGCTGGTGGCGAGCGTCAGCGGGCTTTCGGGCATGGGCGCCGGCATCGGGAGCGTCTGCTTCACGTACATGGTGGGGCGCGTCGCCGACGCCTTCTCCTTCACGCCGGTCTTCTTCATGGTTGGCCTGCTGCCGCTGCTGTCGCTGGCGATGCTGTTCTTCGTGACCGGGCGCATCAGCCGGGTAATCGAAGAGTAATGGATCGGGCCCGCCTCCGGCGCTGCGTCCGGCTTGGGATGGTTTCGCTTACCGGAAAGCTCCGATCAGGCGGCGGAAGAGTCCACGCTTTTTCTGCTGGGCGGCCTGGGCGCGGGCGACGGCGACCCGTTTCTGGATCTCTTCCGGCTCCACTTTTTCCAGCACGGCGGCCAGGGCGGGCCGATTGAGCCGCCAAACGGAAAGATTGTGCTCGGCGTCGAGGGCCGCGACCAGGCGGGCGTCCTCGGAGATGGCCACCGCGATGATCTCGGCTGGCGCGGCCGCCAAAGCGATTTGGGCGCTGGAGAGCGGCTCCCAGATGCTGACCGTTCGGCCTTCGGCCGCCGCCGCGATGCACCGGCCCGCCGGAGGACAGGCAAGGTCGTGCCATTTCCCCCCGGTTTCCACCGCGGCTACCGGAAGCCGCGCCGGGAGGAACCACAACCAGAAGCCGCGTTCTCCAGCCACGGCCACCAGTCCGCCCTGGGGGCGGATCTGGACCGCGGCGTTGCTGCCCGCTGGAAACGCCATCCGCAAGGGTTTGCTGCGCCGCCCGCTCCAGACGAGCAACTGGCCCGGAGTGACCGCCACTACGTGGCCGCCGCGCGGATTGTAGGCCAGAGAGAGAGCGGGCTTCCCCGGCGTCTTCCACTTCGCGCGAATCTGACGGAAGCCGGGCGGCTCGCGCCGCCACATGCGGATGCTGCGATCGTAGAAAGCGGCGACGAGAGTTCGACCCGAGGCATCCAGGGCCAGGGCGGTGACCGGCGAACTCATGGCCAGAGTGGCGATCTCCCGGCGTGCCGGTAGATCCCAAACACGGATCGCGCCGCCGAATTCGCCGCTGACCAGGCGCCGGCCGTCGCCAGAGAAGGCGACGGCTGTGACCGGAGAGTTGGCGCTCCCCAATTCCACCATCCCGCCGCGCTCGCCGAGGGTAAAGACGTGGACTGAGGGGCCGCCGAAGACGGCGACGTGCCGGCCGCTGCGGTCGAGCACTAGCCTCTTGCCCTCCGGGGGAGCCGGCATCACGAGCTCCTGGACGAGGGCCGGCACCGGAGGCGGGGGCGGCGCCTTGGGCTCTTCCGGCGGCGCCGGCGTTGCGAGCGGTTCTGCAGCGGCGATGGACGGCCCGGTTGTTTCTCCCGTCTGAGCGGCCGCCTTCTCAGGCGTCGGCTTTGCCGGGGCCGTTACTTTCTGTGGGCGCCGGCGCGCCCGGCGCTTCGGCGGCGCTTCGGGCTCCGGTGGTGGAGGCGTCTTCTCGTAAGCGAAGTCCGGCGGCGGGATCTCGAGCCGGACGAGCGGAGGCGGGGGGACCGGCTTGGCCTCTTTCTGCGGCCAGCGCGAAAGGCTCACCGTGGCGGTGGCGAGGATTCCCGCCACGGTGGCGGCCACGGCCGTCCAGACTTGCTTCCGGCGCCAGCGTGGCCGGGGCTTCGGGCGACGCGGCGGGGCGACGCTCACCCGCGCCGCCCGGCGGGGCACCTTTTCGAGCATGCGCCGGAACTCAGCGGCCGAGCGGAAGCGCTGCTCCGGATTCTTCCGCAGGGCAGTGAGGATCAGATCGTTGAGCAGCGGCGGGAGATCGCGGGCATACTTCGACGGCGGCTCCGGCATCTGCTCGACGTGGGCCTTCATCAGCTCGAAGTCGCTCGCCGCAGTGAATGGCGGCCGGCCGGCGACCATCTCGTAGAGGACCGCCCCCAAGGCGTACAGGTCCGACTGTGGGCCGACGTCACTGCGGGCCAGGATCTGCTCGGGCGAGACGTACCACAAGGAACCCAGAACCGCCGTGGTCCGGGTGCGGGCGCCGGCTCCGGCTAGGGTCTTGGCCAATCCGAAGTCGGTCAGCTTGACGGTCGCGTCCTCAGTGACCAGGATGTTCTCCGGCTTGACATCCCGGTGGATCATGTCCCGCTCATGGGCGTAGGCAAGGCCGGAGAGCGCCTGACGCGCGATATCGAGCGCGAGATCCAGCTTTAGGGGGCCTGACTCGAGGATTTCTCTCAGATTCCGCCCCTCGACGTACTCCATGGCCATCGCCAGGCGGTCGGAGACGCGGAAAGCGTTGTAGACGGCGGCGATATTCGGGTGCTGGAGGCTGGCCTGCAGACGAATCTCTCGAAGGAAACGCTCTTCCTCTTCTGGGGACTCAGCCCGGCCAGGATGGAGAACCTTGAGGGCCTCCACGCGCCCGGTGAGGCGATGACGCACCCGATAGACTTCGCCGGCGGCGCCGACGCCCAGCAGCGCAATGATCTCGTAGTCGCCTAGGCGCGCCCCTTTCGGCCAGGCCATAACCATTTGATCGGCCGGGGGATCGGTTTTGCTTAGGCGGGGTGGCTAGGCTCAAGCGCTTGGCGACCGGGAGCCCCGCGCGGGGACGTGCGTCTGCTCCAAGAGCAGGTCAAGGAACGCACGGGTGGCCCGGTTCAGCCGCTTCCTGCGGCGGTGGATCAACCCGAGCGGGCGGCGGAGGCCGGGAGACTTGAGAGGGATGCCGATGAGCCTTTCCTGGCTGAGGTCCTCTTGAATCGCCGGCTCCGGCAGGATGCTGACCCCGGAACCCACGGCCACCGCTTCCTTGACCATCAGCACGTTGTCGAAATGCATGACGATGCGGGGTTCGACGCCGTACTCACGGAGATAGCGCCGGATCTCGCGGGCGATGGGCAGGTCGTCATCGAAGGCGACGAAATCACGGTGGTGAAGCTCGCGGGGGTCGAGAAACGTGTTGAGGGCGAGGGGGTCTTCGGGGCGTGTGACCACGAGCATCACCTCCTTGCGCCAGGGGATGACCTCCAGCTCGCGGCTGCTCTCAGGGTAACTCACGATCCCCAGGTCGGCGGCATCGGAGAGGACGGCCTCGTAGACACGATCCGGCCGCAGGTACTCGACGGCGAGTTGGACATCGGCGAAACGGCGCTGCAGTTCCGCTTCCCACTTCGCCACCTCGGCGAGTCCCACCGAGTAGATGGAGGCTACCCGGACGATCCCCTCGACGCGGCTGCGCAGGCGCTCCAGGGCCGTGTCGAATTCCTCTTTCCGGCGCAGCACGTCGCGGCAGAATTCGTAGTAAAGACGGCCGGCTACGGTAAGCTCGATCGGGCGGCGGCTGCGGTCGATCAACGGGGTGCCGAAGAGCTTCTCCAGCTCCTGGATATGCTGGCTGGCGGCGGATTGGCTGATGCGGTTCGCCTGGGCGCCGCGGGTGATGCTGCGGCGGGCGGCGATATCGCGGAAAAGTTTCAGGTGAGAAAAGTCCACCGCTCCCAGTATAACATAAGAGTGCCTTATACAGAGCGGCATCAAATTCCCTTGCACTAATGGAGAAGGCGTGTTATACTGCGGGAAGTCACGTCCCCCCAGATGACGCGGGATGTGACGCCCACGCGTATCCGCCCAAAGGCGTACCGGGAGTGGTTGCCCGGAAACGCTTGTTCCTGCCCCTCGGGCGGTTGTCGCGGCTACATCGGGTTGGGAGACCCGGGCCCGGGCGCCGGAAGCACCGGTGTAGCAGACCAGGACCAGGGATGATGCAAAAGAAACAAAGGAATTCGCTGTCGTTGGACATCCGGCGTTGTTGCTCTTTGCCTGAAGATCAGGGACTTTACCGCCGAGAGTTGGAACGGGACAACTGCGGGATTGGATTCGTCGCCAACATCAAGGGGGAGAAGTCCCACGAGATCATCCGCAAAGGCATCCAGGTGCTGATCAACTTGACGCACCGGGGCGCCTGCGGTTGCGATCCGGACACCGGCGACGGGGCCGGTGTACTGATCCAGATTCCCCACGACTACTTCGCCAAGCAGTGCGCGCGGCTGGGCTTCACTCTGCCGGCCCCGGGCGCCTACGGCGTGGGGATGATCTTTCTGCCCATGCGGAAAGATTCCCGGCTGGCTTGCGAGGGCGAGTTCGAGCGCATCGTGCAGGAGGAGGGGCTCGAGGTGCTCGGTTGGCGGGAGACGCCCGTGGATCCCAGCGTAATCGGGTGGCTTGCCCGGGCCTCGCAGCCGTTCATCGAGCAGGTCTTCGTCCGCGGCCCTCATGAGATGACCCAGGACGAGCTGGAGCGCAAACTCTACGTCGTCCTGAAGCGCGTTCAGAAGGCCATTCAGGAGTCAGAAATCAAAGATAAGGAGGCCTTCTATATCGCCTCCCTATCCACTAAAACCATCGTCTACAAGGGCCTGCTGCTGGCGCCGCAGATCGAACGGTTTTATTTGGACCTGGCCGATACCGAGGTGGTCAGCGCCCTGGCGCTGGTGCACCAGCGGTTCTCGACGAACACGTTTCCGACCTGGCCGCTGGCGCATCCGTACCGGTACATCTGCCACAACGGCGAGATCAACACGCTGCGGGGCAACATCAACTGGATGAACGCCCGCGAGGCGGTGCTCGAGAGCGACCTGTTCGGCGAAGACCTCAAGAAGCTTTTCCCCATTGTCACACCCGGGCTGAGCGATTCGGCAAGTCTGGACAACGCCGTCCAGCTCTTGCACCTGGCCGGGCGCAGCCTGCCGCACGTGATGGCCATGCTGATCCCGGAGGCCTGGGATCACGACAAGACCATGAGCGATGAGAAGAAGGCCTTCTACGAATATCACGCCTCGCTCATGGAGCCCTGGGACGGCCCGGCGGCGATCGCTTTCACCGACGGCACGGTGATCGGGGCGACGCTCGACCGCAACGGGCTGCGGCCGGCGCGCTACGTGGTGACGCACGACGATCTGCTGATCATGGCCTCGGAGGCGGGCGTGCTGCCGGTGAAGCCGGAGAACGTGAAGTCCAAAGGGCGTCTGCAGCCGGGCAAGATGTTGCTGGCGGACTTGAGCCAGGGGCGACTGATCCCGGACGAGGAGGTCAAGCACGAGCTGGCCACGCGGCGCCCGTACCGCAAGTGGCTCAAAGAAAACCAGGTGACCCTCGGGGACCTGCCGGCGCCGCCGCGGTGGCATCCGCCGGACTTCGACACGATCCTGCGCCGCCAGCGGGTCTTCGGCTATACCGACGAGGATCTGCGGCAGATCCTGGCGCCCATGGCCACCAAAGGCGTGGACCCGGTGGGCTCGATGGGCAACGATACGCCGCTGGCCTGTCTCTCGGACCGGCCCCAGCCGCTGTTCAACTACTTCAAGCAGCTCTTCGCCCAGGTGACGAACCCGGCCATCGACCCGATCCGGGAAGAGACCGTGATGAGCCTGTGCAGCTACATCGGCACCGAGCGCAACATCCTGGCCGAGACCCCGCAGCACTGCCACACGCTGAAGCTGCCGCATCCGATCCTGACCAACTACGACCTGGAGAAGCTGCGGCGGGTGAGCTGGGGCGACTTCCTGGCTACCACGCTGATGGCCGTCTTCCGCGCCGACGGCGGCGAGAAGGAGCTGCGACGAGCGATCGACGCGCTCTGCCGGCGGGCCTCGTGGGCTATCAAGAGCGGCTACACGCTGCTGATCCTCTCGGACCGCGCCGTAGACGAGAACTACGCCCCGATCCCGAGCCTGCTGGCACTCTCGGCGGTGCATCATCACCTGATCCGGGAGGGGACCCGGACGCAGGTGGCGCTGATCGTCGAGAGCGGCGAGCCCCGCGAAGTGCAGCACTTCTGCCTGCTCATCGGCTACGGGGCGAGCGCGGTAAATCCGTACCTGGCCATCGAGACGCTGGAGCAGATGGTAAGGGAGGGCCGGCTCGGCGAAGGGATCACCTTCGAGCAGGCGCTCGAGAACTACATCCGGGCGGTGAACAAGGGCCTGCTGAAGGTCTTCTCGAAGATGGGCATCTCGACGCTGCAGAGCTACCGCGGGGCCCAGATCTTCGAGGCCATCGGCTTGAACCGGGACGTGGTGGACCGCTACTTCACCGGCACCGCCTCGCGCATCGAGGGCGTCGGGCTCGACGTGCTGGCCCAGGAGGCCCGCATGAAGCACGAGCACGCCTACGAGCCGATCACCGAGTACGATACTGAGCTGGCCGTGGGCGGCAATCTCTCCTGGCGGGCGCGAGGCGAGTACCACCTGAATAACCCGGTCTCGATCGCCAAGCTGCAGCACTCGGTGCGGCAGAAGAGCTGGGAGACCTACAAGGAGTTCGCCCAGTCGATCAACGACCAGAGCAAGCAGCTCTGCACGCTGCGGGGCCTGCTCGAGTTCATCCCGGCGAAGAAGCCGATCCCGATCGAGGAGGTCGAGCCGGCCTCGGAGATCGTCAAGCGCTTCTGCACCGGGGCGATGAGCTTCGGCTCGATCAGCAAGGAGGCGCACGAGACGCTGGCCGTGGCCATGAACCGCATGGGCGCCATGTCGAACACCGGCGAGGGCGGCGAGGACGAGGAGCGGTTCCGCGACGAGCGCCGCAGCGCGATCAAGCAGGTGGCCTCGGGGCGGTTCGGCGTTACGACCAACTATCTGGTGAACGCCGACGAGTTGCAGATCAAGATCGCCCAGGGGGCCAAGCCCGGCGAGGGCGGCCAGTTGCCCGGCCACAAGGTGAGCGAGGAGATCGCCCGGGTGCGGCACTCGATTCCGGGCGT
>CAYWXL010000128.1:0-6811 GCA_964461995.1 uncultured Solibacteraceae bacterium
TCCAATTCCTCCGCCGTCGGCGGCCGGACCTTGTCGCAGAAACCCGGGATCCGGATGTGGCCGTCGCGGTCCTTGAGCGCGGTGAGGATCTCGGCGATGGCGTTGAGCGGGTTCGGAGCCACGCCGCCGTAGACGCCGGAGTGCAGGTCCTGCTCGGCGCCGCGGACGTGGAGTTCCCCGTAGACGATGCCCCGCAGGCCCACGCAGATGGTCGGCAGGTCTGGGGCGAACATCTCCGTATCGCAGATCACTGCGGCATCGGCCTTCGTGCGCGGATCGCCCGAAGCGACGAACGCTTCGATGTGCTCGCCGCCGGTCTCCTCCTCCCCCTCGATGAGAAACCGCACGTTCACCGGCAAGGAGCCGCGGGTGGCGAGCAGGCCCTCGACCGCCTTGACGAGGATCCAGAGCTGGCCCTTGTCGTCGGAGGCGCCCCGGGCGAAGATGTCCTCCCCGCGGATCTCCGGCTCGAAGGGCGGCGATTTCCACTCCTCGAGCGGGTCCGGCGGCTGGACGTCGTAATGGCCGTAGAAGAGCACCGTCGGCTTGCCCGGCGCCCTCAGCCATTCGCCGTAGACCAGCGGATTGCCGTCGCCCTCGATCAGCTCGGCCTGCTCCAGGCCGGCCTCCTCGAGTCCTGCGCGGGTGAACTCGGCGGCCCGCCGGATGTCGGCGGCGTGCTCGCTCAGGGTGCTGATGCTGGGAATGCGCAGAAACGCCTTCAGCTCTTCCAGGTAGCGCTCGCGGTTGTCTTCGAAGTAGCTCATAGGTTCACCAGGTCATGATCGGGATAGTCCAGCGCCAGCATCGCCAGCAGGTAGTCCTTCACGTGGCGGGTGACCAGGAAGTTCTGCCGGACGTGCTCGCGGCCGTTCTCGCCCATGCGCTTGCGCAGCTCCGGGTCGGCGAGCAATTGCATCGCCCGGGTGGCCGCCCCTTCCGGCGAGTGGACCAGGAAGCCGGTAATGCCGTTGATCACCTGCAGCTTGATGCCGCCCACCGCCCCGCCGATCACCGGCTTGCGCTTCCACAGGGCTTCGCTCACGGTAAGGCCGAAGCCCTCGCGGACCGACTTCTGCAGCACGATGGTCGAGCCGCGCACCAGGGCGTTGATCTCCAGGTCGCTGAACGGCGGCAACGCCAGCACGTGGATGTCCGGGTCCTCGGCGGCCTGCTCTTCGACCTCCCGGAGCACCTCGACGCCTTCGGGATCGTCGGCCGCCCCGCCGCCGGCCAGCACCAACTGGCAGTCGTAGCGCCTCTTCACCAGCCGGTAGGCGGCGATGACGCCCAGGGGGTCCTTGAGCCGGTCGAAGCGCGAGATCTGCGTCAGGATCGGCCGCGCCGGATCGAGCCCGTATTTCTGCAGCACGGCTTCGATCTGGGTCGCGGTGAGCTCCTTGTTCTTGTCGCTCAGCGGGTCGATCGACGGCGGGATCATGTACTGCGGGTTCGGCAGCTCCTGGGCGAAGTCGGGCATGGAGAAGATGGAGGCGTCGTAGCGCTCCACGTAGGGCTTGAGAAACTCCCACGCTTGGGCCGTGGGCTGCGAGATGTCGATGTGGCAGCGCCAGATCCAGCCGCGGCCGGCTTCGGACTTGCGTTCGATGAGCCCCACCGGCTGCGGATCGTGGATCATGACGACGTCGCCGCGCAGCTCCATCTCCCGGCAATTCATCTCGGTGGCGGCGCGGAAGACCTCGATCATCTCCGGGGTGATCTCCACCGGCGCCCCGTGCAACGCGTTGTGCAGCGCCTTGGTGACGCTGAAGAAGGCCTCGTCGCCCTTGATAATGTCCCAGGAGACCGGCACGCCCAGCTCCCGGAGCAGCGGGACGATGCGGGTGAGGATCTCGGCCACGCCGCCGCCCACTGCGGTCGAGTTGATGTTCTGCAGGTGGCGGTGGCGGACCTTCTCGGCCAGCACGTAGAGCTCGTCGATGACCTCCTGGCCGACGACTTCGGCGTAGTCCTGCAGCTTGCCGTCCATCTAGGCCTCCGCAAGCCTCCGCCGGCACAGGACGTAGATCTGGCGGCGCAGCTCGGCCAGCGTCATGGCGTACGGGTCGATCCGGTCGATCTCGTCGGCCAGGCGCCGTTCGCCGATGCCTTCGAGCCACATGGAAAAATCGTTCGTCTTCCGTTCCAGCCGGAGGCGGGCTTCGAAGAAGTGAAAGAAGGTGCAAGAGTTAGTGATCTTCGGAATCAGGTTGGTGAACTCCTCCAGGTTCTCGGCCACCAGGCCCGTGGGCATGATGAAGCTCTTGACTTTGCAGAAGTGGAACTCGTCGCCGCGGGGGCAGCGCCGCACGGCCGCCTCGTCGCTGCCGGCGAGGGAAGTCTCGATGGCCCGCACCAACGCCGCCCGCAGACCGTCGAGGGAGGTGTACTGGAGCACGTCCACCGCCGCCAGGCGCTCGGCGGCGGCCTCCTCCTGCAGCGCTCGCGAGACCCACTCGGCGAAGTCGTTGTTGAAGCTGGGATTGCGGAAATGATGCGTCAGGTAACGCTGATGAGTATGGTAGAAGACCGCCGAGGCCGAGACTTCTTTGAGGTGCCCGAGAAGCTCCGGCAGCGTGCGCGCCTTGCGCCCGGTCAGCTCAACCAGCCTTCGCCCGGTGTAGAACTGGAACGCCATCGCCTGAACCGTCCAACGTGGGCCACAAACATGGTACCCGAAGCCGCGGCGTCTCATCAGAAAAGCGAGGGGGACAACAGGCGGCGGGTGGCGGCGAGCCGCGCCGGCCGCCCGAGGAGGGGCCTCGCTATGCGCACCAACCGGCTGATCCACGAGAAGAGCCCGTACCTGCTCCAGCACGCCCACAACCCGGTGGACTGGCATCCGTGGGGCGAGGAGGCCTTTGAGAAGGCCCGGCGCGAGAACAAGCCGATCTTCTTGTCCATCGGCTACTCGACTTGCCACTGGTGCCACGTGATGGAGCGGGAGTCCTTCGAGGATGAGGCCGTGGCCGGGTTCCTCAACCGGCACTTCGTCCCCATCAAGGTGGACCGCGAGGAGCGCCCGGACGTGGACCGCATCTACATGGCTTTCGTCCAGGGCGCGACCGGCGGCGGGGGATGGCCCCTTTCGGTCTGGCTGACGCCGGACCTGAAGCCTTTTTACGGGGGCACCTACTACCCGCCCCACGACGCCTACGGCCGGCCGGGCTTCCTCACCGTGCTCCGGCATCTGGCGCAGGCCTGGGAGCAGGATCGCGAGCGCATCGTCGAGACGGCTGGCAAGGTTCTCGCCCAGCTCGAGCAGCAGATCGCCCAGGCCAAGGCCGCCGGCGGCCGGCTGGGACCGGAGGTCTACGACCACGCCTTTCAGCTCTTCCGGCGGAGCTTCGACCCCCGCCACGGCGGCTTCGGCGGCGCGCCCAAGTTCCCCCGCCCGGTAACGTTCAATTTCCTGCTGCGCTTCCATGCGAGGACAAGCAGCGGTGAGGCGCTCGACATGGTCGTCCGCACCTTGCGCGCCATGGCCGCTGGCGGCATTCATGACCACTTGGGCGGGGGCTACCACCGCTATGCCGTGGACGAGCGCTGGTTCGTGCCGCACTTCGAGAAGATGCTCTATGACCAGGCCCAGCTCGCCATCTCGTTCACCGAGGCCTGGCAAATCACCGGAGACGGGTTCTACGCCGGTCAAGTCCGGGACACCCTGGAGTACGTACTCCGGGACCTGCGGCATCCGGAGGGCGCCTTCTACTCGGCCGAGGACGCCGACAGCGTGATCGATCCCGCCGATCCCCAGAAGAAGGGAGAAGGCGCCTTCTACGTGTGGACCGCGGAGGAGATCGACGGCGTGCTCGGCGCGCCGGCGGCCGAATGGTTCTCGTACCGCTACGGCGTCGAGTCCGAGGGCAACGTGCCGGCAGGGCTCGATCCCCACGGCGAATTCGCCGGCAAGAACATCCTCTACGAAGCCCATACGTTGGAGGAGACCGCCAGGGAGTTCGACCGGCCGGTGGAAGAGGTAGAGAAGGTCTTGGCCGAGACCCAGCGCAAGCTGTTCGAAGCCCGCGAGCGCCGGGTGCGGCCTCACCGGGACGAGAAGATCCTGGTTTCCTGGAACGGCCTCATGATTTCGGCGCTCGCCCGCGCCGGCCGGGCGCTGGACGAGCCGCGGTACGTCGAAGCGGCGGAGCAGGCGGCGCGCTTTCTGCTGGAGAAGATGTACGACGCGTCGGCCCGCGATCTGCGGCGCCGCTACTGCGACGGCGAGAGCGCGGTGAAGGCCTTCCTCGACGACTACGCCGCCCTGGCGGGGGCCCTGCTGGATCTCTACGAGGCCACCTTCGAGATCGAGTTCCTGGAAAGCGCGGTGGCGCTGGCCGAGGCGCTCCTCGAGCGCTTCGAGGACCGCGAAGGCGGCGGCTTCTACGCCACTCAGGAAGGCGACTCGAGCCTGCTGCTGCGGCTCAAGGACGACTACGACGGCGCCGAGCCGTCGGGGAATTCGCTCGCCGTTCACCTGCTGGCCCGGCTCACGCAGGTGACCGGCCGGGAGGATTTCCGCCGCTCGGCTGAGCGCGCCGTCGGGGCCTTTGGCAGCTCCTTGCGGGAATCGCCGTTCGCCGCGCCGCAGATGCTGGCCGCCGCCATGATGTTGGAAGGGCCGCCGCGCCAGATCGTGCTCGCCGGCGAGCTCGGGAGCCCGGAGCTCGAAGCCATGCGCCGCGAGATCGGTCAGCGGTTCCTGCCGAACACCGTGCTGTTGCACGTGGCCAGCGGCCGGGATCGCCTGGCGGCCCTGCAGCCCGCCGTCGCCGGGATGAAGCCTCTCAACGGCAAACCCGCGGCTTACGTCTGCGAGAATTTCACTTGCCGGCTCCCGGTCTCCACTGTCGAAGAACTCATCCCGTTGCTAAAATAAATACGACCCCGTTGTCCTGCACTGTCGGAAAAGGGGGCGGTGTCACCAACGGCGGCGATTCGCCTCTTTGATGGAAGGGAGGGCAGTTGCATGCAGTCTACTCGCACAATCATGACCAAGGGGGGGCCGAAGGAGCTGGCCGGACCCGAATTGCGGCTCGGCGACGTGGCGCCCGATTTCTCCTGCCTCGACAGGCGCCTTCAGCCCGTCACGCTGGCCACCACCGCCCGTAAGCCGCGAATCTTCAGTGTGATCCCGTCGATCGACACGCCCGTCTGCGACATGCAGACCAAGCGGTTCGACCGCGAGGCGGCCAAGGACGCCGGCATCGCCATCTACTCGGTGAGCGTGGATCTGCCTTTCGCTCTCGGCCGTTTCGCCGATACCTATGGGATCGATCACGTGCAGATGTTGTCCGACCACCGCGACCTCTCTTTCGGCAAGAACTGGGGCGTCTTGATTCCGGAGCTGCGCCTGCTTTGCCGGGCGGTTTTCGTGGTGGACGCCGACAACATCATCCGGCATGTCGAATATGTGCCCGAATTGAACCAGCGCCCGGACTTCGAGGCTGCCCTGACGGCCGTTCGCAAGCTTGCCGGCTCGGCCGCCGCGGCGCACTGAGGTTGGCTTTCGTGCGCTTGAACGCTCCTGCGAAGGTGGAGGGTGATGGAAGCGAAACGGAACAGATCCGGCGGCGAGCTTCGCAGCCTCAGGGAATGGGAACCCATCCCGTTTCCTGCGGGCAACGAGAGGCTGAGCGAGCAGATTGACGACGTGGTTTACTGCCGCCCTTCCGGAGGGGACGACCGGCTCGCTGAGGATCGGTCCGGGGCCGGGACGCCCGGGCATTCATAGCCGGTCCGGGCAGGAGAGACGGTAGCGCTCCTGGGGGCTATGGCTGGGCGGGGGAGCTGTCCAGACGGATCCGGAACAGATGCACGCCGCGGACGGCGCCCACGTCTTGAACGCCCCACTCAGCGGGGTTTTCTAATAGGTCCCGGCCGATGGCCGCCAGCGGCGCGCCGCTCACGGGAGCCAGGATCCAGGAGACCCCTTCCCGCTTGAGGACCGCCGCCGCGCTGCGCCGCAAGTCCAGCGCTGGGTAGGGAATGACGTGGGGGCGGGCGGCGAGCGACAGCCAACCCCCGTCCCGCCGGCGGCCCAGGAACCGGATCGCCGTCTGGTTCTCGCGGCGGAGGCCCAGTAGCGAGGCGCCGGAGACCTGGACCGGCTGGGGGAACCGGATCTCGAAATAGCTTCCGGACCGCGGGCGCTGCCAAGGCGCCCACTTCGTCGTCCAGTTGCCGTCCAGCGCCAGCGGCGCTTCCCAGACGTTCGGCCGGGCGGCGAGGCGCGCGGCTCGCAACGCTTCTTCGGGGATCCCCTCCAGGCGCACCTCGAAGAGGCTCCAGTCCGGCCCTTGCGGCTCGTCGAGAAGGAAGCGCAGCGCGGTGACCTCGGTGGGCTGCCACCGCGCTTCATAGGAGGCGAGGACGCCGCCGGCCCGGTCCGCGGCAAGTTCCAGCGCCGCCCTCATGCGGTCCGCCGAAGCCGAAGTCCAGGGGCGGACGAGCACGGCGTCGGTATAGGCCGCTGGTGCGCCGAACAGGTCCAGCACGGCTTCGCCCGGAGCGGCGTGGCGGCCGACGAGGGATGCCAGCTCCGTCGTCCAGAGCGTCCGGTTCAGATACTCGGACTCGGGTTCGATCCGCAGCGCCGCCCGCAGGGGCAGGCCCCGCAAGCGCCAGGCGTCCGGATCCGAGTACCAGCCGGCCACCGGCGGCAGGCCGAGAACCGCGCTCAGGGCGACGACCGCCGCCGCAGCCCTCCGGGGCAGGATCGCCATCAGGGCCAGGGCGAAGAACACAACCGCGGGCATCAGGAACCGGGCGCCGAGGTTCAGGAACCAGGGCAGCATCAGGACCAGCCCGG
>CAYWXL010000129.1:0-6613 GCA_964461995.1 uncultured Solibacteraceae bacterium
CGAGATCCGCCATCCGGATGCCGCGCCGCGCGATCTTGTCCTCATAGCACGGTCCGATGCCCCGCGATGTGGTTCCGATGGCCGTGCGGCCTTTGCGGTCTTCGGACATCTTCTCCACGACGCGGTGGAACGGGAAGATCACGTGAGCCCGGTTGCTCACCTTGAGATGCCCCGCCACGTCCACCCCCGCGGCTTCTAACGTGTCGATCTGGCGGATCAGCTCCTCGGGATTGATTACCAGTCCGTTGCCGATGATCGCCAGCTTGCCGCGCAGGATGCCGCTGGGCACCAGGGTGAGGATATATTTCTGCTCGCCCACGAAGACGGTGTGGCCGGCGTTGTGGCCCCCCTGGTAGCGGACGACGACGTCGAACCGCTCGGCGAGCAGATCGACCATCTTTCCTTTGCCCTCGTCACCCCACTGGGCGCCGAGGATGACGACGTTGCTCATAAGCTTCCTTTCCGCCAGGCGCACACCCCGTCCAGGCCGGTCGTGCATACTGAGTTGGTTTCGGGGAACTTCGGCACAGGTGCGCGGCCTAGCCGCCCGGCGTTCGCGGACCGATGACCCCGGCCCGCAAAACCCCTCATTTTATCGCAGATTCGTCCGGACAGACCCAGCGACCGCGGTTGCGGTTGCTCGGTTCGCTCGTTACGTTCTTGTAGGTGATCCGGCGGCCCGACGGCGCCAACGGTAATAGAACGGCAAACCACCGACGATGATCGCCAATCCCATCAATGTCTCCCGCGGCGAATTGATCAGCGTCGCGGTCAGCATGCCGGCCGCCACCGCCACGAAGACTCCCGGGACGAGAGGGTAGCCGGGAGTGAGAAACGGGCGCTTCAGCTCAGGCCTTTTCCGCCGCAGCACGATCACCGCCGCCGCGCTCATGCCATAAAGCAGCCAGGTGGCGAAGATCACGTAGGTGAACAACTGCTCGTAGCGGCCGCTCAGCACCAACAAGGCCGACCAGACGCCCACTGTGAAGATAGCCACCGAGGGCGTCCGGTGCTTCGGATGGACGCGCCTCGCCGCCCGGAAGAACAGCCCGTCGCAAGCAGCCGCGTACGGCACGCGCGCCGTGGACAGAAGGGTGCCGTTCAGGGCGGCGAAGATCGAGATCATTGCCGCCAGGCTCACTAGGCCCGCGCCCGTCGGCCCGCCCACTCGCTCCATCATCGTCGCCGCTACCCGGTCGCTCTCCGCCACCTCCGCCGGGCTCAGGATGTAGAAGTAGGCCAGGTTCGCCAGCAGATAGACCGTGATGATGATCAGCACGCCCGCGGCCAGGGCGCGTGGCAGCGATCGCTGGGGATTCTTCACTTCCGAGGCCACGTAACTCACGTCCGCCCATCCTTCGTAAGCCCACAGCGCCGCCACAAGCGCCGCGAAAAACCCCGCCACGCCGCCGGGCGCTGGAATCGCCTCCCGGAAATGTGAACTGCTGCCTTCTCCCCACGCGAAGGCGGCCACGACGATGCCCCCGATAAGGCCCACCTTGGCGATCGTCGAGATCACCTGGACCAGCCCGCCGAGCCGCACCCCGAAATAGTTCACCACCGCCAAGGCGAGGATCAGCCCCATTGCCACGAGCTGGCCGACGCTGATCTCCAGGGGGCCGCCATCCGGTCCGATAGGCAGGTCGATCCGGGCGATCACCGCCTCGAGACGAGGAAAGAAGTACGCCAGATAATAAAAAAACGCCGTCGCTAGCGTCGCTGCTCCGCCGCTCTTTCCCACCCACGTCATCGTCCACGAGTAGACGAAACCCCACAGCGGACCGTACGCCTCGCGCAGATAGACGTATCCGCCACCCGCCTCCGGCATCGCCGCGGCCATCTCGGCGAAACTCAACGCTCCGGCGAGCGACAACAGGCCGGCGAAGATCCACACCGCGAAGACGATGGCCGGATCCCCCACGCTCGACGTCATCGCCGACGGTACCAGGAAGATCCCGCTGCCGATCACCGAGCCGACGACGATCGCCAGCGTGGCCCAGGCTCCGAGATCGCGTTTCAGCGACACGTCAACGGCCAGCCCGCCCCTTGGCTCTCCCGCTTCCGCGCCAGGCAACATCTTGTCGTTTTCGTGGGTCACACCAAGATCCCTTCCATCGCCTCGGCCGGTCTCGCTCCCGGATTAGACGGCGGCCATTATATTGGTGTCGCCACGCCCGCCCCGTTTGCTCCCGCGGCGGGACCCGCCCGTGAGCCCGAAGCCCCTGTCGACTGACTTCCTGCGGGGGAAGAATCACGGCCTGGCCGGCAATGAGATTGCCCGCGCCCGACGAGAGTCAGCGCTCGGGCCGGGCGTTGTCCACGGCCGCGAGACATTGCCACTCGGCGGTGAAACTCTCAGACTAGCAAACCGCTCGCGGCCCTCGCGGAGCGTTCGTCACCGCGATTCCGCCCGCCGCCGCGTCACCAGATCCCCGAAAGCGCCCAGCAGCTTGTACTTGTTCCGCCAGGTGGTGTACATGATCCCCACCGCCCCGGGCGTCGCGTCCAGTGACCGCAGCCAGTCCTTCGGATTCTCAAGATCATCGGCGTCGTAGTAGGCCGCGCCGAACGTCCGGAAGCCGAGACGGCTGAAGTGCTCGAGGCACCGGTCCCTCCCGCCGTGCCACCAGCAAGCGATGATCAGCTCCTTCGGGATGTAGTTCCAAGAACCGTAAAAGGAGCCGTCAACCATGTAGTAGTAGGGGCCTGTCCGGGTACCCGCGTTGTGGTTGGGGTCCAGCATGTCGCTCCAGACGAACACTTCGGCGTCCGGCCGGGCGGCGCGGATCATCTCGAACTGCCGGGTGAGCGCGTCGGCTAGGATCTCGCCCATCGTCATCCCGCGGTCCTTGCACGCCTTGCAAGAGCCGCCTGCCCGGATCTCGTCCATGCTTAGGAAGTACCGCTTCGGCGCCAGATGCTTCTGCAGCAGCTCCACCTGTTTGCGCCAGATCTGGTAAACCTCCGGCTCGCTCATGCAGACCGAGACCTGCCGGCGGTTCACCGAAATGCCATGGTAGAAGCTCACGCGCAGCCGCTCGCCCTCCCGGATGCGGCTGTCTGGAGTGAGAACGATCGGCGGACCGTCGTGGTCCCACAGGAAATCGAGCTGCTCGTCCTTCACCCGCTCGAAGTCCCGCCCTTCATCGTAGACCGTTCCGCTTTCTTCGCTCTTGACCACCAACGGCGTGCCCGGCCGCCGCAACAGGTTCACCAGCGCCACTTCTTCGATTCGGAGATCGTCGATCCACAGCTTGCCGCGCTTGCCGCCCACCGCCCGCGGCGAAACGATGACCTCGTCGTAGCCCCAACTGTTGAATCCCACGACGACCTTGCGCCAGCCGGCCGTCGTCGGCACGCGTGGATCGAGCAGTTGCAGTCGCCGCCCGTCCTTGACGGCGATCACCTCCAGGCGGAACCGGCTCGAGCCGAACGGCCCGTAGGAGTCCAGCCCCTCGGTCTTCACCCAGCAGCTCAGCCGGTAGGACCGGTGCGGGCGGACCCGGATCACCTGACCCAACTGCGCCGCCTCGGCCGGATGCTCGCCGAAGTTCTCGAAGCGCAGCGAGCTGCGGCCCTCCTTGACGACCTCCGTGTCGCGCCGGATTACCGCCCCCCACTCCTCCGGCTGGCTGAAGCCCTTCGCCCGGCCGCCTTCGTATTCCTCGAACCCGCCGTTGACGATGCTTACCCGCGGGTCCGCCGCGTGCACCGCCTGGCCGTTGCGAACGACGAACAGCGCGTCCTTCACCGGCAGCCCGGCGGCCAAGTTCGGGTTGTGAGCCAGAATCCCTGTGCCATACCCGGCGGAGAACATCATTGGAATCAGCTCCACCTTGTTCCGCTCGCAGATCCGCTTCACCTCTTCCAGGCGGCGGAAGTAATCTGGCGGCTGAAGGTCGAGCCGGTCGAAGCCTGCTGCCAAAACGAGGCCGTTGAGCCCGTGGGCGGCCGCCGTCTCCACGATCTTCCGGAGATCTTCAACGTGAGTGTCCTCATGCAGGCTCCGCGAGGCGTAGACCCACCGCAAAGGATACACCTTCGCTGCCCGCTGATCTTGAGCCCAAGTGGGCGTAACACTGGCCAGTGCCAGTAGCAGTACTCCAGCGCGCTTCATCATGCCTAACACTCTATACCGGCGCGCTGGCGAAGGGCGCTCAATTCTGCACGTAACCGAGGCTGCGGAGCCGCTTCATACGGTCGCGGTCCAGAGGGCGCCGCTTGACTTTTCGAGACGCTGCAAGCACCTCTGTGTAGATTGCTTCCAGGCGATCGGACAATTCTGCCCCTGGATGGTAGAGATTGGTCGTCTCCGCCGGATCGGCGGAAAGATCATACAGCTCGCGCTTGCCCGCCGTGGAACCGATGAGCTTCCAGCGGCCCAGATAGATCGCCCGCTCGGTGCGCCGGAAGCGCTCGCCGTACTCGACGGTGTGGTGAATGGGATAGGACTCGGCAATCACTGGTTGGTCCCACCCGCCGACCTCATCCAGCAGGTCCCGGCCTGACACTCCAGCGGGCGCCGGAATACCAAGGATGCCGAGGATCATGGGAAGAACATCCCTCGATCCCACCGGCTTGTCGATCACCCCGGTGCGCCTCTGCCCCGGCAGCTTGATCAGCAGCGGAACGTGAACTTGATCTTGATGGACCGACATCGAATGTTCGATCGCGCCGTCTTCGCCGAAGGCTTCGCCATGGTCCGAAGTGACGATGATGAGCGACCTCTCATAGAACCCCCGGCGTTTCAGTTCTTCGAAGAGCTGGCCTAGTCGGCTGTCGATGTAGGCGATGGCGCCGTCGTACTGAGAGATCAAGTGAGCGCGAATCTCGGGAGGGAGCGGTTGATTCGAGCCAAGTACTCGGCCTCTGGCGGCCACGTAGTCGCCGAAGCCGTAGTCCGGAATCCGTCCGGGAAATTTCTCCGCGAAGGGCTCCGGCGGAATATATGGGCTGTGGGCATCCATGTAGTTCAGGAAAAGAAAGAACGGCGGGCTTTCGGGACTCTCCGGCAATAGGCGCATCGCTTCCTGGTTGATCTCGTCGGCGGTGCGGAACCGGCGGGTCAAGGGAGACCAGGGCAGGATGAGACGAAGCGCCAGAGAGACGATCCCTCGCAGGCAATACGTGGGGACGTCCGCAGTCATCAGCGCCGGCCACCGGTCGTCGAAATACTGGAATCCTTGCTGCAAGCCGTATTCGCGCCCGAGAAAGATCGAATTGGCGACCACTGCGGAGGTCCGATAGCCTTCGGCTGCCAGAATCTCCGCCAGGGTCTGGAACTCGTCCGCCAGGGGAACGCCGTAGAGGTTCTCGAGGCTCGTGTGGGCGCGGTGCTCGTAGCCGGCCAGCCCGGTGAACAGGGATGCATGGGAGATCAGAGTCATGTCGCCGGCAGCGACCGCGTTGGGGAACACGAGCGCGTCGCGGGAGAACTCCCGCAGGGCCGGCGTCGTGTCCCGGTCGTATCCGTAGACGGAGAGATGATCCGCTCGGACGGTGTCGAGAGAAATCAGAATCACGCTCGGAAGGTCTCGGCGCGGGTTGCCGGTCTCAGGCGGGCCCGTGATCAGTGGTTGAGGGTGTAGCAACAGGTTGCCCGCCGCCGCAAGCACGGCCAAGCTCACGAGCGCGGCTGCTCGGCGTCGCCTGAGGGGTTCGTCGGCGAACCGGCCGGCTCCCGCGGCAAGCAGGGCCAGTGCCGCGCCGGACAGCAGGTAGAGGCCGGCGGTGAGCGCCGCGGAGTCCGGTGGCCAGTAGTGGACAGCCCATGCCGGGACCAGGATCAGCAGGCTGAAGCTCCAGGGATCTGCGAGCCGCGCCAGCGCCCGAGCCGCGTTCCGTCGTAACGCGGCGCCGACGGCGACTGACAGCAAGAGGAAATAGGCGGCCTCGGGTGGATTGCGCAGCCCCTCGCCGATCATTGTCCGGCCGGTGAGGTACACCAGCAAGAGAGTCCCGGCTGCCAGCGCACGGGCTGCTCGTTTCGCCTCAGATGGCCGAATCAGTGCGCCCAAAAGGCCGAACGCCGCTCCGGTGACGGCATAGCCGGCGATGATCAGGAGCGAAAACCCGACGTGATAGGACTTGGCGGAGTCCACCGAGTCCAAGAACCGGGGGAGCACGCCGAGCAAGACTAGCTCCCATAGACCAAAGACGGTCCACTGCTCGGCGCCGGCCGCAGCGGCCGCTACCCACGGTGCAGTCGGGCGTTTCATGATGATTCGGGTTACGGGACGCAGCCCAGGACCGGCGGCTTGCCCCCCGGGTGGCTGTCTGCTGGCCTGTCGGCGACTGCTTCGACGCTGGCTTCGCCTCCCCGGCTGTCGGGCGGAACCTCGATTCGAGCCGGCCCCGAGGAAACTATCGGACGTTTTCTGCGCGATCTTAAGGCGCGTCCCCGAAAGGTGGACCGTCCCGATGCCTGTAAGCGGGGGCTCCGACGAAGAGAACGGGAATGGTAAAATTACGTGATAGAGCTGGATACTGAGAGCGGGCGCGAGAATTCTCTCAGTGGCCTGGAGCCATTCCCTCTCTCTTGTGACAGACGAAACTGAGCCGGTAGCTCAGCAGGTAGAGCATCTGCCTTTTAAGCAGAGGGTCCTGGGTTCGA
>CAYWXL010000130.1:0-6583 GCA_964461995.1 uncultured Solibacteraceae bacterium
TGTCACCGATTTGGATTTTTCCACAGATCGATCGGGCGCTGGGCGGTGGTTGCGAAGGGAAGGCTGACCTTGCTGCCGGTGGCCGCCGACTGGTAGGCGGCGAAGATCATCTCAAGCACCACGCGGCCGTCCTCGCCCGTTTCCAGCGGCTCCTTGTCGTCGCGGACGCATTCGACGAAGTGGGCGAACTCTTGCGGGAAGCCGTAGTTCCAGATCTCTTCGTAGATGGCGAAGGACCAGCCCTTGGTCGAGGCCGCCTTCTCGACCGCGTAGCCGTAGCCGGGCTCGCTGTAGACGCGGATCGAGTTGCCATACAGCAGGTCGGCGTAGGCGACGCCGGCGGCGCCGTAGACCTCGGCGCGGTCGTCCATGCCGCCCTTCTTGGTCCAGCTCTCCTCGGCCAGACCGATGGCGCCGCCTTCGAAATTGACGATGATGAGGGCGTTGTCGTCGCCGTTGGTCTTGTCGCCGTGCGCCTGGGTGGACATCTCGGCGTAGACCGACAGAGCCTTCGGCTTGCCGAGCAGCCAGCGGAAGAACTCGAGCGCGTGGCAGCCCATGTCCATGGTGACGCCGCCGCCGGAGCGGGCGGTGTCCCAGAACCAGCCCGAGTGCGGGCCGTCGTGCTTCTCGCTCTGCTTGACGAGGTGGATGGCGCCGAGGGCGCCTTCATCGACGAGCTGTTTGAGGCGGACGTACTTCGGGGCGAAGCAGAGCTCTTCGGCGTACATGAGCTTGACGCCGGCGCGCCGGCAGGCCTCGATCATGCGGTCCGCCTCGGCCAGATTCAGGCAGAGAGGTTTTTCGCAGACGACGTGCTTGCCCGCCGAGGCGGCATCGACGGTGACCTGGCAGTGCAGGTCGTTCGGGCAGCCGAGGACGATCATGTCGATCTCGTCCATCTCGAGAAGTTTCCGATAGTCAGTGACCGCGTGGGGGATGCCGTGGGCGGCGGCGAAGCTCTTGACGTGCTCCTCGGTGGGCGAGGCGGCGGCGAAGAGCTCCGCGCCAGGGACCGTCTTCAGCGCCTCGGCGTGGATCGAGGAAACGAACTGGGAACCGACGAAGCCGACTCGGACGGGTTTCATTTTCTTTAGCCTTGCCTGGGTACAGGTATTCGTACCATTCGACACCTCCTGAGCGCAAGGGTAGGGGAGCCGGGAGCGGTTGGACTCCGCCCGCGCAGTTCAGCCATATTAGCGGGATGGCTAAGGCATTTCCCGTATGGATGTCCTGGGGCGACCCTAAAGAGTCTTGCCGGAGAAGTCGAAAGAAGAGCGAAGGAACGTGTTCGGCGGAGATCGGGGATGTTAGTGGCCGTCGTCGTTAGTCCGGACCCGGCGCTGGTGCGCGAGCTCCAGGTCCTAGCCTATCCGTCTGAGCACCTGGTCATCTACAAGATCATTGACCGCTATCCGGCGCCGCACGAGCTGATCCGGCTGCTGAACGCGTGTGATCCGGACCTGGTCCTGCTGGACATCAGCGACTGGAAGAAGGCCGGGCCGGCGGCGGCGGTCATCAAGATGAAATTCCCGGATGTGGTGGTCGTCGGGGCGGGGCGGTGCCGGGACGCTCCAGTGGAGGACCTCTACGATGCGGGCGTAACGCGGATCCTCGCCGTGCCCGTGGGGGCAGACCAGTTCTACCAGACGGTGGAATCCGCGGTGCGCGAGAAGCTCGCGGGGGTATTGCCGGGGCTGGTGGCGATCCTGCCGGCGAAAGCGGGAAACGGCGCTTCGCTGACGGCGCTCAATCTGGCCGGAGCCATCGCCACGCGGCTGGGAAAGAAGGTCTTGCTGATGGACTGGGACTTGAATTCCAGTGTGCTGGCGAGCCGGATTCCAGGGCCGATCGCCGGTGGGCTGGAGGCTGTGCTGGCGCACGACTCGGCGGCCAGCCGCACCGAGTGGCTCTACCACGTCCACCAATGGGACTCGCTGGACGTCCTGGCCGGGGGCGTCTCGCAGCGGCGGCGGGTGTTGGAGTGGGCCGAGTACTTCCACCTGCTACCCTTCGTCACCGAGCATTACGACTGGGTGATCGCGGACCTCCCGGAGCCGCCTTTCGAACCGCTAGTCGATATCGCCCAGCAGGCAAGCCATGTCTTCATCGTCGCGGAGGCGGACCGGCCGTCGCTGGAGCTGGCGCGGCAGCGTTTCGCCTTCCTTCAAGAAGAGGGAGTGAGCGCGCTCCGCATCCGGCTGGTGATCAACCGCCGGGCGCCCGGAGGGATCTCGATGGAGGAGGTCTCCAGCTTCACCGAACTGGATATCGCCGCAGTTTTGCCGGCCGATACGGAAGCCGTCGCGAAGGCTACCTGGAACCGCCAGCTCGTCGGTGAGGACACGGGCCTCGGGCGAGCGTATACGCAGTTCGCGCGGCGGACTTTGGGTCTGCCCGACGGGACCGAAGACCGGGATTCCTGGAAGTCACGCCTGCGGTTGACGAGCCTGTTCAGCCACCAGCCCGCCCGCTGAACCGCCTCCCACAAGCCAGGCGTTACACTGTTCAATAGCCCGCCGGAGAGGACTCCCTGGCACGACCAGGGCCGGACGACGAACAAGCGGCCGCGGCCGGCCGGCTCCGGCTGATCCGGCGGAGACCGCTCGAATACCATACGGCTGGGGATCATTGAACTTCGTGTGTAGCATGAGAGTGGACATCGGATACGTCCTTGTCCGGGGAAGGGGACGGCCGTGAGCGGACCGGCGCGGGCAGTAGCGCCCGCCGCGGAAGCCAGCGCGGCACCTGCCCGGGCGGGCCTGGCGGTGCTGGTGCTGTTATCGCTGGGCCACTTCTTCGTGGACCTGTACTCGGGGGCGGTCGGGGCGCTGCAACCTTTATTAGTGGAGCGGCTGAAGCTGACACTTGCCGAAGCCGGTGTACTCGGGGGCGTTTTCGTCTTCAGCTCGTCGGTGCTGCAACTGGCGTTCGGAGTTCTTTCTGATCATCTCCGTACCCGGTTGTTCGCCGCCCTGGCGCCGCTGGTGGCCGGCGTTTCGATTTCGCTTCTTGGGGCGGCGCCGGAATATTGGGTGTTGCTGACGCTGGTGTCGCTGGGCGGTTTCGGGATCGCGGCGTTCCACCCACAGGCCTCCGCCACGGTGGCTTTCGGGACGGCGACGCGCCGGGGTGGCTGGATGGCAGCCTTCATCAGCGCCGGCACGCTCGGGTTCTCGTTGGGTCCAGCTTATTTCTCCGGGCTGTTGGAGCTTGGTGGGGTTGATAACCTGTATTGGGCGGCGGCCCCGGGAATTCTGGTGAGCGCGCTGCTGCTCATGAAACTGCCGGCCCCGGCCGCGGCCGGGCCGAAACGCAGCCTGGACCTGGCTCCGTTGCGCCGCGTGTGGAAGCCGCTGACGGTCTTGTACGCTCTGGTCTTCATCCGGTCGATTCTGCAGATCGTCTTCGCCCAGTTTCTGCCACTTTACTTGACGCTGGAGCGCGGGTTCGCTTTGACGGACGCCAATTACGTGCTCACGCTGTACCTGGTGGCCGGAGCCTTGGGCGGGTTCTTCGGCGGTCACTTGGCGGACCGGTTTGGGGGACGGGCGGTAATCCTGTGGTCAATGGCTGGCTGCATTCCGTTCCTGCTTCTGTTCTTCCTCAGCCGGGGCTGGCTCGCCGTGGCGGGATTGGTGGCGGGAGGTCTCGTGTTGTTCTTTACGATTCCGGTGAATGTCGTTATGGCGCAAGAGCTTGTGCCGTCTCAGGCCGGTACGGTGTCGGCGCTGATGATGGGTTTCGCCTGGGGCATGGCCGGAGTGATCTTCATCCCGTTGACCGGCCGCGCGTCGGACATCTTTTCGATGCACCCGGTTCTGCTGTCGCTGCTGGTCTTCCCGGTGATCGGCTTCCTGCTGGCCTTCAGGCTCGAGAAAGGGGGCCGCAAATGAGCCGTTCGCGATCGGCGGTGTGTCTGCTAAGCGGGGGGCTGGACTCTTCCGTGAGCCTGGCCTGTGCCCGGGACGAGGGGTTCGAATGTTACGCGCTGACAATCGATTACGGGCAGAGACATAAGCTGGAACTGGAGGCCGCGCGGCGGATCGCTCGGGCGCTCGGGGTCAAAGAGCACCTCATCGTCCGGACCGACCTGCGGGCCTTTGGCGGCTCGGCGCTGACAGCCGATCTGGAGGTGCCGAAACACCGCACCGCAGCCGAGATCGGTGCGGGAATCCCGGTGACGTACGTCCCAGCGCGGAACACGATATTCTTGGCCTACGCTCTAGCCTGGGCGGAGGTATTGGGAAGCTCCGACATCTTCATCGGAGTGAACGCCATTGACTACTCGGGTTACCCGGACTGCCGGCCGGAGTACCTCGAAGCGTTTGAGCGCATGGCCAACCTGGCGACGCGGGCCGGTGTAGAAGGGCGCATGAGGTTGCAGATTCACGCCCCTTTGCTGCGGCTCACGAAGGCGGACATCATCCGTTTGGGGCACCGGCTGGGCGTAGACTTCCGGCTGACGCATAGCTGCTACGATCCCGATCCCGAAGGCCGCGCTTGCGGGGCTTGCGATTCGTGTCTGTTACGGCGTAAGGGATTTGCTGAAGCTGGGTTAGAGGATCCAATCGAATATTCCACATGAAGATCGCCGAGCTGTTTTACTCCATTCAGGGCGAGGGGATCCTGGCCGGGACGCCGGCTGTGTTCGTTCGGACCTCCGGGTGCAATCTGCGCTGTGTGTGGTGCGATGCGGCTTACACGTCATGGGCTCCCGAGGGACGGGAGATGCGAATTGAGGAGATCCTGGACTACGTGCGGAGCCACAGCCGGGGCTACACTGTGGTCACCGGCGGCGAGCCAATGATCCTGCCGGAGATCGTCGAGCTATGCCGGGAGCTGCGGGAAGCGGGTGAGCACATTACGATGGAGACCGCAGGGACGGTGTTTCGGGAACTGGAATGCGACCTAATGAGCATCAGCCCGAAGCTGGCGAACTCGGTACCGTGGGAGCGGGAGGGCGGACGATGGGCGGATCAGCACAACAGGATGAGAATTCAATACGATGTACTGAAAAAGCTGATGCAGAACTATAGCGTTCAGCTTAAGTTCGTCGTCTGCCGTCCGGAGGACGTGAAGGAAGTTCTCGAGATCGTGGAACGGTTGGGGGCCAAGCGGGACCGGGTTTTGCTGATGCCGGAAGGGGTGGATGCCGGGACAATCGCCGAGAGGGGCCGCTGGATTGCGGAGGTTTGCAAGCAAGAGGGGTTCCGCTACAGTCCGCGGCTCCAGGTGGACTTGTGGGGAGCGGCGCGGGGCTACTGAGCGGGGATTGATTCCTACCTGATTCCCACGGGTGGACCCTGTGGAAAATCCGTCGATCCGCCGATAAACAGGTGAAAAATCGGACATTGACCGCACTCGTCCGGCGCGGCTGGCGGACGAGGGCGGCGAGACGACGAGCCCTGGTGAGACGAGGTATGGCGGAAAAGAAGAACTTGTTAATTCTGCTCGGTGTGGCGTTCGTGGTGGCGATCCTGGCCACCGGGCTGTTCTATGGATTGGTGGTGAACCAGTTCAGCAAGGCGGTGGCGGTGCGGTCTGAGATGGTGGTGATCGCCAAACGGGACCTGGGGCCGGGTGAAGTCGTCGCCGCCTCCGATGTCACGACGGCGCCTCGAAGCGAAGTGGATCCGCTGGTAGATGGTTTCAGCAGCGTGGCCGACGTTACGGGACTGATTGTAGTGACGCCGGTGGCGAAGGGGGAGCCGCTGGAGCGGCGGCGTCTGGCGTCGAGGGAATCGGTGCACGGGGCCGCGCTGGGTATTCCGCCGGGTATGCGGGCGGTCTCGGTGCACGTGGCGGACTCGACGGGCGTCGTTCAGTTACTTCAGCCGGGGCACCGGGTAGACGTGCAGATCGTTTCGCGGACTCCTCACCGGCGGGGGGTGAAGCTGCGAACGGCGCTGCAGGATCTCGAGGTCCTGCGGGTGGAGCCCGAGCCGGAAGCCTCCGAGGGGCGGCCGGTCTTGCCGGTGGTCACGTTGCTGGCGACGCCCGAGGAGGCTGATGTCCTGGCGGTGGCCGACGCGGCGGCGCGTGTGCGGCTGCTGCTGCGCCATCCCCTCGATGAGGAGATCACCGAGAGGCGGGAGGTGGAGCTGACGACGGTCTTCCAGCGCCCGCCCGCGCCCCGCAGCCGGCAGCAGGCGCGGAGGAGAACGAGGGAGTCCGACGAGCGGCAAGGTGAAGTGATGACCGCCGCGCGGATGGGCGCTGCGGAGTAGGCGGGGGATCGGGTCGCCATGTTCCTGACCTTGGTGTTGTTCTTCATCGCGACCTTTGCCCTGGTGTCGGCGTCGGTGATCGCTTACCGGTTCGCCGTCGAGCGCCGCAAGTTCATCGAGAAGGCCGAAGGCGCCGATCCGGCGGCCGAGTGGATGGACTCTTCGCGCCTGCTGCGGGAGGACAACCTGAGCAGCATTTCGTTCTGGAACAAGCTGCTGGCGCGGGTGGACTACGTGACCATCATGAAGAAGCGGCTGGCCGAGTCGGGCTTGAAGTGGACCGTAGGCCGGTTGACCCTGATGATGTTGTTGTTCGGGGCGGTCGTCTACGGGACGCTGTCAAGTTGGCTCGA
>CAYWXL010000131.1:0-6468 GCA_964461995.1 uncultured Solibacteraceae bacterium
GTACTCCTCGGTGATCTTCGGCGGAATGTCGCCTTTCGAGATCCGGTCCACATACTCCGCAGTCACATTCAGGGGGGCGATCAGCGCATCAAGCATAGCGTTGACGCCCTCGGCCAGCGTACGCTCCTCACCCTGAAACTCGCCGGCATGCAACCGTTCCCCGAGACGGCCCTCACGCATTGCTTCGGCCAACCCCAGGATCGCAGCCGAAATCCCGCCTTGACTTCTCTCTTCCTGCGACCCGCCAGCCGGGGGATCCAGGACGGCAACCCCCACCGGCTCTCCGCGGCCGCTTCGTATCGCCTTGTTTGCCGCTTTTCTCGCCATGTCACTATCTCCTTGTCGTTCAGTGTCTTCTGTCCTTATCGGCTCGGCATCCCCGCTTCTTGGCGCCCGGCCGATATTCCTGGCCGGGAGAAGCAATCAACACCCGAACCGTCGCCTTCTGGGGTGCCCGCCCCCAACAACATCGCCAGCGAATGCCGAAGCCGCTCAGTGCAGTTCTCCCGCAGCGGCTCACCGTGGCCGAAATAGATGGTCCGGATCGGGAGCCGGGCGAGCTTCTTCAGCGCTCGGACGAATCCCTCTTCGTAAGCCTCCTCAGCGCGGTGGATTAACAGCGGTGCATCCCCCGCAAACAATACCCCATGGTCCTCGTTAAACAGGCAGATCGAGTCACTGCTGTGGCCCGGCGTGTGAATCACCTCGAAGGAGGCGTCCCCCATTCGAATCGTTTCGCCGTCCCGAAGGACATGATCTACAGAGTCAATGGCCCGCGAAAGTGCGCACACGCGGGGCCGAAACCGGGCGCAAAGCTCTGGCAACAAGCCAATGTGGTCGTAGTGTCCATGAGTCAACACCACCTGTTCGACGGCCCGCTTCCCAAGACCGGTCGAAGCGCCGGCAATACTTTCGAGCACCGCCGGGTCCCGTCCCGGGTCCACGACGGTGTTGACGTCCTCCGGTCCGTTCCAATCACCGAGCACGAGATAGGCCCGGCACGTGTAGATGTTGCCGCTCGCCTCCAACGACAGTACTCTCATGCCTCACCCTCCCGTTTGCGGTAAAGCGGAACGTGCTGCGCCACCTTCTCAAACAGCCCGGCTAGTTCCCCGGGCAGCGTCTGCGTCTGCTCGGTGGCAAACAACCCCTCGGGAGCCAGGGCGCGGTGGAACATTCTGATCACCTCCACGCGCGCCGCCGGCTCGAAGTGCAAGAGTACGTTCTTGCACAACACGAGGCTGTAGCCGTGCCCGATCTCCTGGAACGAAAGCAAGTCATGACGGCGGAAGGTCACCCGCCTGCGCACCCGCTCAACGACGCGGTAACAGTCCGGCGCGCCGTCGGGCTCGAAGTATTTTTCCAATACGCCCTCCGGCAACCGGCCGAGCTGCTCTTTCGCATAGGTCCCGGCGCACACCGCCGCCTCGAACCGGCCGTCGGGATCGATGTCGGTCGCGTCGATCCGCAAATTATTGAAAGCGAAGTATCCCATGCGTTCCGCCAACAAAATCGCCAACGTGTACGGTTCCTGCCCCATCGCACAACCGGCGTCCCAGATACGAGGATGGCTGCGCTGGGCAAGAAGCGGGACGAGATGCTCGACAACCGCCTCGAGGACCCGCCGGTCGCGGAAAAAGAACGTAAACGCCAACCCAGGAACTCCTCTCCGGCGCCACCAAGACAGGAGACGTCCAGTGTCCAGCCCCGCCTGGAGCTCTAGCCCGCCTTGCCGCTGTCAACGGCCGCCAGCGCTATCGTCTTCTCGATGTCGAGAACCAGCAGCAAGCGTCCGTCCAACTTGTGCACCCCCTCGAGCAGCTCCCGTATCCGGGGCTCGACGTTGTCGGGGACGTTTTCAAAGGTGTCGGCGGTCACCTCGATGACATCACCGATCCCGTCCACCAACAGGCTCACCGCTCCGCCGCCGGTGCGGACGACCATGTTCATGGGAGTCGTCCCCTCAGCCCGCGCCTCCAGACCGAGACGCCGCCGCATATCGATCGCCGTGACGATCTCGCCGCGCAGATTGATGAGCCCTTCCACCACTTCCGGCGCCAGCGGGACGCGCGTCATCTGCTGGTAGCGCAGCACCTCCTGCACCTGCAGCACATCGACGCCGAAGAACAGGTCGCCCACGTAAAACGTTGAGTATTGTCCGCCTGTGGCTGCCGTTTGCCTGGCAGCCCCGGTTGACTGAATCGATTTCATCGCTTGACCCTACCTTTCGACAGGATGTTCGATTTCCCGCCTCGTTCCCACGGCTTCGGCAAGCTTCTCCACGCTGCGCAGCACCGCCTCCTGGTCGAACTTCATGACCGCATCCTTAAGTCGCTCGGCAACTGTCTGATCAGCGGCCATCGCCACGATCGGGATGCGATCCAAACCCGGCCGCTCCCCCATCAGCTCAGCGAGACTCTTGCCGTGGGCTGGAGCAAGCTCGGCCGCCGCGAGGACTACATCGAAGCGCCGCGCTTGCAGTTGCTGCAGTGCTTCGGCAGCCGTCGTGGCCTCTGCGACACAATGGCCCGCGATCTCCAGGTAATTGCGGATCAACAGCCGCGAGAAGGCCGACGGGTCGGCCACCAACACAGCCGCGCAGCGGCGGTTGCGGGTGCTGTCGTCGAACCAATTCTCCACGGCGCGCTCCAGCGCATAGTGCAGGTCCAGAAAGTCGGTCACTTTCCCGCTGACGACAGCCGACCCGAGGAGTCCTGGCACCTTGGTGGGCTGGCGGACCGTCACAGTCTCCTCAACGATGTCGAGCACCTCATCCACCAGGAGTCCCGCGCTGCGGTCGCCGTCGCTGAAGACGATCACCTGGGCGGGATCCCGCTTCTCACCCGCGGCTTCGGCAGCCGGGTCCAAAACCGCGGCCAGCCGGGCGAGCGGTAGGATCTGATTCCGGTATTGGACCACCAGGCGGCCCGCGGCAATCTCGATCTTCGACCACGGAATCTCCTCGAGCCGCGACACGAGCGCCAGGGGAACAGCGAGCCTTTCAAACCTGCCCGTCCGGAACAGCAGCAGCGTCTGGCGCTCCGCCTCGGGGGCCTCTTGCTTCGGCTCCTCGAGCCGTCCCTGCTCGCCAGCTTCACTCAGCACCCCGGAACGCTGTCCCACCCCGAGCACATCGAGGATCAGGGCCACCCGGCCGTCACCCATGATCGTCGCCCCGGCATAACAGGCGAGACCCTTGAGCTGTTTGCCCAGGGGCTTGACCACGATTTCCTGAGTGTCGCGGATCTCGTCCACAACGAGGCCGAACTGGCGGTCTTCGGCTTGCAGCACAACGATATTGACCACCTCTTCATCGCCGGTGCGTTCGAGTTCGAGAACGCGGTCGAGGTACGCGATCGGCAACAGCTTGCCGCGGTGGCGGTAGACGGGCGTGCCGCCGATCTGCTCGATCTGTGTGCGCGCCGCTTCGCCCTCGAGCCGGATCAATTCGAGCAGGCTGACCTGCGGAATCACGAACAGTTCGTTGCCGCTGGCGACGACCAATCCCGGGATGATCGCCAGCGTCAGCGGGATCTTCACCCGCACCGTCGTCCCTTCCCCGACGCGGCTGGATATGTCCACCGTTCCGCCGATCCTCTCGATGTTCGTCTTTACCACGTCCATCCCCACGCCGCGCCCGGAGACGTTCGTGACCTGCTCGGCGGTGGAAATTCCCGGGTGGAAGACCAAGTTGAGCGCTTCGCGCTCGCTGAGCCGCTCGGCCGCTGCCTGGCTCAACATCCCCTGACGAATGGCCTTGGCCTTCAGCTTTTCTACATCGATCCCCGCCCCGTCATCGGTGATCTCGATGTTCACCTGGCCGCCTTCGTGGTAGGCGCGCAGGATCAGTTTTCCTTGCGGCGGTTTGCCGCGGCCCACCCGTACCTCGGGCCGCTCAATGCCGTGGTCGCAGCTGTTGCGCACCAGGTGAGTAAGCGGATCCTTGATCGCCTCGATGATCGTGCGGTCCAGCTCGGTTTCTGAACCGTCCATCTCGAGCTGAATCTGCTTGCCAAACGAGCGGGCGAGATCACGCACCACACGCGGGAACTTGTTCCAGATCACGCCGATCGGTTGCATGCGCGTCTTCATCACGCTCTCCTGCAGCTCAGTCGTGATCAAGTTCAACCGCTGCGCGGTGGCGTTCAGGGTCGTTCCTTCGAACTGCGAGTGGAACTGCAGGATCTGGTTGCGGGTCAGCACCAGCTCACCCACCAGATTCATGAGCTTGTCGAGCAACTCGACATCGACCCGGATCGTAGAGTCGGCTAACGACGTGCCTTTCGAAGAGGGCTTCGGCACGACCGCTCCGCCGCCGGGCGCCGTTTCCTCCCGCGCCGGCGCGCCGGCGGGCCCCGCCGAGGTTTCCTCATCCTGTTTGCCGTCTCCAGAGCCCGGCGGGGTTGGCTTTGCGTCGGTCGTCGCCGCGTCCGGCTCAAGCTGTGACGTTCCGGCCGCTGGCTTGCCTCCCACCCGGGCTGGGCCGCCGGCTTCGGCCGCCGCCAGCAGCTTCTCGCGCAACTCTTCATAGTCCTCCGCACCCTCTGAGCCGTCGGCTTCGATGCAGGCCAGCACCTGCTTGATAGCGTCCACGGCCTCGAGTATCAGCGAAGTAAGCTCCGGCGTCAGTTCCCGCTCGCCATTACGCAACTGGCTCAGAATGTTCTCGGTGAGATGAGCGATGCCCTCCAACTTAGTGAGCCCCAAAAAACCGCACGTGCCCTTGATCGTGTGGATCGTCCGGAAGACGCTTGCCAGCAGCTCGGCATCGGTAGGGCGCTCTTCGAGCTCCACCATTTCCTGGTCCAGCCGGGCCAGGTTCTCGTTGCTCTCAATCAAGAATTCCTTGATGAGTTCTTGGTCGTCCATCGTTCTCACCTTGTGCTGCTCAGTGTGCCCCTCCACCCGCGACGCGCCGGGCCGGGGCCGGCTCCTCATCGGCTGTCAGTCCGGGTGCCGCAAGTTTCGATCCAGAGGCCAGTGGCGGCTGACTTGCCCGATCGAACTCCCGCCCACCCTCCAGCGGCGGGTCCTACTGTTCGCAGCCGCCGGCGCCACTATTTTCCACATCGGATCGCGGATCGCCGAGTTTGACGAAAGTTCTAATGCCTGATGGAAAGTGGGAGAAAAGGACAGGCGAGAGGGCGCAGCGACTGGCAATTCCCGGCGCGTAGCGAGATGCGCGCCCTACGGCCCACCGCAGCCACACTGGACTTTCAGTGCAGCACCGACGCCGGTGGCTTCGGCTCGAAGCGGATCGCCAGCGGGTAGGAAATCGAGTAGACGAGGGTGAAGACGCCGAGCTGAACCAGGAAACTCACGATGCCGCCGACGCCCGAGGATTCGAGCGCATAACCGGCGGCGAACCAGCCGAGGAAACCGGCCAGGTGAGGCAGGTAGACCGACCAGCGCTTGGCGACCAACATCGCGCCGCAGCACGGGCAAACCGCCTCGCAGCCGCCGAGTGCGTCTCGCGCCGCGACACTGCCGCGGCAGTTCGGACACTCCAGCACGGCGTTCGCGCCCTCCTTCATCGAATTATACGCGGAACAAAGCGATCTGGAGCACAGATTTTTATCCCCGTGAGTCCGGACGCCCTTCCTTCAGTGGTCCGGAGCGGCGCTGCTGACCAGCTTCTTCGACGTCCGCCCGAGGTGTGGAGAGTGCGCCGCCCCGGTTCCGTAATACGCTAGAGGGGATGGCCCGCACCGCCGCCGCCAACCGGAAGCCCCGCCGGCGCGACGCCCGCCGCGACTGGGAGGCGCTCTGCGGGGCCCTGTTGCTGCCGCGCCTGGTCGAAGAGCGGATGCTGCTGCTGATCCGCCAGGGACGCCTGGCGAAGTGGTTCAGCGGCTATGGGCAGGAGGCCGTGGCCGTGGGCGCCGCGGCGGCCCTGCGGCCCGAAGACTGGATCCTGCCCACCCACCGCAACCTGGGCGTCTGGACCACCCGGGGCGTTCCCCTGAAGCCCCTGTTTTGCCAGCTCATGGGCCGCGCCGGCGGCTACACCAAGGGCCGCGACCGCACCTTCCACTTCGGGCTCCTGGAGAAGCGCATCGTCGGCATGATCTCCCACATGGGGGCCATGCTGCCGGTGGCCTGCGGGCTGGGCTTGGCCGAGCATTTGCGCGGCGCCAACGCCGTGGCCCTGGCCTTCTCCGGCGACGGAGCCACCCGCGAAGGCGATTTCCACGAGGCGGTGAACCTGGCTGCGGTCTGGAAGCTGCCCGTCGTCTTCCTGGTGGAGAACAACCTCTACGGGCTCTCCACTCCGGTGGACGAGGCGATCCCCACCAAAGACATCACCGACGCCGCGGCCGCCTACGCCATTCCCGGCGTCATCGTGGACGGCAACGACCTGCCAGCGGTCATGCAAGCCGTCGAGAAGGCCGCCGAACGGGCCCGGCGCGGCCGTGGCCCCACCCTCATCGAGGCCAAGACCTTCCGGATGCGCGGCCACGAGGAGGC
>CAYWXL010000132.1:0-6377 GCA_964461995.1 uncultured Solibacteraceae bacterium
TGGTGGACCTGCGCACGCTGGTTCCCTGGGACCGCGAGACGGTGCTCGCTTCGCTGGACAAGACCAGCCGGCTGCTGGTGGTGCACGAGGCCCCGCGTACCGCGGGCTTCGGGGCCGAGATCGCCGCCGAGATCGCCGAGGCCGGCTTCGAGCTGCTGGACGCTCCGCCGGCACGGGTCACCGGCCTGGATACGCCGATTCCCTTCTCCAAGAACCTGGAAGCGCAGATCTATTCGGCCCGCTCCCGCCTGAGGAGCGCCCTGGAGCGCCTGCTCGCCTACTGACGTCCTCGCCCCAGGCGGTTCAGTAAAATAGGCGGGATTATGCCCGTGAAACTTGCCGACGCCGCCACCCGCATGGACAAGCTCTACGAGTTCGACCGCGAGCCGGTCACCGAGAACAAGCTCCAGTCCGGCCGGCGGTTTGCGGGGCTCTTCGCCGGCGAGCACGTCGCCGCCACCGAGTTCGTCATCGGGGCCTTCTTCGTCCTGCACGGGGTCACCGCGCGGGATTTGATTCTCGGCCTGCTCGTGGGCAACCTGCTGGCGGTGCTCTCCTGGACCTTCATTTGCGCTCCGATAGCCGTCGAGACCCGCCTGACGCTCTACTGGTACCTGCAGAAGATCGCCGGGCCGGGCCTGACGTTCCTCTACAACATCGCCAACGCGTTCCTTTACTGCATCCTGGCCGGGGCGATGGTGTCGGTGGCCTCGACGGCGGTGGGCCTCGGCTTCGGCATCGAAACCCCCGCGCTCACCGACGTCTACCCGAGCAGCATCGGCTGGGTGGTGACGACCTTCTCGATCGGCGTGGCCTTCACCATCCTGGCGATCCTCGGCTTCGAGAAGCTGAGCCGCTTCGCCGGCGTCTGCTCGCCCTGGATCTTCGTCGTCTTCATCGCGGGAGCCGTCGCCACGCTGCCCAAGCTCGGCGTCCACCCGAACCTGGACAACTTCTGGGAGATCATGACCACGAAGGTCTGGAACGGCGTGCCCACCGAGGGCCAGGAGCGCTTCGGACTGTGGCACATCGCCTTCTTCGCCTGGTTCGCCAACCTGGCCATGCACGTGGGCCTCTCGGACATGGCCCTGTTCCGCTACGCCCGGAGCTGGAAGTACGGCCTTTACTCGGCCTTCGGCATGTACCCCGGCCACATGCTGGCGTGGCTGTGCTCGGGCATCATGGTGGCGGCCATCGGCCGCGAGATGAACCCGGGGCTGATGGCCTACACGGCGGTGGGCGTGGCCGGGGTCTTCGGCGTCCTGCTGGCCGGCTGGACCACCGCCAACCCCACCCTCTACCGCGTGGGCCTGGCGCTTCAGGTGATCACGCCGGGCTGGCCGCGATGGAAGATCACCCTGGCGGCGGGGATGGCCACCGCCGTGCTCGCCTGCTTCCCGGTCTTCTTCATGAAGCTGCTCGACTACGTGGCGATCTACGGGCTGGTGCTGATGCCCATCGGGGCAATCGTCTTCGCCGAGCACTGGATCTTCCCCCGCCTCGGGCTGCCCCGCTACCGGGCCGAGGGAGGTAAGCTGCTGCTGAACTGGCAGGCGCTGGCGGTCTGGGTGGGCACGCTGGCCGTCTGCCGGTTCCTGCCGCTCCACCTCTTTTATCTATGGCTGCCGGGCTGGTTCCTCGCCGTGGCCGCCTACACGCTGCTCGTCAAGCTCACCGCCAAGGAGGCCCGCTATGCTTAAGACGGTTTGCGCCGCCGTGGCCGCCGTTTCGTTGCTGACGTGTCTGGCCGCCCCGGCGGCCTACTTCCAGGGCTGGCTCGCCGAGGCGGCCTTCGAGAACATCTTCGCGGCAGCGTCGCTCGGCTGGTTCGTCGCGGCGACCGCCTACGCCTCGCGCAAGTAAGCGCTCTGCCGCTCAAACAGTCTGCCGGATCAAGGTGATCTTGCGCACCTTGATGCCGGCGCTCTTGTCGCCGTCGATGCCCAGGATGATCATCCCGGTCTTCGGGTTGACGGTGATCTTGCCCGGCAGCTTCCTGGTGACGAACTTGCCGCCGGTCGCGGAAACCTTCCACTCGACCTCGCTCTGCCACGGGGGCCGCCGGCCGCCGGTGACCAGCCGGAGCGTGCCGCCGGCGTCGGCATTGTCGCAGGCGTAGGTCAGCTCGACCTCGTACTCGCCGTCGAGGGCCCCGTAGGGATACCACCACAGCTCGTTGGCGAACTGCTCGGCGGGGACGAAGTTGGTGGCGCTGAGGGTGTCGAAGTCATAGCGGATCTCTTCACCGCGGAGCCGCGCCGCCCAGGCGTAGAGGTCCATGCGGTCCGGCAACTGGCCGGCGCGGTAGCCGTCGGCGACCCTGGGCGTCTCGTCGGCCAGCTCCAGCACCAGGACCGTGTCATAGGGATCGACCGGCTGGGCCGGCAAATCGAAGATCAGCGCCACGCCGTCGCGGCGGAAGGAAACCTCTTTGCCGTTGGCCAGGAAGTAGGCCCTCTTCACTTCGCTTTCCAGGCCCTCGAAGCGGAACTTCTTGCCGGGCCAGTTCAGGATGTGCAGGTAGAGCTTGCCCGGCTTGACGGTCGCCCGCCAGGTGATGTCCGGGAAGTAGAACGGGCTGGGCGAGGCGCCGTAGATCGATTCGCCGTTCGCCTCGAGCCACTTGCCCATGGTCCGGAGGATGTCCTGGCTCGCCTTCGGGATCACGCCCTCGGCCGTGGGCCCCACGTTCAGCAGGTAGTTGCCGCCCTTGCTGACGATGTCGGCAAGCTTGCCGATCAAGTCGCGGGGATCCTTCCAGTGGTGGTCGTTCTTCTTGTAGCCCCAGGTGTCGTTCAGGGTGGCGGGCACCTCCCACTTGCCGTCCTTGGTGTAGACCTGGATGGGGATGGCGTTGTCGCCGGTCTGGATGTAGTCGCCTTTGCCGTGGCCGATGCGGCTGTTCAGCAGACAGTCCGGCTGGAGCCTCTTGACCAGGTTGCGCAGTTCGGTCACCTGGGCCTCGGACAGGATGCCGGGCGTATCGAACCAGATCAGCGCCAGCTTGCCGTAGTTGCTCAGAATCTCCTCGACCTGCGGGAAGACCTTGTTGCGCAGATAGATCTCCGGGTTGCGCTCTTTGGGGAAGTCCCAGGTGTTGCCCCGGGCGTTCGGCTCGTGCCAGTCCTGGTCCTGGGAGTAGTAGAAGCCGAAGGCGATGCCCCGGCGGGCGCAGGCGGCCGAAAGCTCCTTCATCGGGTCCTTGCCGTAGGGCGTCGCATCGACGATGTTGTACGGCGAGGCCTTGGAGTGGAACATGGCGAAGCCGTCGTGGTGTTTGGAGGTGATCACCATGTAGCGCATGCCGGCGTCCTGGGCGAGTTGCGCCCACTCGTCGCCGCTGAACTTCACCGGGTTGAACTGCTCGGCCAGCTTCTCGTACTCGGCCACCGGGATCTTTTCGCGGAACATGATCCACTCGCCGATGCCGCGCACGTACTTGCCCTTCCACTCACCGGCCGGGATGGCGTAGAGCCCCCAGTGGATGAACATGCCGAACTTCATGTCATCGAAGCGTTTCAACGCCTCGGCGGTCCGCTTCTGGATCTCGGCCTCGTCGGGCGGCGGCGGGCTCGTGGAGCACGCCCCGGCAAACAAGAACGAGAGCCCGAGAGCGATCACGATAACGTAAGCTGTTTTCCGTTTCATAGCAAGCTCCGGTTCCGCTTATTCTAAAACGATTACGCGCCACGGCGGAAGCCCCTCTTCCCGGCGGGCCTCCGGCGCCGGAGTCCGCCCCATAAGATGGGAGAGTGAGGCTGAACCTGCTGGGCAAACTGCGGCGTCTGCTGCAGGCGGCCGACATCGCGATCACCCAGCGGTCGGCTCCCGTCCCCTATTTCCAGCCGCCGGCCGAAGCCGAGCTCGCCGAATGGCTGCGCTTCTTCGACGAACTCGGCTCCGGCGACGCCGCCTACCGCGAGACGCATCGGGAACGCCTCGCCCGGACGATGGCTCTCGTGCCGCCGGCTCCGGTGGGCGGCCGCGCGCTCGAGCTCGGCTGCTACATGCAGATGACGCCGGCGCTGGCGCTGCGCCTCGGCTACACGGAGGTCCGCGGCGCCTACTACGGACCAGCAGGCCGCCACGAATGGAAGGAGGTCCGCCTGCCGTCCGGCGACACGTTCGGCTGCCGCATCGACCTCTTCGACGCCGAGCGGGACCGTTTTCCCTACCCCGACGGCTGGTTCCACTGCGTGCTGGCCTGCGAGATCCTCGAGCACCTGCGCGAGGATCCGATGCACATGCTCGTCGAGATCCGGCGGGTGCTGGCCGCCGGCGGCCCGCTGGTGCTCACGACGCCGAACTGCGCCAGCCTGTCGAGCGTCGTCCGCGTATTGCTCGGCCGGCAGAATCCGCAGATCTTCTCCTGCTACCCGCACCCGGAGGGCCACTCGGGCGAGAGCCCCCACATCCGGGAGTACACGCCCTACGAGCTCGTCCAGTTGCTCGAAGCCGCGGGCTTCCAGATAGAGCGCCTCTTCACCGGCCGGATCGGCGGGTATGAGGAAGGCGCCTGGGCCTGGCAACTGCTCCGCGACCACGGCTTCGACACCGGGCTTCGAGGCGAGCAGATCTACTGCCTGGCCAGGCCCCGCGGCGAGGCGCAAATCGACCGCTACCCCCGCTTTCTCTACGAGCCGTGAGCGGCCCGCTCGGGCAGCCTCACGGTCACCATCGCCCGGCCGTCAGGCCCGGTGCGGCGGCGCATGGCGCTCGCCGCCGTGCCCGTGCCCCGGAAACAGCGGCGCGCAGACACCCCAGACGAACAAGAACAGGAACACGGAGCCGATGGAGAGCTCGTGCACGGGGGTGTTCCACCCGGCGGGCATCGGCATCAGGCCGATGACCAGCGCCAGCAGCACGCTCAAGGCGTGCCAGTACCACCGTCTGGCCCGGAAAAAGTGGAGAACGGCCAGAGCCACGACGATGACCGAGCCGTACACCGCAAAGACGACTGCGGCCGACATTGGTTTCCCTCCTCCGTTATCCATTCTAAAGAGCCGCCGCGTCTCCGAGACCGGAAATGCAGTGCCCGGCGGCGCGCAATGAGAGAATATGACTCTCTCATGCTTGAAAAGACTCCCACGATGAACGCGCTGGTGACCGGCGGCACGGGTTTCGTCGGCGGGGCGATCGTGCGCGAACTCCTGCGCCGCGGCCACCGGGTCCGTGTGCTGGCGCGGCCCACGTCGAAGACCGCCGCGCTCGAGAAGCTCGGCGTAGAGATCGCCCGCGGCGACATTCTCGACCGCGGCTCCATCGAGCGGGCCCTCGACGGCTGCGATACGCTCTTCCACGCCGCGGCGATCTATGAGACCTGGGTGCGCGACAAGGATCTGCTGATGCGGACCGAGGTCGAGGGTACCCGCAACGCCCTCGAGGCGGCCCTGAAAGCCGGCGTCCGGCGGGCCGTCTACACTTCGACGGCGGCCTGCGTCGGCGAGCGGCGCGGGGAGACCGGTACGGAAACGACCCCGCACCGAGGCTACTTCCTGACGGCCTACGAGGAAGCGAAGTACCGCGCCGAGCAGGCGGCCCGGGAGTACGCCGGACGCCTGCCGATGGTGATCGTCCAGCCGGCGGCGGTCACCGGTCCGGGGGACTTGAAACCCACGGGCCAGGCGGTGATCGACATGATCAACGGCCGGTTCCCGGCGCTGTTCCACGGCGTGCTCACCTTCGTGGACGCGGGCGACGCCGCTCGCGGACACGTAGCCGCAGCGGAACGGGAACGCTGGGGCGAGACCTTCATCCTCGCCGCCGAGATCCTGACCACCCGGGAATTCTTCGGGATGGTGGCGGAGCTGGCCGGCGTTCGGCGGCCGCCGTTCGTGCCCGCCTTCACGGCGGGCTGGTTCGCCCGCTTCGAGGAGGCGCGGGCGCGTCGCACGGGCCGCAGGCCGGTGCTCACGATGGACTCCTTCCGGATCGCCCGGCACGGATTCCGGGTGGATGGGTCGAAAGCCGCTCGGGAACTGGGGATTCGCTACCGTCCCATCCGTGACAGCTCGCGCGACGCCATCCGGTGGTATTGGGAGCAAGGCCTGCTGAAACGCCGCCCGGCGTGCGCGGACTGACGCCATACGTCGCCGTCGTAGCCGACCCCAGGACTGGCCCCCTGCCTCCGCGAACCAGGCCGCGGCGGCGCGTGACAGGTGACGACGAAAAATCACGCAAAACAATGAAAACGATTTCTCTTTTGTTATGTGGCTGTTAGCGCCATGGGTGACGCGTGCGCCCCCAGAGGCGTCACCGGAACGGGCCAGCACGTTACTGCGAAGACAAGGCGAAAACGGGAGTAACGAGGCGCTCATGGTAGCGGTCCGCCAGTGCCGCGGAAGCAGGTGGCAGACACGGCGGCTCGGCCAGCCCAT
>CAYWXL010000133.1:0-6288 GCA_964461995.1 uncultured Solibacteraceae bacterium
GGGTGGGTGAGATTCCCCAACCGATAATCTGATAGAATTCAGAGTCTAATATCCTGAGCGATAACACCCAGTTGAAGGGCGGCTGAATCTACCCAAGCCGTTCAATTCACTGCCCGGCGCTTCCGCCGCGGCCAATGGCAGCCGAAGTGCTGGAAGTTACTGGTTATCAGTCTGTTTGGATTCGAGATCATGACGAGACGTAAAGTTACCATCGACGGAAACGAAGCGGCGGCCTACGTTGCCCACAAGGTGAACGAGGTCATCGCCATCTATCCGATCACTCCCTCGTCACCCATGGGTGAGTTGTCGGATCAGTGGTCGGCGGAGGGCAAGACCAATATTTGGGGCACCGTCCCGACGGTGATCGAGATGCAGAGCGAGGGCGGCGCCGCCGGCGCGGTCCACGGGGCGTTGCAAGCTGGGGCGCTGACCACCACCTTCACCTCCTCGCAGGGGCTCCTGTTGATGATCCCCAACATGTACAAGATCGCCGGCGAGTTGACCCCGACGGTCTTTCACGTGGCGGCGCGCACAGTAGCCACGCATGCCTTGTCGATCTTCGGGGATCATTCCGATGTGATGGCTGTGCGGCAGACGGGCTGGGGAATGATGGCCTCCGGTTCCATCCAGGAAGTGATGGATCAGGCGTTGATCGCCACTGCCGCCTCGTTGGAAGCACGCGTCCCGATCGTTCATTTTTTCGACGGCTTCCGCACGACGCATGAAGTCTCCAAGATTGAACAGCTCACCGAAGACGATATGCGGGCCATGATCAGCGAGGAGCTGGTCCACCAGCACCGCGCCCGGGCGATGACCCCGGACCGGCCGGTGCTGCGCGGCACCGCGCAGAACCCCGACCACTTCTTCCAGGCGCGCGAGCGGGCGAACCCGTATTACCTGGCGATGCCGACCATCGTGCAGAACACGATGGACAAGTTCGCTCAGCTCACTGGTCGCCAGTATCACCTGTTTGACTACGTTGGAGCGCCCGACGCTGAACGGGTCATCATCCTTATGGGCTCCGGCTGCGAGACCGCGCACGAAACCGTGGAGTACCTCGTCGAGCGCGGCGAGAAGGTCGGAGTGATCAAGGTTCGGCTTTACCGGCCTTTCTCGGTGGAGCATTTCGTGAAGGCGCTGCCGGAGACGGTAAAGTCGATCGCCGTGCTCGATCGAACCAAAGAGCCGGGCGCGATCGGCGAGCCGCTGTATCTGGACGTCGTCACGGCGCTGCACGAGGCCTCTGACGGCAAGTCCCTGCCCCGCGTCATCGGCGGCCGCTACGGGCTCTCGTCGAAGGAGTTCACCCCGGCCATGATCAAGGGCATCTTCGACGAGCTGACCAAGGACCAGCCGAAGAACCACTTCACCGTGGGCATCATCGACGACGTCACCCACACCAACCTCGACTGGGATCCGGAGTTCTCCACCGAGGATCCGCAGACCGTCCGCTGCCTGTTCTACGGCCTCGGCGCCGACGGCACGGTGGGGGCGAACAAGAACTCGATCAAGATCATCGGCGAGGAGACCGACAACTACGCCCAGGGCTACTTCGTCTACGACTCGAAGAAGGCCGGCGCGACGACGATCTCCCATCTGCGTTTCGGCCCCAAGCCCATTCATTCGACCTACCTGATCACCAAGGCCAACTTCGTGGCCGCCCACCAGTTCAGCCAGCTCGAGAAGATCGACGTGCTCAAGCACGCGATGCCGGGCGCTACGTTCCTGCTCAACGCGCCTTACCCGGCCGAGGAGGTCTGGGACCACCTGCCGGCCGAGATCCAGCAGCAGATCATCGACAAGAAGCTGAAGTTCTACGTCATCGACGCCTACGAAGTGGCAAAGCAGACCGGCATGGGCGTGCGGATCAACACGATCATGCAGACCTGCTTCTTCGCTATCTCGGGCATCCTGCCGCGTGAGGAGGCGATCACCAAGATCAAGGACGCCATCCGCAAGACCTACGGCAAGCGCGGAGAGGCAGTAGTGCAGAAAAACTTCGCCGCGGTGGACGCCGCCCTGGATCACCTGCACGAGGTGAAGGTGCCCGAGCAGGTCACTGCCGGCAAGCACATGCCGCCTCCGGTGCCGCCCGAGGCTCCCGAGTACCTGCAGAAGGTTGCCGGGCCGATCATCGCCGGCCGGGGTGATGAGATCCCAGTTTCGGCGATGCCGCCCGACGGGACGTTCCCGACCGGCACCGCGGCCTGGGAGAAGCGCAATATCGCGCTGGAGGTGCCGGTGTGGCGGGAGGACATCTGCATCCAATGCGGCAAGTGCATCCTGGTCTGCCCGCATTCGGTCATCCGGTCCAAGATCGTTGACGAACAGGCACTCGAGGGAGCGCCGGCGGAGTTCAAGTCGGCGCCGGCAAGATGGAAGGAGTTCAAGGACAAGAAGTACACGCTGCAGGTGGCCGTCGAGGACTGCACCGGCTGCGCGGTGTGCGTGGAGATCTGCCCGGTGAAGGACAAGAAGGACACCTCGAAGAAGGCGATCAACATGGAGCCGCAGATTCCGATCCGCGAGCGGGAGCGGAAGAACTGGGACTTCTTCCTGAAGCTGCCGGACAACGACCGCACGATCCTCAAACCGAACCTCGTCAAGGACGTGCAGCTCTTCCAGCCGTTGTTCGAGTTCTCTGGAGCCTGCGCCGGCTGCGGCGAGACGCCCTACGTCAAGCTGATGACGCAGCTTTTCGGCGACCGGGCGCTCATCGCCAACGCCACCGGCTGCTCGTCGATTTACGGCGGCAACCTCCCGACGACGCCGTACACGACCGACCGCGAGGGCCGCGGCCCGACGTGGAACAACTCTCTGTTCGAGGACAACGCCGAATTCGGGCTGGGCTTCCGCCTCGCCATTGACCAGTTCACCGACCACGCCCGCCGGCTGCTTCAGGAAGTAGCGCCGCAGGTGGGCGACGTGCTGGCCGAAGCGATACTGACCGCCAAGCAATCGAACGAGGCCGAAATTAACGAGCAACGGGAACGGGTGAAGCTTCTCAAAGAGAAACTCGCCGACCTGGATTCGCCGGCGGCCAAGGAACTGCTCACGGTCGCCGACTACCTGGTGAAGAAGAGCGTCTGGATCGTCGGCGGCGACGGTTGGGCCTACGACATCGGCTATGGCGGCCTGGACCACGTGCTTTCCACCGGCCGCGACGTGAACATCCTGGTGTTGGACACCGAAGTCTACTCGAACACCGGTGGGCAGATGTCGAAAGCGACGCCTCGGGCAGCGGTAGCGAAGTTCGCCGCCGGCGGCAAGCCTACCGGCAAGAAGGACCTCGGCATGATGGCCATGCAATACGGCAATGTCTATGTGGCCCGAGTGGCCATGGGCTTCAACGACGCCCACACGGTGAAGACGTTCCTCGAGGCCGAAGCGCATCCGGGGCCGTCGATCATCATCGCCTACTCGCACTGCATTGCCCACGGTTACAACCTCGTGCACGGCTTCTCGCAGCAGAAGGCCGCGGTCGAATGCGGGCACTTTGCGCTGTTCCGGTACAACCCGGCGCTGGCCGAGCAGGGCAAGAACCCGTTCCAGCTCGATTGCCGGCCTCCGAAGATCTCCTTCGAGCAGTACGCTTACAACGAGACGCGCTACACGATGCTCACGCGCAGCAATCCCGAGGCGGCGAAGAGGCTCCTCGAACTCGCGCAACGAGACGCGCAGTACCGGTATAAGCTGTACCAGCACATGGCAGCCATGCCGGGCAACAGCGGCGAAAAGGAGGACAAGTAAATGCCGGACCTGACCACCAAGTACTTGGGCCTGACGTTGAAAAACCCGCTCGTGGCGTCGGCGGGTCCGCTGTCGAAAGACATCGGTCACATTCTCCACATGGAGGATGCGGGACTTTCGGCGGTGGTGCTGCACTCGCTGTTCGAGGAGCAGATCGCCATCGAGTCGGAGGCCCTCGACACCTACTTGGACTCCGGGGCGGAAAGCTTCGCTGAATCGCTTTCATACTTCCCGGATCTCGGCTCGTACAACATCGGCCCGGACGGCTACGTGGAACACCTCCGCAAGGCCAAGCAGGCCGTGGACATCCCGGTGATCGGCAGCCTGAACGGGGTGTCCACCGGAGGGTGGATCCGGTACGCGAAGCTCATCGAGGAAGCCGGAGCGGACGCGCTGGAGCTGAACCTCTACTACATGCCGACGGATCCGAGCGTGGACGCCGCCCGGGTCGAGCAGATGTACACCGACCTGGTAGCGCACATCAAAGCCTCGATCAAGATCCCGGTGGCGGTGAAACTCGGCCCCTATTTCAGCTCTTTCGCGAACATGGCCAAGAAGCTGGACGAGGCGGGCGCCGACGCCATCGTGATCTTCAACCGCTTCTACCAGCCGGACATCGACCTCGAAGCTCTGGACGTGACGCCTAACCTCGTGCTGAGCACTTCCTACGAGCTGCTGCTGCGCCTGCATTGGGCCGCCCTCATCTTCGACCACATCAAATGCGACATCGCCATTACCGGCGGCGTCCACACTGCTGAGGACGTCATCAAATCGATGATGGTCGGGGGCCGGGTAGCCATGATGACGTCGGCGCTGCTGCGGCAAGGCATCGACTACGCGAGCCGCCTCGAGGAGGAAATCGTGAAGTGGATGGAGGAGCACGAGTACGAATCCATCCAGCAGATGCAGGGCTCGATGAGCGCCAAAAGGGTGGCCAACCCGTCAGCGTTCGAACGGGCCAACTACATGAAAGTTCTCTCTTCCTACGACCTGCGTTCCTATCCTTCTGCAGGCTGATCTGGCGTCTCCCCGGCCGGTTTCCGCCGGCCGGGGGATCGTCCTCGTTCAGCGGGATACTGGCCTAGCCGGGGGCGCCCGCCGCATCCGGGCTATAATCGCGGTTTTCAGTCATGAGGGTTCATGAAACGCGGCTGCGCGTCCGTTACGCCGAGACGGACCAGATGGGCGTCGTCTACTACGCCAACTACCTCGTCTATATGGAGATGGGGCGGGTCGAGTACTGCCGTTCGGCGGGGCTACGCTACCGTGACATGGAAGAAGGCGACGGTATCTTCCTGGCTGTCGCCGAAGCCCAGTGCCGCTATCTCGCCCCGGCGCGCTACGACGATGAACTGATCATCCGCACCTGGGTGGACGAGGCGCGGCTGCGCATGATCTCGTTCCGGTACGAAATCCTCCACGCGGAAACCGGCAAGTTGCTCGCCAAGGGCGGAACGAAGCACGTCTTCTGCGACCGGACGATGAAGCCTTGCAAGCTGCCGCCGAAGTACCACGGCATGTTCGGCATCGGCGAGCCGAGGGACTGACGCGGCGTACTTTGCCATTGCGCTTCGCCCGGTGTTCGGACCATGCTGGAGTCATGCTGTTCCACCGCTGGATCCGCTGCTCCGCCGCGTTTCTGGCCGCCGTCGCTCTCGAAGCCCAGGTTTACAGCCCGAAGGTTCTCCACGCCGGTCAGGTAGACGCTTCGAGTGTTGCGGCTCTCGTCCAGGGAATCTACGCACGCGCCGGCGCCCGGACGGACCGCGAAAAGGCCGAGGCCATCTGGCGGTTCTTCCTTACCGACGGCCGCTTTGTCGAGCCGGGCTTTTGGTATCACATCGCCGGGTGGGCCTACGAGGAGCCTAAAGGCGAAGTGCTCGACGCCGTGAAGCTGCTCAACAGTTACGGCTTCGGTCTTTGCTACCACATAGCGCCTCTGCTCGAGGCGGCGTTCGAGGCCGGCGGATTCCGGGACGCCCGGGTATGGTTCCTTACCGGGCACAGTGTTGCGGAAGTCTTCTACGGCGGGCGGTATCACTATTACGACTCCGACATGATGGGCTACAACTGCCTGGGCCGGCAGAAGCCGCCGGGTTGCGTCATTGCGTCGGTGCGGGATCTCGAAGAGGACGGTTCCATCATCACCGGGAAGCTACTTTCTCCCTCCAAAGCCGATCCCGAGTTGGTGGCCGATCCCTGGTACCCGGCCGATCTGCGCGCCAAGGCCATGAACGGGTTGGCGGACTTGTTCACGACAAAGAACGACAACTACCTGTTCCCGTTCCAGCGCTATTCGGCGGGTCACACCATGGACTTCGTCCTGCGGCCAGGCGAACGCATGATCCGGTATTTTGAACCGGAGCGCGACGATCTCTACTATCTGCCTTACGCGTATGACGACGGGCGCTGGCAAGAGTTTCCCCGCGAAGTCCCGCGGTGGAACATCCAGACCGAAGACGGTCCGAAGAGCCAGAAGGACCGGCGCCGATGGGCCACCGGCCGGATCGAGTACCGGCCGAGCGTCGCGGGGGCAGG
>CAYWXL010000134.1:0-1799 GCA_964461995.1 uncultured Solibacteraceae bacterium
AAGAGTTACGAGATGCCTCTATTCGGCTAAAGAAGGCAGTAGAGAGCAGTTTCCAGAATCAGCATATTCAGCATATAAAAATATAAATGTCAGTCTTGAAATTCGGCCTCGTCTTCGATTGGCTGGTTTAATATATTATTAATGATATTTATTTGCTTTTCTGAAAACACAGGATTGTCCAACCAGTACCTCAGGCCAGTGAGGGTGGTTCCGCACAGCTTTGCGATTTCCCTCTTTTGAACTCCCTGATTGACCAGATAGTCTATGCAGTTGAACAGGGCCTTCTCGTACTTTGCGAATCTTCTCAGCTGTCTCCTGTCAATTCCCAGTTTGTCTTCCTCTCTTTTATTTTCTTTCTCCCATTCAGCGCTCTCAAAGAATTCGTCTTTCTTCCGCTGATAGTCTTTGAAGAAGGATTTTTTCATTCCAGCCCATTTGAAGAGTTCGTCGAGATCTGGGACAGGAATCTTACCCATCTCTACAAATCTGCCGTTTCTGTTGTACTTGTAGGGTGCAAGATAGGGATCTCTTACCCAGTCGGTAACCAGAACCTTCGGTTCCACATAGTTCTGTCTGCTCAGCTTATCAACGTTAATGCTTGAACTGCAGAGGAAGTAGACATCAACGAGCCATCTGGTGTGTTTGTCAAGGAAATCGGCATGCTGGTATGCGAGCCCAATCACGAGCTTCCTGTAACCGAAAACCTGCAGAGTCTTGTTGAGCAGCCTGTTCGCCTCCTCCTGATACTCTCTTGAATATGCTGTCACCGATGGCTCATCCCAGAAGATGCTCGCTTGTTTGTACTCTCTCGTCGCTTCCCTGAAATCCTTGTTGGTGAAGACTACCTGCTCAGTTGTCATGTCGGGATCTATCTTCTTAAGAACAGCTAATGTCAGTGTGGACTTCCCGCTCCTTCGCCTTCCCAGAAAAGAGAAGAGTATGGAGTCCTCAAGGAGCTGATGCGTTTTAGCCTTCTTCACAAAGTGATCCATCAGATTGAAGACCTCAGGCATCTTCAATCACCAGCGGCGTCACTCCAAAACTCTCAAGATTGAAGGCGATCTCTTCCAGCTCATCCACCAGGTCCTCATCGAAATTGTACATGTCAGCATCCTTGGGAACGATCTTCTCCATCAGCGTTTTGCTGAGCGCTGAAGTGCAGATCCTTGCAATCATCTTCTTCAGCGGATATTTTACGACGACGTCCTTGATGTAGTGGAACTCCTGCATCTTCGCCTTCTCCTCATCGCTCTCCACAAAATCCGTATTGATGCTGTAGTGTTCAGTTAGATGCTTGATGTACTCTCTCAGAATCCTCTTGACCTTTCTCAGACCTTCCCGCTGCTTTCTGTTCAGTGCATCCACAGTCAAAGTTTCGAGCTGATCGACGAGCATGAAGTACGCCTCGTAATCCCTCGCCATCAATGCATTCGTCTGCGCCTGGAAAAGGTAGCCGAAGGTCTGGACGAGCTGCGGAATCTGTTCCTCATAGACTCTCAACCTATCACCTCCTTCAGATTGAATTCGATATTTTTAGCCGTCACGATGACCGTGCTCTCGTCGATTTTAATCAGAAAGACCTCTGACAGGTTCTTGAACTCCTGTGGAAGAGTTATGCAAACAGAACAGTTGCCGACTCTCAGGACTTTGCGCCTCTCAACATTTTTAAGGGGAACCGACTCAACCATAAGTATCGGCTGCATCCAATTACAATGAAGTTAGTTGAAATATTAATAAATTACGACAGATACTTATCAGTAAGTATTTTCGAGTCTTATATAAGAGCCACTACAAAAAAA
>CAYWXL010000134.1:1899-3770 GCA_964461995.1 uncultured Solibacteraceae bacterium
GAGTTCATGGCCGACACCTGGGGAGTGGAGAAATCCCTCATCCAGGTCGTGATCGTCCTCGCTGTTCTGATGCTCTCAGTGCTGATCGTTGCACCTCTCCAGGACCAGTCTGAGAAGCAGGTCTCGAAGATCAACGACACCAACACACAGCAGACCTGGAGTGACATCAAGAGCGCAACATGGGGTGCTCTGTCAATGTTCACAATAGTGCCATACGTCGTGGTCTTCGTGGTGATCATAGGGTTGATCTTGTTAATCGCAAAGAAGGCGGACTGAACATGGACATCCGGCTCTACTACGTATGGTTTGGAACTGCTTTACTCTTTTTTTTGTACGCTGCAGGTCAGCGGGATTGGAGAGGTTCCTTTTTCGGCATAAGCGCAGTACTCTTCATCGGACTTGCTCTTGCTTCCTGGAACATCGAGACGACCTACGTTTTCTTCAACGAGACGAGCGGGCAGGTGGTTACCTACACAATCTCAGACTACTCGATTGTTAACAGCTTCTTCACTCTCGGCATGGGCCTGATCAGCATCGCCCTTATGATCTATAAGGTCTTTGTTAGCGGTCTTGCGGAGGTAGAGGAATGATCGGCAAAGATATGAAGAATAAGGTCTTGCTTGAGGATTCCGTTTTCAAATATGCTGGATCACCGGACCACATTCCGAACAAGTATTATGAGAAGTTCTGGGGATTCCTGAACAAGCAGCTGGCCTTCGCGAACTGGAGCAACACAGACATACTGAACATACAGGAGGAGCTGGCAATTCAGCAGATCAGAGAGATGCAGCGAAAGAGAAGATACGAACTCAGAAATCTCGACGAGGAGGGGTGGGGACAGACCTGGATCATAAGCTACGGACTGGCAACGCTGGGCAAGGACGGCTTCCTGCTCAAGCAGTACAGGACTCACGAATCCCGCATAAACGTCCCTGAGAAGGCGAAGAGCCTGCCACTTATTGGCAGATTTGCAAAGACTGAGGAAGCAGTGGAGGTGAATAGCCAGTGATAACACCTTTCCACGTCTTCATGATCTCTATTGGACTGAACATTCTGTTTGTGTTCATTTTCGCGCTGTATCCTGGGGCTATAAACATCGCAATAGCGAAGCTGCTCGGAAGAGGCTACATCATCGAACTCGGCAAGGACAGGAAGATAAGGATAAAATCAGGAAAGAAGGACATAAACAGCTTCAGAACGAAGGATGGAATCTACGAGTACGAGTTTGAAGACATATACCTGTTCAACGGTTCTCCTGCGGGAGTCTGGTTTGAGGCTTACAACAAGGCGATAAGGCCGAAAGTGATGCCTCTGCTCAGGGACCTCAGGAAGCTTGGCATAAAGACATATGATGAGTTTAAGTTCATAATGACTGCACCCCTCGAAGAGATCAAGAAAGTGTTGAGCTCGCATCCGGACCCTGAGGCCCTCGAGCTTGTGAAAAAGATACGTGACGAAGAGTGGCTCCTTGACTCTGTCGAGTACATCAAGGCTGATGCCCTGCTCGACTTCCTTGAGGAGAAGAACCCGATAACCGAGAAGGCTATAATTGAGAGGGAGATTGAGAAAGAGCGAAGGAAGTACCGCAACACGATTCTCAACATGATGCCTTATGTGATCCTCTTCCTGATGATCATATTCGGAGTGATAATTGCCTGGAAACTGCTGATGGTCTCAACGGGAGGAGGAGCTGCAGCTGGAGGAGTGCCAAAGCCACCAATTACGATAAGGTGATCTTATGCTGGTAGACCGCCTGACTGGGTTCTACAGAAAAGCATACGAGGATGAAAAAACCGAGTCGGCTGGGCCCAGTCAGGCAAGGCCAACGAGAGCCGAGATTATCGAGGCAAGACCTCAGCCTGACGATTCTG
>CAYWXL010000134.1:3870-5973 GCA_964461995.1 uncultured Solibacteraceae bacterium
CTTGAGAAGCTGAAGGATGCGCCACCTGCTCTGAGAGAGAAAGTTCTGAAGGCATTCGAGGAAGGAAAGCAGATAACCATTCAGGACATCAGTTTCACCGGCTCTGGCACTTCGGGAGTTTCTCCTGGCAGGATCGATATTGAAGGAGTGGACACGACCCAGGTCGGCAAGATCCTGAGAGAAGATAGAGAGCAGAGGTTTCAGAGTGAGCTGAGAAATCAAACCGAGAAGGTTCCAGAAGTCAGGTTTGGTCCTCTCGAACCGTACATCGAGAAGTACGAGAAGGCTGTTGATGTATTTACAGAATTTCACCACTCGGTTGATCCGGCGAGGACTTATGCTGAGAGGAGGATGATCAGGGGGTTTCTGACAACACCTTTTGAAGTGCCACGATTTTACATATCTTTCATAAAGAACCCCTTCACAACGACAAAAGCAGCAGTTAAGGCCTTCATCAAGGACCCTGTTGGGTCTTTTTATGAGATGCTCGGTTCGATGGTCTTCTTCGAGCTGGCGCCAAAGCTGAGACTCAGGTCTCCATCTCAGGAGTTCATAATCAAAACGGAGCCGATCAGGACGAGGTGGTATGCAGACTACATGAAGGAAGGGAGAGGCGGATGGTATGCAGACCTGACCAGACAGAGCAGAATTCAGTACGGAGATGTGATGGGTCCCTCAAAACTGAGGACCACAGTGAAGACGGAGATAACTCCTGCAGACATGAGCCAGCAGCTCAGGCTAAAGCCGGCTGTTAAGGAGGTAGGGCTGAAACACATCGAATGGGAGGAGACTGTAAAGGGAAAGAGGGTCAAGGTGAGGATAAACAAGGAGAGTCTCTGGACGGACGATATGGCAAGGACGACTCTCGTGCCTAAGGAAAAGACTCCAGTGAGAGGATACACTCCGAAAGTTGAATTCAGACCGCAGTTCAGGGATGTTGAGAGGTTGAGGACCTACAAGGTTCCCCTTGAGCCTGCAAAGGGCACGCCGATAAGGCCCTTCAGCCTGCCTCTTGACAGAGCATTCCAGAACATCCAGCCTGGTTTTCAGATCGATCAGAGCCTCGGCATCAACCTGAGGGATGCTTTCAGGTTTGGGACAAAAGAGGGAACATTCCAGATTGATGTGCTCGATACATCCCCAGTAACCAGTCAGGATCTCGATAATTCTCTGGAGACTGATCTGGATTTAGATACAACTCAGACTACAGCTCAGACTACTGGAGGGATAACAACTACCACATCACCGCCACCGCCAAGATTTCCGACACCTCCCCCACCCAAGATAGACATTCCAGACATCCCTGACATAATAAGAAAAAGAAGACCAAAGCCGACGACAGGGACTCTGATCGAGCTTGAACCTATCGATGTCAACATTGATCTCGGCCTCTGGGGCGTCGAGCACAGGATGCTGGAGAACGTTTATGGAGACATCTTCGGCGGTGGCATCAAGCTTGATGTTGATTTTAAGGCTGATTTTAAGCTCGATCTCGATCTCGATTTGAAGCTGTGAGGTGGGGGGTGAGATCGTGGGCAAGAAGATAAAGAAGATGAATTTCAGGAGTTACGAATCCTACAGGAATTGGCTCGCTTACGGGCACGCTACAGGCGTTTTTGAGAAGACTCCCGGGCACGTGAAGGTGTACATCCAGGGAAAGAAGCACAGGGTCAAGCACACGAGAAGGAGAAGGAGGAATAAGTGATGGGGGCAGTGGGGGCGTGGATAAAGGTCCTGGCAGGGTTCTTCATACTCGGTTCAACATTCATCTTCTCACAGCCGATGTTCGATTTTCTCTTTGAGATAGCAAAAGCCTTCGGAGGTAACGCTGTAAACATAGCGAATCTGATTTCTGTTGCTCTACAGGTGTTGCCGATTCCGATTTCTGTCTCGCTCATTCTCTGGGGATTCCTTGAGGCGACGAGGAAGGAGGATGCAAGTCAGATAAGATATTTCGGGAGGTGAAGTGTGAAGAAAATGAACCCCTCCCGCCTCACATTTTTCTTCCTGGCAACAGTTCTCGTGCTGGCGGCGTTCTGCTACACAGCGGAAGCCTCGATTATCACGCCACCTCTCGCCGACGATCCCTCGCTTGTTCTCCGC
>CAYWXL010000135.1:0-5917 GCA_964461995.1 uncultured Solibacteraceae bacterium
CCAGGGGACCGGTGACGGGGACCGCGATTGTTCCGTACCTCGCTGACAACGCGATAGCTTTATACAAAGGAAGCAGCCCCGCTATCGCCGCCAGAAAACGGAACCTCCAGTTTGAGCCGCGCCACAGCAGAGCAAATGCGGCCACTGAAGCGAAAAGATACCCGCCGATCGCCCCGGCCGTTCGTGTGTCTAGTCCCCAGATGACGTCCATTCCGTCTTTCTCCCATTCGCATCCAAGTGTGAAGTGTGCCTATGGCGGCGGGCTCCATCCAGTTCGCCGAGATACTGTGCGCAGATCATCTGGGGCCTCGTCCTCCTTTTCCGTGAGGAACTCTCGCCGCGCACGCCCGCTGAGCGAGCGTTTGCCGGGAGCCGCCGTCTTCTCGCCGCCGTTCACCTGCCCGGCTGGTTACCACACGGACCAGATGAAGAAGATTCGCCCGCAAATGCGATCGGAAGCGACAGGGGGAATCTTTAGCCGTCTTTGGCATCCGGCTTGACAATGGCCAGATACTCGGAGAGGGGTTCCGAGCCTCTACGATCAGTTCCGAGCCCCGGGGTTCCACTTCGCAGAATGCCTTCCTTATTCCCGGCCGAGCGCAGATGAGTGCGGTCAGGGCGCGGCCGTTGTACACGTGATCGGTCGCGTGAGAGAATCGCGGGCGATTGGAGTGCTCCGGACATGAAGATCGACAGTCCAGTGAGGATTGGATGGCGCTTCAGAGTTCTGCTCACCCTGGCTGCCGCGGCGCCGTTTGCCCTGGGGGCGGGGAAGCGGATCGTGGTCCACCCGGAGGACACGGGAGCCGCTTTGATCAACCCCGGAATGGGCTGGGTGTTGCACCACTATGACAACAGCTTACGGCGTTATGGCGCGGACCTCGAGCCGTCAGACACCGTCGAGGAATTTCCGGGTTTCAGCACCGTCTACTTCCGGCTTGCCTGGTCATATCTCGAACCCGAAGAGGGCCGGTTCAACTGGTCGGTCGTCGATACGCCTGCCCAGCGCTGGATCGCCAAGGGCAAGAAAATCGCATTCCGCTTCACGTGCAGCGAGTCGAGTGGGAACCAGCCGTACGCGACTCCGGAATGGGTCCGCCGGGCGGGCGCCAAGGGCTACTTCTTTGACCGCCGCAAAGGAATCACAGAGAACGGCCGATCCTGGGAGCCCGACTTCGACGATCCCATCTTTCTGGAGAAGCTCGACCGGTTTCTTGCCGCGGCCGCAGCACGTTACGATGGCGACCCGAATGTGGCCTTCATCGACGTCGGCTCATTCGGCGTTTGGGGAGAGGGCCACACCGGGGCCTCGACAAGACTGCCTTACTCCGCCGCCACGGTCCGGCGGCACTTGGACCTGTACCGGAAACACTTTAAGAAGACCTTGCTCGTGGTGAACGATGGAATGGGCAACCGAGACCGGGGCATCGAGGTACTCTACTATGCGCGCAGCCTCGGTATGACGCTTCGTGATGACAGCATCCTGGTACGGCCGGGCAAGAACGCATATCACCGGGAATACCTCGCCCCGCTCTTCTGGCCGCAGCTCCCGGTGATCCTGGAGTCGGAACACTACGGGACCTCGCGCGACAAAGGCTATTGGGGAGACGGCAGCTTGTACTTGGAAGCGATCGAGAAGTACCACGCAAGTTATGCTTCGGTTCACTGGTATCCGCGAGAATTCCTTGAGGAAAACAAGACTCTGATCCATCGCATCAATCAGCGTTTGGGGTATCGGCTTCAGTTGTTGGAGGCTTCCTGGCCGGAGGAGATTCGTCGGGACGAACCGCTGGTCGTGGGCTACCGTTGGAGGAACGCCGGAGTGGCGCCTTGCCTTCCCGGCGGACACCCGGCGATTACTCTGAAGGACGATCGAAGCGGCATTGCGGCTGTTTTCGTCGATGAGGGGTTCGATGTGCGCGTGCTTCCCGTCGGACCGCCCGGAGAAGCGCTACCGGTGGGCAGAGAGGCAAAGGCCGTCAGCCAGGCGTCAAAGCCGTTGATCTCGTTTTCCTTGCCGCCGGAACCCGTTTTGAAACCGGGGACGTATGACCTCTATATCTCCGTTGGAACGAGGAACGGCACTCCTACGATCGCACTTCCATTGCCCGACGGCGACGGTCAAAGACGCTACCGCTTAGGCCGGATCACGATTCGGTGAGGTTTCGGGCGCGGCCTTTGCGGTCTACGACATGTCGTACGGCGGCCGCGGTATCATGGGCCAAGGAGCCCGGCCAGAAGCCCAGCCACGCGGTGTGGCGCTACCCCGGTTGAGCAAAAACGAACCGGCGTTGCCTGCCCGGCTCCCGACGCTCCGCCTCGTCTCGCGGTCTGAATCGATGCAGTTTTCTCGGTATTTTATCGCTGTCTTTTTCGTGGTCTGCGCGCTGGGACAGCCACCAGCGGCTGAGACTCCCGAGCGCGAGCCCGCCCCGGAGGCGGCCCTGCAGGAGCAACCAGAATCCGAGACGCCGGCCACCGTTGCCGACCCCGAGCGCGTCCGGCTCAACATTCTGGGCAAGGTGAACACCGACGCCGGCGAGAGCCGCCGGAACGAGAACGTCCAGTTCAACCTGGTGGACAACAACGCGCTGAAGGAGCTGAACGTGCGGCTGGGCACCACGGCGACGATCGTCAGCGAGTTCCGCGCCCAGCGCAGCTATTTCGGGGCCGAGTTCGGCAATCCGCCTTCCGAGGTGATCCACGTAGGCCCGACAGCGCAGCGCGGCTTCCACGGCGACGTGCACTACACGCATCTGAATAGCGTCTTCAGTGCGCGGTCGTTCTTTCAGGTCGGCGACGTGAAACCGGCCCGGGAGAACCGTTACGGGTTCAACTTCGGCGTCGAGCCTTGGAAGGGCGCCTATCTGCTGGTAGACGGCAGCCAGGAGAAGCTGCGGGGCAGCGTGAACGGCAACGTGCTGGTTCCCGCGCCCGACGAGCGGACGCCACTGACGCCGGACCCTGAGCTGCGCGCCGTCATCGAGCGTTACCTCGCTGCGTATCCAAAGGAACTGCCGAACCGCACGGACATCAACCCCCGGGCGCTCAACACGAACGCCCCGCAGGTGATCGACAATAACAGCGGCTCGATCGGGCTGGACCAGGATCTTGGCTCCGCCGACCGGCTCCTGCTCCGCTACCGGTTCTTCAGCCAGGCGGTGGACGCTTTTCAGCTCGTCGCTGGGCAGAACCCCGATACCGACACTCGTTCCCACGAAGCCCGGCTCACGTGGAACCGCGTCTGGAATCCTGGGACGGTCAGCGATTTCACCATCGGCTTCGACCGCCTCACCTCGCTGCTGGTGCCCGAGGAGAACGCCGTCGGTCCGCTGGTGCTCGTGGCCGGACTCTCGCCGCTCGGGCCTTCCGGCAACATCCCCATCGACCGCGCGATGAACTTGTTCCGCGGCGGCGGCCTGCTGCAGCGCCGGGCGGGACGGCACACGGTCACCACCGGCTTCGACATCACCCGGCGGCGCTACAACGGTACCGAGACGGACGTCCACCGGGGCTTCTTCTCTTTCAGCAACGACTTCGGCCGCACCGGCATCGAGAACCTGCGCTGGGGGACGCCTTCGCAGCACATCATCTCCATCGGCCACGTCCACCGGGGCTTCCGGAATTGGGACCTGCAGTTCCACGCCGGCGACCAGTGGCAGCTCACTCCCCGGCTCACGCTCAGCCTCGGGCTCCGCTACGCGCCGGTGACGCGGCCCATCGAGGTGGACGGCTGGAACGAGGTACCCTACGACTGCGACTGCAACAACGTCGCCCCGCGCTTCGGCTTCGCCTGGCGGCTCGGCGAGGGCTGGGGCGTGATCCGCGGCGCCTACGGGCTGCAGTACGGCGAGATTTTTCCAGTGACCTACGGCCAGATCCGCTTCTCGCCCCCGGGTAGCGTCAAGATCGCCGTGCCGGCTCCGGATCTTCTCGATCCGTTGGGGCTGGAGAGCGGCAATCCCCGCACCGACGCGCTGGAGAACCGCTACCTGCTCGATCCAGAGCTCGCCACGCCTTACTCGCATCAGTACAACTTCAGTTGGGAGTTCAGCCTGCGCCGGACGTGGCGGCTGCAGTTGGGCTACGTCGGCAGCCGCTCGCACAAGCTGTTGATCATGTGGTACATGAACCGCGCCCGGCCGGTACCCGGCATTCCGCAGACTACGGCGACCATCAACCAGCGCCGCCCGATTCCGGACCTGGCTGAGATCCGATACGTGCTGAACGGCTCGCGCGGCTATTTCGACGCCGCCCGCATCTCGCTCGTCGTGCCGCGGTTTCACGGCTTCTCTATTGACGCCGGCTACTGGTTCAGCAAGGCCATCGACCTGGGCGCTTCGTATACGAACACCGCCGCTGGGGCCGACTCGCGCCTCTCGCGCAGCCAGTGGGAGTTCGAGACCCACAAGGACCGCAAGGCCCTGAGCGATTTCGACCAGCCCCACGCCTTCCTGATCCGGGCGGCCTATGAGACGCCCGCGGCGGGCTGGAGCGGCTGGCTCGGCAAGCTCCTCGGCGGCTGGACGGTCACCGGTATCGCCCTGCTCAAGTCCGGCACGCCGTTCGCGGTGACCACCTTCGACGGACCCGGCTTCGGCAATGTGGACGGCAACGGCGGCGACCGGCCGAACCTGGCCGATCCTTCCATCCTCGGGCGCACGATCGGCGACCCGGACACCTCGGTCAAGTTGCTGCCCGCCTCGGCGTTCTATCCGATGGAGCCGACGGACCCGGCGGGCAACCTCGGGTACAACACCTTCCGCAAGGGCAAGATCGCCAACGTGAACGCTTCGCTGGGCCGCACCTGGGAGATGGCCCGGAACACGCGGCTGAGCTTCCGCGCCGAGTCGATCAACCTGTTCAACACCCCGCAATTCGCCGAGCCGGGCAACCGCTGGGGGGCGCCGGAGTTCGGCTTCATCACCAACACGTTGAACGACGGGCGCACGTTCCGCTTCCTCGTCGGCTTCGGCTGGTAGTCCCCGGCGGCGGCTCGCGCGGTTCTTCAGGCGGCCTGCGGCAGGCCCGCCTCACGCAAGGCCTTCTCCCAGGCCTCCTCGCCGGCCTCCAGGTCCGCCGAGGCGGTTAGGCGCTCGAGGGCCACGTCGAAGCCGTCCACCACGTGGCCGTGGATGTCGCGGCGGCTGCGGGCGGCGGGAATCGTACCGGTGCGCCGCACCAGCTCGATGGCTTTCTCGGCCGGGATGCAGTCGGGCACGAGCGGCATCACGCCCCTGGCCTCCACCCAGGACTCGGCCAGCACACGCTGAAAGACGTCGGGGCGGTGCGCCGTCCACGGGTAGGTGACGCCGCCGGCCAGCCGCACCAGGCGCCGCGTCTCCGGGATCCTGGTGAGCACCCACGGGCAGGCATAGCCGCGGCAGGCGGAGCCTTCGGGAAGCCGGTCATGCTTCGCGCACCCGCCTTCGTCCCGCAGCCACCGGCAGGCGGTGTTGGCGGGCTTGATCTCTTCTCCGCAGACATCGCCGGACGGGGTGAACCGCGGCGCCGGCGTCTTCAGCGCCCAGCAGCAATAGGAACAGGCGCCGCACAGATGGCCGTCATAGACGAACAACGAGCGCACGCACGAACCTCCGGTGTTTGTCGTGTGAATGGCGTGTTTCCCAGCCCGCCGTGGCGGCGGGTAACCGGCGGAGCCTTGCGCCGCGCCGTGGCGTCAGGAAGGCCCCCCCACGCCCAGAAGAAGCGGCCCGATAGAAATTATTCTACCAACTCAACCGCTTCTCACCGTGCGATCCGTCTCGTGGGAATCCCGGACCGGTCGGTTGGCGAGAGTCCAAGACGGTTTCCCTCGCCGACCGATCCTGTGTGCCTGTCTTACCGGCGATGCCTCGTTATTACCGCAGCCCGCGCTTCTTCAGCCAGGCGATCAGCGCCGCCGGGTCGTCGGTGA
>CAYWXL010000136.1:0-5644 GCA_964461995.1 uncultured Solibacteraceae bacterium
GCCGCCACGAGACCCCCGAAGCGTCCTGGGAATCCAGCATGCTGCGCACCGCCAGGTGCGGCTCCATCTGCCGGTAGAGGTGGATCGGAAAGGCCCGGACCAGCGTCGTCCGCACCCTCAGGAAGCGGCGCATCAGATCGACGATCTCCTCGGGATCGATCCCGGCCCGCCGCAGCGCCTCCTCGTGCCGCGCCGTGAGGTTCCGCAGCGCCCGGTCGAGCGCCTGCCGCCCCGGGGCGTCCGCCTTGTCGAAGAATCGCTTCTGGATGTTCTCGATCGTCTTCTCGATCGCCGCATCGTCGCGTTGCTGGCCCGCCCCGGCCAGGCGCCGCCGCGCGTGCGTCAGCAGCCGCTTCTCCAACTCCCGGCTGATGTGCACCCGCAGCGCCCGGCAGGTCTGGCGGTAGAAGGCGAAGACGATCACCTTCTCGCCGCCCTCCCACAGATCGGCCGCCCGCTGCACGGTCGCTTGGATCTTCGGGTGCACCGCCCCGGAGAGGCTGGCCAGGGTTCTGTCGAACTCGGCCAGGTACCAGGCGGTCTCCGGCAGCCGCAGCTCGGCTGCGGGGTCGAGGCTGTCGTCCTTGCCGGGCTTTTTCTCCCGGCGGGTTCTCCGGAACGCCTCGTAGGAGGAGCAGAGCGCCTCCCCGAGCAAGTCCTTGCCGGGTTCGGCGGCGCTGCGGGCAGCGAGAAAGAAAGGCAGCAGTTGCCCGCCGGGGATCTCGATGCCGCCCCGGACCGCCCCATCGCGGATCGCCGCTCCTTCGAGGCGCTTGCGCCGGAGAATCGCGCTTTGCGGCCAGAACTCGCCCTTGTTGTGGCGGATCACCCAGCGTCGCAACCGCCGTTCGGCGCGGCTCTTTTCCACCTTTACCTGCTCGTAGGCCTCGCGCAGGGCCTTCTCCCGGTGGGTCAGGGCCTCCGGCGGCCGGGCGCACAGCTCCCGCCACCAGTCGTCGATCGGCTTGCCCTCCGGGAGCGGCTCCTGCCCCAGCGCGCTCCACTGCTTCTGCAGCCGGATGGCCGCCCGTTGCGAGGCCGTCAAGCTCTCGCCGAGCTTCTCGAGATCTGCCTCGAAGTCCTCCCTGGTGCCGAACGCCTCCAGGTCCCACCGGACGTCGCCGAACCGCTCCAGGACGCGGACCAGCTCGTGGTGGCCGAGCTGGAAGGGCGTAGCCGTCAGGAAGAGCATCCGGTCGAAGGCCCTGGCCAGCGCTCCGGCGCCGGTCCTCAGCGTCGCCTGCGCGTCGGCGCTTTGCAGTTGGAGGGCCAGCGCCGTCCGGGGGTTCTTCAGGTGATGGGCTTCGTCCAGCACGAGCAGCGGCGAGCGCCACCACGCCTTCGCCAGGATCTCTTGCCAGAGCTCCTCCTCGACCTCCCGTATCTTCGGCCGCACCGTGGTGATCCGTTCCGCGACACGCTCCCGCCCGCCACGCGCCCGCACCGGCATCGCCGAAAGCGCGTCGGCCAGCTCGCGCAAGTCCACCTTGCCCAGCTCCCTGGAGACCGCCGCCGGCACCGGGTCGTCGTCCAGCCGCAGTCGTTCGTCCCTGAGGTATTCGTTGAACAGGTCCTTCCACAGCCGCGTGTCTTCGCCGAGCAACTTCCCCCAGATCTTCTCCCCGAGGCGGCTGGCCTGCTGCCACTTCTTCGCGTCGCGAAGGTCGGCGAGGAACCGGTGGATCTGCGTCCGTACCTTCCGCAACTGCTCCCGCCGGCCATGGCGTCGCAGCGTCTCCCGGATCAGCGCCAGCCGCACCCAGATGTCGGTCTGGCTGCGGCTCATCGCTCCGGCCGCCAGGAAGACGATGTGGGGGCGGCGCCGGGGCGGGTCGTCGAGCAGCTTCAGGAACTCCACGCTATGGCGGGCGGTTCCGTAGCGGAAGATCTTGTTCGCGGGGTTCGCTGGGGGAGCCCACTCCTGCCGGGGAACGGCGGCCACCCCGTCCAGGTAGAGGGAGCAGAAAGCGTCGAGGTCCTGGACCCACTTGTCGATCAGGCTCGGCGGCGTCATCACCACCACCGGTCCTCTGCGGCTCGCGATCCCCACGCAGTAGGCCACCGCCAGGGCGACGAACGTCTTGCCCATTCCCACTTCGTCGGCCAGAATCACCCCCGGCTGCCGGGCCAGACGGGCGAGGATCTCCTCGGCCTCGGCCCGCTGGCGCGCCTGGTCGGCCATCGAGACCCGCCGATTCGCACGCCGGCCCAGCACCAGCTCCCGCGGAATCTCGCAATAGCGCGTCATTGCTGAACCCTTTCCCGGACGCGCCTCCAGAAGCGCCGCACCTCGGCGGACAGCCCCGGCGTGGAGTGGATCTCCCGATCGACTTCCCAGGTGAGGCTTCGCAGGAACCTCCTGTATCTCGCCTCGAACCGCTGCTTGCTCAAGGCCCCCTCGGCCTCCCGGTAGCGGACTTCGCTCAGCGTGAGGAACAAGTCCGCCAGCCGGAGCGCCGTTTCCGAGGCGTCGTTGCCGTCTTCGTGCAACTCCCCGGCCATCCGCCGCACCAGTTGCTCGATGCCGATCATTCCCGTCAGCCGCCACTCGAGCGCCCGCTCGCTCCACACCGGCCGCTCCAGCCCTTCCCTGACCCTCTGCAGCAGCCGCGCCTGCCTCCGGATCCGGTGCAGAAACGTGTCCTCGAGACGGTACCGCCGCAGCGGGTCGAGGTCGGGCGGAGCCGCTTCGTCGAGTTCCTCGGCCCCGACCGGCTCGGCGGCCCCCTTACTCCCGGCCAAGACCCGGAACGCCGCGCTCACGTCGGAAGCGGCCAGCAGGTAGAGCAGGTCCTCTGCCGTCATCCCTTCGAGCTCCCTCGGAGCCGGAAGCTCCGCCGGGTCCTCGACGTTCACCGGCCAGAACGCCTGGTTGTCCTCCCAGACGACGAGCAGCTTGCTGGGGGCGTACGGGTGAAGCCACCGCGCCACCACCGTTTCGCGCCCGCCCAAAGCGGCGTGTGCCTCGTTGTCGAGCAGCCTCTCATCGAGCTTCGGTCCGCCGAGCACCTGCCATCTACCGGGCAGGGAAGCTGGCTCCAGCCGGAAGACCAGCGCCGGCTCGTCTCCAGCCCGATAGACCGCCGAAACGAAGCCCGCCGGCGGCGCCGGCGCCGCCGCAGCCTGTTCTTCTTCGAGCAGATCCGGCCGCGGTCCCTCCCACTCGGCGCTCTCCGGATCCGGCACCGGCGTAGTCGGTGGCCACAGCGCCTCCAGCTCCCGGGCCTCCTGCGGAGCCGCTTGCCGTCTGGCGATGTAGAGCAGGTTCGCCTCGGCGTTGCCACCGCCGGCGGCGCCCATCCCGGCGCGGGTGAAGTTCGAGGAGCCGATCATCAGCGCGGTGTAGTTCGCGTTGCTCAGGGCGAGCATCTTGGCATGCCACGGCCGGTTCTCCCCGTCCTCGGGACCGCCCGGCAACGCCTCGACTCTCAACCGGTCCACCCGGCCCTTCGCCGTGCGCCACAATGCGAACGGCGCCGCCAACCGCAGCGTCTCCCCGGCGCTGTCTTCGGCGGGCACGCAGAGTGTCAATGAGCGCTTCTTTCCCCGCGCCATCCGGCTGCACAGCGCCGCCGTGGCTGCGTCCTCCCTGCGCCCGTCCGCCGGATCGAAGAACGGCGACGCCACGCGGACTTCCGCCGGAGCCCCTCCTGCCCTCTGGCACTCGGCCAGCGCCTCGGTGAGGCTGCTGCGCCGCGCCCCGCCGCCGGGCGTCCCGGGAAGGGTGAAACACAAGCGCCGGCGGAGCCGCCAGCCGTACCGGGGAACGTCCTTCCACCCGTCCGCCTGCCGCCTCACCCGCGCCAGAAACTCCGCCGCCCGTCGGCGCGCCGCGTCCTCGCCGCCGCCTGCCGCCAGGGCCGCCAGCTCGCCCAGGAACCCGCACGCCTGCTCGAGCAGCTCCTGGTCGCACTCCTCGGGCCGCAGCTCCACCGTCCCGCAGACTTCACGGTTACGCCGGTATCCGCTGGGCGTCAGGTTCGCCGAAGCGGCCACGATCCGGATCCGTTTCGTCCACACCAGCAGCGTCAGCTTGGCGTGCTGTTTGCCTCCGGAGATGCGCACCGGCAACACGTCCCAGCGCAGCGAGTGGTCCACGCCGGCCTGGCTGTAGTCCACCAGCACCCCGGCATAGACCGCCCCCAGCTTGTTCTCGCGCTCCAGCAGGTAGGCCAGCCCTTCGCGGTCCGGCAGCGAGTCGATCTCCAGGAACCGCGCCAGGCACTCTTCCTCGAAGAAGCCCGCGTCGAACGTGTAGGTCGTCGCCAGGCATCCCACCGGATCGCCGGCCCCGCCCGGCGGCCGCCAGACGTCCAGCATCGGCCGTTCCCGCGTGTACCGCTTCGCGCTCATGCCAGATCACGGTAGAACCGGGCGACCGGCTCGGTCCGGTACTGATGGACGTACAGGGAAGGCGTTGGTTCTCTCCTCTCCAGGCGGTAGTTGAGCCGGATGTAGATTCGACCGGGGCCCGCCGGTTCGAACCAGGGCCGCTTGCCCTCACGCGACTTCGATTTCTGCACCGCTTCGTGATGCTCGCACAACGTGGCGCCGAACCTCTCGGGCGGCACGGGCTCGGCGAAGCTGCCGAAGCGCTGCGCGAACTCGTCCGCCAGCTTCGGCTCGAAGGTCTCCAGCCGCCGCGCGGCCTCTCGGTAGAGCTGGCTGCAACGCTGGGCCAGCATCCGGAAGTCGGCATCGCGGGCAAGCTGCGAGGTTTCCAATCCCCGCACGTCCTGGCGGCTCCCTTCGGCCCGCAGGATGTCGAAAGCATCCGTCAGATTGCGGGCGAACGCCTCGTAGGCTCCGATGGCCTCCAGCAGCCGGCCGTACTCCGGCGCCTCTCTGTAGAGCTCGCGATGGAACGCGCGCTCGTCCGGGTACTCCCCGCCGGTCTTCGCCAGCAGCCTCCAGATGGGAACCAGCGCGCCCGGTGCCTCCGCCCCGTCCCCCAACAGTAGCCGCCGAAGGCAGCTCTTCTCCTGGCGCCCGGCCAGATGCGGCGCGAACGCCTCGGCCAGCTCCTGCCAATCGGCCTGCTTCCATCCCGTCGGGGTCCGCGTCCGGGCCGGAGTCTCCCTCAAGCTCGTCTCGACCGCCTTCCGCCACTTCTTGTAGAGTGCATGGTCTGTTCCGAACGAGCCGATTCCCCGCTCATGCGCCCAGGCGCGAATCAGCTCGTCTCCTCTCGGGGAGCGCAGACGGAGCTGCCAGTCCACCAGCCCCAGATGGACGCCCAGCCGCTTGTAGACGCCGTGGAAGCCGAAGATCCGCGGCGTCTTCAGGTAGCTCCGCTCATCGACGTAGCCGCGGTCCTCGACCGCCCGGCCCACGACGTAGCTGCCCGGTACGCCCCAGAGCTCTTCCTCGCCGCCCAGCGTCCGCACCAGCGCTTCCACGACCAGCCATTCCCACACCAGATACGGCGGCAGGCGCGGCTGGCGTGGGTTCGGCCCCAGGTCTTCGAGAACCAGCGCCCCCACCGTGATCGCCGTCAGGAACCGCACCCGCTGCATCCGCTCGCGAACGCCCGGCACCAGCCTCACCGCCAGCTCGTCGGCGATCGCGTATAGCCCCAGCGGATCGAGCGACCCTTCGCTCGTGCCCGGCGGATCGTAGGCGGTGAAGAACGGAAGCGCTGCCA
>CAYWXL010000137.1:0-5633 GCA_964461995.1 uncultured Solibacteraceae bacterium
GTGGTGGGCGCGACAGGACTCGAACCTGTGGCCTCCTGCGTGTGAAGCAGGCGCTCTAACCAACTGAGCTACGCGCCCGGCCGCTTCCCTCATTGTAGCCCAGTAGCTCGCGGTTTGCTATTGCGGCACCAAGGCGCCCGGAGAACGGCTTCGAAGAAGATGTCTCGGTCGGCGGCGGACGGGCGTTTCGAGGCCGCCGCGGGGCGGGCTAGCGGTTGCAAATCTCCACCCGGAAAAACGGCTTTTTCCGCTCCTGGGGATCGATGACGAAAACTTCCTGCGTCTTGGCCGGATCGTAGCCGCGCCAGAGCCACTCCATCGCCCGGGGCAGTTCGGCGTAACCGTGGGCGGGACTGTGGGAGCCGTTGCCGAAGCTGAAGTGGAAGTCGTAGCCGCGCAGCTTGAGGGAGTTGGCGAGCTGGATGTTCATGAGCGGCCAGGAGCCGTGGTCGTTCTCGAGGTCCCCGGAGCCGTCCTGGAGCCAGACGCGAAGGTTGCGGGCCACTTCTTTGCGGACCTTGAAGGGGTAGAGATGTCCACCCTGTTCAATGCCGGCGATGGAAACGTAGCTTCCGATGATGGAGAGCACCCGCGAAAACTGGTCGGGCATGTGCCAGGCGGCGTTGAAGGCACAGAGGGCCCCCGAGGAAACGCCGGCGATGGCGCGGGAATAGGCGTCGGTGCGAATGTTGTAGCGGGCAGCGACCTGGGGGAGGAGTTCGTCGCGCAAGAAGCGGGCGTAGGTGTCGTCGATGTGGTCGTACATGTGGGCCCGGATGCTGTCGCCGTCGACCCGGCAGGGTGAGGAGAAGACGGTGATCATGACCGGGATCTTGCCTTTGTGGGTCAAGTTGTCGATCACGTTCAGCGTCTTGGCCTGCCCGTTGCGCTCAATGTGGTTCTGCCCGTCCTGCCAAACCATGAGGGCTGCGGGCTTCGCAGGGTCGTATTGGGCGGGCACGTAGATCCAGTAGTCACACTCGGCGCGGGGGTAGATCTTGCTTTCGAGGGTGAGTTTCTCCGAGAGGGTTCCGCGGGGGACGCCTTCCTGGGGATAGGAGTCTTCCAAATACGCCGGGATGTCTTTCAAGCCGCCTTTTCTCCGACCGTCGATCTCGTAATGGAAGGAGTGGGAGCGGCCGGTCTCGAGGCGCACGGTGCAGAACCAGAGATTCCAGCCTTTCACGCGCTTCATCTTCGTCATCGCGCGGCCGTCGACGTACAGGATCGGCATCTCGCTAGCCTCGACGGCGAAGATAAAGTCGGGACCGTGGCCCGCCCAAGCGGTGCCGTTGAGAATGTTCCTCTCTCCCAGCGATTCCAGCAGCGCGGCGCGGAACTTGTCATTAGGCTTGGCAGAGAGCTTGATCAGCTCCCGGGCGTCCATCTTCGCGAAACTCATGGACGGAGTGGCGCAGAGAATCGCCGCGATCAGACAGCAACATAGAGCGACGGTTCGCCCGTGGAGCAGAAAACTCACGGTCACCATGGTAACCGGATCGGGCCGGGCAGGGCTACCTGGGAGGGGCCGGCAGAGGAAAGAGGCCAGCGCCGCCGGGTGACGGCGCTGGCGGCCCGCTGGCCTGGGAGGAGAGGGAAACCGGACCCGGGGTTTCCCGACGGTGAGATTAAGCGGCTGGTTGGGGGGCTCTCCGGCGCCAGCGCCAGAAGCAAATGAGGCCGCTGCCGACGAGCAGGAAGGTCGCCGCCTCCGGCGTTTCCTGTGGCGCGCCAGCCGTCCCCCCGCCTGTGGAAGCGACTCCGTAGGCGACGTTGTCCAGGATAGGGGCGCTGATCCAACTGGCGCCCGCCGTCATGAGGATGTCCACCTGGGTGAACGGGACGTCCGAGGTGATTCCGAAGAAGGCCATCTCTGGACGCGCGCCGACGGAGATGCCGGGGAACTGCTCGCCGGTGTCGAGGAGAACGGTGTAGACGCTCGAGGCCGTCGTGTTGTACGTCCCCAAGTCGAACGCGACGGCCGTTGTCACATCCGGCAGCAAGATCTGCAGGACGGCCGAGTAGCCATCGACGTATTCCGGCCCTTTCAGCACGGAGCCCGTGCCGAAGTCGTGGTCCGGATGAGCGGCCGGATTGACGACATACAGCCGGTAGCTGCCGTTCTCTGCCACGCCGACGAACTGCGCACCTCCGACGGTGAGTCCGGCGCTGGTGTTGTAGGAAATGAAATCGGCCGTCAACCCTTCGAAGTCGATCAGGGTGGAATTGGGCGCCGCACTCTGCCAGGCAGCCCAGTCAGCATACGTCACCGAGGCGGCGGGCAGCAGTCCGGCCGAAACGGCGGCGAGTGTGGCGGCAAGGATGATTCGGTGCAACATCTAGGTACCCTCGATGTCCTGTTCGTGCTTTGCCGGAGCCGGGTTGCTCACCGGGCGGTGAGTTCACGCCTGCATCACCTGGCGAAGGGCAGGCGCTTCCCTCTGCCGTGGACAGGGCATGGCGCCGGTTCCCGCAACGGGAAACCAATTCGAGCGAAATGCTCCGACGCCAATCTAGTGGGAATTCGGCACCGTGTTGTCTCGTATCCGGGGCTAAGATCCTAGGGTGTAGGCCAAGAGTTCTACACCCTCGCTTTCCCAGGGGCAGAGTCTCGGGACCTGGTTCGCGGAGCCTTCTTGCGCCGCTGGTCCGCATCGGGTTCGGAGCGAGCGGGGCCGGGGCAGCGTGAAGGGAGCGTTCGCCGCTGACGGACGTGCGTTCCGGCCTTTGCGGCGTTCCGCCAGGACGGGGCTTGCCGAGGTGTGGTAGCATGAACCGAGTTCGCATTCTGCAGCGGGGGCAGGCGATGCACTCGATTTTTTGTCACACCGCGGCAGGATGGGGACCTGCTGTCCTGAACAGCTTCGGGCGCCCGTAAGGGCCTAACAGGGAAGCCGGTCAAAAGCCGGCGCGGTCACGCCACTGTAGGCGGGGTCAACGCCCTTCATCGAGCCACTCGGCCGGAGGCGGCCGGGGAAGGCGAAGGGCGAGGGAGCGCGTCACGCGGTTCCGCCCCGCGAGCCAGGAGACCTACCCGGAGCTTCAACAGCAAACTTCTTGCGGGAGACAGGAAGGATGCGCACACGACTTTCAAAACTCTTTTCTGCTTTTCACCACCACCCGTTAACGCGTAGACTGCGGCCGTTGTTGCTTCTAGCGGCATTGGCGCCGGCGGCGGCGCAGGCTCAAAACGCGGCTTCTCTGTCCGGCCGTGTCACGGATCCGGATGGAGCGCCGGTATCTGGGGCGGCCGTGGCTCTTTATTCCCGTGAGGCCGGCAGGAGGCTGATGACCACCACCGGGCCCGAAGGGCGGTATACCTTTCCGGCGGTTTCGCCGGGCGAGTATCTGCTTGAGGTGGAGGCTGCCGAACTAGCTACGCCGGAACCCGTGCCGGTTACTCTCGGCCGCGGCGACACGGTGGAGACCGACGTCCAGTTGCGGCTCTCGCCGGTCCGGAGCCGGGTGGTGGTGACAGCGTCGACGACGCCCTTGATGCTCGAAGAGGTGGCCAAGGCGACCGACACGGTCACCGGGGACGAGATCGCGCTTCGGGACGAGTTCTCGGTGGCGGAGGCGCTGCGACTGACGCCCGGGTTCCGTGTCCGGCAGCAGCAAGGGCCCGGCAGCTTCACCACGATCCACGTGCGGGGGCTGCGCACATACGACACGGCGCTGCTGATCGACGGCATCCGGATGCGCGACGCCGCGGATCCGCAGGGTTCTGCGAATCCGGCCTGGGAGGATCTGCTGGTGGTGACGCCGGAGCGCGTGGAAGTGCTCCGGGGGTCGGGTTCCTCGCTGTACGGAACCCACGCGATCGGCGGGGTGGTCAACGTCGTCACGGACCGGGGCGGCGGCGCTCCCCGGGGTGAGCTGCTGGCGGAAGGCGGAGGGCTCGGTACGGCGCGCGGCCTGGCCAAGATCGCCGGCGGAGCGTTTGGCAACCGGCTTTTCTATAGCGGCGGCGTCACGCACTTGAACGTCACCGGCGGTCTGGACGGCCGCAACCCGTACCGGAACACGAGCAGCCAGGGTTCGGCCGAGTACCGCTTCTCGTCCGGGATGTCGCTGACGGCGCGCGTCTGGCTCAGCGACGCATGGGGGCGGTTGAGCGACGCGCCGTACATCGATCTGGCGCTGCAACCCAACCTGCCGGCGACCGGGATCGTGCCCGGGCGGCCGCTTCCGGACGCGCAAGTCCGGCTCATCGAGGCGGGGCGTCCGTTCGATCCGGGCCGGGCGACGTACGTGCCCTCGCTCAACGATCCCGACAGCAGCCGGTCGGGGCAGTTCCGCAACATCATGACGGTTTTCCAGCACCAGGTGACCCCGGGGGTTTCCTACCGGGCGAGCTACCAGTTCCTGGACACGGGGCGAAGCTTCGACGACGGTCCCGGCGGCGTCCGGTTCGAACCGATGATGAGCTCACACAGCCGTTTCGACGGCCGCATTCACACCGCCGAAGCGCGGGCCGACATCCAGGCCGGGCGTTACCAGTTGCTCAGCGGGGGTTACGAGTTCGAGCAAGAAGACTACGACAACTGGAACACCGACGAGAACCCGGACCCGCAAGCGCGCACCAACAATCGGGTGCGGATCCGCCAGCGGAGCCACGCGGCGTTTGTGCAGGACCAGATCAGCTTGTTGGGCCGCCGGCTGCAGATCGCACTTTCCGGGCGGATACAGGCTTTCCGGCTGAAGGAGCCGCGCTTCGATGGCGGGCGGTCGCCGTACGCGGGTATTCCGGTGGAGTCGCCCAAGACGGCGTGGACGGGCGACGCGGCGGTCTCGTACTTGTTGCAGGGAACCGGTACGAAGATCCGGGCACACGCCGGGACGGCGTACCGCGCCCCGTCTGCCTTTGAGCGTTTCGGCTCATCGTTTTTCTTTGGGGCGTTCAGCCCCTTCGGCGATCCCCGGCTGCGGCCCGAGCGGGCGGTCTCAGTGGACGGCGGAATCGACCAATGGCTAGCGGGCTCGCGGGTGCGCCTGAGCGCGACGTATTACTACACGCGGCTGCAGGAGACGATCGTGTTCGACTTCAGTGGACTGATCCCGCCCGACGATCCGTTCGGCCGCTTCGGAGGGTATTTGAACCTTTCGGGAGGCTTCTCGCGGGGCGTCGAGGTAAGCGCCGTAACGAAGCCGTGGCGCGGGGCAACATTGAACGCGTCCTACACGTATGCGGACTCGGTCGAGCGGCGGCCGTGGGACGCCGAAGGGGTCGTCCGGCGTTCCATCGGCGTCTCCGAGAACATGGCCAGCCTACTCGTCTCGCAGTGGTTCGGACGCCGGGTGAACGTCACGTTCGATCTGTTCTCTACCGATGACTACCTCGCTGGCTTCTTTACCTTCACGGGCACACGGGCGCTGCGCTTGGACGGCTTCACGAAGGCGGACCTGACCGCCCGCTACGTCGTTTCCGTGACGGACTCGACCAGTCTTGAGTTCTACGGGAAGGTGGAGAACGTTCTGAACCAGAAGTTCTACGAGGCCGGGTACCGCTCACCGGGCGCCTGGGCGATCGGCGGCCTGCGGTGGAGGTTCTGAGCGGCGGGCAGCCGCCGAGCGGGCCCCGGCCTGAAGGCAGAGGGAAGACTCTCCCAGCGGGCCCGGCTGAGATGCCGGCC
>CAYWXL010000138.1:0-5557 GCA_964461995.1 uncultured Solibacteraceae bacterium
CTTTTCGCATAGTCCTATTATAGGGACCGGCCCAGAACAAGAACCTTTCGGGGGTTCTCGGGAGGCGGCGGAAAGATTGTTTTAATGAGAGTAGCGGACTATGTGGTGGCGGATTGCAGTGATTGCCGCCGCGATGGCGGCGATGGCCGAAGCCCGGCCGAAATGGGAGAAGCGCCTGGAGGCCGCGGCCCAGGTCTTCTACGAGATCATGGAGGCCCCCGAGCAGTCTATCCCGCAGGAGTTGCTGAACCGCGCCGAATGCGTCGTCGTCATTCCCGGGGCGAAGAAAGGGGCCTTTATCTTCGGCGGCAAGTACGGGCGCGGATTCGTCTCCTGCCGGAAGGCCAATGGGATTGGGTGGTCGGCGCCGGCGGCGGTCCGGCTCGAGGGGTTCAACTTCGGTTTGCAGGCCGGGGGCGCGGAAACTGATCTCGTCATGCTGATCATGAACCGCCGGGGGATGCGGCGGCTGTTGAAGAGCAAGTTCACGGTCGGCGGCGATGCGTCGGCGGCGGCTGGCCCTGTCGGCAGGACGCTGGCGGCCGGCACCGACGCCCTGTTCACCGCCGAGATCCTTTCCTGGTCGCGCTCCCGCGGCGTCTTCGCCGGCATCTCTTTGGACGGGGCCACGTTGCGCGAGGATCGGGGCGTCAACAAGCGGCTCTACGGCCAGCCCTACCGGAACCGGGACATCCTCGAGGGCGGTCTCGAGGTTCCGGCAGCCGCCCGGCAGTTCATCAGTTTGCTGAACCGGTACTCGGCGCGCAAAGGGCGCGGAACCTCTTAAGGAAATCTCTACTTTTTGTGGTATACAGGTGATGGGTGCCTGAAAGCCGTACTCACTACCGCCGGACGGCTTGGAACAGTTCGGGCGCCTTGATCTTGCCTCTGGAGGAGTCTAGTAATCATGTCCCGTACTGCAATTCTTTGCTCGATGTTGGTTTTGCTCGTTTCTCCCGCTCTTGCCGCACCGGAGATCAAGGGCGCAACCAATGCGGCCAGCTTCTTGCCGGCGGCGCTGCCGAACGGCGGGCTGGCCCAGGGCTCTCTGGTAACCCTGTTCGGCAACGACTTAGGGCCAGACCCGTTCGTTCAGGTAACCCAATTCCCGCTTGAGACGGCCTTGGCCGGCGTCAGCGCCAAGATCACCGCCGGGGGGCAGACGTTTGATGCTATTCCGATCGTGGTCTGGACGAAGCAGACCACTATTTTGATCCCCTCGAACGTTCCCGCAGGCAACGCCGAGGTTCAGCTCACTTACAACAACCAGACGAGCAACTCTTTCCCGATTCGCATCGTTTCGAACGCCTTCGGGATCTTCGCCCTGAACCAGGCCGGCAGCGGCCCGGGGATCTTCACAAAAGCCGTAATCGACACCAGTGACCCGAACTGGCAACAGAAGTGGATCAATACGTTGACTACTTCTTCGTCCCCGGGTGAGCTATACGACATCTGGGGCACTGGGTTGGGACCGGTCTCCGGTGACGAGGCCAGCGGACCGCTTCCTGGGGATCTCCGCGGACAGATCAACGTGCAAGTGATCGTCGGCGGCCGGCAGGCCGAAGTGGTCTACGCCGGACGTTCCGGCTGCTGCGCCGGCATCGACCAGATCCGCTTCGTCGTGCCCAACATCACCGGTTGCTACGTGCCCGTCGTCGTCATCGTCAATGGCGTGCCCAGCAACTCGGTGACGATGTCCATTGATTCGAGCGGCGGCGCTTGCTCCGTGCCGGGCGTAATGACCTCCCAGGACCTGGAAGAAGCCAAGCAGAAGGGCGCCATCGCCGAAGGCTGGATCGGCATCTCCCGCATGGCTATCCAGGCGCCGATGCAGGTGCCGGGCGCGCCCGCCGAGATGATCACCGAAAGCGGTTCGGCGACTTTCGAACGCTACACGTACAGCCAGTTGATCGCCGTCCAGCCCACCCAGGGAATCGTGACGAAGGACTCCTGCTATGTGTTCGTTTCCTCGCAAAAGGAGGACGAGAACGAGCCCCCGAGCTCGGACCCAAGCGACGTGGATCCGGTAAAACCCCAAACGTACCTGGACGCCGGTCCGTCGATCAACATCAATGGCCCGAATGGCCAGCGCCAGTTGACGCCGGTCCAAGGCCAGAAGGGAATCTATACCGCCGTTCTCGGCAATAACTTCCCATTCCCGATTCCCGGCCAGCCGCAAGGCTTATACCTCGATCCGGGCCAATACACCATCGACAACGGCCAGGGCGGCGCCGACGTCGGCCCGTTCGACACTTCGCTCAATATCACGAATCCGGCCGCCTGGACCAACCAGGACGCCATCAACAACGTGCCCGGCGGCCAGCCGCTGCGGATCACGTGGACCGGCGTCCCAAACGGCAACGTGATCATCTCCGGCTCGTCGATCGACGATCCGAACGATGTGATGGGCATGTTCTTCTGCCTCGCCGATGGAGCGGCCGGGCAGTTCGACGTGCCGGCCTGGGTGATCGACTCTTTGCCGGCCTCCTCGGTCCAGGAAGGCATCCCCATGGGATTCCTGGGGCTCTTCACGGCGATGGATCCCAAGCGCTTCGAGGCCACCGGCCTGGATGCCGGCTTCGTCTCCTGGAGCTCCATCACGATGAAGAACGTCTCCTATCGCAACCCCGCGCCGCAATGAGTTAAGGCCCCAAAACCCCAAGCCCGTCCGGCGTCACTGGCGCCCGGGCGGGCTTTCTTGTCTTGTGGGGCTTAGGTTCAAGGCCCGGGGTTCGTCTTGGTGGGAACCTCGCTTATTGACCCGGACCTTCCTACGGGCGCAATTTGCGAAGCTGAAAAGACGATGTTGAACCGAACTTCTCTCGACCGCCGGCGATGGATCCTCAGCTCGATTGGAGCCGCCGCGGCCGCCGGCGCCGGAGCGGGCTCCGCCCGGGCCGCCGGGGGCAAGATGAAACGCCTGCCGGGCTTCCATGTCAAGATCGCCCTGAACGTCTACTCCTTCAACCGGCCGCTGCGCACCGGCGAGATTACGCTGCCCGAGGTGGTGGACTTCTGCGCCCGCCACGGCATCGCCAGCCTGGACGCCACCGGCTACTACTTTCCCGGCTACCCGGACGCCCCGCCGGACGACTACGTCTACCGCCTGAAGAGGCGCGGCTTCCTCAACGGCGTGGCCATCCACGGCACCGGCGTCCGCAACGACTTCGCCGTCGAAGACGCCGCGGCCCGGCGACGGGACGTCGAGCTGGTCAAACGATGGATCGACGTGGCCCGGAAGCTGGGCGCATCGGTGATCCGGGTCTTCTCCGGCCGCCGCGTGCCCGAGGGGCGTACCTTCGAGGAAGTTCTCGAATGGATGGCCCCGCTGATGCAAGAGTGCGCCGAGTACGGGAGCCGCCGCGGCGTGATCGTCGGCCTCCAGAACCACAACGACTTTCTGAAGACCGCCGCCGAGACGATCCGCCTCGTCGAGGCCGTCGATTCGGAGTGGTTCGGCGTCGTCCTCGACGTGGGCAGCCTGCGCCAGGGCGATCCCTACGAGGAGATCGAAAAGCTTGTGCCCTACGCCGTCTCCTGGCAGCTCAAGGAGAACGTCTGGCGCGGCGGCGAAGCCGAGCCGATCGATCTCGGGCGTGTGAAACGGATCATCGAACACGCCGGTTACCGCGGCGTGCTGCCCATTGAGACCCTCGGGCCCGGCGACCCGAAACAGAAGGTCGCGGCCTTCCTCGAGCGTGTGCGCGAGGTGTTCGGGGCCTGAGAGCCCTTTGTGCGGGCGGCGCGCCGTCCCGCTACTCGAGCGTAATCTTCAGCGCCTGGGCGAACCGCGACGGCGGCTTTTCCGGCAGGACGACGGTGAGTTCCGTTTCGGTCTGCTTCCACTCGAGCTTCCCGGCGTGCCCCAGCAGCCGGACTTCCTTCACTTTGGCTTCTTTGCTCGAAAGCGAGCGCAGCGTCGTCTCGCCCGGCCCCGGCCACTCGAGGGCGATGGCGTAGACGGCGTTGCCTTTGCGGGTGAACCGGAAGTCGCCCTCCTCGAACCGCTTCCACGGGCGCGTGGCATAGATCGCCTCGCCGTTGATCTTCAGCCAGGCGCCGGCGTCGCGGAGCCGCCGGGCCATCACCTCCGGGATCGTGCCGTCGGCCCGCGGGCCGATGTTGATGAGCAGGTTGCCGTTCTTGCTCACCACGTCCACCAGGTAGTCGATCAGCTCGTTCGAGCTCATGTACTCGCCTTCGGGCAGCAGCCGGTTATAGCCCCAGGAGGTCGGATCCAGCGAATCGCACAGCTCCCACTTCTTTTCTGAGATGCCGCGGATGTTGCGGCGCTCCGGCGTCGAGTAGTCGCCGAGGAAGCTGCCGTCCGGCTCGACGCCCCAGCGGTCATTGGCCACCACGCCGTCGGGGTCGGGCGAGTGGTTGTAGAAGTAGGCGAGCACCTCCTTGCCGCCCCAGTAGTCCGTGCCCAGAGGCTTGTTGTTGCGGTCGCGTACCGGGCCGATGCGGACGTCGCCCCAGAGGATGCTCGGGTGGTAGCGGTCGATCAGCTCCTTGATCGAGTTGTTCATGTACTCGACCCAGTCGCGGCCGGGATAGCGCGGATCCCAGAACGAGTAGGTGGTGTTGTGGTAGAAGCCCATCTTCAGGCCGGCCTTGCGCACAGCGGCGGCCAGCTCTCCGGCGATGTCGCGCCGCGGCCCCATCTCCATGGCGTTGCGCTTCGTGTAGCGGGTGGGCCACATGGCGAACTCGTCGCCGTGCTTGGCGGTGAGCACCACGTAGCGGGCGCCTGCCTCGGCGAACAGCGCCGCCCAGGCTGCGGGATCAAACTTCTCGGCGCGGAACATGGGGATGAAGTCGTCGTAGGCGAAGTCCGGTCCCCAGTTCTCGAGCTGGTAGCGGTAGGCCTTCTCGCGGATGTGTGCCCGGAAGACGCTCTCGGGCAGGTTGCCCCGCCGGGCGCGGTAAGGCGGGCCGCCGAGGTTGAACCCGAAATCGGCGAACGGGCTCATGAAGACGACGTACCACTCGTGGTAGGCCGGCACGGCGTAGGGTCCCCAGTGGATGAAGATCCCGAACTTGGCGTCCTCGAACCACTGCGGAACGCGGTGCTTTCGCAAGGATTCAGTCGTCGGCTGGTACGGCCCGGCGGCTCCGAGCGGAGCCGGCGCGGCGAAGCTGAGAAGCGCGGCGGCCAGCGCAATGGCGGCCGCACGGCTGGACGGACGGCGGTTCATCAAGGACATGGCGTGAGTTCTCCAGCTCAGGGTTCAGGTTTCAATCCGCGTCGAGTATATCAGCATGGGGGCGCCCGGACGCCAGGCCGGCCGTGCGTGTCCCGCCCCGTTCCCGCTACGCTGGTTGTCGGAAGCGGCTGCAGCCGGCGATTCATGACTCAGCACCTCCAGAAGCACGCAGCGGAGGCGGAGCAGGGAAGCGCCGCCGCCCTCGCGTTTTCGCTGCTAGCGTTCCGGTTCACCTTGCGCGCCGAAGACGCGGTGCGCTTCCCGACGGGGCAGGCGGGCAACACCCTACGTGGAGCGTTCGGGACGATCTTCCGCCGGCTCGCCTGCGTGCCGGAGTGCCCGGGGCC
>CAYWXL010000139.1:0-5231 GCA_964461995.1 uncultured Solibacteraceae bacterium
TCGGCTCCGGTGAACAGCTTCTTGTCCTTGGTGACTTCGAACGCCAGATGGTTCAAGTAGAGCAGGAGCAAAGGCTCGGGGTACTTGCCGCGGAAATGCTCGAAGGCCCGCTTCTGCCAGTCGCCGGTGAGGATCTCGCTGGCGTCCAGGTCCTTGTCGAAGAAGCCGTCGTTGTGCGGGATGCCCAGGAAGTCCAGGACGTCGATGATCATATCGAAGTTGCCGGCCAGGATGGCCTGAGCGACGTCCGCCGCCAATTCCTGATCTCCGTCGAAGATCCGCTGCCAAAACTGCGGCGTCACTCTCCTCAAGGCCTGCTGGTTCAGCTTGGGCAAGTGGGCCCGCGCCTTGAGCGAGTCATAGAGCTGGAATGTCTTGAGGCGGCTGATAGAGACGGTCCGCATGAGCGCGCGGAAGTTCTCCTCGCCCAGGGTTCGAAAGATATCGCTCAACTGCATACCGGGAACGGCGCCACCAGTGGCCGGGCGGGACAATTTTCCAGCCACTTGCGAGGTGTAATCCAACAGCGTAGCACAGCCTCCGGACGCTCTGAAAACCGTCCGCCTGACCACCGGCGCAGGCGCGCCAGCGCCCCGCTCAGACGGGCAGCCGTTCGACGGGGTTGGAGAGGACACCGATCTCGGCGACGCGGATCGTGCAGACGTCACCCGGATCGAGGGCGGCGTCTTCCGGCACGATGATGCCCGTGCCGGTGAGCAGCACGGAGCCACGCGGCACGGAATTGGCCCGGATGAGGTAGTCGATCAGCTCCTCGATCTTGCGGTTCATCCGCGACGTGCTGGTCCTGCCTTCAAAGACGACCTTGCGCCCGCGCCGGATGGTGCAGGTCATCTCCAGGTCATAGGGGTTTGTGAGTTCGTCCGGGGTGACGATCACCGGCCCGAGGGCGCAGCATCTGTCGTAAACCTTCGACTGCGGAAGATAAAGTGGGTTCTCCCGCTCGATGTCCCAGGCGGAGACGTCGTTCGCCAGGGTGTAGCCGAGCACCGTCCCCCGTGAGCCGAGAACCACGGCGAGCTCGGGTTCGGGAGCAGTAAACTTCGAGTCGGGACGGATGCCGACCGCCTCACCCGGGCCGACGCAGACCCGGGCGTTGCCCTTGAAAAAGATCTCCGGCCGCGGCGAGCGGTAGACGTGCGCGTAGAAGCCCTCGCGAGTGCCGTGTTCGGCGTCGCGGAAGCTGGAGCTCGCCTCGTACGTGCAACCGCAGGCCCAGACCTCCCGCGGCGTGAGCGGCAGGATCGGCTCGGCCTCCACCGGATGTTTGCTCGCTAGCTCGCGCGCAAGATCGGATAAAGGCGTCTTCTCGATCTCGGAACGCTCGATGAGCGCCGTCACCGTGTAGTTGGGGATCGGCCGGATTTCGTCGCCCTCCACGACGGCGGCCGTTACTTTACCTTCCCATTTGATCTTGGTGATTTTCATGCCGGCTCCGTCTCCTTTCCGGCCGTTTCGCCCCCGCGGGAGCCCCCGGGCGGTGGCTCAGTATTTCAGGTACACGGTCTTGTAGTCGCTGTAGAAATCGAGAGCCGCCGGACCCTGTTCCTTCGGGCCGAAACTCGATTCCTTGGTCCCCCCGAAGGGAAGTTGATACTCCACGCCGGCGCTCGGCAGGTTCACCGTCAAAAGACCCGCCTCCATCGAGTAGACGAACTCGAAGACGCGGCTCAGGTTCGTCGTCTGGATCGAGGCCGAAAGCCCGAACGGGACGGCGTTGGCGATCCGCATGGCGTCCTCGAAGTCCTTCGCCTTCATGACCCCGAGCACCGGGCCGAAGATCTCTTCCTGGGCGATCGTCATGTCCGGCGTGACGTCGCGGAAGATCGTCGGCTCGACGAAGTAGCCTTTGTCGTAGCCGGGTCCGGTTAGGCGCCTGCCGCCGCAGACCGGCTCGCCCGCCTCGCGCCGGCCGATCTCGATGTAGCGCAAATCGGTCTCGAGCTGCTTCTCGTCGATGGCCGGGCCGATCTGGACGCCCGGCTCCAGCCCGTTGCCGACCTTAAGCTTCTTGGTCGCCTCCACTAGCGCCTCAAGAAACTTCTCGTAGATCGGCTCCTCGACGATGCAGCGGCTCGTCGCTGTGCACTTCTGCCCGGTGGAGAAGAACGCCGCGTTCACCACATTGGTCACGGCCTGGTCAAAGTTGCAGTCGGCCAACACGATCGTAGGGTTCTTGCCGCCCATCTCGAGCTGGATCCGCAGCCGCCGCCGGGAAGCCCGCTCATGGAGCTGGTTGCCGACCTCGCAAGAGCCCGTGAACGAGACGGCCTTCACAGGCTCTGCATCGACGAGAGCCTCGCCCAGCACCCCGCCGGGGCCGGCGACATAGTTCACGACACCCTTCGGGATCCCCGCCTCGTGACAAGCTTCGACAATCCGCCAGGAACTCAACGGGGCCGCGGAAGCAGGCTTCAGTACCACGGTATTGCCGCAGATCAGGGCCGGTGCCAGCTTCCAGGCCGGAATCGCACTGGGGAAGTTCCACGGCGTCACCAGCGCACAGACGCCGACGGGCTTGCGAATGGCGAACATGTGTACCCGGGGGCGCTCCGACGGCACCTGCAAGCCAGGCAACCGGGAGCCTTCGCTGCCGTAATAGCGGAAGATGTTGATGGACCGCAGGGTTTCGCCCCGAGCCTCGGGCAGCGTCTTGCCTTCCTCCCGGGTCATCTCCTCGGCGAGCTGGTCCAGGCGGGATTCGAGGATTTCGGCCACCCGGAACAGGAACCGGCCCCGCGCGGGCGCGTTCATCGACGCCCACTCAGCCAGGGCTTCCTGCGCGGCATCGGCCGCTCGAACAACGTCCTCGGCCGTCCCCTTGACGAACAGACCGACAACCTCGTCGGTGTTCGCTGGGTTGCGGTTCTCGAAACGTTCTCCGTCAATCCATTCGCCGTTGATGTAGTTGCGAAAGGCTTCTGCGCTCACCTTCTTCCTCCCTCGCCCATCGTCGAAAAAGAGGCGGACTCACCCGGGCGCCCCTCGCCGGGACCGGGGGCATCGCCGGCTCGAGGGGCGAAGCCCCTAATGCGCTAAAACTTCACTTGCGGAACCTCGCGGGCCGCCGGGGCAGTTTGGAAATAATCATCGTTGCGCTCGAAACCGAACAAGGAAGCCACGATGTTGTTCGGGAACAGAGCGATCGTCGTGTTGTACCGCTGCACTGCCTCATTGTATTTGCGCCGCTCCACGGCGATCCGGTTTTCCGTGCCGGCCAGCTCGTCCTGCAAGCGCAGGAAGTTCTCGCTGGACTTGAGCTCCGGATAGTTCTCGACGACGACCAGGAGCCGGCCCAACGCCGAGTCCAGCGCGGCGTTGGCCTCCATGCGCTCTCTGGGGGTGCGAGCGCCAAGCAAGGCCGCCCGCGCCTTGGTGACCGAATCGATGACGGACTGCTCCTGCTTGGCAAAGCCTTTGACCGTTTCGACCAGGTTCGGGATCAAGTCGGCCCGCCGCTGCAGGGCCACGTCTACTTGAGCCCAGGCCGCCCGGATGGCCTCCTGCTGGGTGACGAGCTCGTTCCGGATGGCCATGGCTTTGGCCCCGAATACGAGGGCCAGAATCAGGAGTACAGCGAGGACGATACCGGCGATCTTCATGAGTGTGGCTCCCGAAATCTATTTTTCCAACTTATCCACCGCGTTGACGACCGACCCGATCGCAGCCAGATACTGCTCGAACAAGCGCCGCGGCTCCAGCTCCTTAGGTTTGACCTTCCCCTGCCGCAAATCGAGCAAGGAATAGAACGGCGCCGGATCCATGCCAAAAAGTTCCCCGGCGCGGGCGACGATCTCGCGCTTGGCGAACGGCGCCTCGGCCTCGTGAAGCCGCACCGCGTGCCGGGTGAGCACGCAAAAGGTCGAGACCGAGTCCGCCAGCAGCCGCAACAGCAGTTCGCGGTCCTGGAGCACAGCCGCTCCCTTCTGGCGCAGCCGAAGCAGCTTCGCCCGGAGTTCAAATTCCACCTGGGCCCGGTAGAACGAGTCGTCGATTTCGAGCCCGGAGACCACGTCCTCACCCCAGAGCACCCGGTGGCGTTCCTTGATGTCATGGAACTCGATAGGAAAGCAGTCCGTCGAGGTGCGGACTTCCTCAGCGCTCATCAGCAGCGGCGCGGGGTTCCCCTTGTCCCGCCACCAGCGGAAAATGGGATCGGCCGCCTCCAATTCGTCCAGTCCGAGACGGGACAGGACGCAGAAAATGTTCAAGTCCGAAAACCCAGCGGTGTATTCTCCGGCCGCCGCAGATCCATAGAGGATTACAGAGACGAGGCGGTCGCCGTAGGCCTTTTTCAGCCGCTCGATGAGTTCGTGCAACAGCTTTTCCATCCCGTCAACTCCCGGACCGCGTCACCAGCTCGACGAGGCTCCTCCGCCGCCTGAATCGCCGCCGCCGAAACCGCCAAACGAGTCGAAGGAATCGAAACCGCCGAAGCCGCCGGAAGCCCGGCCGTGATAGCCGCCCATGCCCCGGCCGAGCAAGTTCCCTAGCAGAAGGCCCGCCAGCAGCCCATCGATGCCGCCGCCGCGCCGGTACGGCAACCCCCGCCGCCGCCTCCGTCCCCCAAACAGCGCCAGCAGGACGAAGATGAAGAACAGGATCGGGCCCACCGGGAAAGACGCAGCCGGAGGGGACCGCCGCGTCGGGGGCGTCGGCTGCTGGATCGCAACGCCCTTGGCTCCGGCGATCCGCTCGGCGAGGGTCTGCACCGCCACCGCGATCGCTTCGCCGTACCGCTGCTGCTTCAGCGCCGGCCGCATCCGCCGCAGCAGGCTGCCGGCATACCCGTCGGGAATGATCGGTTCCAAGCCGTAGCCGACCTCAAGCCGCGAGCGCCGGTCCTGGATGGCGAGCAGCAGCAGCACGCCCTCGTCGGTCTCTTTCTTGCCGATGCCCCATTTGCGGTAGATCAAATTCGCCACGTCCTCGATGGGCTCGCCGTGCAGCGTCGGGATGGTCAAGACGGCGATCTGAGCCCCGGTCGATGTCTCGACGGCGCGGCAGTACCGCTCGAGCGCCTGCTCGGTGCGGGCGTCGATCACATTGGCGTAATCCGATATGTAGCCGTCCGGCTGGAGCGCGGAGAAGTCGTAGCCGAAGGCCGCAAGGGCCGCCGCCAAGAGAACGCTAATGCGGAAGAACCGCTTCATCGGCTGCATGACCAGTGTACTATGGGGCCCTCCATCCAGGTCTTCGGCAGCGCGCCCCGT
>CAYWXL010000140.1:0-5110 GCA_964461995.1 uncultured Solibacteraceae bacterium
TGCTCTTTCAGCATGAAATCCCGGGTCTTAAACGATATAGGTTACCATGCTGCCCAGCCGGGGCCGGAAAGGGAGCGGGGCTGCGGTAGACTATTCGGCATGGCGCCGATCTCACGCCGGCGGATGCTCGGGATCTTCGCCGCCGGTCTGCCGCCGTTCCTTAGAGCTCCCGACCGTCCCCCGGTCCGCGCCATCACCCGCGGCCCCAAGTTCCACTGGTTCGGCTACTACGACAAGCTCCAGTTCGATCCGTCGTCGCGGCTCGTGCTGAGCAACGAGGTGGACTTCGAGCACCGCTCGCCGCGCCCCGGCGACGAGATCCGCGTCGGCATGGTGGATACCGGCGACGGCGACCGGTGGATCGAGCTCGGCCGCTCGCGGGCCTGGTGCTGGCAGCAGGGCTGCATGCTGCAGTGGCTGCCGGGCTCGGCTGAGGAGGTGATCTGGAACGACCGCGAGGACGGCCGCTTCGTCTCGCGCATCCTGAACATCAAGACCCGCCGTCTGCGCACCATTCCGGCGCCCGTTTACGCCCTTTCCCCCGACGGCAAATGGGCGGTCCGCCCCAGCTTCAGCCGTCTTCAGGACATGCGGCCCGGCTACGGCTACGCCGGGATTCCGGATAAGAACCGGGACGTTCTCGCGCCCGATAACGATGGGATTTGGCGGATCGACCTGGCCACCGGCCGCCAGGAGCTGATCTTCTCCCTCGCCCAGGCCGCCCGGATTCCCTTCGAGCTGCCCGAAGGCGCGCCCCGGCGGGGAATCGAGAACAGCCTCGACCTCGGGCGGGCCAAGCACTGGTTCAACCATCTCCTGGTAGCCCCCGGCGGCCGGCGGCTCATCTTTCTGCACCGCTGGCGCGCGCCGGGCGATCGGCGCTACCTGACCCGGATGTTCACCATCGCCCCGGACGGCTCCGACCCCTACGTGCTCGACCCCTACGGCTACACTTCGCACTTCATTTGGCGGGACGCCTCGACGGTGCTGGCCTGGGCGTGGCATCCCTCGCACGGGGCGGCCTTCTACCTCTACAGCGACGGGACCCGCAAGGTTACGCCCGTCGGGCTGGGCGTGATGACCCGCAACGGCCACTGCACCTACCTGCCCGGCAACCGGTGGGTTCTGAACGACACCTATCCGGACCGGGAGCGCCGGGAGCAGCATGTCTATCTCTATGAAATCGGCACCGGGCGGAAGGTGCCGCTCGGCGATTTTCATTCGCCGCCTCACTACCGCGGCGAGTGGCGCTGCGACACTCACCCTCGCTTCAGCCCGGACGGCAAGAAGGTGTGTATCGATTCGCCCCACGGCGGAAACGGCCGCCAGCTCTACCTGATCGACATCGGCCGCATCGTCGCGGGCCACGGCAGCAGCGGAGAATCGCCTTCGCCCCCTCCGGAGCGACGCGAGAAGAAGTTCCTGGCCTGAAACGGCCTCAGCCGGTGATCATGAAGACGGCGACCTCGGCGAAGAGGTTGTGCAGGAGGGCGATGGTGTGGTTGCCAGCGAGGCAGATCCGGCGCTCCACTTTCCAGCCCTCTTGCTCGACGAGTTCCTCGAAGTCCTTCACCGTCAGGAAGTGGACGTTCGGCGACTCGTACCAGTTGTGGGGGAACAGTTTCGTCTTCGGAGCCCGGCCGCTGAAGAGGTGCGCCAGGCGGACCTGCCAGTGGCCGAAGTTCGGGAAAGCGACGATGGCGTGGCGCCCCACGCGGAGCATCTCGCGCAGCACCCACAACGGGCGGCGGGTTTCCTGCAGGGTCTGGCTCAGGATCACATAGTCGAAGGCCTTGTCCGGGTAATCGGTGAGGCCCTGGTCGATGTCGCCTTGGTAAACGGAGACGCCGCGGGCGATGGCGCGCTGGACTTTATTTCGGTCAATCTCGATTCCACGGGCATCCACGTCTTTGTTCTCGGCCAGCCAGGCCAGCAGCTCGCCGTCACCGCAGCCAAGGTCGAGGACGCGCGTTCCCGGCTCGATGAGCTCGCTGATGATGCGGTAGTCGCTCCGGCCGAGCAACTGCCGGACGAAAGGCCCCCGGTGCAACTCAGCGGCTAGCGGCATCCTTCCCCCACCTCTTCTACTTCCCTCCGATCATGCGGTACGTGCTGGCCAAGAATCCGCGAACGACTTCGGTTTGCTCCCCCACGTCCACCAGGAAAGCGTCGTGGCCGTAGTTTGAAGAGAGTTCGCAATAGGCCACATCTTTGTTGCGCCCGCGCAGCGCGTTGACGATTTCCTGGGACTGGTAGCTCGGGTAGAGCCAGTCCGAGGTGAAACTGATCAACAGGAAGCGGGACTGCGTGTTCTCGAGCGCCACCGCCAGCGAGCCGCGGCCGTTCGAGATGTCGAAGTAGTCCATCGCTTTGGTGATGTAGAGATACGAGTTGGCGTCGAAGCGGCCCACGAACTGGGTGCCGCGGTAGCGCAAGTAACTCTCCACCTCGAAGTCGATGTCAAAGCCGAAACCGAACTTCTCCTTCTCCCGCAGCCGGCGGCCGAACTTTTCCCGCATCGACTCGTCGCTCATATAAGTAATGTGGCCGATCATGCGAGCGATGGCGAGGCCGCGGGCCGGCCCTTGGGTACCGTAGTAATTCCCGTTTTTCCAATCAGGATCGGCCATGATCGCCTGGCGGCCGACCTCGTTGAAGGCGATCTGTTGCGCGCTGTGGCGCCACGTGCCGGCGATAGGGATCGCCGCCGCCACGCGGTCCGGGTAGTCTACGGCCCACTGCAGCGCCTGCATGGCGCCCATCGATCCACCGGCCACGGCGAGCAGCCGCTCGATGCCGAGATGATCGATGAGCATTCGCTGCAGCCGGACCATGTCGGCGATGGTGATGACGGGGAAGTCCATGGCGTAGGGCTTGCCCGTCTTCGGGTTGGTCGAGCTGGGCCCGGTGGTTCCCATGCACCCGCCGAGGACGTTTGAGCAAATGACGAAGTACTTGTCGGTATCGAACGCCTTGCCGGGGCCAATCATGTTGTCCCACCAGCCGGGCTTGCCGGTCTTGCGGCTGATGCCGGCGGCGTGGGCGTCGCCGGTGAAGGCGTGCAGGATCAGGATGGCGTTCGAGCGCTCGGCGTTCAGCTCGCCGTAGGTCTCGTAGGCCACGTCTACCGGTTCCAGCGTGGCGCCGGAGTCCAGATTCAGCGAATCGAACCGAACGTGCTGCGTCTCGGTAATCACCTGTTTACCTATCAGGATAACAGCCGTCTCCGGCGGACCGTCGAAGGCCGCCGGATGAGCGGTTTCATCGCCCGGGGGCCCGCCCCGGCAGCGCCCGCTTACGCCGGAAACTGGAACCGGAAGGTGGTTCCCTCCGGCGAGGTCGTGAAGTCGAGCCGGGCGTTGTGGAGCTGAGCGATGCGCCAGGCCATGGCCAGCCCGATGCCCGAGCCCCGCTTGCCCTTCGTGGTGAAGTAGAGGCGGAAGATCTTGTCGCGGATCTCCTCGGGGATGCCCGGGCCCTGGTCGGCGACGGAAAGGATCGCGCCCTCCGGCCCGCGCCCGGCGCGGATCGCCACCTCGCCCGGCTCCTTCATGCACTCAACGGCGTTCTTGACGACGTTGAGCACGGCCTGGCGGAGCAGATCGCGGTCGGCGGAGACCGTAACCGGCTCCGGCGGGCACTCGACGCGGATCCGCACGCCCTTGGCCTCGGCCCCGGCGGCTTCCAGGGAGGCGATCTCGCGGGCCAGGGCGCAGAGGTCAGTTTCGGCCAGATGCAGCTCGAGAGGCCGAGTGAGATCCAGCAGGGAGACGACCATCCGGTCCAGGGTCTTGATCTCCCGGCCGATCACTTCCATTTCCCGCTGGGCCTCGGGGGCGCGGCCGCCAAGGTTGAGCTGGAGCAACTGCAGGTGGGTGTAGATTGCGTTCAGCGGGTTCTTGATCTCGTGCGCCACGCCTTGGAGTAGCCGCCCGAAAGCCTCGCGGCGGAGCGAGGAGTCGATTTGGGACTCGAGCCGGCGGCGCGATTCGGCGTCCCGGAGAGTGACCACCGCGCCCAGGGGCCGGCGGTCCGGGAAGTCGGTGAGGATCTCTAGCGAGACGGCGGCGCGGAGCTTGCCCTCAGGGCCCTCGATTTCGACCAGGCGGTCCCGGAAGGAGCGCTGGAGCCGGACCGAGGCGGCGAGCAGGGCTCCGAGGGGCTCCTTTTCCGGGAAGACCTCCTCGAGCGGCCGGCCGATCAGCTCCCAGCGGGGCGAGGAAAGGTAGCGGTCGGCGGCCTGGGAAGCGATGACCAGCTTTCCGCGGGCGTCGAACAGCAGCACGGCGTCTTGCAGGCGCTCGACGAGGCGAGCGACGTCGCCGGCTTCGGTCTGGCCGGATTCCTTGCTGGCGCGGACCTTTTCCCCGAGCAATGCGAGTTTCGACTGCAGGGCGGCCAGCTCCCGGTCTTGCGGCTCCGGGGGCAGCTCGGCGGCTGACTTGCCCTCGGCGATCAAGTCGATCAGTTGCGAAACGCGCTCCAGGGGCCGGCCGGCGAGGCTAGCCAAGAAAGCCGCCAGGAAACCGGATAGCAGAACGGCGCCCAAAGCGAGCAGACCGAGGCGCCGGATCTGCGGGGCGACGGCCTCGCGGACCAGCGCGGTAGAGACAACGACGTGGACGCCGAGAACCGCCTCAGTAGAGCCGGTCACGCCGAGAGGCGTGTAATATTCGAGGTCCCGGGCCGGAGCGAAGATCTGGCGGAGGCGGTCCAGGAGGGGCAGGCGCAGCCAGTCTTCGAGGTCCGGGAGCTCGGGGCGCCGGCCACCGATGCGCGCCGGGTTCGAGCCGGTGAGGACCTCGCCGTCCGCACCGCTCACGAAGATCTCCACCAGCGAGGGCGAACCCGCCAGGGTAGCGACCAGGAACGTTCGGAGCGCGGCGTCGTGACGGACCGCACGCTGCCAGCCGGTGGCGGCCTCTTCAACCGTGGCTCCGGGTGGGGGCGGAGCCTTCTCGGCCAGCCGCTGCACCAGGTAGGTCCGAACGCCGAGCGCGGACATGCGCGCCACGCCGGCGACTTCCTGGAACCGGGTGTCCGTGAGGCTATGCAGATAGAGCGCAGACAACACGACGGCCACGGCGGCGGTGAGGCCCACCACCGAGAC
>CAYWXL010000141.1:0-5051 GCA_964461995.1 uncultured Solibacteraceae bacterium
CGTGTGCCGTCTGATTTAATCTCTATGCCGCACTACCCTTTCGGTTGTCGCCACCTTGCTCGATCCACCGGAGGGATTTTTCTGCCCCACCTGTTTCGAGCGCCGCGACGACATTCAACTCGGCTTCGATGATCCCAGATACCTTGTAGCTTCGCGAGGTCTCTTTACTAAGGCCCAGGCACAATGACCCTGGCGAAGCCCGGGGTTCGTGCTTTCACGTCCCGGGCACGGTCTACACGACGTATCCGAGGACTACACATTTCACGAGCCAGAGGCTCTCGCATGTTACGGCGCATGAACTGCTTGAAGCTCATCGAACCGTAATAACGTCCCTCCATGCTCTCTCATGAAACTCTCGGCCGCCTCATTTGCGGCAAACGCGACGATGCTCGGGGCGCAACGATCGAACTCAATCGGAGCCGGTAGTCTGTATTGGTCCGTGAGGATCCGGTCCCGAACACAAAAGTTCACGTCGCTACCGTAAACCAAATACGCCTCTTCCGGAGCAATGCCAGTTCTGGTGTAGTAGTCAGTGAATTCCAAGATGTGCAACGCACGGCCCCGTTGGAGACTGGCGGTGAGAGCGCAAGTTGGGCAACAGAAGACCTCCTTCTCATTGCTGAAGTCGAGGCCGACTGTTCTGCCTCGTGATGCGGAAGAGCGGCCGCAATGTTCGCAAATCGACGTCGCGAACGACGTACGCATCTTCCAACCGGTGTAGCCCACCGTGATACCGAACGCTACAAGGACCGTTAGTCCGAATCCAGCAGCTCTTCCGGTCATGGAGCTACCCTCCACTTCCATTCTACGCCTCATTTGTACAATTTCGTGCTCTATTTATTTGCCTTATACTTCGGCGAAGCACGATTTTGCGAAACGCGCGGGTGAGTGCGGAGTTGCCGCCGCCGCGGAGTGGCCCGCCGGCCGAATCCCCACCGCTCGCGCCGAGGTCTGGTGAAGCGCCGTACGGCGGCCCGAGGTCTTCTTCTCCGCTGTCCCGCCGCCGGGTGGTTTGCGGGACGGCGTCACGTGGCTGTTTGTCCTGCTGGGGCAGGCCGCCACCGCGTTCGTCTGCTGGCTGGCTGCCGGGGGAGGGGTTGCGCCCGTACGGCGGCGGGGAGCCGGCATGTTGTTCGCAGTGACTACGCGGGCGGCCGGAGGCAGACGCCGCTGCGTGCCCAGCGATCACGGTATTGGGGCATGTCCGGCTCCAGACAGCCGATATCGGCCGGGGTGGCCGCGGCCCGGACGTCCTCGTCGAGCCATGCCCAAAGGCCGATCTTGCAATTCGGGTCGGCGGCTGCGCCAGTGAACTTCACGCGGGATGTCCCGGGCTCGAGGTCGCAAATGTACCAGGTCCAATGGCAGAAATAGGGGATAGCGCCGGACCAGCGCTTTTCGGAGCCAACAAACGAGCCAATACGGCGTAGCGAAGAGCTTTCCCGCGGCGCCACAGGACGGCCATTCACGAGCGCACGGCAGGTGTTCGGCCGGTGCACTCTTCCGGGGAATTGGAGGAGCAGCAGCACCTGTCCCCGGCAAGGCCCGGCCGGAACCGTGATGGCGCACTCGACCTCAAATTCCACCGTCGGCGCCGGCTTTCCCTCCTGCTTCAGCCAACCGGACCGCGGCAACCGGCGCCGGGCGACGGAGGTGATTTCCCCGGCCACGTGGCGGTCCGGACGAGTCTCGACCGCCAGCCGGCGCTCGCCGCCGTCCGGAAGCAGGAGCCGAACCGAGCCGGCCCCGGGATCGGCGGTAACTTCCATGCGGCCGGCGTCGCCGCGCCACCAGCGGGCGTTCAAAGCGACCGGCTCAGCGAGGCCCGCCCGGGGCACGATCTCGAGAAACAAAAGCTCCCAGGGAGCCATCCTCAGGGGGATCCGAGAGCTGGCGCTCAATCCCGCGGCAATCCCCTGCCGGTAAGGGTACTGAGTGTAGCAGACCGCGTCCGAGAGAGCGGCCGGCGCCCGTTCCCGCTTCAGATCGAGCTCGAAGTCCTTCGTTTCGTTCGACGGGTTCCGGACCACGAGGATCCCGCGTTGCCCGTGCCAGTGGGCATATACATAAGGTTCGCCCTCCTCGACGCGGGAAGGAGTGACGTGAGTGTTGCGCAGGATCTCGCGGTTCTTGCGCGCCCAACGGAGCAGGCCCGCGTAGATGCGCCAGTCCTCTTCGGACATGTACTTCGGGTTCACATAGGTCGGGACGAAAAAGCGGCCTCGCCCGAACGCCATGGCAGCGTGGTTGGGGAAGCCCGGGTCGTCGTCGGCATGGACGATGTCGAAATACTGCAACGCGTTCTGCGGCAGCCACACCTCGTTCATGGAGGAAAAGATGTAGTATTCGCGGGCCGAGGTGTGCGCTTCCCGGTAATGGGGCGCCGGCGTGAAGCCCAGCGGACAGTCGCCGCCGGAGTTCGCCCAGACGACATCGGCGTAGCGGATGATCCAGGGGCTGATGTAGTTCCGGTGGGAGTTCAGGTAGGTCGGCTCGGTGACCACCTCCGGGTTGGCCTTTCTGGAGACCTCCAGCAGCTCGAAGGAATAGTGGGCCAGAGGTTCCACCGAGTCGATGCCGGGCAGCAGCCCGTGGTGGGGTTCGGTTTCCATGGCGATGAAGCCGTCGTATTTGACCTGGCGCAGACCCTCCCGGCGGATGAGATTCTGGAGCTGCTGCTTGACCTCGCGGCGATACCGCGGGTCGGCCAGCGAGAGGCCCGGGCGGCGCCGGGGCCGCTGGTAGTCGTATTCATCGACGAAATACCCGTTCTCGGCGGCCCATTCATAGTCCGTGCTGTTGGGGTAGACGGCGCTCGGAGAGATCCACAGCCCCAGCTTGCCGCCGGCGGATTCCACGACCTCCCGCACTTTGGCGAAGCCGTCGGGAAACTTACGCCGGTCGATCCGCCAAATGCTGCGGCGGTCGGCCCAGCCTTCGTCGGCAGTGACGATGTCAAAGAACAGGCCGTGTTTGCCGTGCAGTTTTTCTTTCAGATCGCGAACCAGCGCGAGGAGATTGTCGCCGCTGAGCTCTTTGGCGTAGTACGTCCACCAGGTGTTGTAGCAGGCGACGAGCCGGGCGGGCGCCAGGCGGACGTCTTCGATGTAGGTGAGAAACGCCTCCCTCACACGAAGCGGCTCAGCGGCTCCGACCACGGTGCTGTTCATCGGCGTCCACGCGGTTCCGATGGGCCTGCCTCCCGGGCGGCTTCGCAGCACGAACCCATGGCGGCCGTAGGTATTGAAAGCGGCCACGAACTCGACGCCCGCCCATAGCGTGTCGCAGTAGATCGGGTGGCTTCCGCGGGGGATGTTATCTACCGAGCCCATGGAGCGCCACTCGCGCCGGACGCCCCTCCAGTTCTCCAGATCTACCTGCATCAGCCCCCGGCCGGGGGAGTCTTTCCGCCGGATGGAGATCGTTTTCCGCAGATACGCTTTGGCGTCCGGCAGCTCATAGCGAACCCGGACTTCACAGCCGCCGAAGTCTCCAGCGGCGTGAGAATAGAGCAGCTCAAGGGTGTTCTTTGTGGCGCGGGAAACTTCAACGCGAAAGGCGGCAGAGGCGGCTATGGCTCCCCCGTCGAACTCGAGTGCGAAGTCCTCCGGCGGCAGTTCCACGGTCTCATTCGCCAGCCGGTTGACGAACCGCCGGGCGGCGAGCTTGCCGTCGCGGACCGTGAGGACGAATTCCAGGGAGTGGTTGGCCAACCGGAAAGAGCGATCTCGGCGCTCGAAGCCGAGCGCCGGAGCCGCGAGCAGTCCAGCCACGCATCGGCGTCTGGTGAGTGTCAGGGGTTTCGCATTCAGCGGCTTCATAAGTTTTCTCCAGGCCCAAGCAAGATGTCCCGCGATAGACGAGCTATTCACCCGGGTTGTCAAACGTCTCACGGAGCAGGACCGCCTCGACAGGCTTGGCGTGGGTGAACGGTCGCCACCGGGGGCGCGGCGGCCGTTGTGAGCGCGTACCCGCGAGGACCGCCCCCCAACATTTCTCCACAGCTTAAGACAAGTCCGCGCCAGAGGCCAGACAAAAATGGGAGCGGGCGCTGACTTTTCAGCCAGTCTGGGTGGCCGAGGGGTAGGGTCTGCACCGGACCGGCGAGAGTGGCGCGGGGCCCCGGGGGGATCGGCGTGACAGGTGACGGGCCGGAGCGCGACAAACGGTGAAACGGAGAACTGGCGCGCTGTCAATGGGTTGGCGGAACGTGTGACGGGTCCCCGGGGGAAGGCGTCACGGCGGAAAAGCAGGAAGTTACCGCGAAGAGAAGGCGAAAACGGAAACACCCGGCCAGGGGCGGTGCGGCGTGCCGGAAAGGCGGGTGAGTTGGCGGCGATCATGGCGATGTTCGAGGGGCGAAGATCTGGGGGCCCGGCGGAGGTTCCCCAGCTCTAGTTCTAGCTCAAGAGCGTCCAGGGGCCGGGGCGCCGTCAGGCCAATCGGTTGAGGTGAGGCTGGTTGGAGGCGGGCATCGGGCCGTTACTGGGGGTTCGGCGGGGTGGCGAGTGCGCCCCGCGCGTGCAGGCTCGGAATGGCCGGAAGCTCCGGTGGAAAAGTGCTCACCCACTGCGGGGTGGTGGTTGACGGGCCACGGGCGAGGCGGCAGGATAGAAGGTACGGGACGGACGAATGCGAGCGGGTAGCGAAGACGGCGGGAGCGTGAAGCTTCGGCAAGCTTGCGGCTGGCGCAATGGGCTGAAAGTGATTGATATGGAGGGAGATAATTGCGTTGGAGGGCGGCCGGGCGAGTGGCGCATGGGGCGGAAAATGTTTGGCAATTCCTACGTCCGAGTCCAGATTTCCGGGTCAATAGAATCAACAAGTTGCAGACATCCTATTGTCTATCGGGAATCTCATGATAGCGATTACATTCCGGGCTCGGAAAAGTTTTGGCAACGCGCCTGGCAAGTGACAGAATGGAAAGGATTTACAGGCGGGAGCTGTTAGAGCTGAGACCTGATCAAGAAGGGATTGAGACAGTCGTTTTTCTCGGCCCGGGCCCGGGGAACCTCCAGCGGTGCCCCGGCGAGGACAAAATCGTTGAGCAT
>CAYWXL010000142.1:0-4951 GCA_964461995.1 uncultured Solibacteraceae bacterium
GAGGGGCGCGGGATTTTGAGTCCCGTGCGTCTGCCAATTCCGCCACTCCAGCAAGCTCGCCGGGAGGCTTTCTCCTTATAATCCTAGCAAAACCGCTCCAGCAGGTCACAGGGAATCGCTGCGCCGCACCGCCCTCATCTGCGCGGGTTGAACGTAACGTAAAACGGTCCCGCCGCGCGGGGGACCGGACCGGAGACGAGCTGCGCAGCGTGTGGGACGTCTCGTGAAGCGATGCCGCGCCGGCCCCTAACGAACGAACTCCAGCTCCACCCGGCGCGGGATCAGGCCGGCCTCGTAGCCCATGTCGAGCAGCTTCTGGGCCGCCTTCGGGACGTCCTCGCCACAGTCGAGCGTGTGGTGATTCACGTACATGCCGACGAACTTGTCGGCCAGGGCCGGCTCCATGTCCCGGGCGAACTGCATGGCGTAGTTGAGGGCCTCTTCGTGGTGGTCCATAGCGTAACGGATGCTTTCGCGCATCAGGCGGCAGCATTCCCGCCGGATCTCTTCGGGCAGGGCGCGGCGCAGCGCGTTGGCGCCCAGCGGCAGCGGCAGCCCGTAGGCGTCCTTCCACCAGCGGCCGAGGTCGATCACGCAGTGCAGACCGCCCTTGGAATAAGTGAGCTGGGCTTCGTGGATCACCAGGCCGAGATCGGCGTCCTGGTTGAGGACGGCCTCCGGGATGCGGTCGAAGGGGACCTCGACGGCCTCGAAGTCCGGCTCCATCAGCTTCAGGGCCAGGTAAGCCGTGGTCTTCCTGCCGGGGATGGCGATGCGCTTGCCCTTGATCTCGGCCGGATCCAGCGCCCGCGCCGAGATCAGCATGGGGCCGTAGCCATCGCCGACGCTCGAGCCGCTGGCCATCAGGACGTACTTGTCGGCCACGTAGGGGTAGGTGTGGTAGGAGATCGCGGTGATGTCGTAGACGCCCTCGAGGGCCTTGCGGTTGAGCGTCTCGATATCGGCGAGCACGTGGCGGAAATTCACCAGGGGCGACCGGATCTTGCGGGTCGCGAGGGCGTAAAACATGTACGCGTCGTCGGAATCCGGGCTATGGGCGCAAACGATCTCCCTGATTTCAGGCTCCGGCATACGGAAAAACTCAATATAGCAGACCCGCCCGCCGGGGCTGGAGCGTCTCAGGCGGCGAGGTTGCGGATGAGCGAGAGGTCGCCGGTCTTGGCGGCCTCCAGCACGGGTCCCATGTAGTCGTCAACGAGCTCGGGCGTCAGCGGCACGGGCATGTTCTGGAGCTTCATTTTGAGCTGCGGGTTCTTGGCGGCCGTGAGGGCGCGCTCGATGTGGTGGTCGCCGAAGCCGGGAACCTCGCCGAGGGTGGTGGGGATCTGGACGTGTTGTTCGAAGTCCCGCAGCCCTTCCGCCACCGCTTCGCCGGCCTGCCGTGGAGCAGCGTCGGCGTCCTCGGCGTCCATAGCCTCCACCTCGGCCAGGCTGGCCGCCACCAGCTTCATCGGCTCGACGATGGCCGGGGCGTAGAAAACCGTGTAATAGGGGTTCATCATGATGCAGGCCCGGCCGTGGGCCAGGATATCCACCAGGGAGAAGCTGGTGAGGTGGGCGCCGTTGGTACCCCCAAGCATGATGGCGTAGCCGCCGAGGTCAGTGGCTAGGGCCAGGGCTTCCCGGCCCTCGGCGTCGGTGGGGTCGTCGAGGACCCGCCGCAGATACCCGAAGACGAGGTCGAAGGTCTCCTTGGCCACCTCCTGCATGAGCCCGTAGAAAGGCTTGTCCACGGCGCCGTAGAGCACTTCGAGGGAATGCGAGACGCCGTCCAGGGCGCCGTCGGCGGTGAGAGCCTCGGGGCAAGTATGGGTGACTTCGTAGTCGAACACCGCCCGCGGCGGGACGATGGCCTCGTCCACGATGAGCTTCTTCTGGCCGGTATGGATGTCGGTGATGTTGGAGTACTTCGTCAGATGGGCGGCGGAGCTGGCGGCGGTCTGGATGGCCAGATGCGGGGTGAGCCGCTTGCCCGCCTTTTCCAGGGCGGCGGTGACCAGACCCGTGCCGAAGTAGTCGTCGATGGAGCCGCCGAGGACGCGCAGCACGTCGGCGGCCTTGGCGCAGTCGATGGTGCTGCCGGCGCCGAAGGTGACGTAGAAGTCCGGGGCCAGCTCCTTCATCTCCTCGGCCATGCGGAAGAGGTCCTCGCGGGGGGCGTTGGGGCGCGCCCCTTTGATGACGCCGATCACTTCCTTGCCCTCAGCGGCGAGGGATCTCCGGATGCGCTCGACGTAGCCGTCCGAGCCGCGGAAGCCGCCGCGGACGATGACGTAGCGGCTGCCCCAGTCGCGAACCAGCTCCCCGGCGCGGTCCAACACGCCGTTGCCGGCCAGATAGGCGTCGCCTTTGAACTTTCGAATCAGCTCTTTCGCACGGGCAAATGAGGCCATTCGGTGCTCACTCCTTTGTAGGGTTGCTTTTATACTTCTACCATGACCAGCTTGGCGCACCGCGGAGCGGTCCCGGCGGCCGCCGTGTTACTCGTGTTGTTCCTCGCTGCGGCCTTGCCGGCTCAGGAGCGAAAGTTCCCGCGCATCTTCGTCGAACCCGTAGACCAAGGCGTGGGCTTTAACGACGAGCCCTCGATGGCGCTGGCGGCCGACGGGACGCTCTACGTCGCCTGGGTGAGCTTCCGCGAAGGCCATGACACGCTGCAGGTGGCCCGCTACCGGCCCCACGGTGAGTTCTTCCGGCGGCTGGGCGGCTGGGAGATCCTGGGCGGCCCGCGGACCTACGTGCTGCGGCCGCAGGTGGCGGCAGCCGGCGAGGGGGTCTTCGTCGTCTACGCGGCGGAGTTCGGGCGCAACTGGGACATCTATGCCGTGAAGGTGGATGCCGACGGGCCGGGCGAGCCCATCCGGGTGACGCGCCATCCGGCGGTGGATACGGACCCGGCGGCCGTCTGGGGCGGCGGGACGCTGTGGATCGCCTGGGAGTCGAACCGGGAGGGCGCGCGGCGGATCCTGCTGGCCGGCGTGCGGGACGGCGAGGCGGGAGAGGCCGAGCAGGTGAGCCAGCAGGGCCGGTCGAACTACGATCCGGCCGTCGCGGTGCGGGCGAACGGCGCGGTGGCGGTGGCCTGGCACCGGTTCTCGGACGACAACTACGACGTCTGGCTGCGGGAGCGGCGGCCGGGCGCCGGGTGGGCTCCGGAGCGGCGGCTGACGCGGGCGCCGAGCATCGACCGCCACGCCCGGCTGCTCGTCCACGGGCCGGATCTCTGGCTGATTTACGAAAACGCGCAGACCGAAGGCTACTGGATCGGCCGGACGAACCGCCGCCGGACGATCGTCGCCCGGGTGACGCCGAACGGGCTGGAGACCTTGCCGGGCTACCGGGAGAACGAGCACCTGTGGTCGCGCTCCGAGGCGGCCGCGGCGGCCTTCGACTCGCTCGGGCGGCTGTGGATCGCCTACCTGAAGCCCCGCCTGCCGCGGGCCGGCTGGGACCACTACCTGGCCTGTTTCAACGGGAAGGAGTGGCTCGGCCCGGGCCGCATCACCCGGCGCAAGGGCATGGACCGGCGCCCGTCGGTGGCCATCGCCGGAGACCGGCTCTACGTAGCGGTCCAGGCCGACGATCTGGCCGAGACCTGGACCCAGGACGATCCGGCGCTGACCACTCAGGCGCGCAGCCGGATCCTGATCGGGCGGGCCGACCTGCGCCGGGCTCCGCCGGAAGCCGCGGCGATCGAGACCGTTCCCCTCGCCGAGCCGGAAGAGCCGTTCGAAGCCGGGCGGCTGCGCTCGGCCTACGGGGAGGACCTGGAGACGCCGGTGATCCAGTACCGGGGCAAGGAGCTGAAGCTCTATTACGGCGACCTGCACGCCCACTCCGACGTCTCGGTCTGCAACCGCTGCGGCGACCAGTCGATCGACGAGAACTACCAGCACCGCCGCGACATCGCCCGGCTGGACTTCGCGGCCATGACCGACCACGGCTACAACATCGTCCCCTACCTGTGGAACTACACCGCCAAGCTCGCCCGGGTGAACGAAGACCCGGGCCGCCTGATGACCTTCCTGGCCGAGGAGTGGACCTCGACCTTCGAGCGGTACACGAAAGAGAACCCATGGGGCTACTACGGCCACCGCAACCTGATCCTCGAGGACCCGTACTTCCCGGTCTGGTGGAACGCCTTCACCGGAGAGACGCCGGCGCAGCTGTGGCGCGAGCTCCGGCGCATGGGGGCGAGCTTCGTCCAGATCCCCCACCAGCTCGCCGATACCGGGAACGTGCCGACCGACTGGCGGTTCGTGGACGAAGAGGCCCAGCCGGTAGCCGAGATCTTCCAGACCCGGGGCTCCTACGAGTATCATGGCGCTCCCCGGCAGGCGCGGCGCTCGATCCAGGCGAGCGGGCGGTATCTGCGCGACGTCTGGGATAGCGGGACGGTGATCGGCGTCATCGCCAGCCCGGACCACGGCGGCGGCGTGGGCAAGGCCTGCGTCTGGGCCGAGGAGCTGTCGCGGAAGGCGATTCTCGAGGCGATCCGGAAGCGGCACACTTTCGGGACGACGGCGGCCAGGGTGGTGTTGGAGGTCAGGGTGAACGGGCACCTGATGGGGGAGAAGGTCGCTGCGCCGCCGGGTGAGAAGGTCGAAGTGAAGATTCGGGCGCGTTGCCCGGCCCCCATCCGCCGCATCGAGGTCTGCCGGAACGGCAAGTTCGTCTACGCGAGCGAACCGGGCGCGCGGGAGGCCGACCTGGTATTCCTGGACACGGCTCCGGAGCCGGGCCGCAGCTACTACTACGTCCGGCTGATCCAGACCGATGAGGAGATCGCCTGGTCGAGCCCGGTATGGCTGGGGGCCGAGTGAGGGAGCGGGGCGGCCTGCCCGACCGGCTCTCTGGCGACCGAGGCAGGCGGGCGATCCAGGCCGGGAAGTGGTTCACCGGGGACGTGGTATTGAGTAAGATATTAGGT
>CAYWXL010000143.1:0-1879 GCA_964461995.1 uncultured Solibacteraceae bacterium
GGGGCGTGGCCGCCGATCCGGTGACCATCGAGGCGCCGGTTGACGCCGCGTAGCCCTTTGCCGTTTCGTGAAATCCGCCCGCGTTTCCAAGCCACCGGGTTTCGGTAAGCGAACCGAAAGGGCAGCCACATCAGGTTTGCGCGCATGGCGGAATCACCCTGGTATGATTGACGGCGAGAGGGCATGCCCACGCCGTGGCGGGGGCCGGCGGAGCGGCTTCGGATGGCTGCCAGGAGCCAAGCGATGGATCCCAAAAAGACACTCGCCGAGAAACGCGAGGAGATCCTGCGGATCTGCGCCAAGTACGGGGCCCGAAACGTGCGGGTCTTCGGGTCGGTAGCCCGCGGGGAATCCGACGAGAACAGCGACATCGACCTGCTCGTCGAGTTCGAGCCGGGCCGCAGCCTTCTGGATCACGCGGGGCTGTGGGCGGAGCTGCAGGAACTGCTCGGGTGTAAGGTGGACGTCGTGAGCGACCGCGGGATCAAACCGCGTATCCGCGACAGGGTGCTCAAAGAGGCTGTGCCACTGTGAGAGATCCCAAAGAACGGCTCAAAGACATCCTCGACGCGATCACTCGCATCGAACGATACGCAATCCGGGGCCGGGAAGTGTTCGAGCGGGACGAACTGGTCCAGGTTTGGATCCTGCATCATCTCCAGCTTCTCGGAGAGGCTGCAAGTCAGCTCGGGCCGGAGTTCCACCGCAGGTATCCCGAGGCGCCGTGGCGTGACATTGTCGGGATGCGCAACGTTCTGGTGCATGAGTATTTTGGAGTGGACTTGGACGAAGTTTGGCGGACCGTGCAACGCGATCTTCCAAAGTTCAAGCAGAGCGTCGAAGAGCTGCTCCGACAACTCGAAGAACGCGATCGATAAGCGGGGTCTAGAGGACTTCGGAGAAAACAGGGTGTCGCGGCGCCGTGGTGACCGCACCGCGACATATCCCTGGTGGCGATCGATAAGTAAAGTCCCTAGGGACAGGCAAGCCCCCACCCGACGGCGTTTACGAGCCGTACCCAAACTTGGTGGGTGAGGTTCGTGAGGTGAACTGCCGAGCGTAGAGCCAAATCGATTCAAACCTCAATATTGAGTCCGCAAACGGTACGTGGCGACTGCTCTCTGCAAGACTACCGGATCGCGGCGAGCACGCCGCTGGCCCAGGCAGAGCACTGCGCACATCGCCTCCAGCTTCGTCGGCGGGGGCGTGGCGACAGTATAAGAAACCGCCGGCCGGCTACGGTGAACCGGGCGGGGACGGTGCGGCCGCCGAGGGGGGCTGGAAATCAATGTTTGCGAAGCCTGCCGCCGGATCGGATCCCGAGGCGGCGGAGGAGGCCGGCCCAGGTCATGACCCGGCGCCATTCGTTCAGGTAGCGGAGCGGGTGGCGGCGGTTGTACCAGAGTCCGGCGGGGAGGCTCAGGAGATACTTGCCGAAGCCGGGGCGCAGGGGCTCGAAGAACTGGTCGCGGCGGTCAATGAGGAACGAGCAGTAGCTGTGGACCCAGCGGAACGGGACGTAACCGTAGTGGCGGCCGAGCAGCTCCAGGGTCTCCCGGAAGACGGCGCGGCGGGCCCCGAGGGTGATGGTGGCGCGGTGCATGCGCGAGGCGGCCCAGCGGCGGGGGATGTGGACGAAGCGATGGCGGCGGGCGAGGCGGATCCAGAGATCGTAGTCGAAGGCGTATTTCAGATCGGGGTCCAGGCCACCGGCCTCTTCGAGAGCGCTGCGGCGGATGAAGGCGGCGGGCTGGCAGAGGAAGCACTCCTGGGCGAGCCGGGCGGGGTCGAACTCAGCCACCGGATAGGGGCCGATCTCGCCGCCGGCCTCGTCCACCCAGACGCCGTCGCCGTAGACGACGGCGGCCTCGGGGTGTTC
>CAYWXL010000143.1:1979-4908 GCA_964461995.1 uncultured Solibacteraceae bacterium
GGGGTGACGATGCTGACGGCGGGGCCGCTCATGCGCTCCATTCGCGGGGATCGACGAGGCAGCCGCGCTCCAGGCTGGCGTAGGCGGCCTCGACGGCGGCGAAGGTCTTCAGGTACTCGCGGCCGCCGGTCTCGAAGGGCTTGCCTTCGCGCAGGCAGTCGATGAAGTGCTGCTGGGTGGCGCGGACGCAGTCGCCGCGGTAGCCCTCGCTGACGGTGTTGCGCCAAGCGAGGCGCTCGCCGACGTAGACGTCGCCGGTGGGCGAGATGCGCAGGCAGACGCCTTCGCCGTCGATCTGGGCCCAGCCCATGGCGGGGCCGGGCGGGATGGGATCGACGTAGCGGTTGCCCTCGACGGAGCCGTGCAGGCCATCGGCGTGGCTGAGGATGAGCAAGGCGCCGTCTTCGCCGGCGATGATGGGGTTCGCCTTCCGGGCGCGGGCGAAGACGCCCTCGATCTCGCCGAACAGGAAGCGGGCGGTGTCGATGGGGTGGACGACGGCCTCGTAGATGATCAGCCGCGGCATTTCGACGAAGTAAGGCTGCTTCGGGTAGGGCTTGGGGCCCAGGCCGTCGCCCTGGCGCATCTCGAGACGGTAGAAGAGCGGGCGACCGACGGCGCCTTCCTCGAGCAGCCGCCTGGCCTGCCGGTACCAGGGCTGCCAGCGCCAGTTCTCGTGAATCATGAGCCGGATGCCGGCCTGCTCGGCGGTGCGGACCATCTCGACGGCCTGTTGCCAGTCCGGAGCCATGGGTTTCTGGCAGATGACGGCGACGCCGCGCTCGGCGGCGAGGCGGACGAGGGGGAGGTGCGAATCGGGCCGGGTGGCGATGTCGAGGAAGTCGGGTTTGACCTCGTCGAGCATCCGGGCCGGGTCGGTGTAGGCGCGGGGGGCGGCGGCCTTCGCGCGTTCGAGATCGAGATCGCACGCGGCGACGATTTCGGCATTGGGGATACGGCTCCAGGCTTCGAGCTGGATGCCGCCGAAGTAGCCGCACCCGACAATGGCCCCGCGAAGCTTCTCAGGCATACACGAATTAGCTTAACGGAGCGCCGGGAGAGCGAGGAGAGCCGGAGCTCGGTTTCCGAGGCGGGCGGGAGGCTGGTAAGTCTGGATAGGTATGGACCGCAGACGCTCAGTGGAGATGATCAGCCGGCGGCGGATACTCGGGGCGCTGGGGGACGCGGCGCTGTCGGGGCCGGTGAAGATCCGGCGGCTGGGGGCGTATGCGAGCGGAACTGCTTGAGGGGGACGGGAAGACGCGGCAGCGGCCCACGGGGCGGCGACCGAGCCTACCAACGCTTTCCGCGGCGGCCGCGGGCGGATTCAAGCGGAGACCGACGACGCCGGCTTCCCGTTCCCACCCTGGAGCGGCGACTGCTTCGCCGGAGGCACGGCGGCGGTTAGTGCGGCCAGATCCTTACCGATCAACTGGTTCTGTTCGACTCCGAAAAGCCTCGCGGCCGCCGCGTTGGTCAGGATGACGCGGCGCTCCTGGTTGAGGCCGACGATAGCCACCGGCGCTCCGTCTATGAGCCTTCTGACGGTGTTCCCTTGAGGGGACTCCGGAGCCGAAGCTTCCTGGCCTGGACCTCCGATGGCGTGCGCCAGCGCCTTCTCGTCGAAGGCGGGCGCCGGGGGCTCCAAGGCCTGCGAGAGCCGTAGTTGGATCTTGGTGGACTGGTGGCTCGCCACCTCGCCGTCGAGAATGACCAGGGCCACAAACAGCAACACGGCCACTAGAACATCGGCCACCTGATCGCTGATTTTCAACATCTCCGGGGGAGCCAGGTGCAGGTACTTCAATTGCCGCAGGCCGTGGAACGTCGCCATCAACCCAATCATGCCCACGAGGAACCGCGAGTGGTCGCGGGTGACCTTCTGCAACAGGACAATGGCCCAGCATAAGGCCACGAGAACAAAGAGGATCGAAATCGAGGGCAGTGAATTCATGTTTGAACCACCTCTTCGCTAGCCTGTGCCGGTGCGTTCCGCAGAGCGGCAGCAGCCCGGCAAGTCCACCTCCTTGCGCTGCGCAGCGGTCGAGTCGACCCTGCGCCGCACCCACTTCTCCAAGACCAACCGCAAGTCTTCCACGTGAACCGGTTTGGCCATGTAATCGTCCATCCCCGCCGCAAAACACGCCTGAACGTCGCCTTTCATGGCGCGCGCCGTCATCGCGACGATCGGCACATCGCGCTTTCCGTCGGACGCTTCCCGGATTCGCCGTGTGGCCTGACAGCCGTCCATTACCGGCATCTCACAGTCCATGAGCACGAGATCGTAGTCGCGTGTTCGGACGAGTTCAACGGCTTCGCGACCGTGGGAGGCGACCTCCGCGTTGCAGCCAAGCCGTTGGAGCAGACGCAAGGCGACTTTCCGGTTGACCGGGTTGTCTTCCACGACGAGCACGCGGGGCGCTCGCTCCCATCGAGGTTTGGGGAAGGGGGCCGCTTGACCGGTTTCCCCACCTTCCTGCGCCTGGTGGGAGCTCGCGCCGACGGGCAACCAGAGCGTGAACCAGAAGACGGACCCCCGTCCCACTTGGCTCTCAATTCCGAGCTCCCCTCCCATCAGCTCAACGAGATCTTTGACAATCGCCAAGCCGAGGCCCACCCCCTCATGCCTTCGCGTCGGGGAACCATCGACCTGGGAAAACCTTTCAAAAATGAACGACTGCTTGTCCTCGGGGACACCGATGCCGGAATCCTCCACGGCGAACCGGACCCGAACCTGGTTCTCGTTGCTGTCCACACACTCGGCGCGAACTACGATGCGTCCCGAGGGCGTGAACTTGACCGCGTTCCCCACGAGGTTCACCAGGACCTGGCGGATCCGGGCGGCGTCGCCGACCAAGGACGAAGGAACTTCAGGGCGGCACTCCACCGAGAGTTCGATGCCTTTGTCCCGCGCCTGCTTGACGAAGAG
>CAYWXL010000144.1:0-4889 GCA_964461995.1 uncultured Solibacteraceae bacterium
TACGCCATGTCCGGCGGCACGCTGATCGCCCTGGCCGCCGACGAGATCGTCATGAGCGAGCACGCCGTCCTCGGGCCGGTGGATCCCCAGCTAGGACAGCAGCCGGCCGCTTCGATCCTGAAGGTGCGGGCGACGAAGCCGATCGAACACATCCAGGACGAGACGCTGATCCTCGCCGACCAGGCCGAGAAGGCCATCGCCCAGGTGCGCACCAGCGTCCGCGAGCTGCTCGAAGGCAAGTGCCCCGAGGGCAAGGCCGACGAGCTGGCGCGGCTGCTTTCCGAAGGTACCTGGACGCACGACCACCCCATCACCTACGAGGACGCCAAAAGCTTCGGCCTGTGCGTGAGCGACCAGATGCCTTCGGAGGTGATGGAGCTGATGAACCTCTATCCGCAGCCGGTGCGGCGCCAGCCGAGCGTCGAGTACCTGCCGGTGCCGCGGCGCTCCGACCAGCCGAATTCGCAGAACTGACCAGCGGAACTAATCCAGATCCGGAGCGAGGCGCAGAGTGACCCGCCGGACCGGAACACCCGGACAGCGGACCTACTTCTTGCCGCTGGCCTGGGCGGCCGCCGGGGCAGGAGCTTCAGCGGGCTGCGGCAGTCCGAGGGCCTTACGCAGCTCGGCCTCCAGCCGGTCCGCCAGATCCGGATGGTCCCGCAGGAACTGCTTGGCGTTCTCGCGGCCCTGGCCGATGCGCTCGCCGCCGTAGCTGTACCAGGAGCCACTCTTCTCCACCAGCCGGTGGGCGACGCCCAGATCCAACAGGTCGCCTTCGCGCGAGATGCCCTGGCCGTAGAGGATGTCGAACTCGGCCTCCCGGAACGGCGGCGCCACTTTGTTCTTCACGATCTTGACGCGCGTGCGGTTGCCGATGATCTTGTCGCCGTCCTTGATGGCGGCGATGCGCCGGATGTCGGCGCGGACGGTGGAGTAGAACTTCAAGGCCCGGCCGCCGGTGGTCGTCTCGGGGTTGCCGAACATGACGCCGATCTTCTCGCGGATCTGGTTGATGAAGATCAGGCAGGTCTTCGACTTCGAGACGATGCCGGTGAGCTTGCGCATCGCCTGCGACATCAGCCGCGCCTGGACGCCCATGAAGGAATCGCCCATCTCGCCGTCCAGCTCCGCTTTGGGGACCAGGGCGGCCACCGAGTCCACCACCAGTACGTCGATGGAGCCGGAGGCGATCAGGGCGCTGGTGATCTCCAGAGCCTGCTCGGCATAGTCGGGCTGGGAGACGAGCAGGTTGTCCACGTCCACGCCCAGGTTCCTGGCGTAGACGGGATCGAGCGCGTGCTCGACGTCGATGAAGGCGGCCATGCCCCCGGCCTTCTGCGCCTGGGCTACCACTTGCAGGGCCACCGTGGTCTTGCCCGAGGACTCCGGCCCGAAGATCTCGTTGATGCGGCCGCGGGGGAACCCGCCCACGCCCAGAGCGGCGTCCAGCGACAGGGCTCCCGTCGAGATCGTCGGCACTGAGACGACGGCCTCCTTGGAGCCAAGACGCACGATGGAGCCTTTGCCGAACTGCTTCTCGATCTGGCTGAGAGTGAGCCCGAGAGCCCGGGCCCGTTCTTTGTCGTTCATGATCTAGACTGAATCTTCGCACCGGGCGGCCTGCCGGGTCAATGCCTCGACGGACCGGCGCGCGCCCCTCCTACAGCAGCGGCGCGTAGTATCCTTTCCTGGCCCGCACGACAAGGTTCTTCTGGCGCTTGACGCGGATCTTGATCGGGTGGTACTGGCCGTCGGTCTGCAGCGGCTCCGGCCGGTAGAGGATGCTGTACTGATGCCGCAGCTCGTTGGCGATGTTAGCGAACGACTGCGTCAGGTCTTCGACCTTGAAGGGGAACAGCGCCAGCCCGCCGGTCTCGCCGGCGAAGTACTTCAGCACCTTGTCGCCGGGGGTTTGCATCCGGGTGACGTTGGTCGAGATCGTATAGAGGACGGCGTCGGCGCGGTGCGCCATCTCGAGGGCCTGATCGCGCGAATAGCGGCTTTGGTTGTCCTCGCCGTCGCTCAGAATGATCAGGGCGCGGCGGAACTTGTGCCGGGGCTTGTCCTGCATCAGCTTGTCGCGGCAGGCATAGAAGATAGCATCGTAGAGCGCCGTCCCGCCGCCCGGGCGAAGCGAGCGGATGGCGTCAGCCAGCTCCTCGGGATCGCCCGTCAGGTCGGCGATCAACTCCACGCCTGTATCGAAGCTCAAGACGATGGCCTTGTCGATCTCCGGCCGGATGACGCTGTTGACGAACTCGATGGCGGCTTCCTGAATGAACTTGAACCGGCCCCGGACGCTATTGCTCGTGTCGATCAGGATGCCGATGCGCAGCGGCAAGTCCGACAGCGCCGAGAACTCGAGAATTTTCTGGGGCTTCTTGCGCTCCAGTACCTCGAAGTCGTCGGCGGCGAGGTCGGTCACGAAGCGGCCTCGCTTGTCGGTAACCGTGAAGAGCACGCTCACGCGGGTGACGTCGAGGACGATCCGGGTAGCCTCGTCCAACTCTTCGGGACTCGGGGTATCCGGCGTATCCGAGGTGAGGTGCGACTGCGGCGATTGGGCTCGGAGAAGTCCTCCGAATCCCGACACCGCCAGCAAGAGTTCCCGCCTCGTCATGGTGGCCTCTCCTCTTTATTGTAGCCCGCCTAGCTTCTCCAGCCATTCGCTCAGCTCTGGAGCGAGAGGCGCTTCGACGGCGACACGCTCGCCGGTCGCTGGGCTGCGGAAGGCGATGCGGAAAGCATGGAGAAAATAGCGGCCGAGCAGCGGCATGCCGGGCGCCCTGGCAGGTGCGCCGTAGAGGCGGTCGCCCACAATTGGATGGCCGATCGAAGCGAGGTGCACCCGGATCTGGTGGGTGCGCCCGGTACCGGGACGAACCTCCAGGAACGTGAAGCCGGGAAACCGCTCCTTGACGCGGTATTCGGTGACCGCCGGGCGGCCGTGCTGAAGCCGCGCAGTCATCCGGATCCTGCGTTTCGGGTCCCGTGTGATCGGTCTCTGGATGCGCCCGGCGGCCGGCTCGATGTCGCCGTGGACCACCGCCAGGTAGACCTTCTCCACCTCGCGGGAAGCGAACTGCGCCGCCAGCTCCCGGTGGGCCTTGTCGTGGCGGGCGACGAGGATCACGCCGCTGGTGAAACGGTCCAGCCGGTGGACGATGCCAGGACGGAGTTCGCCGGCCACTGCCGAAAGGCGCCCGAAATGGTGCAACAGGGCGTTCACCAGAGTGCCGCGGTGGATCCCCGCGCCGGCGTGCACCACCATGCCGGCAGGCTTGTTCACGGCGATGACGGCCTCGTCCTCGTAGAGGATCTCAAGGGGCAGCTCCTCGGGCTCGGCCTTGAGCTCCGGCAACTCGCCCGGCTCGACCTCCACTGTTTCGCCGCCCTTCAAGCGGCTGGAGGGTTTGGCGACCTTGCCGTCGATGCGGACGCGCCCCTCGCGGATCCACGACTGCAGGCGGGCGCGGCTGTAGTCGGGCAGGCGTTCGTGCAGAAAGCGGTCCAGGCGGTCCGCGGCTTCGTCCACTTCCAGGCGAATGGGCACCGGTTCTCCGTTTCTCGCGCCGTCTCCGTTATATTTTAGGAGTGATCACGAGCGCGATTGTTCCGGTGGCCGGGCACGGCACGCGGCTGCTGCCCGCTACGAAGTCCCAGCCCAAAGAGATGCTTCCGGTGGCCCGGAAGCCGATCGTGCAGTACGTGATCGAAGAGCTAGTGGCGAACGGGATCGTGAACATCCTGTTGGTCACCGGCCGAAATAAGACCTCGATCGAGAACCACTTCGACAGCGATCCCTATCTCGTCCAGGCGCTGAACTCAGCCAACAAGCAGGACCTACTGAAGGAGCTCGAGTTCGAGGACCTCGGCGCGCATCTCTACTACACCCGGCAGTCCGAGCAGCGCGGCCTCGGCGACGCGATCCTGTGCGGGGAGAGCTACGCCGGCGAGCAGCCCTTCGTGGTGGCCCTGGGTGACTCAATCATCGGCCTGCACGCCAAGTCCCGCTGCGTGGCCGGCATGATGGAGCTGTTCGAGGCCCGCCGGGCGAGCTGCGTGATCGCAGTGGAAGAAGTGGCCCCGGAGCAGACCCGCCACTACGGCATCATCGAAGGGGTCGGCGGCGACGGGACTTGGTGCCGGGTAAGGAACCTGGTGGAGAAGCCCGAGCCGGCCGAGGCCCCCAGCAACCTGGCCATCGCCGGACGCTACATCTTCTCGCCGACGATCTTCGACATGATCCGCGACGTCGAGCCCGACGCCCGGGGCGAGATCCAGCTTACCGAGGCCATCCAGCGGATGTGCGACGAGGGCCGCCGGGTGCTCGCCTACAAGCTGCCTCCGGGCGAGCGGCGCTACGACATCGGCAACTTCCCCAGCTATTTCGAGACGTTCGTCGAGTTCGCCCTGGCTGACCCGGACTACGGTCCCGGGCTGAGAGAGGCGATCCGGCGGATGCTGGAGAACTCCTGAGTGCGACCGCGCGCGGCGTTCGGACTGCTGTTCGGAACCGTGCTCGCCGCCCGCCTGTGCCACTTGCAGATCCTCTGGATCGAGGAGTGCTACCCGGCGGCGGGCGCCATCCAGATCCTCCACGGCAAGCTCCCTTACCGGGACTTCTGGTTCGACAAGCCGCCGCTCTCTCCCCTCCTGTACCTGCTCTGGGACGCCCGCGACGGGTGGCCGCTCAGGCTAGCGGGAGCGCTGTTCGTCACGCTCGTCGCATGGCTGGCGTGGCGGTTCGCTTCGGAGAAATGGGGGCCGCAGGAGGGGCTGCTGGCCGCGGGCCTGGTGGCCTTCTTCCTCACCTTCGGCTTGCCGTCCTCGGTGATGGCTCTGGCCCCGGACCTGCTCATGATGGCCCCGCATCTGGCCGCGGC
>CAYWXL010000145.1:0-4874 GCA_964461995.1 uncultured Solibacteraceae bacterium
AGCGCCGGGGCGGCGGTTTCCGCGGCGAGCTTGCCTGCCGGAGCCCGGGCGGCGGCAGCGGCGGGTCCGGTGAAGATCGAGGTGGACCGTGACGGTGTCGTCCGGGCGGAGACGGCCACGCTGCGGGCGCGGGTCGAGAAGGGGTTCCTGACACGGCTGACGAACAAGGCGTCCGGCGAAGAGTACATCGAGCCGTTCGACCTCGGCGAGTTCGACGCCTTGCAGCTCGTCTACCCGCGGGGTGAGGCAGTGGACGTCGGCGAGCGCCGCTTCGGCGAGATCACGGCGCGGCAGGTGGCCGAGGACCGCGCTGAGCTGATCTTCCACAACTGGAACGGCGACGGAGTGATTGCGATTCGTGCCGACGCCGCGACCGGAGATCTGCTGTTCGAGCCCTCGGCCTATTCCTCGCGGCCCGGCGTCCGCGCCTGCCGGTGGAACCTGCGGGGCGTGGGCGGCGGACTGAAGCTGGCGGCGCCGTTCTTCCAAGGCGTGTTGCTGGAGCTCGAGGACCCGTTAATCCGGGGGACGCACTGGGACTGGCCCCGCGGCTGGGAAGCGGCTTTGGCCATCTTCCAGTCCCGCAGTGGGGGTTTCTGGGTCCACACCGAGGATACGCATTACCGCTACAAGGCGCTGCAGGTCGGCATCGGAGATGACGCCCGGGCCCTTGGTTTCGAGACCGAAGCCTACGGGCCGATCGACGCCAACCTCGCGGCGGGGGGACTGGCGTGGCGGGTGAACGTCTTCCAGGGCGACTGGAGGAGGCCGGCGGCCCGCTACCGGGAGTGGCTGTGGGAGGCCTACGGGCTGCGGCGGGAAGAGGAGCGCCGCAAGGCGTGGATTCACGAGCTGGCGATGGCGATCTCGTGGTGTCCGGGAGAAATCGCGATCCTGGAGGCGCTGGCCGAGCGGGTGGACCCGCACAAGGTGCTCATCCATTTCCCGAACTGGCGCACCGATCCTTACGACGAGAACTACCCGACCTATGTGCCGAGCGACGCGGCGATCGAGTTCGTCGCCCGGGCGAACGAAATGGGATTCCACGTGATGCCGCACTTCAACTCGCTCGAGACAGACCCGACGAATCCCGTCTACGAGCAGGTGCGCGACTTCGCCTACCGGGACATCGAGACCAAGAAGCTTCACGGGTGGAGCTGGGTGAACCGGCGGCCGATCGGGGTTCCGGAGTCTAACCTGATGCGGGGCCGCCACCGGGACAAGAAGGTCATGGTAAAGATCCACCCGGGGCTGGCGATGTGGCGGTCGATCCTCTGCGGGCGGATCGCGGCGGCGGTGAAGCGGCTGGGCGTCGAGCAGGTCTTCATCGACGTGACGTTGAACACGTACAACCTTCACAACTGCCTGGTGGAAGGGATGACGCCCAGCGAAGGGATCGACAGGCTGATCCACCAGGTCGCCGAGGGCGCCGGCGGGGCGGCCGTGGGCGGCGAGGGTTTGAACGAAGTCACGTTCCGCGGGTTGTCGTTCGGCCAGGTGCATCTGTTCAAGAGCTGGCACCGGAGCGTGGAGGGTCTGGAGCGCACCGGCGGCTGCCCGCTGAACAACTTTCTGTTCGGGAAGCTGTGCCGGGCGTTCGGCTACTCGGGGCTAGGCGGCAAGAACGCCGATGAAGAGCTGCGGAGCCGCATCCACGAGGAGCACGAGGCGCTGCCCACGATCACGATCCGTTCGGCGGCCGAGATCGTGAATCCGACGCCGGCGGTGAAGCGGGCGCTGGCCCGGGCGCGCGGCTGAGCGGGAGCCGGGGGACGCTCCGAGGAAGGATAATGGAACGCATGAGCCTGTGCCGCGCCAACGATTCCGTTCTCCTCATCGTGGACATCCAGCAGCGGCTGGCGGCGGCGATGCCGGAAGAGTCCCGCCTGGAGGTGTTCCGCAACGCCACCATTCTGGCCGAGGTGGCCCGGCTGCTGGGGATCCCGCGCCTCCTCACCGAGCAGTACCCCAAGGGCCTGGGGCCGACGGACCCGGCGCTGGCCCCCAACCTGGACGCCGGAGTGGAGCGCTTCGAAAAGACCGTCTTCTCCTGCTGCGGGGCGGAAGGTTTCATGGAACGCCTGAAATCCCTGGCGCGCCGGCAGATGGTTCTCTGCGGCATGGAGGCCCACGTGTGCGTCCTGCAGACGGCGCTGGAGCTGGCCTCCGCCGGCTACGACGTCTTCGTCGCCGAGGACGCGACCTGCTCGCGCCGCCCGGCGAACCGGCGCAACGCCATGGAGCGGCTGCGGCAGGCGGGCGTTACGGTGACGAACACGGAATCGGTGGTCTTCGAGTGGCTGCGGGACTCCCGGCACGAGCAGTTCAAGGCGATCTCCCGGCTGGTGCGCTGAGGTGCGGCGCGGGCGGTGTGCGCGGCCCGGCCGGTTTCTGTTATCTACTGGGGGAGTGAAACCAACCCCTGCCCGGAGTGGACTCATGCTGCTCGTACTGTTGTTACTGCTTGCCGCGGCTGCGGCGCCCGCCTTCGCCGCCAACGCGAACGACTGGGAGAATCCCGAGGTCATCGGCAAGAACAAGGAGCCGGCGCACGCGACGTTGACGGTCTATCCGGACGCGGCGTCGGCGCAGAAGGGGGAGCGCGACGCCTCGCCGTTCTTCCGCTCGCTGAACGGGACCTGGAAGTTCCACTGGGTGAGGCGGCCCGAGGACCGGCCGCGGCGCTTCTACGAACCCGGCTTCGACGACCGCTGCTGGGACGAGATCCCCGTGCCGTCGAACTGGCAGATGCTCGGCTACGGCTACCCGCACTACACGAACATCGTCTATCCCTTCAAGAAGGACCCGCCGCGCATCCGCCACGAGCACAACCCCGTCGGCTCCTACCGACGCACGTTCACCGTCCCGGCGGAGTGGAAGGGCCGGCAAGTGTTCCTGCACTTCGACGGGGTCGAGAGCGCGATGTACGTCTGGGTGAACGGCCGTGAGGTGGGCTACAGCCAAGGCAGCCGCACGCCGGCGGAGTTCAACATTACGAAGTACCTGAAGCCGGGAGAGAATCTTCTGGCGGTGGAGGTCTACCGGTTCTCGGACGGCTCCTATCTGGAGGACCAGGACTTCTGGCGGCTCAGCGGGATCTTCCGGGACGTCTACCTGTTTTCGACGCCGGGACTGCACGTGCGGGACTTCTGGGTGCGGACGCCGCTCGATGAACGCTACCGGGACGCCACACTGAAGTTGAACGTCAAACTGCGCAACTACACGGGCAAGGAGGCGTCCGGCGCGGTGGAGGCGGCGCTGCTCGACGCCGAGGGCGGGACGGTGGTGACGCTCGAGGCACAGCAGGCCCGCGTGGGGCCGGGCGCGGAGGTCTCGCTCGACTTCGAAGCTCGGATCCAGAACCCGCGGAAGTGGACGGCGGAGACGCCCTACCTCTACCGGCTGCTCATCACCCTGAAAGACGCTGGCGGGCGGGTGCTCGAGGTGATCCCCGCCGATGTCGGCTTCCGGCAGGTGGAGATCAAGGGCGGCCAACTGCTCCTCAACGGCAAGGCGATCTACTTCAAAGGGGTGAACCGCCACGAGCACGACCCGGACCTGGGGCACGTGCCGACGACGGAGATGATGGTCCGCGACATCAAGCTGATGAAGCGGCACAACATCAACGCCGTGCGCACGAGCCACTACCCGGAGACGCCGGAGTGGTACGCGCTGTGCGACCGTTACGGGCTCTACCTGATCGACGAGGCCAACATCGAGTCCCACGGCATGGGCTACCGGCCGGATGAAACGCTGGCCAACAAGCCGGAGTGGCGGAAAGCCCACCTGGACCGGATCGAGAGCATGGTGGAGCGGGACAAGAACCACGCCTCGGTGATCATCTGGTCGATGGGCAACGAGGCGGGCGACGGGACGAACTTCGTCGCGGCGAGCGAGTGGATCCACCGCCGCGACCCCACTCGGCCGGTGCATTACGAGCGCGCCGGCACGCGGCCCCACGTGGACATCGTCTCCTGGATGTACGCGCCCATCCGCCGCATCGTCGCCTATGCCGAAAAGAACCCCGACCGGCCGCTGATCCTCTGCGAATACGCCCACGCCATGGGCAACAGCGTGGGGAACCTGCAGGACTACTGGGACGCCTTCGAGAAGTACCCAGCGCTGCAGGGCGGCTTCATCTGGGATTGGGTGGACCAAGGCCTGCGGCACGAGACGGGCCCGGGCGACGAGTTCTGGGCCTACGGCGGCGACTTCGGCGACAAGCCCAACGACGGCAACTTCTGCATCAACGGGCTGGTGCAGCCGGACCGCAAGCCGAACCCGCACTTGAACGAAGTCAAGAAGGTCTACCAGTACATCAAGGTCTTCCCCGAGGACCTGGCGGCGGGCAAGATCCGGGTGCGCAACAAGTACGATTTCATCAGTCTGGAGTTCGTCGAGGGTTCCTGGGAGATCACCGAGGACGGCGTGAAAATCCAGGAAGGCAAGCTGCCGCGGCTGGCGATCGGGCCCGGCGAGGAGCAGACGGTGACGCTCGGGATCGAGAAGCCGGAGCTGAAGCCGGGGGCCGAATACTTCCTGACGGTGCGCTTCGCCCTGGCGCAGGACGAGCCCTGGGCGCTGAAAGGGCACGTGGTGGCCTGGGACCAGATGAAGATGCCCTGGAAGGCTCCGGAGCCGCCGGCGGCCGACGTCGCCGGGATGCCCGAGGTCGAGGTGAGCGAGACCGAGGGCGCCGTGACGGTGAAGGGGCCGGAGTTCTCGGTCCGCATCGGCAAGAAGAGCGGGGCGATCGAGGCCTTTACGTTCCGCGGCAAGAAGCTGCTCACCCGGCCGCTCGAGCCGAACTTCTGGCGGGCGCCGATCGACAACGACATCGGCAACCGGGCGCCGCAGCGGCTGAGCGTCTGGCG
>CAYWXL010000146.1:0-4784 GCA_964461995.1 uncultured Solibacteraceae bacterium
TCCCAATGTTGATGTGCGGCTTGCTCCGGTCGAATTTCTCCTTGGCCATGTTTGGTAATCCTTACTCTCGTTGAACTGAGGAAGCTGTACTCATCCCCCCCTCCGGGGTCGTCCATGGAAGCTCCGGCGGGAGAATCGTTATCCAGTTTTTCCTGATGAGTCCTTTATGAATCCCTTCGAGCTGGAAATGGATACCTCGGAGCTTGATGAGAAGCTCTCCCACGGCCCGGCGGCCGCGGCGAAACATCGATGGAGCCGATGACCGGGCTTGAACCGGTGACCTCGTCCTTACCAAGGACGCGCTCTACCAACTGAGCTACATCGGCTCACCAAAATCAGCTCGTCACGCCGTCGGCGCCTCAAGATCCGTATGGTGGACGGGGTAGGATTCGAACCTACGTAGGTCGCAAGGACCGGCAGATTTACAGTCTGCTGCCTTTAACCACTCGGCCACCCGTCCAAACAGTCAGAAACCAACGGCTGCCGGCGGTCTGCCCGCGCGGGCAGCGCCGCCTGGCACAACTCTCCTTTCGGATAGTTGTGGTGACCAGTAATCATTATACAATCGCCCGCACACCCGGGCAATCGGGGGGCTTAACCGCCCGCACCCGCCTCACCGGTTGCCCGCGGCCTCGAGTAGGGATAGGGGACGCCCGCGGACGCCTTTCAGTTTTCGATAGTCCAGCCCCATCCATTTCATGATGGTCGGGGCAACGTCGCTCTGGGTAAGCCGGGGCGCCGGACCGGCCTCTCCTTCCGCAGGCAGCCCAGACCCGGCCACCGCCAGCCAGATGTTCTCAGCTCCCCTCACATCCGCGCCGTGACGGTTCCAATTCCGGACGCCCGGTCCCCGGCCGTGGTCGGTCGTCACCAGCAGCAGCGTCCTGCCCCGGTACTCGGGCATCTCCTCGAGCACCCTCCACATGCGGCCGACACACTCATCGAAATAATGGACCATCTCCAAATACCGGTCGTAGCGCTTCTCGTGCGCCCAATCGTCTGTCTCCCCAAGGGCGATATACAGCAGGCGAGGCTTTTTCGCCCGCAGATACTCGAGGGCGAGCTCGAAGGTGATGTAGTCGTGGCGCACGCCGCGCCAGGGCGTCAGCAGGCGGAACTGGATCCGGCTCAACTCCTCGAGCCGGGGCGTGGATCCCGGCTCTTCAAGCGGAGTGAACCCCGCATTGATCACCACGCTGCCGGGCTCGTGAGCCCCGATCCCGGTGAAGGTGCGCCAGGAACCGAACAGCGCCACCCGCTCGCGGGTGAGCCCCAGTTCCCGGCGGACGATCTCGAGGACGGTCAGTGACGGGTTCGGCCGATTCTCATTGCTGTCGATGACATCGTCTTGCGGCTTGCCCGTCAGGATCTCTGAATAGCCGGGATAGGAGAACCGATGCCGGTTCCGGACCACGACTTCGCTTCCCTTGTCCCGGTTGCCGTACAGCGCGCCTATCTTGACGAGTTTCGTCCAGAAAAATGGCATCAGCTTCTCCCGCCGGTCCGCTGCGGAGGCTCCGCTGAAGCGGCTCCGGACTTCCGTCGCGTCCTTCATGGCAGTATCTTCGCGGTCGAAAAAATCCGGATCGGCTCCGCGAAACACTTCTTGCCACCGCAGCCCGTCCGCCGTGATCAACACGACGGACCGGCCGGCGTCTGGCTGGGCCCAAGCCCCGCCCGCCAAGAGCGCTCCGGCAAACGCGCACCACCTCAGTCTCCGCCAGATCATCTCGATCACGTTTCTTCGACTCCTTCCGTTACGATTCACGAGGCGCGGTCTCCCACGTTTCTCCGATATTCTACCGGCCTGCTCACGAGCCCGAATTCCAGCCCTCAGAGCACGGGGCCGAAAACGGCAAATCGGGAGCTTAAGATCCTTGATTTCTTGATTTGCGTGACTAGAGTCACACTGCGCGCGCCGCGCCTCGGGTACACTGAATCGTTGTAAAGGAATCCGGTATGCGCGTCGTAACTTTGTTCACCCTATTCGCTCTAGCGCCACTGGCATTCGCTACTACTTGCGTGGAATGCCACAAAAACGTAACGCCGAACATCGTTTCCGATTGGCAACTCAGCAAACACGCCCAGAATTCGATCGATTGCTCGACTTGTCACGGCAGCGAACACACTTCCAAAGACGACGTCGATAAGGTCAAACTGCCGACGCCGGACACCTGCAAGATGTGCCATTCCCAGCAAGTGGAACAGTTCAGCAAGGGCAAGCACGCCTTCGCTTGGGCGGCCATGAAGGCCATGCCCACGTTCCACTGGCAGCCGATGGTGACGACCGAGGGGATGAAAGGCTGCGGCGGCTGCCACAAGATCGGCTTGAAGACCGAAGAAGAGATCAAGCAGCTCAAGGCGCAGGGCGCCGGCTTCGGCGTAGCCTCTTGTGACGCCTGCCATACGCGGCACACCTTCTCCACCGTCGAGGCCCGCCAGCCACAGGCTTGTCAGACCTGTCACATGGGCTTCGACCACCCGCAGTGGGAGATGTATTCGGCTTCGAAACACGGTGTGCGCTATCTGCTGAAACAAAATGGGACACTGCCCGAGAAGACCGCCGCCCCCACCTGCCAAACTTGCCATATGCAGGAGGGTAACCACGAAGTCCGCACCGCGTGGGGCTTCCTCGCCGTGCGCCTGCCGATGCCGGAGGACAAGCAGTGGGCCGCAGACCGGGCGACGATCCTCAAGGGCCTCGGGGTCCTCGACCCCGACGGCAACCCCACCCCGCGTCTCGACGTCGTCAAGAAGGCCCAGGTGGCTCGCCTTACCCAGGAGGAGTGGCAGAAAGAGCGCGACAAGATGCTCAAGACCTGCAACCAGTGCCACTCGATGAACTTCGCCAAGGCGGAGCTCGAGAAAGGCGACCAGATGATCAAAGAGATCGACCGCCTGATGGCCGAGGCCATTGAGGTCGTGGCTGGACTATACAAAGACGGGATCCTGAAAAAGCCGGACAATTACGCCTACGCTTACCCGGACCTGCTCACCTTCCACGACGCCCCCACGCCGATCGAGACCAAGCTTCACGAGATGCACCTCGAGTACCGAATGCGCGCCTTCCAAGGAACCTTCCACGCCAACCCAGACTACGCGCTCTGGTACGGGTGGGCGGCCATGAAGCGCACGCTGACCGAGATCAAGTATCTCGCCGAAGAAATGCGTGCTCGGCACGGCAAGTAGCGTCCGCCGCCGGACGATTCCGGGAAGGCCGCCGCGGTCCGTCACTCCGGCAAACCGCGGCGGCCCTTTTTTCTTGCCGCGGCGCTCGGATGCCGCCGAACCGCGGGAGGGTTATACTTTCCTATCATGCGAAAGGTCCTCTTCTGGTTGCTTCTCGCCGCGGTTCCAGCCGGCGCTCAGCAAGGCGCCACCAAGGACGATTGGATTCAACTCTTCAACGGTAAGAACCTGGATGGCTGGCGCGTCAAGATCAGAGGCTACGAGCTCGACGACAACTTCGGCGACACCTTCCGCGTGGAAAATGGCGTTCTGAAGGTCTCCTACGACCGCTACGACAAGTTCGACCGGCGGTTTGGCCACATTTTCTACGACAAGAAGTTCTCCTACTACATCATTGCGGTCGAATACCGGTTCGTCGGGGAACAGGCGCCCGGCGCTCCCGAATGGGCCTACCGCAACAGCGGCATCATGATCCACTGCCAGCCCCCAGAAACCATGCTCAAGGACCAGGACTTTCCCATCTCGATCGAAGTCCAATTGCTCGGCGGCTCAGGATCCGGCGAGCGTCCGACGGCGAACCTCTGCACCCCGGGCACGCACGTCGTCATGGACGGGAAGCTGGTGACGAAACACTGCATCCAGTCCAGCTCTCCGACGTTCCATGGAGACCAGTGGGTGCGGGTGGAGGCCAAGGTGCTGGGCGGAGAGCGCATCGAGCACATCGTCAACGGCAAGACCGTCCTGGTTTACGAGAAGCCGCAGATCGGCGGCGAGGTGGTGCACAACTACGACCCGGCGGTGAAGAAAGACGGCGCCCCGCTCACCGAGGGCTATATCTCACTGCAGAGCGAAGGCCACCCCATCGAGTTCCGCAAGGTCGAGCTTCTGCCGTTGATCGGCTGCATGGACAAGAAGGCGAAGAACTACAAGCCCTTCTACGTGAAGGCCGACAATTCCCAGTGCCGCTACGACTAGCCGGAGGCGCGGGCGTTCCGGCTCGCTGAGGCTGGCTCGTCTGGCATGGTTGGGGGCGTGCCCGCCCGGGGGGCCTTTCCGGTTTCGGCCGCCTTGAGCAACCGGTACAGCACGTCGTGCTTCGGAATGTGGGCTTCGGCATAATCGACGCCCTCGGCTGTAATCACGTAGTCGCTGCCTTCTACTTGCGTGATCAACCCCTTGTCCTTCAGGTACCACAGCGTGAACATGAGGTGCTCCCGCGGGAACGACATCAACGTCTCGAAGTCCAGCAGCGAGAGTCCCGGACTGTCCGGGTTGGCCCGCCGCCGGTTGTAGAGCAGGCAAAGCACCCCGAGGCGCCGGTTGCTTTCCCCATCGATGCCCCGGGCGAACTCTTTCAGGTTGAAGATGCTCAGCGGCTCGATATGGCGCACGCGATAAACCATGTCGTACGCCGCCCGGCGCTCGGGGTCTGACAGCGTCTCGTAGGCCTGCTGCAGCAGCAGGAAGATCTCCTTGTTGCCCGTTTCGGGATTGTCTGGATGGTAGCGCGCCGCCAGCATGCGGTAGACCCGCTGGATCGTCTCCGGCTCGGCGTTCGGGCTGATCTGCAGCAGCTCGTAGTAATCGACGAAGCT
>CAYWXL010000147.1:0-4681 GCA_964461995.1 uncultured Solibacteraceae bacterium
TCAACGCGCCAAGCATCAGGTTAGAGCTGAGACCTGATCAAGAAGGGATTGAGACATAAACTTGTCAACGACCACGTCGAGAGTGACGTTAGAGCTGAGACCTGATCAAGAAGGGATTGAGACACGATGTTCCCGTTCTCAACGCGCCAAGCATCAGGTTAGAGCTGAGACCTGATCAAGAAGGGATTGAGACTCTTTGTCGCCTTTTGGTAAGCTCAGCCGGAGTTAGAGCTGAGACCTGATCAAGAAGGGATTGAGACGCAATAGCAGCACGCCAGTCCTTCCCGCAGGGTTAGTTACGTGTGGAAAAATCCCTTGCGGGGAGAGGGATGAGAGTATCTGCGGCGCTTCGATTTCGTACCGAGTGATTTGGCCGTGGACGGCCGGGGCCGAGCGGTGGTGGGAGCGGCCGTCTGGAAGGACTTCGGTGTGCCGCTGACAGCGGATGCGGTGCAGTCATCCGTCAACGGCGATCGTGACGCTGTAGTGGCGCGGCTTGACGAAAACGGCGAGATCGATTTCGGCAGTTTGCTCGGGGGTTCCGGAATCGAAGAGTCCTGGGTGGTCGCCGCCGGCCCTGCCAACGATCTCTACGTGGCGATGATGACTGATTCGTTGGATTTTCCCCCGCCGAGAGACGGAGAAGAAGAACGGCACGGAAGCGCGGTGGCGAACCTCGATTTCGACGTCCGGCCGCGCACGGGGATTCAGCGCGCGGCGAACGCGGCAAGCTGGCGGGCGCAACGTATCGCGCCGGGTGAGGTGTTGCGCCTGACGGGATGGGGACTCGCCCCCCGGAGCCGCTGGGGCTCGAATTGGATGAGGCCGGCCGGGTGAGCACTGAACCGGGTGGCGCCCGGATCCTGTTCGACGGCGTGGCGGCGCCGCTGCTGCGCGTGGGCGACCGGCAGGTGAACGCCGTGGCGCCATTCGGGTTGACGCCGGGGAAGGTGATCGAGCTGCAGTTGGAACGGTACGGACGCGTGGAGGCCCGGCGCCGGTGCTCGTGGTTCCCATCGCGCCGGGTGTCTTTACCTTCGGCGGGACCAAGCGCGTGGCGGCGCTGAATGAGGACGGCACACTCAACTCTCCGTCGAACCCTGCGAAAAGGGGTTCTGTGATCACGAACTACGCGACGGGTTTGGGTTCCGCCGAACCGCCAAGTACGGCCGGCAGCGTCACCGACGGCGAGCCGTTGCCGAGGCTCCGGCATGTCCCATCGGCGACGATCTTCGGCAGGCCAGTGGAGATCTTACACGCGGGTGGAGCTCCAGGTTCGATTGCGGGAGTGGCGCAGACAAACCTGCGTTTTCCGCTGGAGACGTTTCCCAGCCCGGGCGCCACAGTATTGATCAGAACACAGCCCTATTTTTCGCAGAGCCAGTTCCCGTTGCCGACGATCGCCGTGGAGTGACCCAGCGGGTTTCCGTCGTCGGCGGGCGAGTTTCCCGCCACGGCCTTACCGGGACGCCGCCATGACCGGCCTCTACGGGCCTCGGCCGGCCCAGATCAAAACCGGAAGTTTCAACTTTGCCTTGACACGACGCGGGGGAGACCGTTGAGCAGGAGGGCGCAACTGGGGAACAGCAGGCGCCGGGACCTCAGCCAGCGGCGCGGAGCAAGGCCTTGACCGCGTCGGCGCATAGGACCGCGGCGTGCTGGGACTCCGGCGGCAGTCCGTCGAGGGCCGCTTCGACGGCGCGGGCATCGACAGAGACAAGCTCGTCGAGAAGGCGGCCAGAGATAAGCTCCGTCAGAGCGGAACCGGCCGCGACCGACGCCGTGCAACCCCGGGCCTGGAAGCGCACCTGGCGGACGGCGCCGTCTGCAATGTCGGCCCAGAGGCGAAGAATGTCGCCGCAGATGGGATTCTCGACCTCCACAACGAGAGCGGGCGGGGGCAGCTCGCCGGCATTCCGCGGATTGCGGAAGTGCTCGAGCAACCGCTCGCTGTAAGGGCGTGGCATAGACCTCTCGACCGTCCTCCGGCGCCGCCGGAAGAAAACCTCCGATAATGACATTCTCCTACGTTCGGCCGGCCAGGCCGCAGGCCAGGCCTCTGAGGGCAGCGCCGGAGGGCGCGTGGGCCACCCGCGGCGGCAGGACGACGGCGCCGCCGATCTCGAGCGTGGAACCGCGGAGATGCGTCCGCGCTTGCTCCCGTGGGAGTATGGAACTGACAGAGGGTGCGGCCGGACTGGGCCCGGCGAGCGGCGGTGCGGCCGAGGGCTCGGCAGCGGCCGTACATTGACGAGCAAGCTGTGAGAAAGCGTCGGGACGGGGTGATCGTGGTGGCCGGGCTCATCGAGCGCGACGGCCGGGTTCTCATCGGCCAGAGGAAAGCGGGACGCCGCCACGGGATGAAGTGGGAATTTCCGGGTGGCAAGGTGGAGCGCGGCGAATCGCCCCGGGCGGCGCTGGAGCGCGAACTGGAGGAGGAGCTGGGGATCTCAGCCACCATTGGACCTGAGATCGTCCGGTACGAGCACGCCTATCCTCGCCGCCGGCCCATAATGTTGATTTTCTACAAAGTGGAGCGCTTTTCCGGTGAGCCGGTGAACCGGGTCTTCGAGCAGATCCGCTGGGAGCCCCTGGAAAAGCTCCCGGAGTTCGACTTCCTCGACGGCGACCACGATTTTATCCGGCGCCTTCTGCGGGGGGAATTCCGCGGCCGGGTCTAGGGGCGCCTTTCTAAGCCTTTCCTTCCGCCGGCGCGATGCCGATTCCCGGCGCTTCGGGCCGCGGAGTCTTCAGAAACCGGAGGCAGGCTCAGGGTGGGTTTCGGGACGAGCAGTACGTGCCCGCGCTTAGGGGATGGACTTGCTGATGAAATAGAATGTTCAAAAACGGCAAGATGCAATCCGGGGAGGCGCCAATGCCTTCGAGGGGAGCTGACAGCTAGGGGTGGAGACAAAAAAGGACAAACCGGAAGCGCTCCTGACGACCTGGAAACAGATCGCCTCGTACCTGGGAGTGACCGTGCGGACCGCGCAAAAGTGGGAGCAGGAGCGGGGCTTGCCGGTGCACCGGGCGCCTGGGGGCAGGGGCCGGGTGTACGCCCGGACCAGAGAGTTGGATTCTTGGAGAGCGTCGTCAGGTGCGGAAGCGAAACGAATCTTTGAGAAATCAGCCCGTTGGCGGGCGTGGATTCTCGCGCTGGCTGGTCTGGCGGTAGCGGCCGCCGTTGGAGGGCTGGTGGAGCCATGGAGCGAAGGCTCGGTGAGCGGGGACCCGGCGGGATACCGGATGGAGGGAGATGCGCTCATCATCCACGACGCGGACGGCCGGGAACTTTGGCGAAAACCGGCACGCCCTTCGTGGCGGGAGCAAGACCTGAGATGGGGCCGCCGAATGGCGTGGGTCGGCGATCTGTGTGGAGATTCGCGCAACGAGGTGCTGCTGGTGAGCGGCGGCGAGGCGCCGCACAGTTTGAGCCAACTTTACTGCTTCGATTCGTCAGGCGAAGAGCGGTGGCATTTCACGGCCGGCCGGGAGGTGCGCAGCCGGAACGAGGTGTTCCGCGGGCCTTACTTTGTCCAAGTGTTTGCAGTGGAACGCGGCCCACCGTGCCGAATCGCCGTGGTAGGAACTCACGAAGTGTATTCTCCAACCCAAGTGGCGATCCTCGACTGCGAGGGCAAGCTGCAGGCGGAATATTGGCATTCGGGGCACTTTTCCGCGGCGACGTTCGCCGATCTGGACCAAGATGGGGACCCCGAGCTGTATTTGGGCGGCACTTCGGACGCCCGCCGCACGGCCACGTTGGTCGTTTTGGACCCGGATCGGGTGGCTGGGGCTTCCAGCGAGCCGGCTGAGTACCAGCTTCTGGGATTCGGCGCCGGGACGGAATCGGCCCGCATTTTCTTTCCGCGCACCTGCGTCAGCCAGGCGGTGGGGCAGCCTAGCCGAGTTTGGGGCTTTCACGTGGAGTCGCGCGCATTTTTCGTGAAAACGCAAGAAGGCGCTGATCCGGAGGAGGCCGTCTTATGGGAGCTCACCTCCAGTCTGGAAGTGAAGAGCGTGGCGCCGACGGACGAGTTTCTCGCATTGCATCAACGGTTCTGGCACGCGGGGCGCATCGACCACCCCTGGACCGTCGAGGAACGGGAGTCATTGCGTAGGATCGTGTCGGAAGAGCTGCCGGACAGTTGAGGCGCCGGACGAACCGCAAATCCAGGGACCGATCGTTTTGTAGACGAAGGTCACAGGAGATTCTTTGCGCCTCCGCCGGACGGGTCGGACGGGTGGGGCACAGGGGAAACCGAGCCGTCTTGAGAGACTGTGCTCCTTGGCGACGCCCGCGATAGGTATCAACGCCCGGATCCGCAGGATTGCTGAAAAACGCGCCGTTTCCAACTTCGTCTTTTCGTTATTCGGGCACGGATATAGAATGGATTACGCGAAACGGTCCGCTCCGCGGCTGGTGCAGCTTTTTTGGCGGCGGCAGGGAGGAGCGCCGGGCGATAGAAGACAAAGGTGAGCGACGGCGCACGAGACAGGCGGCAGCAGGCGCCGCTGACGACGTGGAAAGAGATCGCCGCGTACCTGGGTGTCACGGTGCGTACGGCGCAGAAGTGGGAGCAGGAGCGCGGCCTGCCGGTGCACCGGGTTCCCGGGGGACGGGGGCGCGTCTGGGGAAAGCCGGCCGAGCTGGATGCCTGGCGCGCATCGGCGGACGGAG
>CAYWXL010000148.1:0-4593 GCA_964461995.1 uncultured Solibacteraceae bacterium
CCCGCTCCGTCGCATAGAAGAACGGCGGCACGGTCGGGGCGACGATCGAGTCGCCGCCGGCCGCTTCCCGGGCCATCGCCAGCGCGTCGTCCACCGTGGGCGCCCAGCTCACCCCCAGCTTCTTCGCCTGCCGGTCGTCCTTCGGCCCCACCAGGATCACTTTGGAAAGGTACTTCAGCGGATAGGTGGCCCAGTACCAGACGGTGAACGGGTGGAAGCCGTGGTGCGCGTAGCGGTTCCGGTAGCAGTCGATGAAATAGGGATCCTCGGCGTAGCGCTGCTGGAAGCGCTCCTTCATCTCGAAGGGATCCTTGGTGGCCGCCAGCACCTCTTCATAGAAGCGCTGGTAGGGCACGTGGTACTCGGGGTGGAAGATCTCGAAGGTCGGGTTCAGGATGATCACCGCGCCGCCGGGCTTGATGTAGGGCCGCTCGTAGAACCAGTTGAACAGGTACCCGAGCACGTCGCTGACCACCAGCACCGGGTTGATGCGGGCGTCGATCGCGTAGGGGCTCAGATCCGGCAGACCGAAGACCATGATGTCGTACTGCCGCGGCACCTCCACGGCGAGCTGGCGGCGCATCGCCGCCACCGTCCTCGGATGCACCTCGTCCACCGACCCGGCGTAGATCTCGAACGGCGCATACGCCGAGCGCATCCCCCGCATGATCCGCCGCCGGATTGGCTCCGGCGTCAGAGCCATCGTGTAGGGCGTCACCGCCCGCACCAGCTTCTCCACCGCGTTGCAGCGCTCCGGCGGCTTGCCGATGAAGTCGAAGTACCAGGGGTAGGTGGCGTTGTTGATCGACGCCTCCAGCACCATCACCCGGCAGTGCTTCTCCACCACCCGGTTGATCCGCTCGATCGAGGCGTGCATCTCCGAGCCCTCGGGCTGCATCACGTGCGGCGACTCGGCCGTCTTCTCCGGATTGTGGTGGCAGGCGATCGTCTTGTAGCCGGCCAGACCCACCGAGATCGACTTGTGCCCCCCGTTCAGCGGGATCTGAACCGTGTCCACGTAGATCACCAGATCCGCTTCCACTGCGTGGCGGCTGATGTAGACCGGCTCGCCGTGGTCCGTCTCGCCCAGGTCGGCCAGGTTCTTGTGGTCCTCGGCGTCGAAGTTCTCGAGCTGGTCCGGATAGAACTCCCGCATGATCTTCCGCCCCAGCATCCACTCGAGCTCGGCCGGCTTCATCTTCCGGTGCAGCGCGATGGCGCAGATGAGGCGGATGTTTCTCTTTTCGACGCCGTAGGAATAGAGCATCTCGAGCAGCCGCTCGATGGCCAGTTGGCGGAAGTCCGGGCGCCCGGTCATCGGGAACGGCTGGCAGTTGTCGTCGAAGGCGATCAGCACCCGGGAATTGCCGTTCACAAGTTGTTTCAGCGGCGGCATCCCCAGCGGGTTGTCGAAGGCCCGCTGAACGGCGTCGGGAATTTCCGCGCGCGAGAGCCCCGGTATCGGCGGCGGGGGGTAGAGCACTTCGGCAGTGTCGGGTAACCGCACCTTGATCAAATGGTTGCCGGAGTACGTCAAGTAGTTCATGGGCCCGAATCCACGACTGTAGCATCTTCGGCGCCCGGCGGCCGGAACCCGGCTCCCCGCTCCCGTCGCGCGCCCTTCCACCGCCGGCCCGCCCCGCCGCCCGGGTGAAATCCCGCTTCCGCGCAATTTAGAATGAAGCGATGGCGGAAGACAAGCAGCTCGACAAGAGCTTCGAGGAGAGCCTGAACGAGCTGGAGGCGCTGGTCCGGGAGTTGGAGAGCGGCGACCTGCCGCTGGAGAAAGCCCTCGAGAAGTTCGAGCAGGGCGTCAAGCTGAGCGAAGCGTGCCGCAAAAAGCTGGAAGAGGCGGAACGCAAGGTCGAAATCTTGATCAAGAAGAACGATCGCGTGGAGGCGGAACCATTCGAACCGGACAAGGAGACCTGACGCCGGCGGCCTCGCTCGGCGAGTATCTCGAGCAGCAGCGGAAACGGGTGGACGCAGCGCTGGACCGCTGGGTGCCGTCTGAGACGGCCCCGCCCGAAACCATCCACAAGGCGATGCGCTACAGCCTGTTCGCCGGCGGCAAGCGCATCCGGCCCGTACTCTGCATCGCCGCCGCCGAGACGGTCCGCGGCGGGCCGGTCGAAGGCATCGAGAACGCGGCCTGCTCGCTCGAAATGATCCACACTTACTCGCTGATCCATGACGACTTGCCGGCTCTCGACAACGACGACCTGCGCCGCGGCCGTCCCACCGCCCACAAGGTCTTTGGTGAGGCCATGGCCATCCTCGCCGGCGACGCGCTGCTGACCCTGGCCTTCGAGGTCCTGGTGCGGCTCGACTCGGTAGATTCGGACCGGAAAACCCGGCTGGTCCGGGAGTTGGCTTCTGCCGCGGGTACCGTCGGTGGTATGATCGCCGGCCAGGTGCACGATCTCGAGGGCGAGGGCGCCGAGCCGAACCCGGAGCTGCTCGAGCGCATCCACCGCGCCAAGACCGGCGCCTTGCTCCGCGCCAGCGTCCGCATGGGAGCCATCTACGCCGGCGCCTCCGAGGCCGAGCTCCAGGCGCTCTCCGACTACGGCGAGCACGCCGGGCTGGCCTTCCAGATCGTCGATGATCTGCTCGACGTCGAGGCCTCTTCCGACGCCCTCGGCAAGACCGCAGGCAAGGATGCCGCTCAGCAGAAGATCACCTTTCCGGCCGTCTACGGGCTGGCGCGGTCCCACGAGATGGCCGAAAAGGAGCTCGAGGCCTGCTGCGCCGCGCTCGAGCCGTTCGGCGAGCGCGCCCGGTGGCTCCGGGAGCTGGCGGACTTGATCGTCCACCGGAAGAACTGACGGGCTCACCCCGATGACTTCGCCCGGCAACAGCAGCCGCCGGCCGGCGCAACCGCCGTCCGGCGCCGGGAAGCGTCGTCTCGACCAGCTCCTCGTCGAACGGGGCTTGGCGGAGTCGCGCGAGCGCGCCAAAGCGCTCATCCTGGCGGGTAAGGTCGCTGTGGACGGCCGTAAGGTGGACAAGGCCGGACAGGCGGTGCCGGCGGACGCCGCCATCGAGGTGGCCGAGCCGCTCCGCTACGTTAGCCGCGGCGGCTACAAGCTCGAGCGCGCCCTCGACCACTTCCGGATCGACGTCCGCGGCAAGGTCTGCCTGGACATCGGCGCCTCCACCGGGGGCTTCACCGACTGCCTGCTGCAGCGCGGCGCCGCCCGCGTCCACGCCGTCGATACCGGCGCCGGTCAGATCGCCTGGAAGCTGCGCACCGACCCGCGCGTCGTGCTCCACGAGCGGCTCAATGCGCGCTACCTGAAGTTCGACGACATCGGCGAACGGGTGGACCTGGCGGTGATCGACGTCAGCTTCATTTCGGTCACGTTGATCCTGCCCGCCGTCGCGCCGCTTCTCGCCGAAGGCGGCGAAATGGTTATACTCGTGAAGCCGCAGTTCGAGGTCGGCCGCGGCCAGGTCGGCAAAGGCGGTATCGTCCGCGATCCGAAACTTCACGAGGCCGCGTGCGCCAAGGTGCGCGAAGCGGTCGAGGCGCTGGGATTCCGGGCCGAGATCATCGAAAGCCCGATCCTGGGCGCAGAAGGGAACCGGGAGTTCTTGCTCTATGCATTCCGTTAAGCGAGTGGCCCTGATCACGAAGCCGGGGGTGGACCGCGCCAGGAAGGTTGTGCCGGAACTGCTCGAATGGCTCCGTGGACGCGGCATTGAGGTACGCTGCGACCAGGAGACGGCGTCGTATCTTTCTGGCGTCGAGGGCGTTCCCCGCGCCGAGACGCCCGATGGAACAGACCTGGTGATCTTACTCGGTGGCGACGGCACGCTGCTGTCGGCGGTGCGCGCCATCGGCGGCCGCGACATTCCTCTGTTCGCCGTAAACATCGGCGGCCTGGGCTTCCTCACGGCGATCACCGTCGAGGAGCTTTATCCGGAGCTGGAGCGCGCCTTGCGTGGCGAGCAGCGGATCGGACGGCGCCGCCTGCTTCACTGCGAACTGAAGCGCGGCGGAGAAATCAAGAAGCAGTACGAGGCCCTCAACGACGTCGTCGTGGACAAGGTCGATATCGCCCGCATGATCGATGTCGATGCCTGGGTCGGCGACCAGCAGGTCACTTCCTACAAGGCCGACGGCCTGATCATCGCCACGCCGACCGGTTCGACGGCCTATTCGCTTTCGGCCGGCGGCCCGATCATCTTCCCCACGGTCGAAGCTTTGGTGCTGACGCCGATCTGCCCGCACACGCTGACCAACCGCCCGGTGGTAGTGCCGAGCGATCGGGTGATCCGGCTCCTAGTGCGGGCCAAGGACGATGCTTCGTTTCTGACCATCGACGGGCAGGTCGGCGAGCCGCTCAAGCGCGGCGACGAGATCGTCTGCCGCAGCTCGGACCGGGTGGTCAAGCTGATCCGGCCGCCGCGGCTCAAGTTCTTCGACGTGCTGCGCCAGAAGCTGAAGTGGGGCGAGCGCTGAGCCGCGGGCCGCGGCCGCCTGCTCCGAAATCCCACCGGAATTGAGGCTGGCGCTGGACGCGGCCGGGGACTCACCAGTCCACGACGCTGCCGTCGTCGGGGTCGTAGGGCTGCGGGTTGCGCCAG
>CAYWXL010000149.1:0-4527 GCA_964461995.1 uncultured Solibacteraceae bacterium
TCAAGCAGCCGCTGCCCTCCGGCTTGCTCGGACCGGTGCGGTTGATCATATTGAACAACGTTACGAACCAGCAGGGGAACGCTGGCCCATGAAGAATCACGCTTGCTTGCTCGCCGCCGCTGTTTGCCTCGCCGTCTTGGTCTTGGCTGCTGCGGCGCCGCCGGCGGAGCCGGTCTCGCTCGAGGAGGGCTTCCGCAACCCGCCGGTCGAGGCCCGGCCGGCCACCTATTACCTGCTGCTGAACGGCTACGCCAACCGGGACTACCTGCCCCGGGAGATCGAGATGCTGCATGAGGCGGGCATCGGAGGGCTTTGCGTGTTCGACATGGGCGCACGGGGCAAGAACGCGCCGCCGGCGGGCCCGGCGTTCATGAGCCCGGAATCGGTGGCCAATATCGCGTTGATTCTGCGCACGGCGAAGCGGCTCGGCATGGAGGTCGACCTCTCCGTCTCCAGCAGTTGGGACATGGGTGGAAGCTGGGTTGCGCCCCGCGACGGGAGCATGGCGCTGTACCGGTCCGAGATCGAGGTTGAGGGACCACGCACTTTCGATCAGCGGCTGCCGTTCCCCGACACTCCACCGTCCAACCCGAAGGGCCCGGACGGGCTGCCGGTGTTTTACACCGAAGTCGCCGTGCTCGCGGCGCCCCAACCGCGGCGGCTGCCCGGCCACGAGTTCGTCTTCGAGCTGGAGGAACCGGCAACCATCGAGCGCGTCGTGCTCTACAACACGCTGAGCGGCGAGCAGGGGGTCAACTACTTCACCAAGGAGTTCTCGGTGGAGGTTTCTACCACCGACGCGCGTCCGGGTTCCTTCCGCGAAGTTCTCCGCGCCTCGCTCGAAGGCCGCACCGGGCCGCAGGAGTTCCGCTTCCCGCCCGCCAGGGCGCGTTACGTTCGCCTGCTTGTTCGCAGCGGCCACAACCCTGAATCGGGGCGCGTGCAGCTCGCCGAGTTCGAAGCCTACACCGCCGAAGGCCGGAACGTGCTGCTGTCCCACCGCGCCAACCGCACCATCGACGGCGCGAAACTGATCCGCTACTCCTCGACCGGAGGAAACGACCGCGCCGCGTGGTCCGCCTACAACCTGTTCGACGGCGTTACCAGCGGCGCTCGGGGAAGCTGGTCTTCCAACGGGCCGCCCCCGCTGGTGATCCCTGACCGCAGCCGCCTCATCGACCTGACCGATCGCGTCGATCGCACCGGACGTCTCCGGTGGAAAGTGCCCGCCGGCAAGTGGGCCATCCTCCGCTTCGTGTGCACGAACACCGGCGAACGGCTCAAGGTGCCGAGCCCGAACTCGGACGGCCTGGCCACAGATCACCTGAGTGCGGGCGCCACCCGCCGCTTTCTCGGGACGCTGATAAGCCGGCTCGAGCGGGGGATAGGCGAGTTGGACGCAAGCGCGCTCGATGACCTCTATCTGGCCAGCTACGAAGTCCGCGGCCAGATCTGGACGCCCGATTTCATCGAACAGTTCCAGCGGCGGCGAGGCTACGATCCCACCCGTTTCCTGCCCGCCTTGTACGGCGCGGTTGTTGAAGACGAGGATCTCACCGAGCGTTTCCGCTATGACTTCCGCAAGACGCTCGGCGAGCTGCTGGTTGACGCTTACTACCGGACCGCGACAGCGGTAGCCCACGAGGCCGGCCTGGGCATCGAATCAGAGGCCGGCGGACCGGGACCGCCGATTCACCAGGTACCTGTCGACGCACTGCTGGCGCTCGGAGCCATCGATTCAGTCCGAGGCGAATTCTGGCCGCATCGTCCGCAGGCGGACTCGCTGTGGGTGGTGAAGGAGACGGCTGCGGCGGCACACATTTACGGCAAGCGCCGCGTCCACCAGGAAGCGTTCACCAGCATGCATCACTGGGAAGACGCGCCCCAGAGTCTGAAATGGTCGGCTGATCGCGCCATGTGCGAGGGGGCCAACCACTTCGTCTGGCACACGGCGTCCCACCAGCCCCCCGAGGCCGGCAAGCCTGGCTGGGCATACGGGGCCGGCACGCACCTCGGGCCCAACCTCGTCTGGTGGCCGATGGCCAGGGCGTTTCTCGAATACCTGGGCCGGGCGTCGTTCCTCCTCCAGCAGGGCCTCTTCGTGGCCGACGTCGTCTACTATTACGGCGACCAGGGCTTCAATTTCGTCCCGCCGAAACACGTGGACCCATCGCTCGGGTCCGGCTACGACTATGACGTCACCAACGCGGAGGTGATTCTGAAACGGATGAGCGTGCGGGAGGGCAAGATCGTGCTGCCCGACGGCATGAGCTACGAGGTCCTGGTGTTGCCCGAGCGGGACGATATCGACCTCCACGTGCTGCGCAAAGTCCGGCAGCTTGTACTCGACGGCGCCACGGTCGTCGGACGCCGGCGGCCCTCCCGCTCGACCGGTCTCACGGGGTATCCGGAGAGCGACAGAGAAGTTCAGAAGCTGGCGGCGGAGCTGTGGGGCAAGGGAAAGATCATCACGGACAAGTCACTCCGAGAAGTGCTCGCGGCTCGCGGCGTCGGGCCCGATTTCACCTTCAGGAGCAAACGACGCGATACAGAACTCGATTACATCCATCGCCGCACGAAAGAAGCCGAGATCTACTTCGTCCGCAACAAGAAGCGGCGCCCTGAGCACGTGGAGGCCACTTTCCGGGTATGGGGGAAACGGCCGGAGCTTTGGGATCCGGTTACGGGCCGGATTGCGGCCGTGCGTACTTTCAAGTCCTCCGCTGAAGGTCTGACCGTTCCCCTCGATCTGGATCCGCACGGCTCGGTTTTCGTGGTATTCCGGGAGGCCGGCGGACCCCCTCCCGGGCCACGTTCGTCCAAGAAGGAGGCGCCGGTTGTGATGGAACTCGCGGGCCCGTGGGAGTTGCGGTTTCCCCCCGGGATGGGGGCGCCGGCCACGGTCACGTTGCCGGAGCTGATCTCCTGGACCGAACACGAACTTCCCAGTGTCCGTTGCTTCTCCGGCATCGCCACCTACACGAAGCGATTCCACCTCCCGGCCGATTGGCTCGCTGGTGATCGGCCCGTATATCTGGAACTGGGCGATCTGTGGGCGGTGGCCGAGGTGACTTTGAACGGGGAGCCGCTCGGTGTAGCCTGGACGCCCCCGTTCCGGCTCCTGGCGTCCCAGGCGCTTCGAGAAGGCGAGAACACGCTCGAGATCCACGTAGCCAACACCTGGGCCAATCGGCTGATCGGCGAGGCGCGCGGCGAGTGCGCGCCGAAGATCACCCGCACGAACATCACCGCGACGGCGGGGATACCTTGGGCCAGAGTGAAGCCCCGGAAGAGCGGGCTTTTCGGCCCGGTCAGGCTGGTCCGCTGATTCGGGACGGCACGGCGGATCACACGGGGAGGCGCGCAGGACGCACGCAGCGATCTCCAGCCGCCTCCCTGGCCGCTTCCCTGCCGCACCCGCCGGTTCGATGTCTCGAATACAGGATCGTCTTACCCTCCGCCAACCATCAGTTCTCCCACTCCCCCGTGTAGCGGGGCGTGGGAGTTCGACAACCGCTCCAGCTTCGCTGCGGCGGCTTCCTGCGTGTTGGGCAGGACGTGGGAATCGATGTCGAGGGTGAATGCGGCGCCGGCGTGGCCAAGCTGTTTCGACACGACCTTCGGGGGGACGCCGGCCGAAAGCGCCAGTGGGGCCGCCGTGCGTCGGGAGCCGTAAGGCGGATGCTGGGGAGCCCGGCGCCCTTCAAGAGCGGCTCGAGATACTGCTGTACCAGGTTCCGCTCATTCACCGGCTTGCCGTTTTGCGCCGTGAAGATCAGTCCATGGTCCCGCCACTTCTCGTCGGCCGGTTCGCGCTCTTCCGCCTGCGCCACGAAGTGGTCCCGAAGCGACTGGAGCACAAAGGTCTGCAACTTGACGGTCCGTCGGCCCCGTGCCCTCTTCGTCTCCGCAAACCGCCATCCTCCGCCTTGCATGACCTCGAGGGTTCGCGCAACGCGAATGCTCCCGGAGCCCCAATCCAAGTCCGTCCACTTCAAACCGAGCTACTCGCTGAGCCGCAAGCCCGTCGTGATCGCCAGGGCAAACAGCGCACCATATCGGTTCTCCTTGCACGCCTCCAGGAACGCTCGCGCCTGTTGCGGGGTCAGGACGCTCATCTCCCGCTTCTCTTGCCGGGGCAGGTCCACCTCCTAAGGGTTGAGATTCGTTCCTTCTCAGAACTCCTCTCAACCTACCAGAGACTCACCCATTTCCGCCCCGGCCCAGATGGACCGTTTTTGGACACGAGTGTTCCAGCACATAAAACCTTCACTCGCATCCGGTAGTTGGAGAAGCTGCGGAATCCGTATGCCTGGCGTTTGAGCAGTCCATCTTGTTGTGAAGGTCGTGCGTCATCTGAACGCTGTGCACAAAACGCTTGGTGGCTCTCTGCGGTAGCGGCCGAGCGCCGCGCGGGATATGCGGGCAGGGTTTCCCCGTGGGCGCAGGGACGCCCCTCCACTCCCGTCGGCGGGCCTCTACTGCGCTTCGCCTACCGTCAGATAGACCTCCTTCTGGATCGGCACG
>CAYWXL010000150.1:0-4498 GCA_964461995.1 uncultured Solibacteraceae bacterium
GCAAGAACAGTCAAACGTGGAGAGGAAAACCTTCTTTGACAAGTGCAGCTTAGCAGGGACTCCGCGTTTCGGCCTCCGCAACGAAGTCCATGCTCACAGTTTTCCATTGACGCGAAGCGCCTGGACGGGCGAAAGTAGACACCTGATGCGAGCAGTCCGTACCAGCACCACCCGCCGCCGGTTCCTCGGGAGCGTAGCGGCGCCGCTGGCCGCCCCCGCGCTGCTGCGATGTGCCCGCAAGCCTCCCAACGTGCTGTGGCTGATGACCGACGAGCAGCGCCCCGACTCGATGGGCGCCTATCGAAGCCCGTGGGCAAAGACCCCACATCTCGACGAGCTCGCCGCCGAAGGCACGATCTTCGAGGAAGCCTACACACCGTCGCCGGTCTGCGTCCCGGCGCGCACTTCGCTGCTCACCGGCCAGTACGGTTCCACCACGGGCGTCCTCCACAACCAGGCGCCGCACATCCGGCAGGATACTTCGTTTCTTACCTGGGCCTTCGAAAGCGCCGGGTACCGCACGGCCTCGTTCGGCAAGAAGCATTATTTCCGCAAAGGCCGGCAAGCGTTCCAGATCGAGGGCGGCCGCACCATTGGCGGGCCGGTCTCCGCCGTCGGCTACAACCGCCCCTGCGATCCGGCCGCCTGCGAGATCCTCCAGTACCCCGGCCCGCAGCCGTGGATTCTGGCCGGCCGCTTCCCAGGACGGATCGAGGAGACCGCGGAGCACCAGAACGTAGATCTGGCCATCGACTGGCTCAGCAGCCGGCCGGCGGCCGATCCGTTCTTCCTGCGGCTTTCCCTCCTGGCTCCGCATACTCCGGTGGTGGTTCCCAAGGAGTACTGCGGGACCGTGGATCCGGACGCGATCCGCATCCCGTTGGCCACCGAAGAGGAACTGAGCCGCGTTCCCTTCTACGAGCGCAGAGTCTGGCGGGAGTATCAAGGGGCGTTCCGGCTCAGCCGCGAACAGATCCGGAGAGCCCGCCGCTATTATTACGACCGCGTCGCTTTCCTTGACTCGGAAATCGGCCGGCTGCTCGACTGGATGCGGAAACGCGATCTGCTGGACAACACGATCGTTGCCTTCGTTTCGGATCACGGTACGCTTCTCGGTGACCATGGGTTGCTTCAGAAGCAGACGTTTTACCGCGAAGTGGCAACCGTCCCATTTTTCTTCTGGGCTCCGGGGAGAGTCCGGAGCGGCGCCCGCGTGCGCACGCCGGTGAATACGATCTCGCTGCTGCCGGCGTTGCTCGAGTGCGCCGGAATCGAGGTCCCGGGCGAGGTCGAGTGCAGCGGGCTCCAAGAGGTGCTGGAGAATGGAGGAGAACCGGCTCCGGAACCGGTATTCAGCGAAATCAAGTTTGGCTACCGGGGATACCGCGACGACGACCGGCTGGTGACGATCAGGGATGGACGGTACAGATTGACGGTGTTTCTCGATCCGGGCGACCCGGGGCGGTTCCGCGAGCGCCCCGAGGGATCGTTGTACGACCTGGACACCGATCCCGGCGAGACCCGCAACTTGTATGGTGAAAAGGAATACAACGGGGTTGTAGAGCGATTGCAGAAACGGATTGTCGAATGGGATCAAGAGCGAAAGACCCGATCACGGCACTAACCGAGACGCCGCGGGTGCCCCGGCGCAAGCCGCTGCGGGCGAATGTGGGTGTGTTCGGGGTGGGCCACCACGTCTACTGGGCTCAGTTCCCGGGCTTGCTTGACGAATTGCGCACTAAGCTCGATGTGTTTGTCGAGCGTGTGCGGAGCCACGGGGTCGAGGTGACCGATTTCGGCATTGTGGACGACGCCCGTTCGGCGGCCGAACTCCGTCCACGTCTGAGAAAGGCCGATCTGGACCTGCTCTTCTGTGACATGCTCACCTACGCCACCTCGGCCACCTTCGGGATGATCGTGCGGGACCTCGACATCCCCATTGTGCTGGTGGCGCTGCAGCCGAGCCGCGCGCTCGACTACACGCGGGCCTCCACCCGCATGCAGTTGCTGAACGACGATTTCTGCTCGGTGCCGGAATTCACCGGCGTGGCAATCCGCATGGGCAAGAAGCCGCCGCCGGTGATTCTGGGGACGCTCGACGACGATCCGGAAGCCGAGGGCGAAGTGGCCGAATGGTGCGCCATCGCCCGCGTACTGCACGATCTGAAGCGCGCGCGGATCGGGCACTTCGGTCACGTCCTCGAGAACATGCTCGACATGCAAACCGATCATACGGCGCTCACTGCCGCCTTCGGCTGCCACATTGTTCAGACCGAACCGGACGACCTCATGCGGCACTTCCGAGCGGTGACCGAGGCAGAGATCCGCGCCAAGCGTGAGCAGATCCTCGACCTGTTTGCCACCCCGGACCCGAAGTCCGATCCGATCACCCTCCGGCTCACCGAAGAAGATCTCGAGATGGCCGCGCGAGCCGCCGCCGCCCTGGAAGGCTTCGTTGACGAGTATGACCTCGACGGCCTTGCCTACTACTACGAAGGCGAACCGGAGAGCGAAATGCGCCGCCTCGTCACCAACCTTACGGTAGGTAACTCGTTGCTGACCTCGGCCGGTTTTCCGATGTGCGGCGAGTCGGATCTGAAGACCTGCATCGCCATGCTGATCGAAGACCGCCTCGAAATCGGCGGCAGCTTCGCCGAGTTCCACCCAGTGGACTTCGACGAGGGCTTCGTCCTGGTGGGCCACGACGGCCCCCATCACATCAACATCGCCGAAGGCCGGCCCGTCCTCCGCAGTCTCGCCAAGTATCACGGCAAGCCCGGCAACGGCGCCAGTGTCGAGTTCAAGATCCGCGAGGGCCCGATCACCATGCTCAGCATCGGGCTCACCGGCGAGGGCCGCTTCAAATTCGTCATCGCCGAGGGCTGCAGCGTAAAGGGGCCGATACCGCCCACCGGCAACACGAACACCCGCGGCTTCTTCCGGCCGGATGTGCGCACGTTTCTCAAGCGCTGGGTGGCCGAGGGGCCCACCCATCACTTCGCCCTCGGTGTGGGGCGGCACGCCCGGACGATTGAAAAGATCGCTGGCGCGCTCGGAATCGAAGCCGTGATCGTCGCCGAGGAAACAGGCTAGATGCCGCGCCTACCGGGCTTTCGCTGGTTCATCGCGGGACTGCTGTTCCTGGCCGCCGCGCTCAGCTTCTTCGATCGGCAGGTGCTCTCGGTGCTGGCCCCGCGCATTTTGGACGATCTCGGCCTCGGCAACGTGGAATACTCCCAGGCGGTGGCCGCCTTCACGCTCGCCTACAGCGTCATGTTCACCCTTGGCGGGCGGCTCATCGACCGGCTCGGCACCCGCGCCGGGCTCGGCCTCACCGTCGCCGTCTGGACGCTCGCCAGCCTGATCCACGCCGGCGTCCAGAGCGCCTGGCAGTTGACCGCCGCGCGATTCCTGCTGGGAGCCAGCGAGGGCGGCTGCTTCCCCGGCGCGGCCAAAGGGGTCCTTGAGTGGTTCCCCGCGCGGGAGCGCGCTCTGGCGATGGGCATCGCGACGACGGGAGGCTCGGCGATTGGCGCCGTACTCGCCCCGCCGTTGATCGTCTGGATCTCGATGCACTCGGGCTGGCGGGGCGCCTTTGTGGCTACCGGTCTGTTCGGCGGCTTCTGGGTTGCCCTCTGGTTCCTTTTCTTCCAGCAGCCGGCTGACTCTCGTTTCGCTTCACCCCAGGAACGGCGCTACATTCTCGACGGGCACGAGGCTGCTGAGTCCAAAGATCCGCCCTGGCCCTGGCGCGACCTGCTCTCGCGCCGCGAAGTGTGGGGCTTGAGCCTCACCCGGTTCCTGCTCGACCCCGTTTTCTACTTCTACATGTTCTGGATACCGCAGTACCTCAGTCAGGAACGCGGCTCCTCGATTGAGGAAATCGGCCGGTTGGTTTGGATTCCGTTCCTCACTCTTGGTATTTCCTCGCTGATCGGAGGCGCCGTTTCGGACCGGCTCGTGCGGAGAGGTTGGTCGATCAACCGCACCCGCAAGACCGTCATGGCCGCGGCAGCCCTCCTGACCCCCGCCTCGATGTTCTGCCTCGTCGCTCCCGACGCCTTCTGGGCCGTGCTCATCATGAGTGTTCTGATGTTTGCTCACGGGTTCTGGATGACCAACTACATGACGCTCATCGGTGACCTGTTCCCCTCCTCCAGCACCGGCACGGTCGTCGGGTTGACTGGCACCGCGGGCGGCATTGGCGGCGCCCTTTCCGGCCTGGTCATCGGTCGCGTCGTCGAAGCCTTTTCCTTCACCCCGGTATTTCTGGTCTGCGGAGTGCTCTATCCGCTCGGGCTGGGTCTGATACTGGCGACGGTGCCGAGGGTCGAGAGACTCCGGCGCCACGCGGCTTGACTGCGACGCCTGCGCCAGTGGGTGCTCCCTCATCAGGCTGGGGGCAGGCAACGGGTCCTGCAGGTTCGGGACAGTGGAAATGCGAGGCTTGGCCCCTAGCCGGCGCCCGTGGCTCGGCCCCCGCAACAGCACAACTGCC
>CAYWXL010000151.1:0-4345 GCA_964461995.1 uncultured Solibacteraceae bacterium
CTCTGGCAGCGAATCCGAAAGCTCCTGCAGGATCCGCCGCCGGAGTACGCCTTCGAAATCTCGGAGACGGGCATTGCTTGGGCGAGGCGCAACCGTGAAGGCTTGGAATTCGGCATGGAAACTCTCGAGCCCGGCGTGCTGACGGTTTCTCCTCTCCGGGACAACGTCGTGCAGCCCGATGTCTTCTTTCGCCACGTGCGGGCCCTCTGTCCCGCTAACGGCAAAGGGAAGCGGCGCCGCGCGGCGGTGATTCTGCCGGACTTCTGCGCCCGCGTGGCGGTGCTGGATTTCGACCAGTTCCCCTCCAACGCCGAGGAGCAGCTCTCGCTGGTGCGTTTCCGGATGAAAAAAAGCATTCCCTTCGACGTGGACTCGGCGCAGGTCTCTTACTATGTTCAGGCCACGGGCGGCAGGGACCGGAAGTACGAGGTGGTCGCAGCCGTGGCTCCACTCGAGATCATCGCGCGCTACGAAGCGGCCTTCCGGAGCGCGGGTTTCGAGCCCGGCCTGGTGACGACGTCCACGCTGGCCGCCCTGAATCTTCTGAAACTGGACGGCGTGCAGGTGTTGGCCCGGCTGAGCGGGGCGGTCCTGACAGCCGCCGTCACCGAGGGGCGCAGCCTGCGGCTGTTGCGGTGCGTCGAGCTCCCCGAGCTAACCCCGGATGAGGTGATGCGCGTTTTGTTCCCCACGTGCGCCTTCGTCGAGGATACGCTCGGTAGCCGCCCGGGGGAGCTCTTGCTCTGCGGTTTCGGGGACTGGACCGGCCAGGTGGCCGAGCAGAGCGAAAAGGATCTGGGGGTTTCCATCGGGGTGTTGGAATCACGTCTAGGCGAGCCCGGGGCGGCGAACGCGGGGCTGCTGGGATTCCTCGAAGGGACCGAAAGATGAGAGGCGTCGAACGATGAGAACCGCCGTGCCCATCAATCTCGCGAGCCGGCCGTTCCGGCATGACCGCCCGATCCTGGTGGCGTCGGCCGCCACGGCGGTGCTAATGGTGGCCGTGCTGGTTCTCCAGGTTTACTTGATCCTGGCTGAGCGCGGCGCCGGCGACGAGGTCGCTCGGGCGATCGCCGAAGCCGAATCGCGCTTGCAGCATCTCACGATGCGTGAGACGCAGCTTCAAGCGGAGCTCCGGCGGCCGGAGAACGAGGCCGTCTTGCAGCGCAGCGTGTTCCTGAACATGCTGCTGCTGCGAAAGGGTATCAGTTGGACTTTGATCTTCGGTGACCTCGAGCAGGTGATGCCTTACAACGTCAAGCTGGTGCAGATCCGTCCACAGGTGACCGAGGACAACGAGATCCAGTTGGAAATGGTCGTGGCGGCTCAGGACTCCGAGCCGGTCATCGAAATGTTGCGGAATATGGAGGACTCCGAGATTTTCAGCTCCACCGCGGTGACGGCGGCGCTGCCGCCTACCGACAACGAGCCGTTGTACCGCTATCGGGTGAATGTCGTCTATGACCGTAGGCTTTGATTGGAGGACAGTCAGAGTAAAGTTGCCGCGAGGCGCGGAGATCCTTCGGGAGCCCCGGCTGCTCGTGCGCCTGATCCTCGGCGTGCTGCTGGCGGCGAACCTCGGGGCGGCCCTGTTCCTGTTCCATCCTTGGGCGGAATCCCCGGAGGAGATGGAGGCGCGGCTCGGGCGTCTGCGCTCTCAGATCCGTCAGAAGGAGCAAACGGTAGAGCGTCTGGAAAGGCTTGCGGACAAGTCCCGCAAAGCTCGGGAGGAAGGCGATGCTTTCATGGCGAAGTACTTCTTGGACCGGCGCACCGCTTCTTCTACCATCGTTAGTGAGTTGCGCGACACGGCCGCCAAAGCGGGCATCCGGCAGCAGGAGCAAAGCTTCAGTTTCGAACCCATCGAGGGAAGCGACGGCCTCTACATGATGACGATCTCTGGCAACTACGAGGGCCGCTATGAGGATTTGGTGAAGTTCCTGAACCTCCTGGACCGCTCGCCGCGGTTCCTGATTCTCGACACCTTGACGGCCTCGCCCGAGCGCGCCGCGGGGACGCTCAACGTCAACTTTAAAATGCACGCTTTCGTCATGGAGGGCAAGCCGCCGGCTTCCAGGGCGGGACAGGCCGGCGGTGAAAGTGGCCCTGAAAGCGGCGAGCCGGCCGGGACGGCGCGGGAGAAACAGGAGACCAGAGCGGGATGAAAGTCGGAGCCGAGCCGAAAAAGGTCGCTATCCTGATGGGGCTGCTGGCCGTGGCGGCTTACTTGTTCTATTCCAACAGCGCCTCGGATATACCGGACTATACGCCCCCGCCCAGGCCCGCGGCGGCCACGAGTCCCGCTCCGGCGAAACCGCCGGCCGCGCGTCGGGCTCCCCGGCGCAGCGCCGTCGCCTCAAGGGCGCGCCGTGCGGGTCAAAGAGGCAGCCGTGGATTCCGGCCTTCGCTGGTTCCGCGGCGGCCGGAGGACAGGCCCGACCCTATGACCATCGATCCCACGCTGCGGCTCGATCTACTCGCGAAGCTGCAGGAAGTGCGGATCGAGAACGTCCGCCGCAGCCTTTTCGAGTTCGGACGTCCGCCGGCGCTCCAAAAGCCCGAACCAAAGATTTCGCCGGCGAAGCTCGAAGAAATCAAGAAGAAGCAGCGGGAAGCCGTCGCCAAACGCCTCAGCGCCAAGCCGGTGAAGCCGCCCCCGCCGCCGATCCGGTTGAAGTTCTACGGCTACATCAGCCGGGTCAACACCAACGAGACGAAGGCGTTTTTCCTCGACGGCGACAAGATCTTCATCGCCGGCGAGGGCGACGTCATCGGGAGCCGCTACAAAGTGGTGAAGATCGACGGCAAGTCCGCTGTCGTCGAGGATACGCAGTACGACCACCGGCAAACCTTACGGCTGGAGGAGATCCGTGGCTAGCTCCACGCGCAGGCTCGGCGACGAGCGGGGCTTCGCGATGCTGCTCATCTTCGTAATGGCGGCATCGGTGGCCATCATGCTGTACCGGGAGCTGCCGCGTCTGGTCTTCGAGTCCCAGCGAGTCAAGGAACAGGAGCTGATCGACCGCGGCGAGCAGTACAAGCGCGCCATCCAGCTCTACGTGCGCAAGTTCAAAAAGTACCCGGCCAGCCTAGACGATCTCGAGAACGCGACTGAGATCCGCTTTCTCCGCCGGCGCTATAAGGACCCGATGACCGGCAAGTCCGAGTGGCGGCTCATCCACATCGACAACATGGGCTTCTACACGGACTCGCTGACCCGGAAACCGCCCGAGAAGGAGAAGAAGGAATCGCAAAACACCTTCATCACTGAAGGAGCGGCTTTCGGCTCTACGGCCCCGGCTGCCGGCCAGGGCGCCAGCCAGTCTCGTGGCGCCATGATCCGCGGAGCGAGCGACCGCCCGGTCGTGCGAGCCCAACAATTCCGCGGCGTGACGCCGCCGCCACCGCCCGGACAGGCGCCTTATCCCCCGGTCGCGACGACGGGATCGGCCCCCACCTATCCCCGACCAGGTCAGCCGGGCTACGGTCAGCCGCAGTATGGGCAGCCGGTGTCCCCCGGGTACGCGCCGCCGGGTGCAATTCCCGGTCAACCAGGGTACGTGCAGCCGGGTCAGCCGGGTTACGGCCAGACCGGTCAGGGACCACGCCCCGGCTATCCGCCGCCTCCGGGAACGCCTTATCCTCAGCAAGGTGTGCCGGGGCTACCGGGTCCTTACGGGCAAGCCCCCCCGGGCGGCGTCCAGCCCACGCCGCCGGACATGCCGCCGGGCTATCCAGCCCAGCCGGGAGTTTCCCCGTCTCAACCGGGCGGTTATCCGACGCAACCGCGGACGGCGCCGGCCCAGCCGGGTTACCCGCCTCAAACGAACTATCCGCCCGGCGCCCAGCCCGGAGTCCCGTTCGGCCAGCCGGGGCTCGTCAGCCCAGTCCAGCCTCGCATCAGTCCGCAGCAGCCCGGCGCCGGTTACCCGCGTCCGGCGACACCCACTTATCCCGGACAAGGAATTCCCGGTCTGCCCGGCCCCTACGGACCGCCCACGCCCATTTCGCCCAGCGGCCGCATCGGCACGCCGCCGGCCAGTGCGGCTCCTGCCGTACCCCCGGGAGCGCCTGGATCGCCTGCTCGGCCCGGCGGAGGGCCGAACCCGGCTTTATCCATGATTCAGCAGATCCTGACGACTCCCCGCCCGGGTGGACTGGCTGGCATCACCGGGACTGCCACCGGTGGCGGCATCGGCGGCGGCATCGCCGGCGTCGCCTCCACTTACGAGGCCGAGGGCATCAAGGTCTACAACGACCGCACGAAGTACAACGAGTGGGAGTTCATCTACGACTACCGCGAGGACCAGGCCGCCCGGGCCCGGGCGGCCGCCGGCGCGGCAGG
>CAYWXL010000152.1:0-4322 GCA_964461995.1 uncultured Solibacteraceae bacterium
CCTGCCCGGCTGCTGAGGCGACAGCGATGAACAACATCACCCAGCCACCGAAACTTCTCGCAAAGACCCGAACAAAACAATTCAGAGCCATATCGAACACCTCCTGGTGAGTTCTTACTTTGCCAGAAAGACTCTTTTGATCCCACCCCATGACTTCACTTCTTCCCCAACCCATGTTGTAGTATCAGCATAGAGAGTGCCATTGATCCGGGCTTCCTTGAGAACCCATCGCTCACTTTCAGCGGCCATTGCGACTATACCAAATCCTTTGGCTATGTTCTGAATGAGCATTGTACCTTCGCCCTTCAAATGGGAAGAAAATACCAAAGTGCTGTCGAATATGGAAACTCTTGTGACAGCAGTCTGGCCCTGTTCAACTAGCTCAACAGCGACATCGCTGTCAAGAGAAGGGCTGGGGTACGACCACGTGTCCCCAACCGTCGCCCGGAAGTCGTACAACATTGCCGTACTCGAATCAATCGAACTGAACCCCAAAAGTCTATCATTGCAATCTAATCTGACAAAATCATAACCATATTCTGAAAAGGGAGCACCTTCGACTAAATAAAATAGGTGGTTACCAATGAAAGATGAATCCTTTACAGTGATCCTAATCTCAGGAGCAAGACCGAAGACACGCTCCTCATACACCCACATGTTTCCAACTTGAAGCGGAAAATAGTGCTCTTGTCTCACGGCAGCTCCTTCCGTTTTATCCAAATACCCTGGAATCGGCTCGATCCATTTTTGAATCTGCCATCTGCCATTGCCGCGCTTAACAAAACTGAAACGAACCGTGCCTCCAGCGTATTCTTCGGAAGATCCCAAGAATTGCAAAAACAACCTGTAAATGTAATCTCCCTCCATAATGCTATCAGGTTGAGCTTCCTGAAAGCCTACCGGTGACAGTTCTAGCCTAATCGATTCCGGACCTTGAGGAGACATAAACATCCCTTGATGAATTTCTTTCTCCTCATTCTTCCCCCATTGTCCGATTGTTCGCGATGAAAAGGAAAAATCTGTCGATAGAGACTGCAGGTAGCCCTCCAAATCTTTAGCCTCGTATGCACTTTTCAAGCTTCGAACCAGGTCTTCCGGAGAGTGGTTGGAAAAATGGATTCTCTCAGACTTCAGGGGGTTGTCACATCGCACGAGTGAGAGGACAAGAATACATAAAAGAGACATTCTGAGCACTAGAGATCCCATTATTTTCCGGAGCTGATCGAACATTTGCGGCGGCTTAGAATTTGAAATACCAACCTCCCGAATTCCGGTTGCACGTACAGCACGTCACTTTTCGAGCGTCCAGTGTGCTGCGAACCATGTTAATGCTGTTCGACTATTTGGCTCCGGCGGCGCCATTGTTTGAGCCCGTATGGCCTTCCACTTTGTCACCTGGAATCCCTCACAAAACGAAATGGAAGACCCGCTTCAATTTCCGGATCAACCTCGTCAGTTGCATGCACTTCATACACATTCGGCCGTCAAAGCGTGCAACTACTTCTCATACATAGCATAAGTCCTATTTTAGGACCATAATCTTACGTGCATCAACAAATCCGTTTGCTACTAACCGACATAAGTAAACTCCACTTGATACGTGTCGTCCCCTTTTGTCCTTGCCATCCCAGCTAACCGAATAGAAACCGCTTGTGTGTATTCGGTCGGATAGTGTGGCAATCTCTTCCCCTCTAATATTAGAAACACTTATAATAATCCGCTCTGGCGAATCGGAGACGATGTTGTAATCGATTCTTGTCTCGGAATTAAAGGGATTCGGATAATTCTGATAGAGGCGAAACCTTCGGGGGTTGCTGAACGGAACTTGATCGTCAACCGAGGAGACATCTCCGTACTGCACACCATCAATGACTGCCCCCTTCAGAGTCCACGTTCCTAGCTCAGCGACTCCATCCCCTCCTTGAAGATAGCTGAAACCAACCCCTTTCGTCAGGACCTCAAACGATTCTTGAAGGAATCTGCCCGTGCTCTTATCATACTCTTCGAATCTATATCGTTTGTTGATCCGAATCTCGCCAAACATTTCTGCCTCGAAGATGGAATCTAGAGTAACTACTACCGTAGTCAATGAATCTGACGAAACCCAAGAATCGCCCTGCACTGCGTCAAGCCGATAGACTAATTGTTCCCCTGATCCTGAATCGTTGGAAAAGTATCTTACGACTTCTAACGAATCTGTTACGCGCTCGAAGCGTACATTTGGAGTTCCGTACTCATCATTGTGCGTTATGATCAAATAGTTTCGCCCGTCCTCAAAGGTCGTATCTCCAGTAACACTTCTCCAGGCTCTATAGACAAAGCCGGTTTCGTCTATCTCGAATTCCCAGTAGTCTCCGACATGCAGCGGATAATAGGCCTTCAGCGAATCCACCCCTTGCGCTAACAAGACAGGGCTCAGTAAAACCATGAACCCGATCCTAATGGCCAGCCACAATTGCTTCATCTCCTCCTCCCGATACGGTGGCGGCCGCCGAACGCAACCGTCATTGCCTCGCTACCCATGGACACACCGCAACAACCAGTCCGCCAGTTGCTTGCCTGGTCACCTTCCCGATTCTGGCCGCCTGCACGCCCCAACCCAAAAGCCCGAACCCCACACCCCGGCCGGTCTGGCCATCGGGTGTAGAATCCGGGCTCTTGGTCTTGCTGGTCCCAGCAACCTGCGTGGGATCCGGCGAGAATCAGATGGTTGTCTTTCTTTCCTGGGCACGTGCGCCCCCACTTACCCATCAACTGAACAAAAACTAGAAAAGCAAATCGACAACGTCAAGCGAAAAGTAGCCGATGAGCGCCTTTTTCGCAGAGAGGCGAGGCGAGCTACCGGAGCTCTCAGGAGGTCGATTCCAAGACGGAACTTGCGTGTCTGGGGCGGCTTCGTGCTACGTGTTGCGTGTTTCGTGGCGCGTGGGGGAGCGCGCCCTGCGGGACACCACTGGACTGCAATCCTACTTCCTCTCTGTATAAGAGATCTTCACCTTTGCGTCTTGCTCGGACGCAAAGCTGACCACCTCGGACCGAAGGGCTTTGCTTTCCTCCCGGCGGTGGGAGACCACCAGCACCCCGCGGTTCTTCGCTTTTCCGCTCTGCCACAAATCCACAAGCTGGGTGATGTCCAGCTTCATCCGCACCAACCCGGTCTTGTCGCGTGGCACGAGCCCCGTCACTGGCTTTTGGTTGTACGCCACCTTGCTCTCGGGAGCCTTTCCTGTCGCATCGGCCGCCAAAATCTCCAAGAATCGACCGTTCGGTGTGCTGGCAAGGTTCAAAGCAAAGGTCAACACCGCATAGTCGATCTTGACGCTGTCCGGCAGTTGCGGTAGATCAAACTTGAACAAAAGCTGGAAGGAACCACCCTCGATCGGCTGAACCGAGACCGCAACGTTCTCAACCGTGGCAACGCCCGCCCAGGCCGTCAGCGGAAAGGTCACAGCCGTAGCCACGGCAAGAACTGTTGAGCGCATGCCAACCTCCTCGGTGCTATCGGATCAACACAAGCTTACGAGAATCCGAAAAGCGTCTCTCGGCGCTCCTCGTGGCAGCCTCAAGGCGATAAAAGTACACACCGGAGGCCACCACCTCGCCGGATTGATTCCTGCCATCCCACATCACCTCGCAGGTGCCGGCTGCGTAGGGTGCGTCCAACAGGAGCTTGCGGACCACTCGCCCGCCAATGTCCAGGATCGTCACGCTGACCACCGCCTCCTCGGGCAGAGCAAAGCGGATCACCGTACTGGGGTTGAACGGATTCGGAAAGTTCGGCTCCAGGCGAGATTCCAGCGTTGCTGCCATCATGAATGTCGTTGTCGTGGATGGAAGCCACAGCTCCACTGCTGGTGGCCACCTCCACACCGATCGGCACGTTGCCGATATCGCTGTTTCGCACCTCCGGAGTGCTCAGGCCGTTCAGAGCAATCCCTTGCGAGGCGCCCTGCGCTGGACCCACCACACTGCCATCCACCACCAGCGACCTCGGCGACGAGGCGTAAATCCCCTGCTCGCTGAAAAAGCGGATGTTCGAATTGGTGACCGTGACGTCTGCATCGTCCACCCGAATCCCCTTGGCCGCATGCTCAAGGGTCGCATACGAGATCGTGCCGCTGCTGCCGCCACGGAACTCGATGCCGCCCCAGGTGCCGCTGCCGCCCTGGCGGTCGAAGAGAATGGGAGCTGAGGAAGTTCCCTGCACCAGCAGGGAGCCATCCACCCCAAGCTTCGTGTTCGGCGTAAAGAACAGCCTGGCTGGGGGCTTGGGCTCGAAGCTCTTTCCCTGGACGACGGTGATGTCGCCTTCGACCTCGACT
>CAYWXL010000153.1:0-4079 GCA_964461995.1 uncultured Solibacteraceae bacterium
CCGAAGACCGCCGCCGCGTCGTTGCGGTACGGAAGGCTGTCGTACATTCCCGGCGTGCCCTGGGTGCGGCCGTCGCACGGATCGGTGCAGGCGCCGGCGAACGGAACGGCCCCGCCCGCGGCCAGCTCCCGGGCCGCCTCCTCCACCAGCAGGCCCACCTCCCAGTGGCCGGTGTGATAGCCCAGCGCGATGGGCGAGCCGTCCGGCGCCCGGATGCCGCCGTGCGTGCTCAGCAGCAGCACCTGCGGCCCCTCCAGCTTCGCCGGGTCCCAGCCCATCGCCGCGTTCATGCCCAACCCGAAGACGTCGCCCGACGGGCCGGCGGCGAGCATCTCCGGCGTCAGCGGCAGCCGCCCCGGCGGCCCCGGCGCGCGGGTGGGCACGTCGTAGATCGAATCGTCGTAGGACTCCACGAGGTCGAGGAAAGACAGATCATCCATGCTCGGCGTCTCCTCGTTCGAGTGTATAGAAGCGCCCGGGGGGGAAGCGCCAGCCTGCGTCAATCCCCCGCCCGGGGCGCGTGGCACTGATAGCAGAGCGCCTGGCGCGGGTCGGGACTCATCCTCACCTCGCGCCAGTGGGCCCAAGGCCCAGCGAGGCAACGCTCCAGGAGCCCGGCCGCGCGGGCCTGAACCGCTCCCCGGCAATCAGCGAAAATGAAGCGAGCCGTGCCGTCTCTGCGCACCCTGATCCCGCTGCTTCTCCTCCTGCTCTCCACGCCAGGCTTCGCCGGGCCGCTGGCGGCCGCCGAAGCTCTGTTCCAGCGCGCCGACTACCGCGGCGTGATCGAGCGGCTGGCCCCGCTGCCCGAGAAGTCCCCCGCCGCCTGGGCGCTCTTGGGCAAGGCGTATTACGGCGAAGGCGAATTCGCAAGGGCGATCGACGCTCTGGAGAAGGCGGTCGCCACCGATCCCGGCCGCTCGGATTGGTGGGACTGGCTTGGCCGGGCCTACGGCCGCCGGGCCGAAAAAGGAAACGTGCTGAAAGCGTTCGGCAGGGCGAGGAAGGCCCGCCAGGCGTTCGAAAAAGCGGTCCAGCTCGATCCCCGCAACGTCGAAGCCCTCATCGACCTGTTCCTGTTCTACCTGGAGGCCCCCGGTTTCCTCGGCGGCGGGACGGAGAAGGCCGGCCGCCTCGCCCAGCGGCTCCGCGATCTCGACGCCGCCGAATACGAGTGGGCCCAGGCCGAACTGGCGAAGAAACGCAAAGACTGGCGGGCAACCGAAGCCCATTTGCGCCGCGCGCTGGAACTCGAGCCGAAGCGTCTGGGACGGCTCCTCGATCTAGCTTCTTTCCTCACCGAACGCGGCCGCCGAGAAGAAGCTGAAGAGCTTTTCACGCGGGCGGAGCGTTTGCAGCCCGGTGCGCCCAAAATCCTTTTCGCCCGCGCAAGAGCTTATGCGAAAGCCGGGTGGAACCGCTCCGAAGCCCGCCTCCTGCTCCGTTCGTACCTCGAAGCCGGGTTGACTGCGAAAGACCCGCCCCGCTGGGAAGCGCGCGACCTGTTGGCGAAACTGGAAAAGGACTGATGCGGTTCGACGAAGCCCTCCGCTCGAGCTGGGACGCCCTGCAGGCGAACCGCCTGCGTACGTTCCTCACCGCCCTCGGCCTCGTCATCGGCAACGCCTCGGTGATCCTGGTGGTGACCATCTCGCTCACCAGCCGCGATTACGTCCTCGAACAGATCCGCGGCATCGGCTCCAACATGATCTACGCCTATTACGAAGCGGGAAGCAAAGCGGCGAGAACGGCCGGGGCCGACTTCATCAAGATGGCCGACGTGGAAGCCGTGCGGGACGCCCTTGGCGACCGTATCATCGCTGCCACCGGCGTGATGACCAGCTACGACACCATGATGATCCAGGGCCGCGAGGAGGACGTCAAAGTGATCGGCTCCGACGACCAGTATCCCGCGGTGCGCAACCTCGTGCTGCTGGCCGGCCGGTTCATGGACGCCGAGGACGTCGCCCTCCGCCGGAAGGTCGCCATGCTCACCGAGCGGCTCGCCACGCGGCTCTACGGCGGCCAACAGGCGGCCATCGGCCGCCGGATCAAGATCCATGGGCTGCAGTTCACCGTCATCGGCACGTTCCGGGAAAAAACGGAAAGCTTCGGCCTTTCCGAACTCTCGCGGGAAACCGTCCTGATCCCGATGACCCTGCTGCGCTACTTCACCCCGGTGGAGCGCATCGACCCGATGTACGTCCAGGTCAGGCGCGCCGAGGACGTCGTGCCCCTCACCGCCGTCGTCCGCTCGATTCTCGAGAGCCGCCACCGCCCCGGGGCGCGCTACACGGTGGAGAACCTGACCGGGATCCTGGAGGCCGCCTCGAACATCGCCTGGATCCTCACCATCGTGCTGATTCTCGTCGCCGCCATCTCGCTGGTCATCTCCGGCATCGGCATCATGAACATCATGCTGGTCACGGTGACCGAGCGGACCCGTGAAATCGGCATCCGCATGTCCGTGGGGGCCTCCCGGCGCGACATCCTTCGCCAGTTCCTCTTCGAAGCGATCCTGATCAGCGTCGCCGGGGGGCTGGCCGGCATCGTGGTGGGGATCTCGATTCCGGCGGCGGTAAACTACGCCGTGGAAGAGATCCAGGTCCCGGTTTCCGCGCTCTCGGTCGCCGTGGCCTTCGCCGTCTCCTTCCTCGTGGGAACCGTCTTCGGACTGCTGCCCGCGAACCGGGCGGCGCGGCTCAATCCCACGGAGGCGTTGCGGTACGAGTGATGTGTCCAGGCCTCTGCCGGCCCCGGTTTCCCTACGAGTAATAAAGGACTTGTGAATCGATGGTGAAACTCATGAAGCGGTACGTGAAACGAACGGCCTTGCCGATGCTCGCTGGCTTGCTGGCTGCCCCTGCAGGCTCTCTGCACGCAGAAATGCACACTTTGACGCTGCGGCAGGCGGTGGAACGGGCTTTGCAGCAGAACCCGGACCTGGTAATTGCACGGCTCGAGGCTGATAAGGCCGCCAAGCAAGTGGCTGTTGCCCGCGATCCGTTCATTCCCAAAGTGTTCGTCGGCAGCGGCCTCGCCTATACGTACGGCTTTCCGATGACCGTGGACCAGCAGGCGCCCTCGGTAATCGACGTCACCGGCGTCGCAGCGGTCTTCGACCGGCCGCGGCGGTACCGGCTCGCCGAGGCCCGAGAAGAGGCCAAGAGCGCATCGTTGAGCGCCGAAGAGAAACGCGAGGAAGCCGCCTTGCGCACCGTCGAGCTGTTCCTCGAGGTCGAGCGCGCCACCCGCGTGGCTGAGTCGATGCGCGCCCAGGCTGAGGGACTCGAACGCGTTGTCGAAACACTGCGCCTTCGAGCAGAAGCCGGACGGGCTCTGCCCGTCGAGGTCAAGCGGGCGGAACTGGACGTCGCACGAGCGCGCCGACGACTCGAAGCGGCCGAGGCGGACCGGAACTACGCCCAGGCCCGTCTCGCTTCGGTTCTGGGCTATCCGGCCGGCGACCGCGTCCAGGCGGCCCCCGAAGACCAATCCCAGCGAGCCGCCCTCCCGCTCTCGGAAGACGAAGCCGCCAGAGCGGCCGTCGAGGCGGACATCGGATTGAGACGTCTGGAGGCGTCGCTCCGGGCCAAGGGCCTCGCCATCAAGGCCGAAAAGAGCGAGCGGCTGCCGCGCATGAGCCTGGTGGCGAAATACGGTCTGTTCGCCAAGTTCAATAACTACGAGGAGTTCTTCCGCCGCTTCCAGCGTCACAACGCCCAGATCGGCGTCGCTTTCCAGGTCCCACTGTTCATGGGGAGCGCCTACAAGGCCACCATCTCACAGGCGCAAATCGAAGTGCGGAAGCTCCAGACGCAGCTCGCCGCTGCCCGCAGCCGTATCGACGTGGAAGCGCGGCGCCGGTTCCAGGAAGTAAAGAAGGCCGAGGGCGCCCTGGAATTGGCCCGGATGGAGCTGGATCTCGCCCGCGAAGAATTGGACATCGTACTGGCGAAGATGGACGAGGGCCGGGCCTCGATCCGCGAGGTGGAGGCCGCACGCTTCGTCGAGAACCAGAAATGGATCGCCTTCTACGAGGCCCGCTACGCCCTGGAAGTCGCCCGGTACCGGCTGCT
>CAYWXL010000154.1:0-4043 GCA_964461995.1 uncultured Solibacteraceae bacterium
ATCCGCAGCACCTTGAGCCAGCCCCGGCAGATGCAGCTCGGCTTGCGACTGGCGTTTTGAGATTCGGGGGCGGGGCTCCAGGGGACCCCGCCGCCGACGAGTTCTCCCCCTGGCTGACCAGCCTGACCGGCGTCACGGCCGCGAGGCCGCCGGCGCCGGTCGATTTTTTGCTCCCCTGGAACCGCTGCAGCCCCGAAGCGGGCCGGGCGAAACCCGGAGTCCCGGCCCAAGCCGGCGCCTCAGGCCGTTGAGCCGCGGTGACTTCGACGATCCCATTCATCTGTTTGGCGGCGACGGATGCTAAGACGGTATTGGGAGGGGCAGCCCGGCGACGGCTACGGCCGGTGGGAACGGCGGTCGCGGCGCGCCGCGCCTACGCTGGACCGGGCGGGGTCAAGCCACGCAAATCTTGCAGTTACTCACCGGCCGGGGGTGATCCGAAGCGTGACGGCGCGCCCGGTCCACGCGTCACGCATGCTGCTAACCAATTACCATGAAACGACTTCTACTTTTCCACGTTTCGCTGCACCGATCCCGCCACCCATCACGTCACCGGCGGCTTCGCGACGCTCCAAAGCCGCGCGCGGCAGGGGTGGAAACCGGCCGGTGGGGCTCGGCATCCGGTTGCCGGCGTGCGCCGGCCCGCCGTGGAGTGTCAGCCGCCCGCCCGGGTGCGGACCTGGGCTCGGCAATGGCCGGCAAGCGTTCCGCGGTGGAAAATGGGCGCGCGGTTGCGCCTTCACTGTTTGATACGATGGGGGTTACCCCGTTGCGCATCGGCATTCACACTTCGATCGCCGGCTCGCTGGACAAGGCGGCGGTCCGGGCGGCGGAGCTGGGCGCCGACACCTTCCAGATCTTTTCGGCAAGTCCGAGGATGTGGAAGGCGAGGCCGCCGTCGCGGGACGAGATCCGGCGGATGCGCGAGGCGCGCGAGAAGTTCGGCCTGGCGCCGCTGGTGGTTCATGACAATTACTTGATCAACCTAGCGGCGCCGGACGAGGCGCTGCGGCGAAAGTCGGTGGCCGCATTCCGGGGCGAGATCCAGCGGGCGCTGGCGCTCGGGGCCGAATATCTGGTCGCCCACCCGGGCAGCGCCAAGGGACGGCCGCTCGAAGAGGCCCTGGAGCGGGTGGCGCGGTCGCTGGCGGAGGCGGCGCGGGGGCTGCCGGCCGACGGGCTGGCGCTGCTCATCGAGAACACCGCCGGCCAGGGCTCGGCGCTGGGTAGCCGGTTCGAGGAGCTGGCCGAGATCCGAAGGCTGGCCCAGGGGGAGGTCGATTTCGAGATCGGCTATTGCCTGGACACGGCGCACTGCCTGGCCGCGGGTTATGACGTGGCGACGGCGGCCGGGCTGCGGCGGACGCTCGAGGCGGCCGAGGTGGCGCTCGGGCTGGATCGGGTCCGCGTGATCCACGCTAATGATTCGAAAGCGCCGCTGGGCTCCCGGGTGGACCGCCACGAGCACATCGGCGCCGGCCATATCGGCGACGACGGCTTTCGGCGCATCCTGCGGAGCCGGAAGCTGCGGATGAAGCCGTTCATTCTGGAGACGCCGGTCGAAGAAGAAGGCGACGACCGGCGCAACGTGGAGAAACTGAAACAGCTATGCCGGAGAAGTCCTACGACCACAAAGTCATCGAGCCGAAGTGGCAGAAGAGGCTAGAGGAAGGCGACTGGTTCCGGGTCACCGAGGATCCGTCCAAGCCCAAGTACTACCTGCTCGAGATGCTGCCCTACCCGAGCGGGACGCTGCACGTCGGCCACATCCGCAACTACACCATCGGCGACGCGCTGGCCCGCTACAAGATGATGCAGGGCTTCAACGTGCTGCACCCGATGGGCTGGGACGCCTTCGGACTGCCGGCTGAAAACGCCGCCATCCAGAACAAGCAGCACCCGCGGGACTGGACGCTCGCCAACATCGAGTACATGAAGCGGCAGCACCGCCGCTACGGCTTCAGCTACGACTGGAGCCGCGAGATCTCCACCTGCGAGCCCGAGTACTACCGCTGGAACCAGTGGTTCTTCCTCAAGATGCTCGAGCGCGGCCTCGCCTACCGCAAGGAAGCGCTGTTGAACTGGTGCCCGGAGTGCGCCACCGTGCTCGCCAACGAGCAGGTGACCAGCGACGGCTGCTGCTGGCGCCACGAGGACACCAAGGTCGAGCAGCGGGCCATGGAGCAGTGGTTCCTCAAGATCACCGCCTACGCCGAGGAGCTGCTCGAAGACCTGAAGAAGCTCGAGGGCGGCTGGCCGGAGCGGGTGATCACCATGCAGCGGAACTGGATCGGCCGCTCCGAGGGAACCGAAGCGGACTTCACCGTGGTGGAGACGGGCGACAAGATCCGGATCTTCACCACCCGCGTGGACACCATCTACGGAGCCACCTGCGTGATTCTGGCGCCGGAGCACCCGCTGGTCGAGAAGCTGGTCAGCGGCGAGGATCGCGCGAAGGTCAAGGCGATGATCGACGCCCGCGTCGGCCAGGACCCCGGCGAGATGGAGAAGGAAGGCTTCTTCACCGGCCACTACGCCGTGAACCCCTACAACGGCGAGAAGCTGCCCATCTGGGTGGGCAACTTCGTGCTGATGACCTACGGCACCGGCGCCATCATGGCCGTCCCGGCCCACGACGAGCGCGATTTCGAGTTCTGCAAGAAGTACGGCATCCCCATCCGCCCGGTGATCCGGCCGGTGGACGGCGAGCTGGCCGACGCCGAGACGATGCAGGAGGCGTTCACGGACTACGGCATCGTCGAGAACTCGGGCGAGTTCTCCGGACTGCCCAGCGCCGAGGCCCAGAAGCGGATGAACGAGAAGGCCGAGCGCGAGGGCTTCGGCCGGGCGGCGGTGACCTACCGGATCAAGGACTGGGGCATCTCCCGGCAGCGCTACTGGGGCACCCCCATCCCGGTGATCTACTGCGACGCCTGCGGGATCGTTCCGGTGCCCGAAGAGGATCTGCCGGTGCGCCTGCCGCTGGACGTCGAGATCGAAGGCGCCGGCGGCAGCCCGCTGGCCCGGGTGGCCGAGTTCGTCAACGTGAAGTGTCCCAAGTGCGGGGCCGATGCCCGGCGGGAGACGGACACGATGGACACCTTCGTCGATTCGTCGTGGTACTTCTACCGTTACTGCGACCCGCACAACGACCAGGCGCCGTTCGACAAAGAGAAGATCGCCTACTGGTTCCCCATCGACCAGTACATCGGCGGCGTCGAGCACGCCATCCTGCACCTGATCTACTCGCGCTTCTGGACCAAGATGATGCGCGACCTGGGCCTGGTGTCCAACGACGAGCCGGCGGCGCGGCTGTTCACCCAGGGCATGGTGATCAAAGGCGGGGCCAAGATGTCGAAGTCGCTCGGCAACGTGGTGAGCGCCGACGAGATCGCCGAGTCCCACGGCACCGACACGGCGCGGATGTTCGCCCTGTTCGCCGCTCCGCCGGAGAAGGATCTGGACTGGCTCGACGCCGGCGTGGACGGCGTCTTCCGGTTCCTGGGCCGCCTCTACCGCTTCTTCACCCGCAACGCCGAGCGCGCCCGCGCCGGCGGCGGCCCCGAGGGCAAGGCCGACCGGAAGGTCCTGCGCAAGCTGCACCAGACGGTGAAGAAGATCACCGACGACTTCGAGACGCGCTGGCACTTCAACACCTCGATCGCCGCCATCATGGAGCTGGTGAACGAGCTGACGGCCTCCGAGAAAGAGATCTCGAACCAGGCCATGGCCGAGGTGCTCGAGAAGCTGGCGCTGCTGCTCGGCCCGTTCGCTCCCTACCTGGCCGAGGAACTCTGGGAGGAGTTGGGCAAGCAGGGCCCGGTCTTCCGGCAGTCCTGGCCCGCCTACGATCCGGAGCTGGCCAAGGAGGAAGAGATCGAGGTGGTGCTGCAGATCAACGGCAAGGTCCGCAGCCGGCTGACGGTCGCCGCCGGGACGCCGCGCGAGGAGCTCGAGAAGCTGGCCCTGGCCGACGGCCGCATCCAGGAGCTGACGGCCGGCAAGCAGATCGTCAAAGTGATCGTCGTGCCGGACAAGTTGGT
>CAYWXL010000155.1:0-3781 GCA_964461995.1 uncultured Solibacteraceae bacterium
ACTTCCCGGCACTTGATTCACCCCCGGCCGTGCACTTGATTTATACTGCAAGGCTAGGAGAAACGAAGACATGCTCAATTTTCGCAGCGCGTTGTGTTTGTCCACTGTTGCCTTCCTTGCGTTTTCGCTTAGCAGTTGCGGCGGCGGGGAGTTCCGTCGGACGGAGCACTATTACCTGGTGGCCGTCAACACGGACATTCCTTATTGGCACGCGGCCAAGGCGGGCCTGTTGCAGGCGGCCGGGGAGATCGGAGTGGTGGCCGAGATGGTGGGCCCGGAAGAGTATGATCCGGCAGCCCAGAAGCAGGCCATGGAAGACCTGATCAACGTTCCCGAGGACAAGCTGCCGGCCGGAATCCTCGTTTCGCCGGCCGATCCCGAGCTGATGACGCCGGTTATCGACAGTGCGATGGCGAAGGGGGTCAATGTCATTTGTATCGATTCTGACGCTCCGGACAGCGACCGGCTGACGTTCGTGGGTACCGACAATTACAGCGTCGGCGTCCGCTCCGCCGAGATGACCGCGGAGCAGTTGCAGAATGCGGGCAATGTCATCGTCTTCACGATCGCCGGCCAGGCGAACCTGGAAGACCGGCTCCGGGGCTATCGGGACATCTTCGCCCAGTTCCCTGCGATCCGGATCATCGACACCGTGGACATCAAGGGCGACGGCGCCGTGGCGTTCGACTTGACGAAAGAAATCATCGCCAAACGGCGGCGGAGCGTTGATGCGTTTGTTTGCCTGGAGTCGATCGCCTGCCCGGAGGTCGCCGAGGTGCTGAGCCGGAACGCGGTCCGGGACAAGATCGTGATCGCCATGGACACGCCGGTGCGCACGCTGGAGTGGATCCAGCACGGGTTGATTCAGGCAACGGTGGCGCAGCGCCCGTACACGATGGCCTATGTCGGACTCCGGATGCTGGCGGACTACTACAAGTACAAGCCGGAGCAGTTGGAAAAGGAGCGGGTCGTGGCCACGGTACCCAAGTTCGTGGACACGGGCGCCATGGTGGTGACGAAGGAAAACGTCGCGCGCTTTCTGAAGGACCAGGCCAGTTTCCAGCCCGAGGAAGCCCAGGCCGCGGCGACCGAATAGGAGAACGAGAACCGGACGACGGAGCGCCTCTGGCGAAGATGCAATGTCTACCCGCATCCTCCAGCAGGTTCGTCAGGCGGTCAGCAACCTGAACCCGCAGGAGGTTCGCAATGCCGCTGAACGGCGGCTGGCGATCCGGCTTGTCGCCTCTTCGCCGGAGGGTTTCGCCGCCATGGAAAGGTTCTTCGCTCCGGGGGGGATCTCGCCGGCGAGGCGCGACGAGGTGCGGGGCATCTTGTTCCGGGCGGGCGAACCCGGGGCGCCGGACCGGTTCGATCTCGAAATCTGGGATGAGGGGCCGGTTCCGGCGGACGCCTTCATTTTTCACCGCGAAGACCCGCACCGCACGGTCGCCGAGATCCTCGCCCGGAAGGAAGAGCTGGGCCTTGCCCTTGCCCGCGCGCTGCCGCCTTTCCGCGCGCCGGTGGTCGAGAAAATCATTTCCTCCATTTCGAAAGAGAACGCGCTCTTCGCCCTGATTACCGCTCTTCCAAACATCGCGCCGGGTCTGTTGCAGCTTCCTTGGAGCGCCGCCGAGGCCGGCTCCGACACCGCCTTCATCACCGTCAACCAGATTCGCATGCTGTTCTTGCTGGCCGCGGCCAACGACCGCCCCGTGGGTTACCGCGAGCAGCGGGCCGAGATCGCCTCGGTGATCGCCGGAGCCTTCGGGTGGCGCGCGCTGGCCAGGGAGCTAGTGGGCAAGATCCCGCTGGGCGGCGGCTTGATCCCCAAAGCGGCGGTCGCCTACGCCGGGACATTCGTGGTCGGAAAATCGGCGGAGAGATTCTACCGCATCGGCTACGGGTACACGCGGGAAGAGCGGCGCCTTGCCTATCAGGAAGCTTACGAGCGGGGCAAGCAGGTCGCGAAATCCCTCTTGGAAGAACGCCGCAAGCGAAAAAGAGCCGAAACTGGGTAACACAGCCCCACGCGGCGCCGTCGGTAGAGCGGAGGGGACTGCATGCAGTGGAAAGCGATCATAGCGGCGGCAGTCCTGCTGCCCTTCAGTTACGCGGATCGCATCGTCCTGAGAAACGGCGAGGCTTTCGAGGGGGACTTCTTCGGAGCAGACTCCCAGCAGATCAACTTCGTGATCAAGGGAAAGCTCGTATTTTTCAACGCGGCCGAGGTGGCGCGCATCGAGTTTGCCGGCGGAGGGGACGTGATCGCCTCGGAGGCGGCCCGCGCGCCTGAGGTCCGCTGCCCGCCGTGCCCGGAGGCGTGTCCGGAAGCCCGGCCGGCGGAGCCGAAGCCAAAACCGGAGGAGCCGGAGTCGCCCACTCTCCGGCGGCCGCCCCCCGCGGCGGAGCAGAGCAGGGAAGCCGAGGCATCGGGCGCCGAAGCGCGCCCCGCGACGGTTCCGGGCAGTGGATCCCACCTGGTCCTTCCGGCCGGGACCGTGCTGACGGTGAACCTGATCGATACCGTAGACCTGAAGCGCGACGAGGTCGGCTCCACCTACCGCGGGGTGCTGGCGGCCGACGTGACGGTTCCGGGGGTGGACCGGCCGGCGCTCGAAACCGGCGCGGAACTCATGCTTCGCCTCATCGACAAACGGGTCGAGGACGATATCGGCAAAGGTAGCGTCGCCGTCGGGCTGGTGGCGTTCCAGATCCGCAGCCGCGGGCGGCAGCTCGAGCTGCTCACGGGGCGCGCGGAGCGGCGTGGCCGCGATACGAAGGACCGGGTCAAGGAAGGCCTGGGGAAAGCGGCGTCCACGCTGGGCCGGGTCTTCGGCGGCGTGGTAGGCCAGCAGGCTGGCGGGACCGTAGAGGAAACGATCGACGACGCCTGGAAGAAGGCCTCCCGGCTGGAGGCGGGCACCCAGCTCGTCTTCACCCTGAGCGAGCCCGTTGCGGTACCATGGATGACTCCGCCGGCCGCCGAGGAACGATAACGGTCCACGGGCCGGCTTCCTGCCGCCTATGAGCGAACAGCCTGTTGCGATCGTCACGGGAGCAAGCCGCGGCATCGGCCGGGGCATCGCCACCGAGCTGGCGCGAGATCATCGGGTCGTGGCCACCTACCGCGGCCGGCTTGATGCTGCGGAGTCTTTGAAAGCAGAAACGGGCTGCGAGATCTTCCGGTGCGACATCGGCAGCGGGAAGGACCGCCGGGCGCTTATCGAATTCACCCGGGAGAAGTTCGGGCGCCTCGACTTGCTCGTCAACAACGCCGGCATCGCCCCGCGGGAGCGCCGCGACGTGCTCGAGGCGACCGAGGAGAGCTTCGACGAGGTGCTGGCGACCAATCTCAAAGGGCCGCATTTTCTCACCCAACTGGCCGGCAACTGGATGCGGGAGCAGGGCTCCGGCCGCATCGTCTTCGTTACTTCCATTTCCGCCTACACCTCGTCAGTCAACCGGGCTGAGTACTGCATCTCCAAAGCCGGCCTCAGTATGTCCGCTCAGGTCTACGCGGATCGCCTGGCTCCCGAAGGCATCCTCGTCTTCGAGATCCGGCCGGGCATCATCGCCACCGACATGATCGAGAAGGTGCGCGCCAAGTACGAGGAAAAGATCGCCGGGGGGCTGCTACCACAGCGCCGCATGGGAACGCCGGAGGACGTTGCCAAGGCGGTCCGGGCGATTGCCGACGGGCTGCTCGACTACTGCGCCGGCCAGGTGCTCGACGTGGACGGCGGCTTCCATCTGCGGACCTTGTAGATCCCGTCGCCGGCGG
>CAYWXL010000156.1:0-3469 GCA_964461995.1 uncultured Solibacteraceae bacterium
CCTCCCGAAGGCCTGCGGGCGGTCCGATTGCAGAGAGACTACATCCTGGCCTTCTTCAACAAGCATTTAAGAAACAAGCCGGCGCCATTGCTGGATGGGCCTTCGCAGAAATATCCTGAAGTCGTTTTCAAATCGAAATAGACATTGACGAACCAAGCCCGCTTGGAGCTACCTCTCTCCCCGTTTCGCACCCCCCTACCGCAACAGCCGTTGAAGAGGACGCTGTTCTGCCCCACCGGCGCGGCATCTTCCATTTCGACAGATCCGACAATAGGCGGCCAGGCAGTGTCTCTGGATTGAGGAGGCGTTGCAGGCAAAGTCGCAGATGGAATAACGCGATCGAGGTGCGGGTTTACATAGTCCCGCTGTAGGAGACCGGGGGTTGCGCCCAGGCAAAAAGACAAGATACCCGCCTTCAGATAGCTTGCTCGTCCGACCAAGTCACTGCTGAAGAGGATTTCATCAGCCCCGCGGTCGCGCAAGTCTTGGCGTATCATCAGCATGAGTTGAGGAGACGGCTGTCAAGCGGGCTATTCCGAATCAAGCATGAAACAGCGACTTGTGGGCACTAAACTCCCAGAACCGCACAACCTATTCGGGGTCATCCAGGGGAACGTCGAAACGAAAAAAACAACAGAGAGGAGAAAACATGAACAGCGAAAGAAAGAGCACGCAAGAGAACAAACCGACATTGGTTCTTGGCGGCACGGGCAAAACCGGCCGAAAGGTGGTGGAGCGGCTCACGGCACGCGGGCTGCCGGTCCGGATCGGTTCCCGCTCCGGCAAGCCGCCGTTCGACTGGGAGGACCGGGCCACCTGGGCACCGGCGCTGCTGAATGTCGGAGCTGTGTACCTGACGTACTACCCGGACCTCGCGGTCCCAGGAGCCGTCGACACCGTCCGTTCGTTTGTTGAGCTGGCAGTGGCGGGCGGAATCCGGCGGCTGGTCCTGCTGTCCGGCCGGGGCGAGGAAGAAGCCCAGCGCGCCGAGCAAGTCTTGCAGGACTCGGGGGCGGACTGGACGATCCTGCGGTGTAGCTGGTTCTCTCAGAACTTCAGCGAGGGCTACCTGCGGGACCCGGTGGTCAGCGGTGAGGTCGTCCTGCCGGCCGGGAATGTCGGAGAGCCGTTCGTAGACACCGACGACATCGCGGACGTCGCAGTGGCGGCGCTGACCGCGGACCGGCACGTCGGCCAACTCTATGAGCTGACAGGGCCCCGATTGCTAACTTTCGCGGACGCGGTCGAGGAGATCGCCGGGGCGGTCGGCCGGGACATCCGTTATGTGAAGGTCTCTGCGGACCAGTACGCCTCCGCGCTGGTAGAGGCCGAGTTGCCGCCCGAGTTCGTATGGCTGATAAACTATCTGTTCACCACTGTCTTGGACGGTCGCAACGCCCACCTCTCGGACGGCGTCCAGCGGGCTCTGGGCCGGGAGCCCCGGGACTTCACCGACTATGCGCGGGCAGCCACCGCCGCGGGTGTCTGGAACGCTTAGAGCGTCCCGGAGCTCTGTCTCGGGAATTTGTCAGATGACCGACGATTTGCTCTTCGCCCTGACGTTCGTATCGGTCCTTGGTTGCGGGCTGATAGCGGGGGTCTTTTTCGCGTTTTCGGCTTTCGTGATGAAGGCCCTCGCCCGCTTGCGGCCGGCACAGGGAATCGCCGCCATGCAATCCATCAATGTCGTAGTGATCAACCCACTCTTCATGGTGGCGCTCCTCGGGACGGCATTGGCCTGTGTCGTGCTGGCCGTCTCCTCGCTATTCAGGTGGAACGAACCGAGTGCCGTTTACCTGCTCGTCGGCAGCCTGTTTTATCTCGTCGGCACCGTTGCAGTGACCAGGGTGTTCAACGTGCCGCGGAACGACGCGTTAGCGGCTGTCGACCCGGCGAGCGCCGAGGGGGCCCACCTGTGGGCCGGCTATGTCAAAAGTTGGACTGCCTGGAACCACGTGCGGGCGGCCGCAGCCCTTGCTGCTGCGGCATCGCTCACCATCGCACTCTGTCGGTGAGAAAACAAGTTGTGATGAACTCCACTGAATTAGCCTTAAAGGAGATCTATGAAAGCAATTGTATGCACGAGATACGGATCACCGGATGTCCTTCAGCTTGAAGAGGTAGAAAAGCCTGCTCCCAAGCGTAATGAGGTATTGATCAAAGTATATGCGGCAAGCGTAACGGCAGCCGACGGTATGATGCGAAAGGGCAGTCCTTTTTATGCCCGGCTATTTATTGGTCTTTGGAGACCCAAACACCCCATACCCGGGACAGGGTTCGCCGGAGAGATTGAAGCCGTGGGCAAAGATGTACAGCGGTTTAAGCAAGGCGATCGGGTTTTTGGAGAAACCGGCCTGAATTTCGGTGCAAATGCCGAGTACGTCTGCGTGTCTGAAGAGGGAGTGCTGGCAACGTTACCGAACAATGTGACTTATGAAGAAGCCGCGCCTGCCTGTGACGGTGCTTTGACCTCTTTGAATTTTCTCAAAGATATTGGACAAATTCAGGGAGGACAAAGAGTTCTTATCAATGGTGCTTCTGGTAGTTTAGGTAGCTCTGCGGTGCAGATTGCCAAATACTTTGGGGCAGAAGTGACCGGGGTATGCAGCACCACAAATCTGGAAATGGTGAAGTCTCTGGGTGCGGACAAGGTAATTGATTACACGAAGGAGGATTTTACCAAGACCGGCCACACCTATGATATTATTTTTGACACGGTGGGCAAGAGTTCATTTCAACGTTGCAAAGGTTCCCTAACTCAGCAAGGCGTCTATCTTTCACCGGTCCTGAAGATGCCCCTCCTGTTTCAGATGTTATGGACCTCAAAGATCGGCAGCAAGAAAGCAAAGTTTTCGGCCACAGGCATCCGACCCGTCTCAGAGCTTCGAATACTCCTCAAAGAGCTTACGGCACTTATTGAGGCGGGAAAGATAAGACCGGTCATTGACAGACGCTATGCGTTGGAACAGACTGCCGCGGCTCACCGATATGTCGACAAGGGACACAAGAAGGGAAATGTAGTCATAACTCTGAAACATAATGGCAAATCCTGACAAAGCGCTGCACCCGACGCTTCTTAATCCCATCTCCTGAAAACACGCGCTCATCGCTGATCTCCCCTTATCCTTACCATCGCAAAAGGAACCCGGCCGCGCTCCTCATGGAAGTCCATCAGGCCGAACTCGGCGAACAGTCCCAAAAACCCATCGACGACTACCCACCCGCATCTGTCTCGCTCCGCCCGTCCTATCTCCTCTGGCAAGCCCCTGCCCAACTTCCTCCAACTGAAAGCCTGTGCTCCGCACCGACGCCACACTTGCCAGCGGGCTACTCCCAAACCCCGCTCTCACTCCCGCTCCCCGGGCACCAACCTCACCACATGCTCGGCCGGCCCCGGCAGAAATGGCCTCGGCTCGCCACAGGCCCACGCCAGATGGCCCTTGCGGTGGTAGGGCAACAGCGGGTGGCC
>CAYWXL010000157.1:0-3448 GCA_964461995.1 uncultured Solibacteraceae bacterium
ACCAGCGCCCTGCAAGAACGCCAGCTCCAGCTCGGCCTCAAGGTGATCTTCTGAAGCGCGCTTGGATTGTCCCCCTAAATCTTCCCCCGGATGCTCTTTATCGTATTAGGCTGACCGTGTCGATCCCTGAGTCCGGATGACAAAAAGGGGATGGCTTGAGCCACGAGGAAATTGCCCGAGTTTTCGATGAGCTCTATGGGGGATGGTATTCCTCCATCGTCCGGTATGCGGCGAGGCGGTGCGGAAGCGTCGCCCTCGCTGAAGATTGCGTGCATGAGTGCTTCCTTCGATTGTGCAAGGAGCTGATGCGCGGTGCGCGCATCGACAATCCCAAGGGTTGGTTGTTCAAAGTCATTCGGAATGAACTCAGCAAGCCGCGATGGTCAGGGGTGCCGGGAGGTCCTCCGTTTTCATTGGACGGGCTGGAAAACCTTGATAGTTGTCCGGCGCTCGCCGTCGAGATGGACGTCGAACTCGGAGAACTCACCGAAATGCTCTGGTGCCTCACGGTGCGCGAAGAAGAGGTCGTCATTCTCAGGCTCGAAGGCTTCACCTACTCGGAGATCGCCGAGACCCTCGGGATCGGTCGCGAAAGCGTCAAGACCCTCATGGCGCGCGCCGTCAGCCGCCTGCGGGATCTGGCGCAAACGGGAGCGGTGAACCGGGGACGGCGGAAAAAGGCCGATGTGGATGTTCGAAACACATAAGCACTGCGACGACCAGTGCCTTGTCGCCTATCTGGACGGAGAGAGTTCTGTCCGGGAAAGGTGGCGGGTAAAGTACCACCTTTTACGGTGCTGGCAGTGCCGGACGCGGCTCAGCGAGCTGGAGCGTCAAGTGCGCCGCTTGTCCACTGCCTACCGTTCCGACGCGTTCCCTTCGCCGGGCCGGGTGGATGCCGCTAGGCGGAGGTTCCTTGCTGACGCTCACGCCCTCGGTCTTGGCCGCTCGTGTGCGCGTCCCAACCTGGAAGAACCGGCCCGCGAGAGCGCGTCCCTCTCCTTCCGTTTGCGCCCCCCGCGCGCCCTTACCCTCCCGGCCTTCCTCACCCTCGCCGTAATGCTAGTCGCCGCAGGGCTTTTCTTCTGGTTTCAACGGGAGAGCCCGGATCAGTGGGCAAAGACGGCTCTGGCGTCCGCCCAAGCGTTCGAGGAAAGTCTGCAGGCCTCGCCGCAGGTCGTCCGGCAAACCTTCCTCGTCGAGATCATCGAACGAAAACCCAAACCCGAACGCCGACACGGACGGCTGGAAATTCTCTCCGACGCCCGGCACGCCAGGTTCTCTTCCCGTTGGAGAGCGCTGGACGGATCGCTCCGCCACGCCGTCTGGAAACCCACTGAGGATACCTCTTTCGTCTACCGGGGCGGTTCCGGCGCCCATCGCGCCGAACCCTATCGGCACACCGGTGGCCGTGTTTCGCTGATCCACGTCGTCGAAGCCGGCGACAACGCCGAGGCCTTGGAGCGAGGGTTCATGCGCTGGCTCGAGACACGCGAGTGGCGGCCGCTCTCCCTTTCGTCGGAGCTCGCCCTCTTCACCAACGAAGAAGGGGCCCTTTTCCGTGCGGAGCCGGTCGCCGGTCCCGAAGGCGACGAGCGAATCCGTCTGACCGCCTTCCGCCGCGGCCCCGGCTTCACCGTCGAGATCGTCGTGGAGTTGGATCGTCGTACTTACAGGCCGCAGGTAAAGCGCATCCGGTACGAATCCCCAGAAAGGTCCCTGGAACTGATCTTCGTTGCCAGACCCGTCGAGTTCGTCTCGCCGCAGGTCGTCAAGGCGTCTCTCTTTCGTCCTCCGAAACGTCTCCTCGCCCCTTCAAATACCGCCTCCACCGCAGGTCGTGGGCGGCTCGGGCGATCCGCTTCTCCGGACATCTTGCCCGAACGCCCGAGTCCCGCGGCTCTCGCTAATCTTGAGGCCGAGGCTCTCTTCGCCCTCCATCGCTTGAATGTTTGCCGTGGCGAACAAGTGGAAGTAATCCGGGAATCTAATCGCGTCGTGGTCCGTGGCGTTGTGGAGACGGCCCAGCGGAAACAGGACATTTTGTCGGCCGTCGAACGCCTCGCCGGGCGGCGCTGGCTGGCGCCGCAGATCATGACTGTCGGAGAGATCGCCGACCGGACTCCCTCAGCCGGCGCTGTGTACTCATCCGCCGTCACCGAGCGGATCACGAACACGATTCCCATCCACGACGCCCTCGTGAAATACTTCGAGCAACTTCGGGACGGCGGCGAGCCAGCGTCCCGGAACATCGACCCCCAACGCGAGGTGCAACGCTTCGCCGTCCGCGCCAATGCGAGATGGGACGCCGTTTGGACGGAAGCCTTCGCCCTGCGGCGGCTCGCTGAAAGATACCCGGCCGAACATCGGCTCCGGCTCTTGAGCCAGCAAAACCGTTGGTTGATCGAAACGATCGTCCAGGACCATCTCCGCGCGCTACATGAAAAGGCCAGGTTTGCATTCGAAGAAATCGAGCCAGTCTTCCGGTCACTGGTCGGGGCCCCACCGATTCCGGTTGTGCAACCACGGGATTTTTCCACAGCCTTTACCGGTGCGCCCGGGCCGGACTGGCAACGTCGCGTTCTTGAGCTTTTCCGTCAGGTCACCCAGTGCCACAAGGCTGTCCGTAGCTTGCTCACGGCCGGCCGTGAACGCCCGGGTGAAAGAAAGAAGGAAGGTAAGGCCGCCGGAACGCCGCCGGTGGAAGCAACGATATCCACTTTGCTAAACCGCGCCGCCCGGCTGGCCGAAGCATCAGCAAACTTGACCACGGCGGCGGGAAGGGGGACAGACTCAGGTCCCCCCAACGGACCGCCGTAACCCATCAGTCGATCGCGGTCCCGTCCTCTTGAGCCCGGCCGGGACCGCACCAACGGAGGTATGTCGATGAGTATAACAAGGACGGTTCAGACCAGGGACCTGCTTTCGAAAAGAAGGTCTCGGCTGATTCCTCGCACCCATTTTGGGAGTTGGCTTGCCTTTGTGCTCGCCTTCACCCTGATCCTCGGCTTGATCCCAACCAGCGCCCGCGCACAGCTCTCCACCGCATCGATCAACGGGACCGTGATGGACCCCACCGGCGCCGCCGTGCCCGGAGCGCAGCTCACGCTGACCAACGTCGAGACCGGCGTCGAGCGCACCAGCGTCTCCAACGAGGTCGGCCACTACGTCTTCCTCAACGTCGCTCCAGGCATGTATACGCTCTCGGCGTCAAAGCAAGGCTTCAGCAAAGCGGTCCTCGATGTTTTCACTCTAGAAGTCAACCAGACCGCCACGTTCGACGTCACCCTGGAAGTGGGCAGCGTGGCTGAGACGATCACCGTCGAAGCCACCGGCATTGAACTCCAGGCCTCCACGGCCGAGATCGGCTCGGTCATCAACGAGCGCGAGGTGCTCGACCTGCCCCTGAACGGGCGCAACTTCACCCAGCTCACCCTGCTCACCCCCG
>CAYWXL010000158.1:0-3419 GCA_964461995.1 uncultured Solibacteraceae bacterium
GGCGCAGAAAACGGAAGCCGCAAGACGGCTTTATGGCCGGCACGGAAGCCGGCACCAGGATCAAAAGAGCCCGGACTCGACACCCGGTGACCCGAAGAGCCGGGGTGTGGGGTTCGGGCTTTTGGTGTTTCCACAATCGTCGGGATGGAGAACAAAATGCTGAGATTCAGATCGCTTGCCGTAGCTCTTTCCCTGGTTGTTTTGCTCGATGCGCCGGGGTTTTCGCAACTCGGTTCCAACAAGCTGGAGACGATCTTCTTCATTGAGGGCGAGGGGGAAAACAGAAATTTAGGGGCCTCGGTGGCCGGAATCGGGGACATCAATCTGGACGGCTATGATGACGTGTTGGTGGGGAATCCCTTTGCCGGGGGAACAGGACAAGCCTGGATTTTTTTTGGTGGAGCGGAGATGGACACGATTCCCGATATCATTCTCCGGGGCGAAAATGAAGGAGATTTTTTTGGCAGTCGCGTTGCGGGTGGGGCAGATTTCAATGGGGATGGGGACCCGGACTTTGTGGTCGGGGCCACGGGATATCCTGAAAGGCGTGCACGAGGCAAGCTTTACGTGTACTATGGGGGTGCTCTCCTTGATACGATCCCGGATGCAATGATTGTTGGTGAAGAGATTTATCATCCGTTTCCTCTCAGGATCGCTTTCGGTAGGGCTGACCCAGACAGTTTAGATGATCTACTTGTAAGCGGGTCCAAGTCTGACGGTCGTGGCCGTGCATACCTTTTCAGTGGGAAATCTCTTAGCGACGGGCACGTTTCATGGACCAAGACAGGAACAATTGATCAATATCTGGGCAGCGACCTTGCAGTTGCTGATCTGGACGGGAATGGACTGGGGGACGTGGTGATCCAGAGTTCGCCCTACCTGCGGGATGAGAACCGCTGGCTAACCAAGATCGAGGTATATTTCAACCATGGTGTGATCGACAGCATCCCCACCTTTACGTTGGTCGACTCCAGTTGGGGTGATGCATCTTCAGATGAAACCGTTGTCGTGCAGGACGTCAACCTGGATGGTGTGCTTGACCTCATTTGGAGGCTGGGTGTCCGTCATAACGTCTATTATGGATCGGCAACCTTCGACACGATCCCCGACGCGTACCTGTTGAGCTGGCCCTACGCGGGTATTGTGAAGATGGCCGCGGCCGGTGATGTGAACGGTGACAATTGGCCAGACATCTTCGCTGGAGCTCCTCATCTGCTTTTCAGCTCAGGGTCGGTCGGTCTCTATCTCGGAGGCGAGAACATCAATTCGGAAGTCGATTGGACTACTGGAGGTTCAGGTCACTTTGGCTACTCCATTGACGGTGCTGGGGACGTGAACGGCGATGGCTACGACGACCTGATTGTAGGCAGCCTGACGCTGATGGGGGTGCCGAGGCTGGACAAGGGATGGGTGTGGATCTTTGCGGGGAATGGGGATTTGGTGGACAGGCTTCCGACGACCGTGGAACGACGGCGGGAAGAGCCTTCAACGACGAAGGCTGAACTTCTCCAGAATTATCCCAATCCCTTCAATGATGCAACCACGATCACTTTTCGCGTTCCGCCGGGTAGCCCTCGGCATGTTAAGCTAAGCGTGTATGATGTCCGAGGCCGTATGGTTAAAACGCTGCTCAGCGGGACACTCACCCCGGGTGTATTTACTACCCGTTGGCAAGGAACAAACACGCACGATCAAATGGTCGGCAGTGGGGTCTATTTTTGTCGATTGGAGGTGGGAACGATCAAAAAGACGATCAAACTCCTCGTTTTGCGGTAACTCATCAGAAAACTAGGGGAGGTGTGTCATGAAACGGATTTCTCTCGTTGGGATCGTGCTGGTCACGGCCGTAGTGTCATCTGACCTTTGGGCACAGGAGTTTCCCATCGGCGTCTACAATGTGACGCACAACCCGCCCGGAGAGTGGCCCATTGAGGCGGACGATCAGTACCAGCAGCTGGTGGAAGCGGGCTTCAACATCGTCGTCGGGGGTGCGAGCCGCCGTCCGTTCAGTGACGTGATCGCCAATGCCGCAGCCAACGGCCTGAAGCTGATTGTGAACCGCACCAATCGGAACAACCGGCTGCCTGACCAGCTCGACGACTGGGCCGCCCCCATCCGGCTGGGATATCGGATTCCATACCCCGCGATTGGGTACCAGTCGCCTTCACAACTGGGCTCCTTGGAGGACACGCTTGTTTTCGATTTCAGTCATCAGGTTGGTGAATTAGACCAAAATGATCCTGGTGCAAGAGGCGGAAAATCGTGGTACAGCGGCGACCCGCCTGGTTCTCCAGGCTATCTGATCTACAACTACAACGGTAGCCCCTGGCAGGAGGCCAACCAAGATTATCATTTCGTCTTCTATCTGAAAATAGACGGGGCAAGCACGAGTCCGCCCGAAAGAGTCTGCCGCCTGGAGGTGCGAAAGTCCGATGGGAGCTACGTCATCAACCAGGATGTCAGGACGAACGACTTCGCCGCGGATCTGCAGTATCAGCGCTTCGACTATCGAGAGAACATCGGCGGCCCTACCGCAGGAACGACCACCATCGCCAGCACGACGACCATTGAATGGACCGACTACATTCCAGAGGGAGTTCCGGCGCAGACCACTCAAGCAACCGAGCTCGACTACAGGGTCTGGTGGTACGGAACGATTCCATTGTGGGTTGATTACGTCGCCGTGGAAAACGACCGCGGCACAAAGCTCTTCACCGGGGGTCTGGACAACCAAATCCGGACCGAAATCGCCTGGGCGCATAGCTTCGATAACAACAACGATACGATTTTGGGCTTCTACCATGATGAACCCCCCTATCATCGGATCGATCCTTTGGGGTATGTAAGCACCCTGGCGGGGCAGGAGTCTCCACCTCAGAATCCGGCCAGGGCAACCATTAAAGCCACCATCAGCCGTCGCTTTCTGGATCACCGCTACCTCAATGCCAGCGACGACCCCGGTGGACGAGACGACCAATTGCTGGTTGACATCTACCCGATCGAGCGGACCGCACCTTTGCCTGGAGATCAGGGATATAACCAGTATCTGCAGGGTCGATGGGATAACCCCTTCATCCCTACAGTCAGAGATGCGTCTACGGCGGCGAGATTCAATGGCAAGGATTTTCTGGCTGCGGTGCAAGTCCACAGTTGGCCCAACGCTAACCGGAATCCCACACCCGGAGAGATTCGGGCCATGGTCAACCTTTCCCTGGCCTACGGGGCCAAGGGCATTTTCTACTTCATGTACAGCACTATCTCCTCGGACGCTCAGGGACTGGTGGATGAGAACTTCCAGCATGACACGGAGCCCTACCTGTCAAAATGGAACGCCGTACAGGCCATCAATGCCGACCTGCAGGTACTGGGGCCGATCCTGCTAAATCTCACCTGGCAGGAAGGCCTTACGGTTCATCAGA
>CAYWXL010000159.1:0-3218 GCA_964461995.1 uncultured Solibacteraceae bacterium
CTAGAAACCAACCTACCAAATCAGGATCAGAAGGTCAAGGGAAAGATGCGCCGGAAGGACAAGAAAACCGCCATTCAGAACGGGAAGAGCAAGACGGCGAGGTTCGGCTGGCGGGAAGGGCAGGGTACCCGGCAGAGCTCCGAGAGGGATCGGCGCGAGGCTTGTGTGCTCCCCGGGCTGTTCCGTGGTCGAAGAGGAACGCGTCCGGCCGGGGTCGCCCAGCGGCTGCACCGGCCAGCGAGTCCTAGAAGCTGAAGTACATCCCCAGCAAGGCGGCTTTGAGCGAGCCCTGGATCACCTCAAATCGGCCGTACGGCGTCTGCTGGATGACTTCGGGGGCTCTCCTGGTCGGAAAGACGGCGGAGAAGCCCAGGCCGAAGCGGGCGAGCTGGATCTGCAGTCCGAGGCTGTTGCCGGTGATTTTGCCGCTGTCGAAGATGCGATCGTAGCGATGAAATTCGCCGCCGACCACGTACACCGGGCCGGCCACGCGCCAGCGGATGCCCCAGGCGTATTCGCCGCGTGAGGAGGCGTCGAGCAGGAACTGCCAGTGCGACAGCGGCCGCAGCCAGATGCCGGCTTCCAGCGAGCGATGCGGCCGGGTAGCCGCAGCGCCGAAGGCGGCCGGGTCCCAGGTTGCCAGGTGCAGGGTGCCGACGGCGTCCTGGTAGGCGAAGTTCCGCCGGCCACTCTCGAGCCGCTTCCAGGCCAGGTTGCGCAGGATGGCCCCGGCCCGCAGCCAGTCGTATCGCTGCCACTGCACGCCGAGATCGGCGGTCCAATAGGTGAACTCCGTGGGAAAGGTGGCGTAGACCTCGCGCCGCAACGCCACGCCGCCGTGCCAGAACTCGTTCAGGGCGACGCCGGCGCCCACGCTCCAGTCCTGGCGGTAGGAGAACTCGGCGACACGAAACGGCAGCGGCGTCTGCGCGAGGGAGCCGGCCACGCGGGTGAAGCCGGCGGCGGGACCCGGCATCAGGGCGCTCTTGCGCAGGCCCACCGCCAACCGGGGTGAGGGGCGATAGGTCAGCTCAAAATCGGGAAAATCCACCGACGACAGTTTCGGATAGTGGGACACGGCCGCATCGAGAAGGAGCCGGTGTCGGCGGCCGGGTGCCGGAGCGCCGAGCACCGCCGGGTTGAGCGCAAAGGTCAGCCCCGGCTGTCGAGACGCCACAAAGGCGCTCTGGCCATCGGCGAAGGAAGATTCCACCACCTGGGCCACGGCCCCCGGCCCCGAAGTCAGGACCAGGACCAGACTGCCAAGTCTCAGCCATCTTGCCATTCGCATGGTTCGCCTCCTCGCATCATTTCAGATAGAGCAGCTTGCGGGTTGCCACCCGCTGGCCCGCGAACAGGCGGGCGAAGTACACCCCCGAACCGGCGAACACCCCCTTGTCGTCGCGGCCGTTCCAGATGGCCGTATGGCGGCCGGCCGAAAGCGGCGCCTCGATCAGCGTGCGCACCGGCCAGCCGCGGACGTTGTAGATGGCCAGACGCACGCGCCCGGCCTCGGGCAGATCGAAACTCAGAACCGTCTGCGAGTTGAACGGGTTAGGATAGGCATGAAGAAGCTGCAGTGCCGCCGGAGCTGCCGCGCCCGGCTCGTGCTTGCCGCCGAGAAGGACGTAGACCTCGCCAGAATTATCACCCGTACTCGTCCGCGCGCCCCAGGCGCCCACAATGAGGTCAGGCTTGCCGTCTCCGTTTACGTCGGCTGTGCCAAGGTCCCGACCCGCCCAGCCGCCGAAACTCCCTCCGAAGATTATGGCAACCCGCGGGTACTCCCCGGGCGCCAGGAGATTCACCAATGGAGGAAGAGCCTGACCACCGAAAAGCACGTAGACGACACCTTCCTGGAGCCTAGTTCGGGGGTTGCGACCGAACCGGGTATCGGACAGGACCAGATCGTCAAAACCATCGTCGTCCCAATCCAGGACTGCCGTGTATGGCGTCAGAGAGTACGGGTGCAACAGGTCGCTCGCGGCTGCGGCCATGCGGCTCGGGTCTGGCAGCCGTACCTCCTTCGGACGGAGGCAGAGCAAGTCTGGGTAGATCTCAACATAGTCGGCCTTACGAGCCCTCACGGCGTCATGCATCATGACTGCAACATCGGGGCCATCGCCTCCGCCGAAGTTGCCGCTGGCGAACATTGCGCCGTAGTTCGCCCCCGGGGTCGTGCCATAGAGCGCCGTCACATACGGATCTTGCTTCCAGCGACCCAGGTCGATTACGGAGGGCCAGTCCCGCCGCCCCCAGAGGACATAGATGATGCCCGCCTCACGAGCACTGTCCACATTCGCGGTGACAAAGCGCAGGGCCACATCGTCCAGCCCGTCCCCGTCCATGTCAGCCACCGACAGAGCTAGTATCGCGAGGTGTACGTTAGGTGGGAAGATGAGTGTCTTGCGCACGGCGAGGTCGTGGATACGGCCACTCGGCAGCGGCTGGCCGCCGAAGACCACGTAGGCCGTGATCTGGTTGCCGACGGGCCGGTCGGGGCGACCGATGGCAGCGGCGGTGACCAGGTCCTGGAAACCGTCGCCGTCGACGTCGCCGTGGGCGAGCGCGTATCCAAACCGCGCCCACGGGTATTGGCCGTGCAGGGTGGCGCCGCCGTTTTCCGGGCTGTCTTTCAGGAAGAGCTCCGGCGGCCACTCTTTGCGCCCCCAGAGGCAGTAGATCTTTCCGTGGGCGTCGTTGCCGCGGACGCCGGCCCAGTTGAATTGCGGCGCGCCGATCCAGACATCGTCCAGCCCGTCGCCATTGAAGTCGAACAGGTCCACGAACCAGCCGGTGTAGTCCTGCGGCCCGTTGCCCCACAGAACGACGCGCCCATCGGGCTTCCGCAAGTCGACGAGACGGCGCAGTGGACTTCCTCCGAAGACCAAAAACGCACCACCCCCCGCAAGGTAGTAGGTCGACAGGGTCTCTGCACCGCCGAGGACATCCCCGTAGCCATCTCCGTTCGCGTCACCCCCTGCCACGCTCACGCCGAAATCCCCATCTGCCAGGTTGTTCGAGATGCGCATGTCTTCCTGGAAGAGGCCCAGGTCGATGGTGCGCGGCTGCGAGTGCGCCGGCGCAGCCACGGCAAGGGCCAGCGCCGCCAGGGCTACAAAGGGCAAGCGGGTCTGTCTGGACGGGGAGTGCAGGGGGCGCGGCACGCGCCCCCCTTGACGATTCTTCGGCATCAGGCCCCCTCAGAAATTCTGGCG
>CAYWXL010000160.1:0-3199 GCA_964461995.1 uncultured Solibacteraceae bacterium
TCATGACGATCTCGTCGGCGGCCAGGGCGATCAGCGTGCCGCCGGACATGGCGTAGTGAGGCACGAAGGCCGTCACCTTGCCCTTGTGCTTGCGGATGGCCCGGGCGATCTGCAGCGCCGCCAGCACCAGCCCGCCGGGGGTGTGGAGCACGATATCCAGCGGGACGTCTGGATCCGTCAGGTGGATAGCCCGGAGCACCTCCTCGGAGTCGTTCACGTCGATGTAGCGGTAGACGGGAAAGCCGAGGATGCTCATCGTCTCCTGGCGATGGACCAGCAGGATCAGCCGGGAGCCGCGCTCCCGCTCGATCTTGGCGATCATCCGCTGGCGGGAGGCCTCCAGGAACCGCTGCCGCAGCACCGGCTGCAGCGCCGTGAACAGGAAAAAGAACCAAATGACGTCACTCGGGGTCACCTTGCACCCTCCAGCAATCGGGAATCGGCGGCGGGAGCCTCACCAGCCGGCCTCCCAGCCGTACTCGTCGCGGGCCGGCGGCCGGTACGCCCGCCCCCGGCGCACGAAGAAAAAGTGAAGCGCCACGCCAGCCAAGAAACCACCCACGTGCGCCCACCAGGCCACGCCGCCTACGTTCTGAGGACCGGCCAGCGCCAGAGTCCCGCTGAAGACCTGCGTCAGCGCCCAGAAGGCCAGGTAGGTCACCGCCGGCAGTTCGAAGAAGAACGGGATGAACAGCAGCGGCGCCATCACCACCACGCGGGCGGTGGGGAACAGGAAGAAGTAGGCCCCCAGCACGCCGGCGATGGCCCCAGAGGCGCCCACCGTGGGGATCGTCGAGTGGGGATTCGTGAACCAGTGCACCATGGCCGCGGCGATGCCGCAAAGTAGGTAGAAAACCGTGAACCGCACTGGCCCCATGCGGTCCTCGACGTTGTCGCCGAAAATCCATAGCGTCCACATGTTGCCGATGATGTGCATCCAGCCGCCGTGCAGGAACATGCTGGTCAGGAACGGCCAGTAGTCGTCCACCGGCAGCCCGGCCCACACGGCCCAATCCGGATGCGTATATCGGGCGGGCACAATTCCGAAGTAGTAGAAGAAGCGCTGGAGCGTGGCCTCCGGCATCGCCAGCTCGAACAGGAAGACGACGCCGTTGGCCAGGATCAGAAGCCACGTGGCGATGGGTGGGTTCCGGCTCGGGATATTGTCGCGCACCGGCAGCATGGTCGTTTTGATAGATTAGCACGCGTTTGCCGGCGGGGTGGAAGAGGGAAGAACCGTTTCCCGGCCGGGATTCGGCGCGGTCCAGAAGCCCGGCGGGCCGCTCAGATCATCTCGTTCTGTAGCTCGGGCCGGGGGTTGGGGATCACGACCTTATTCACCAGGAGCCCTTTGGCGGCGATCTTTTCGGCGCCGTTGTCCACCGCCGCCCGCACCGCCGCCACCGAGCCGGTGCAGGAGGCGAAGGCCTTCCCGCCCAAGGCCATCGCCAGGCGGACCTCCACTAGCCGCACGTTGGCCGACTTCGCCATGGCGTCGGCGCCCTCGATCAGAGAGGCCACCGAGAAACTCTCGATGATGCCCAGCGCCTCCAGATGCTCGGCCTTGGTCACGCCGGAGAGCGCCGGGAAGACCGAGGCGTGCACGTTGGGAATCACGAAGGTGTCGATCACCGAGAAACCGCCGGCTTCCGAGCCGGCCGCCACTGCCGCCTCGACGCCCGCCACGTCGCCCCGCACCAGCACCATGTACTTGCCCGAGCAGATGGACCGGGCGACGACCAGCTCCACGTCGGCCGCCTTCAGCATGGCGTCGGTCACCTCGAACCCGGCGGCTATCGATCCCAGCTCGATCAGTCCAATGGAATTCCGGTTTGCCATCTCGGCTCCTATCGTTCGATCTCAATATAGGCGTCGGTGACCGCCGCCACCTTGCCGTCGATCGAGGCGTGGATGTTCACGCCGAGATCCTTCTCGCTCACCTCGGCCACGGTCTGCCCCCGGCGCACAGGCTCGCCTTCCTTTACCACCGGGGCCGCGGGCTTGCCGGCGTGCTGCGCAAGCAACAGCCGCACCCGCTGGGGCTCGTGCTCGACGGGATCGAACGGCGTCTCGGTCTCGTACTCCTCAATCTTCAGCCGCTTCCGCAGCATTGCCAGCGGGACGCGGCGGGCTTCCTTCATCGGATGGACCTTCACCGGCGTCTGCTGCTCGAACTTGATGCCGGCGGCCTTCAGGTCCGCCTTGGCCTGGTCGCAGGCCTCCTTCGGATAGAGATCCTCCGGGCAGGCGTAGAGCGTGCAGAGCCCGCAGGCGCAGCAGAGTTGCGCCCACTGGTTCCAGTTGTCGTGCCCGGCCAGGGTGAAGCCGAGGGTGCGCATCACCCGGTGGGGCATCACCTCGTAGCCGAGCAAGTAGCGCGGGCAGAACTCGGTGCAGTAGCTGCACTGGTCGCAGGCCGACTTGCCGATGTGGGCCATGGCCCGCGCCGGGCGGATCTTGCGCTGGACCAGATAATGGTCCCGCGGCAGCACGATCAGTCCGGCGGTGGTCTTCGTCACCGGCTCTTCGAGATCGAAGGTCAATGTCCCCATCATGATGCCGCTGACGAAGACGCCGAACTCGGGCACGGTCGCCCCGCCGGCGATCCCCAGCACCTCCCTGAGCGGCGTGCCCACGGGAACCCAGAAGGACTTGGGCGACCGCACGGCGCCGCTGACCGAGACGAACTTCCGCGTCACCGGCCGGCCCTCGGCGGCCTCGTGCACGTTGTAGAGCGTCTCGACGTTGTTCACCACGCAGCCGACCTGCAGCGGGATGCCCGCCGGGGGGATCAGCCGGCCGGTGGCCGTATAGACCAGCTCGTACTCGTCGCCCGAGGGGTAGAAGTCGCCCAGGAAGACCAGCTCGATGCCCCGCTTCTCGGCTTCCGGGCGGACGGCTTCGATCGCCGGCCGGTTCTTCTCCTTGATGCCGAACATGCCCCGGCGGGCGCCGACGGCCTCCATCATGGCCTCCATCCCGGCGAGGATCTGGGCCGGGAAGTGGCACATGATCTCGAAGTCCTTGTGCAGCAGAGGCTCGCACTCGGCGCCGTTGGCGAGCATGATCTCGGCCTGCGAGCCGGCCTTGACGTAGGTGGGGAAGCCCGCCCCGCCGGCGCCGACCACGCCCATCTGTTTGAGCTGCTCTTTCAGCATGAAATCCCGGGTCTTAAACGATATAGGTTACCATGCTGCCC
>CAYWXL010000161.1:0-3133 GCA_964461995.1 uncultured Solibacteraceae bacterium
GCCGGGACCAGGCGACGAGACAGGCTTGCAGACGACCGCAACCTCATGAAAACCGCAACCAGCCCGGTCGGCTCCATCCGCATGTTAGCCGGAAAGCGTCTTGTGGAAGAAGCAGCGAACGCAACTGAGCCGCCACCACCATCTGTCGCTTTGCCTATTCATCTTCATCGCGCATCACTTGGCGTACCTTCTCGATTACCTCCTCTGAAACCGTCTCCAAATTGTGGACGGCTTTTGCATGGGCTGCGACCTGTTTCAATACCTCTTCCTCTGTCTCAGCCCGCACCACGCCGTCACAGTCAAAACCAACGTCTCTACAACGAACTACTTTCGCCATCTTTGAACCTCCTCTCTGATAGGTTATGTGTGGACCTCTGCAAGCTCGTTTCTCGTCGCTTGGCTAATAGGTAAACATGGAGACATGTTCAACCGAGAGTTTCACAAGGACGTTTGCCATCGCGAATTGTGCTGGCTTGTCCTCAATATCAGCCGCACTCGGGCCACGCGAGTTGGCGGACATCCCTGAGAGGTAAATCCTGGCCCCGCCGGCCCGCGTTCGAGGGTCCGGTCGGCTCCATCCGCATGTTGGGCTTCGCTACCCCGGTAGCTTGGCTGCCAGAACATCAACCTTCTCAATAGACGGCGGAGCGGAGAAAAGGTCGCCTGCCTTTTCCATGAGTGTGGCAGCCACCTTGCCCGCGAGGTGAGCTTGACGACCCGCTTCATCGGGGAACGCATCAAAGATGCCAAACGTGGATGGCCCAAGACGAATGCCGAACCATGCGGTCGTAGCTGGCTCCTCCTGAACGAGTGGAAGACCATTGAGCAGAAACTGCTCTACTTCTTTCTCCTTCCCGGGTTTCGCTTCAAGCCGTACAAACAGTGCTACTTTAACCATAATGCACACCTCCCTTGGTTACGGGCCGTATCACGTACGCCCCATTCTTGTGAAGCCAACAAAGTTACTAGAATAATTCACCCTCTTCTCCATCAGCTCTATTTACATCCCTACTTTGCAATTTCAATATATTGCTCAACTGTGCGATTCGTAGTCCAGATATCACGATGAAGTTTCCAACCTTCCGGAGTCATTTTCCAGATCACAACATATTTACCCTCATCCGCCGTTTTATTTCCGGCGAGAAGTTTGTACTGTCCCACCTCAGTCGCCGTTTCGCCATCGGAGCCGACATAGACTTCCAGGGTTTTCAGATTGGCTTTCGTTAATCCGCCATCGAACTGGTCTTTCCAGAATTTCCGGATGGCATCTGTACCTGTCACCGGATTTCTTCCTGCAGGTAATAGCTTACCCCCACTTGTATACAAGGAAGATATCGCACCGGCATTCTGTTGCCGGAACGCTTGCTCAAAAAGTTGGTTTACCTGACCGATTGAAGAGTGAATCAGATTGTCCCGGCTAACAAGAAAGTTTGGATCGATGAGAAGAGCACGTTTGAACTGCTGCGATGCTTCTTCGTAACGTCTTGTAAATAGGTAAAACTCTCCGAGGGAGTTGTACATGCCAGGATTAATGCCGTGGAGCCGTATATTCTCCTTAAGAAGCTTTTCTGCTTCCTCATTTTTCCCATTCAACATGTATAGATAAAAAGCGGCATCATCCCTGGCATTTCCGGTTGCATCATGTTCGAATGCTAAACCGAATTGCTTGTCCGCCTCGTCATACCTGGCGGTCCGTACGTAAAGAGCACCCAGTGAGGTATATGGATTCCAGTGGTCCGGAGCGAGGCTAACATATTTTTTAAAATATTTTTCGGCGGCATCATAATCTTTGTCCATAAAAGCAGCCCATCCGAGAAGGTGATATCCTTGTATAAAATGCGGATCACGTTTGAGAGCATTTTGAAAATGCCTGGCGGCCTCCTTGCAGTTATGCAGATAGAAACAGTAACGGATTCCAATATATCCTTCAAGATAGGGATCATCCGGATACTCATCGGATAATTCGCTTAAAATGGAAACAGCACGTTCGTAATCCGCATCCAGAAAGGCAGCCCGAAACGCATCGATCATCCGCTGCTCGCCCTTTGATACCTGAGATCTGTGTAATTCAGCCAGCCGCATATACCGCTTACGCTGGAATCTGGAGTGAGAGAGACCCACAAGATGCAAATAGGCAAGGACAAAAGAAGGGTCCTCAGAGACAGCTTCTATTAAAAGCTGCTTTCCCTGACTCGCCTCCCAGTGGAAGGCAAAATTACGTGCCTTGATAAAATCCTCCCGCGCCTTTTCGGATGAAGTCGTAATCGGGAGGGTCTGCGCCCTGAGCGGAAACCCAGAAAAAGCGGCAAGAAGAAAGGCAATGATCGAGAAAAATCTCATCTGTCGTTGCATTGTAACCTCCTATGACTATTTACTTTGGTGAAAAGGGTTATTGATCTTAACCACTATTTCGCACTGTTGCATGACATACCATTCCAAGTCGGCACCGTTACCGCCGGCGACGATAGCCGGGCTGATTTTCTGGGCACGAAATGGCAGGCTGAAACAAAACCCCACAGTGCAGCCGGTTCTGAGCTGATGAATTCATCCATCTTGCATTTACAACCCACCCCTGATGACATCAAAAGAGCCTTCGCGCAGCTCGGCTTCCTCCACAGCATGCTGAAGGATAGCCGCTACCACACCACCTTTTTTCGCAAAGGCGTACAGCTCGGTGACGTACACTTCACCACCCGGGGCAAACTTCAGCAGCCGTTCCATCATAGTGCAGGATCGGTTTTCTACGAAGAACCATTTCCACCTTTTCGCCACCCGGCATAACCACACTGAACGGCTCACCGAACCTGAATTCCAATACCTGCCTGCCCGGGTGCGGCTCACCAGGAAAGGCAGCAGCCCGTTTTAGCTCCCCCGGAACAGGTGGATAGCTGTGGGACTTTCAATTGCCAATTTTTTCCAATATCCAAACTTGAGTAGGGTCGCTGTTTCTCGGCCGCCACTGCTGCACTTTGCAGCCGTTTCTGTTGGTGCAGTTGTTGACGGCGTCGAGAACCTTTCCGGTCGCCACGTTTTTGATCACGTACCTGTTCTGTGAAACCTTGTAAAACTGCCAATCCTGATGAGGGGCACCAAAGATTTTGCTCCAAACCTGAATTCGTCCCCCGTCTTTGGT
>CAYWXL010000162.1:0-3127 GCA_964461995.1 uncultured Solibacteraceae bacterium
CCGGAATCGTGTCCCAGTCGATGGTCGGGTCGGTCTTCGAGTCCCGGTAGCCGCGTTAAACCGCGTAGTGGTCAAGGTCCGGCTCGGCGTTGGCATCCCAGGTCAGGTTCGGGTGCTGGCCGTTTTGGCCCCAGTTGGTCATCTGCAGGTTCTGGGGTGCAGATGGGGGTGGGTCGTAGTCGACCAGGAAGTTGACGGTGATTGGGTTGCCCGTGTCCACGTACCCAGAGATCGCGAACTTGCTGAAGTTTCCGTCCCTGAGCCTGAGATTTGCCGGGGTGGTGAGGTCACCGATCATTCCATCCGTGTACACGTCCGGGCGAAAAACGTCTTGTGCCATGTTCGCCATCTCTTCCTGGGCATCATTGTCTGCTTCAACGAGATCCGTTTCGCCTAAACCAAGGCCATCATTCACGATGTTCCATATCAAAATCCCGCCGCTCATCCCTTCCACTGCCCCGGGAAGCGAGCGATCGTACATGTTCTCGTACTGGCGGTTCTCTACCAGAAAGCGTTCCCCTGATGCAGAGATCTCCCGCACGTAGTAGGCGCTGAGGACGGTGTCGGACGTGTTGTAGACCAGGTCTACACCCGCCGTGTCCCGGTCAAGGAAGATGAGATTCGCCCAGCCTGATTTGTACAAGAACCACGGGTTCATCGATGCCGGGCGGTTGGCCAGCACTGTACCCGCTTTGTGCCCTGTATGCATCAAACTCCAGTGCTGCGACGTACTCGTATGGTCTGCTCCCATCAAGTGCCCGAACTCGTGAGCATAGTAACCGATGTGAGTCATCCTGTCGTTGACATCTTCGTCCACTTGGGGATGGGAACGATTGTACCTTTCCGGCACGACCATCCGGCTTCCATGTACCCTCGTGGCAAAGACGCCAATATTGCTCACCCAATTGCCGGCGTAGATGTAGCACAGCCTGACCGTCGTACTGGTGGAGATATCCAGTCCGGCGCTTGTGGCGGCGTTGTCCGCTGCGTAAATGAAACTCCAGCTCCCGTAGCTCGATTTGTTCCCGGACAACTCGACCCAAATGGGGTAGCCATTTTGGTCCGTCTGGTTGAGGATCTGAACCGCAGGTGAGTACCTTTGCCGCGAATTCTCCCAGAAGTAGTCGCGGAAGCTGCCGAAAACCGAATCGGCGTCGCTGTTCACACCAAAGCGGGTCCCTCTACTGCTGAGGAGCGTGTCGAAATCTGCCATGCTGTGCTGATACGTGAACGAACGCCACTGCGAGCCGTCCCAATACTTATCCCACTTGACATCGTTGAACTGCACGAGCACGACCTTAAGGGTGGTCGGTAGCGTAACGCTGCTGGTGGTGGCTGAGCCGTCCAGTACGTCCGGCGAAGATGCCGATGGTGCGATGACTACTGATACAACAACCGCGAGTGCCTAAAATGCGGCCCCCAAAAGCCAGTCCTTTTTGGCGCTGAGAATCCTCCCCATGGCTCCACCTCCTATTTTAGGAACAGGATTTTCTGGGTTGCCCACTGCCGTCCGCTCCGCAGCACCAGTACATACACTCCCGAGGGCAAATGCGCGCCTGCCGCGTCCCTGCCGTCCCACAAGGCACTATAACGGCCCGTCTTCAGCCTGCTATCTTTGAGCGTTCTCACCTCCTTTCCCAAGATGTCATACACTTTCAGCGACACACGGGTATTCTGTGGAATTGAGAAGCTGATCCGTACCGTATCGTTAAATGGATTTGGACTTGGACGTTTCAGCCGAAAGTCCCCTGGGAGAGTCCGAGGCCGTCTTTCCGTGACCGGCGTGCTTCCTCCGAGATTCCCGTATCGATCCACCCTCTGCGCCCGCAGGCCGACAAAGGCCCCCACCTCCTCCCACACGACCGTGCAGCCGCCTGCGGAATCGGCCAAAAGGTCCCAGGAGTCTATTGCAGCAACGCTATCCAGACGCGTGGATACGATACTCTCCCATAGCACGTGACCTGAGCTTGAGAGCTTTGTAACCGACCTAACCTTATTGTCCGACAAGACAAATACGCTACAGTCCGGGGCCACCGAGATCAAGTTCCAGGCCACCTTGGCAGGGAACTGCCTCTCCCATCGTATTCCTCCCCAGCCGTCCAGGTAAAGCAAATGGAAAGCATCATCGACGCCTCTATACCACAAATAGGCTCCATCCGCGCCGTCAGACTCCAAGTCAAAAAAAGTGGGATGATAGAGGTCTTTCGCGATCTTCAGCGGCTCCTGCCCCCAGAGCTTCTTACCATCTCCATCCAGCTTTTGAACCCGCAGGGTCTCGGCACGAAAGTCATAGAAGGCGAATATCGCGGAACCGTTCCCTGACTGAACAACATCATAGAACGCGCTGAACCCATACTCTCCAGCCCCAATTTCAATCGGCCGCCTCTCCAGGACCTCTCCGCTATTCCGGTCAATCTTCAAGAACTCATCGGGATAACCGCCCGGAGGAACCGTCTCTCCCGGATACTCGTAAAGGTTCAAATTCCCGTCGTTGTCGAGATACGGAATGTACGTGTTGGAGGCCCTCTCGGTCACCTTCGCCGTCGGCCACATCGCGGTGCCATCCTTGTCGATCCGACTGACATATACCCCATTGTACTGCGTGGAATCGCGCGCACCGGCCCACCACAGCACATAAATCCCACCTTCGCCATCGGAGATCATGTTCATGATTCGTTGCGAGAACTCAAACGTGTCGGGCAGAATCGGCATCAGTCGCAGCCCTTCCGCTCCAAAAAGCCGATTGCCTGAAGCGTCTAGCCGCTGAACAAAAGCGCTCGTGGCATACACCTCCCCCACCTCCGGCAACTCCCCAATGATGCGGCCCACCTGGTAAGCAATGTACGCACCCCCTTCGCCGTCCGGCAGTACGAATCGCTCATTCCTACGAGGCTCTCGAATCCACTGGGCGTGCAGAGCGTCCGATACCCGCACCCCCTGTAGCCCAGGCCACAACAATTCTCCTCCGACGCTGACCCGCTGCGCCCGAATCACAGGGTTCACATCCCGAGACTGGCTGAAAACAATCACCCCGTTGTGACCATCGCTCACCAGCGTCGGTAGCGTCGTGAAAAGCGACACCACCGTGTTCTCTCCCGGGTCGTTGCTCCATTGCCCCCTGCCAACG
>CAYWXL010000163.1:0-3104 GCA_964461995.1 uncultured Solibacteraceae bacterium
CCCGGCCTCTGGATGAGCCACTTCATCGACCTCGTCCCCTGGTTCCTCGGCGACCCCTACCCGGCCGGCGCGGTCGCCAAGGGCGGCGTCTACTACTGGAAAGACGGCCGCGAGACCTACGACGTCTTCCACGCCCTGCTCGACTACCCGAAAGAGGTCCTCGTCGAGTTCGCCATGTCGCTCACCAACAGCGAAGGCAACCGCAACCGCTGGTACGGCTCCCGCGGCACGCTGGACATGGACCGCTTCGTCCTCTCCGGCGCCGGCAGCAAGGCCGAAGACCGCATCGAGAAGCCCATCGAGATTCAGCCCGAGCCGGTGAACTCCCACATGGCCAACTTCATCGAGTGCGTCCGCAGCCGGGGCCGCCCCCGCGCCGACATCCAGGCCGGCTTCTCCCATGCCGTCGCCGGCTGCATGGCCGCCCTGGCCCGCGACACCGGCCGCAACATCCGCTTCGACGCCGAACGCCTCGAAATCGTATCCTGACGGGTAGCCGATGCTGTGGACCCGCCGCCAGCTCCTTCAACTCGCCGCCGCGCAGATCGCCCCCGGCCTCGCGCCGCCCATCACCCGCGTCGAGATCTTCCCCGCCAACTATCCCGTCGCCGGCCATTTCAAGTTCTTCACCAAACCCTACCGGCCGACGGTGCTGGTCAAGATCACCTGCGAGAGCGGCGCCGCCGGCTGGGGGCAGTCCGTGCCCGTCCCCACCTGGAGCTACGAGACCGTCGAGTCCGTCGCTTCGACCATCCAGCAGCACCTTGCGCCCGTCCTCATCGGCGGCAACCCCTTCGATATCCGCGGCGCGCACGAAGCGATGCGCCGGGCGATCGCCCCCTCGTTCTCCATCGGCATGCCCATCGCCAAGGCGGGCGTCGATCTCGCCCTCCACGATCTGGCCGGCAAGCTTCGCAACCAGAACATGCCGGAGAAGTGGGGCCGCCAGTCCCTTCCGGCCATCACCCTGAGCTGGACGGTGAACACCACGTCACTGCCCGAAGTCGAGAAGCTGGTCCACGACGGCCTCCAGCGCGGCTACCGCCATTTCAACGTGAAGCTGGGGCCCGATCCGCGGTTCGACATCGAGATGTGCCGCGTCGTCCGCCGCATGGCGCCGCAGGCGTTTCTGTGGGGCGACGCCAACGGAGGCTACGACCTCGCCCAGGCCCTCTGGGTGGCGCCGAAGCTCGCCGACATCGGCATGAACGTCCTCGAGCAGCCCCTGCCCTCGAACCGCCTCTCCGGCTACCGCGAGTTGAAGAAGCAGCGGGCCCTGCCGATCCTGATGGACGAAGGCGTCGTCTCGGCCGCGGATCTGATCGAGTTCATCCGCCTCGGCCTGCTCGACGGCGTGGCCATGAAGCCCGCCCGCACCGCCGGCCTCTTCCACGCCCGCCGCCAGATCGAGATCCTCGAGGACGCCGGCCTGCTCTTCCTCGGCAGCGGCCTCACCGACCCCGACGTCTCCCTCGCCGCCTCGCTCCAGCTCTTCGGGGCCTTCCACCTGAAGTTTCCCGCGGCGCTCAACGGACCCCAGTTCCTTACCGGCACCTTCCTGAAACAGCCGCTCCAGGTCCAGAACGGCCAGATCGCCGTGCCCCTCGGCCCGGGCCTCGGCGTCGAAGTGGACGAAGAACGCGTCAAAGGAGGAAAACCGGCTTGAAGGTTCTCGCAGTGCTCTTGTGCTCCGCCGCCGTCGCCGCCGCCCAGACCGGCTTCACCTTCGAGGAGCCCGGCCCGGTCTCCATCCGGCTCCTCGAAAACGGCCGGCCCGTCTACGTCTACAACTACGGCAAGGTGCTGCCGGAAGGCGTGCCCGAGGACCGCGCCCGCTGCTGCTACCTGCACCCGGTCTGGGCGCCGAACGGCGTCGTCGTCACCGACGACTTTCCCAAGGACCACCTCCACCACCGGGGCATCTTCTGGGCCTGGCCGGTGGTGCGCTATCGCGGCGTCCGCTACGACCTGTGGCTGATGCGCGGTGTCGAGAGGCGCTTCTCGCGCTGGCTGGCCCGCGAAGCTTCCCCCCGCCGCGCCCGTCTCGCCGTCGAGAACGCCTGGTTCGTCGGCGACGAGCAGATCGTCCGGGAGACCGTCGAGATCGTCGCTTACCCTGTCCGGCACGGGAGCCGCCGTCTGGACTTCCACCTCCTCTTCGAAGCTCTCCGCGGCCCGGTGACGCTCAGCGGCGCCCCCAAGCCCGGGACCGCTTACGGCGGCTTCTGCGTCCGCTTCGCCCCGCGGCGCGAAACCCGCATCACCACCGAAACCGGCGTCCTCAGGGAAGAAAACTCGAACCTCGTCCCGTCGCGCTGGGCGCAACTGGAAGCGCTGTACGAAGGCGGCCGGGCGGCCCTGCGGATCGACATCGATCCGGCCAACCCCGGCTACCCCAACGGCTGGTGCCTCCGCCACTACGGCTTCCTGGGGGTGGATTTTCCCGGCTATGGCTCGTACCTGCTGAAACCGGGAGAACCCCTCGAGCTGCGCTACCGGGTCACTGTCGCTGCAGGCCGTTGACCGGCCGAGGAGCAGCCGGGCTCCCTTCACGCACCCCCTCGCCCGCTTGCGGCGGCCCCAGATGTACCGGCTGCGTAAAGGCTCCATTGCCCGCTGAGTCCCAGGCCGCGAAGCGAACCCACCTGGCGCGGGGCGCCTTCACGGGGATCACGAAACGACGCCGTCCGAAGGGCGGAAGATCCGTGGCTGAGACGACCATCCTCTCCACCTTGGCCCCGTCGCCCCATACGGCTTCGACGAATTCCAGCGGGAAGGTCCACTCCACGTCCGCGACGACGCGGATCCCCTCCTCACCGGCTTCCACCGAATAGTGCGGTATGAGCACCTCGCCGGTGGTGACGAAGAACTCCCCCTCGCGCAGCGCCTCCAGCAGGGCGCTCCAGCCTTCCTCGAAGCGCGGCGTGCGCTCGCATCGCACGTAGTTCACGGCGAGGTGGGGATAGATCTCGTCCTCGGGATATTTCGTATAAGTGTCCCCGTCGGCGATCAGGAACTTCCGCAGCCCCCAGTTGTTCATGTCGTCGAGCAGCGCGAGGCACCGCGCTTCACACAGCCGGTCTCGGGACAGGTCCGCCGGCAGC
>CAYWXL010000164.1:0-3087 GCA_964461995.1 uncultured Solibacteraceae bacterium
CAACCAGCCCTCGAACCCATATGCCCATCATGCGCTTGGGCTCGTCTTCAAACTGAAGCGAGATTATCGGAGGGCATATGATCATATTTTGAGATCTCTGCGGATCGACTCGGGCTACTCCGCCGCCTATCGTGATTTCGTGGACGTGAACCGAACGCCGGAGGAGGCGGCAAAGACGATCGCAGAGGTCGTCAAAGCTACACCGGAACTGGCTGCCCCGCACTACGGACTGGCCTATGTCTACAGCCTTCGGATGCGCCTTAGGGAGAAGCTGCGAGAGGCGAAGAGAGCCTTTGAGCTGGACGACAGCTTGCTGGAAGCTCTTTTTCTTGTTGCAGACGCACACTATTGGACCGGCGCGTATGATGAGGCCTTGAGAGAGTGCAACCAGGGCCTGGAACAAGCAAGGAACGGACGTGACCCAGAGAATCAAATTGAGTTCTTGAAGCTGAAAGCCTTCATTCGGAACAAGTTGGGTGATCCGGCGGCGGCGCTGAGGAATCTGAATGAAGCCCTGGCGATGAGCCGGGAGATAGGAGACAAGGAGAGAGAAAGCGACAGCCTGAACGACTTTACACGGATTCACTGGTACCTGTCGCAGTACCGAGAGGCGTTGAAATACGCTCGTGCGGCCTTTGAGATTGACGCACAACTTGGGAACAAGGGAGGCCAGGCGTCGAATCTCAACTACATGGGCATCTGCTACTCCCAACTGGGTGACTACTCGGAGGGAATCGAACTTCTCGATCGGGCCCGAGTGCTGTACGAAGAAATTGGCGACTCCGCGGGCGCCGCAATCTGTGTCGGGAACATGGGGGCAGCCTATCTCCGCTTGGGAGACGAACGGAAGGCCTTACGCCTTTTCGATGAGGCCAGTATGCTGCTGAAGAGGTCTGGCGAAGGGTACAGGAAAACGGTCGTCGCCTACGAACTTGGCGCAGGACAGGCCCTTGTCGGACTTCAGGACTACGATAATGCCCTGGCGCGTTACCAGCAGGCACTTCAAATTCTGCGTGAACTCAGGACCGAGGAGCACCAACTGAGCTCCGTACTGGGGCGGATCGGGGAGGTTTACCAAAAACGGGGCGATGATTCGACCGCGTTGGAGTACTACAATCGGGCTCTTCACGTGAAGACCAAGCTGTTCAGTGTACCCGTGCGGGCTGAAAACCTGGTGAGGCTGGCGGGTCTTTACCTCGAGATGGGCCGTTACCAAGAAGCTCTCTCCGCTTTTCGTGAAGCCTTCGAAACCGCCTCTAGGGTGAGAGATGCAAGCGTGCTGTGGAAGGCGCAGGCTGGTCTTGCGGACACCTACAGGCGACTTTCGAAGTACCAAAGGGCTCTTCAGCTTTACAAAGATGCTGTGAAGTCCACCGAGGAGGTCCGCAGCCGGCTGAAATTGGAGGAAGAAGAATCGGTCTTCGCGAAGGGCAGGACCGACCTCTATGCCCGTCTCGTCAGCCTGCTTGCCGAGCTACACAAGAAGGACCCAGGCAGAGGCTATGACATGGAAGCGTTCCACTATGCCGAACGCGGGAAGGCGAGAGCGCTCCTGGACATGCTCTCCGTCGGCAGTACGTTCGACAATCTGACGGAGCTGCCCTCTGATCTCAAGCAACAGTTCGCGGTGAACGAGAAGTTCCGGCAAGAGAAACACCAAAGACTGTCCCAAGAGTGGGCGAAAAAGAAGAACGAGAGAGATCAGGCGCTTGTTGTGGCTTTGGAAACCGAACTTTCTGCCCTGGAGCGAGAGAGGGTGCACCTCCTCGACGAGCTGAGGGAGCGATACCCGCGCGTCTATCAACTCACAAGCCCGGACGTCCTGCAAGTGGAAGATGTCCAAACCCGGATCCTGAACGAGGGCCAGGTTCTAATTGAATATCTAGTCGGACAAGACGGCCTTTTTGTGTGGGTTTTGTCCCGGGACCAATTCCGATTCGAGAAGATTGAGATCACTCGGGGCAAGCTTGAGCAGATGCTGTCACAGATCAGCCCGATCTTCGTGAAGGAGAAAAAGTCCGTCGCAAGCTCGATTGACTACCGCTGGGCGAACATTCGGCCCGATCTTCTGTCTGAGTTGTATCAGGTTCTCTTGGAGCAGCCTCTCGGTGAATTTCTTGCTCCGGGAACCGAGCTGATTATCGTGCCGGACGATATTCTGTACTACTTCCCTTTTGAGATTCTGGTCACCGAAATGGGGCAGGACGAGATCCACTATCTCGTCGAGCGCTATCCGATCTCCTATGCCTCATCCGCCAGTCTGCTCAATCCGGAGCTGCGGCAGCCTAGGAAACCGCGAAAGGATCTGCTGGCGATCGGCAACCCAGACTTCAGAGCGCAGCAGAGCAAGGGCATAATGAGCTGGGTAAGCGGCCTGGCATCGCACATAATGAGAGGTGAGCGGTTTGAGCAACTCCCGCATGCTGAAGAGGAAGTCCAGGCGATTGCGCAGAATTTCGAACAAGTCGCTGTCTACACGGGTCGCGAGGCCACAGAGCGACGACTCAAGGAGCAGGCGAAGGACTTCCGGTTCATCCATCTGGCCACTCACAGCCTTCCGGACGATCGCCAGCCGATGTACTCCAAGATTGTTCTGGCGCACGATCGCGATGGGGCCGAGGACGGGTATCTCCAGACCTACGAGGTTTTCAACCTGAAACTGAACGCGGAGATGGTAGTGCTGAGCGGATGCAGTACGGGGCTTGGAAAGCTGAGCCGGGGCGAAGGACTGATCGGTATGACGCGGGCGTTCCTGTATGCTGGCGTGCCCAGCCTGGTTGTGAGCCTCTGGCCTGTGAATGATGAATCGACCGCGCTCTTGATGCAGAGGTTTTACGGGTACCTCAAACAGGGGGAGAAAAAGAACCGTGCCTTGCAGAGGGCGAAGATTGATTTGATCCGTTCGACAGATTGGAAGAAGGATCCGTTCTACTGGGGCGCGTTTGTGTTGATCGGGGACTAACCCCAGGAGGAGCCGTCAGGGCAGCAAAGGCAAGAGTTTGCGAGTATCGGCACGGAGTCCAACGGACAGAAGCTGCCAACGGATCGCATCCCTGCCGACGCAGGAGAACCTCACCTCGGCACCTG
>CAYWXL010000165.1:0-3038 GCA_964461995.1 uncultured Solibacteraceae bacterium
ACCGCGAGCCCGCCGCCTCGGGGCGCACGGCGCGGTGGACGATCGAGATGGCGATGTCGCTCTACGAGAGCCAGCGCCAGGGCCGGCGCGTGAAATTTCCGTTGGAGTACCGCGGCCACCCGCTGGAACGCTTCTAACGGCGGGGGGCGCTGCCCCGCTCAGTCCAACAGCCGGTCCACCAGCAGGGCGGTGAAGCGTTCCCCGTCGATCTTCACCGGGAGCCGCACGTTCGGGGCGACGGGTTGCGGATCCCCGCGGCGGATGAAGTCGCCGGCGTCGATGCGGGGCCGCACCGCAAGACGGCGGTCGATGACGGTGGCCCCATAGGTAAGCTCGCCCCGGGTCTCCACCTGCACCCTGGCCGAGACGGTTTCGAGGGCGAAGGAACGGTCGATGGCCAGGCCCACGGCGAGCGGGTCATGGAGCGCCGCGGCGTCGGCCCCGTGGGAGGCGGCGAAATCGAGGTAATAGGCGGCCAGGTATGCGGCCGCCCGGGCTGTGGGGCCGGTTCCGCCGCGCAGACGCTCGAGGTGCTCCCGCCGCAAGGTGGCCTGCCGGGTGGCTTCGAGCGTCAGCAGGGTGATCTGGGCGCCGGAGACGAACACCTTTTGCGCCGCTTCGGGGTCGGCATAGACGTTGTATTCGGCTGCCGGGGTGGCGTTGCCGCCGCACTCGGAGCCGCCCATGACGATCAGCTCCTCCACCTGCCAGGCGATGTCCGGGGCGGCTTCGAGAGCCAGCGCGATGTTGGTCAAGGGGCCGACGGCGACGACGGTGAGCGGTTCGGAGTTCGCGAGCACAGCCTCGGCGATCACTTCCCAGGCCGGCCGGGGGTCCAGGCTCCGCGAAGGCGCTGGCAGTTCGAGGCCGCCCAGCCCGTCGGGGCCGTGGACGAAGTCAGCGAGTTCGAGCTTCCTCTCCAGGGGCTTCGAGGCGCCCGCGGCTACGGGGATCTCCGGGCACCCGGCCAGCTCGGCCAGTTTCAAGGCATTTTCCGCGGTGCGCTCCAGCGGCACGTTGCCGGCTACCGCGGTGATGGCTTCGACGCGGATCTCCGGCGAGCGCAAAGCGAGGAGGATGGCCAGGGCATCGTCGATACCCGGGTCGCAGTCGAGGATGACCCGGCGCGGGGTCTGGCGGCCGGCATTTCCCTCGGGCATGGAGCGTTCCGTCAAACCGGCGGTCCGGCCGTGTAAGCCTGGAAGTCGAGGAACATCCGGACGAAGCAGAGGACCGTGATGCCCACCGCCGCCCAGGCCGCCCACCGCCAGACCTGCTCGCGGAAGTCCTCGACCAGCCGCGGCGTGCCCGCGATGTAGCCAACTGCGAAGCCGCCAGCGAGCCCGCCGATGTGGGCCGCGTTGTCGATCATCGGAAACAGCAGCCCGAAGATCAGCCCGTAGAGCGCCCAGCGGACGAACATCGACTTGATGGCTGCGCCCAGGCTCGTGCGGTCCCGGATGCCCAAGGCGATCATCGCGCCGATGAGGCCGAACAGCGCTGCCGAGGCGCCCACCGAGATTCCGGGATTCCAGAAAGAGCTGAGCAGGAAGCCGGTGACCGTGGAAACGAAATAGATCACCAGCATCCGCCGCGTGCCGTAAAAATGCTCCACGGTGGTGCCGAGGTCAAAGAGCACCCAAGAGTTCATCAGGATATGAAAGAGACCGCCGTGCAGGAAGCCGGCGGTGACCAGGCGCCACCACTCGCCGTGGCCGAGCACCAGGAGGCCGTGCTTCGCCCCGAAGATCACCAGCGTGCGCCCGTCCAGCCCCATGAAGGCCTGGGGATTGCCCGATTTCATACTGAAGACCACCGTCACCAGGTAGAGGCCGAAGTTGATCATCAGGATGACGACGGTGGTGAACCGCGCGGCGGGAATCAAGCCGCCGAGGAAATCCGAGGGGTGGCGGCGGTCTACCACGCGGGGGCCGAGCTTCACCTCGCAGTAGGGGCAGACCTTGTCCTTGGTCGAGATGAAGGCCCGGCAGTTCGGGCACATGCGGCGCTTTTCCACTCGCCACCATTGTACAATTGTGGTTCCGTCTCTCTCGGACTCACCTGAGGATGAAAGCGTCGGCGGTTACCCTGTACCTCTCCGTCGCCCTCGGGGCGGCTTTGGGCGGCGTTGGCCGTTTCTGGGTGAGCGGCGTGGTGACGCGCCTCCTTGGTGAGACCTTTCCCTGGGGAACGCTGACGGTCAATGTCCTGGGATCGGCGCTGCTGGCGTTCTTCGCGACGGTCACCGGTCCGGGCGGACGGGTGTTCGCGGCAGCGCCGCTGCGCGTGTTCGTGGGCATGGGGCTGTGCGGCGGGTTCACTACGTTTTCCACGTTCAGCCTGGAGACGCTCAACCTCGCCCGCGAGGGGGAGGTCGCGCGAGCGGCTGGCAACATCGGGGCGAATCTTTTGTTCTGCCTGGTCGGGGCCGCGATTGGCTTCATCGTTGCGGGCGTGATCAATCAGCGATAAGGAGGATCGGCTGGTGACGGTTCCGCGAGACGCGTACCTGCTGCGAATCTTTCTCGGGGAGAACGACCGTTTCGGCGGCCGGCCCCTCTACGAGGCCATCGTGCTCAAGGCGCGCGAGATGCACCTGGCCGGCGCGACCGTCCTGCGGGGGTTGGAAGGATTCGGCCACTCGAGCCGCCTCCACACGGCGAAACTGCTGCGGCTCTCCGAGGACCTGCCGATCGTCGTCGAGATCGTCGACAGCGAGGAGAAGGTCAAAGGATTCCTCGAGGCGACCGAAGAGATGATGGCGAGCGGCCTAGTGACCCTGGAAAAAGTGACGGTTCTGCAATACGGGGCTCCGTGAGGCAAGCGCTCGAGGTCTGCGCCGGGGCGGCTGGGTCGGCGCCATCGGGTCATGAAGGCGGCAGCGGCGCCGGACCGGATGCCGGCCACCGCAGCGCCCAGCTGTAGAATCCCGCGCCTGTAGTAAAATAACAGACGGTGGCGGGCCACCCTAGCTCAGCTGGTAGAGCGGCTGATTCGTAATCAGCAGGTCGGGGGTTCGAGCCCCCCGGGTGGCTCCA
>CAYWXL010000166.1:0-2877 GCA_964461995.1 uncultured Solibacteraceae bacterium
GTCTACACGGACTGTTTCTGAGCTTCTCGGTCCGCGCCGCCACAACCGTCCTTTTCCCTCCCGCCGCACACCGAACGCCTCGCGCCACCAAAAACCGAAAACCGTCCTTTCGATACCCGGATCGGTCTATTTCGCCTATCGGCGGCGCTCGAGTATATACTATTGCCGCGACGATGGCCCGGGAACAGGAAGATCCGGGCCAGCGCCGGGAATCCGTATCGCAAGGAGGCGGCCATGCGAGTTGTGAGAATGAGATGGTTTGGGATGCTCGGCGCCCTGGGGGGCCTTCTGGCGCTCCAGTGGTTCGTCTCCGGCGCTGCCCAGACGGGCGGGGGCGCCGGGGTCGCCATGGAGCCCGGGGCGGCCGGCCTGCAGATCGAGATGGCCGGGGCGCCGGAGTGGACGGGCGAGATCAGCGTTTCCACCGGACGTCTGCTCCGGCTGGACGGCTGGAGCGCCGCCGCCCGTGTCGAGACCGACGGCGGCAACTTCACCGTGCGGCCGGCCGGGGCGCGACGGGAGACTACCGGCGCCGTCACCCTGTTTGCGACGCTGGCGGCGCCGGACGACGCCAAGGTGCGGCTGCGGACGAACCAGGGCGAGGCCGAGTTCGCGCTTTCCGACGCGCGCGCCGGCGAGCCTCTGCGCCTGCTGGAGGGCCAGGTGGAGGTCCGCCGCACGCCGCCGGCCTTCCGCTTGACCGAGTCGCCGCAGGACGAAGACTTCCCGGCCGCGGCGGCAGCCCCCGACGGCACGGTCTGGGCCGTCTACGTCGCCTACCAGAGCGGGCCGCCGATCGACATGGACGCCGTCGCCGCCCGGCGGTTCGACTCGCTCGTGCCGCGCAACAACGGCGACCGCATCTACCTGGTCCACTACGACGGCCGGCAGTGGTCCGCGCCGCGGGAGGTCACCGAAGGCCTCAGCGACGTGTGGCGGCCATCGGTGGCCGTGGACGGCAAGGGCGTCGTCTGGGTGGCGTGGAGCGAGCAGCGGGAAGGGAACTGGGACGTCTACCGGCGCCGCTTCGACCCGAAGAAGGAGAGCTTCACCCCCATCGAGCGGGTCACGAAGGACCCGGGCGCCGACATCAACGCCGTCCTCACCGCCGACAGCAAAGGCCGCATATGGCAGGCCTGGCAGGCTTGGCGCGGGGACAACTTCGACATCCTGCTCCTGGGGCCGGAGGGCGGTGAACCGGAGCGCGTCTCCGGCTCGGCGGCCAACGAATGGAACCCGGCCATCGCCGCCGACGGCCGCGGCAACGTCTACGTGGCCTGGGACGGTTACGCCGGCGGCAGCTACGACGTCTATCTCCGGCGTTTCGGCGCCTCGCCGGGCGAGACGGTCGTGGTGGCGGGAACGGCGTGGTTCGAGGCCCGGCCGGCGATCGCTTGCGACGCCGGCGGCCGCGTCTGGATCGCTTATGTAGAAGACAATGCCAACTGGGGCAAGGACTACGCCACGCGCGATCCCAACCGCCCGGTTCCGAACCTCGCCGCCCCGCTCTACATGGACGGCCGGATCCGGGTGAAGGTGCTCGCCGGGGGCCGGATTCTCGTGCCGGGGGACCGGCTCGAGCGCGTCTACGGCGACCTGGTGGACCGGCCCAAGAGCTGCCCCCGGCTGGCGATCGACGGCACGGGCAACGTGTGGCTCTTCTTCCGGCATCACGCCGCGGCCAACCGCGCGGGCATGTACTGGACCAGTTCGGTGGTCCGCTTCGACGGCCGGCGGTGGTCGCCGCCGCAATCGGCGCCGGATTCCGATTACATCATCGACAACCGCGTCGCGCTGGCCCCGTGGAAACAGGGCGTGGTAGCCGTTTACGCGAGCGACGCCCGCATGCGGCAGAGGACGAGAATCAACCGCGGTGAGGGGCAGACCGATCTCTACGCCACGCTTCTTTCGGCGCCCCCTGCCGCCACGCCCCAGCTTGCGGCCGACTCGACGCCTCCGCCGGCGGCCCGCGTAGTCCATCCCCGTGAGAACGAGGACATCGCCCGGATGCGCGCCTACCGCATCGAAGCCGGGCGCAAGACCTACCGCCTGCTCCGGGGCGAGTTCCACCGCCATACCGAGTTCACCAGCCACCGCGACCAGGACGGCCCGTTCGAGAACATGTGGCGCTACGCGCTGGACGCGGCGGCGATGGACTGGATCGGCAACGGCGACCACGACAACGGCTACGGCCGCGAATACGTCTGGTGGCTGATTCAGAAAGCGACGGACGTCTTCAACAATCCGCCGCATTTCATCGCGCCGTTTACCTACGAGCGCTCGGTGGTCTATCCGAACGGCCACCGCAACGTGATGTTCGCCCGCCGGGGGATCCGGCCTCTGCCCCGGTGGACGCTGCCGGGGACGCCGGAGGAAGGGACGCCGGATACGAAGCTGCTCTACGCCTACCTGCACCACTTCGGAGGGATCTGCGCGGTCCACACCAGCGGCACCCGGATGGGAACCGACTGGCGCGACAACGACCCCGAAGTCGAGCCGGTGGTCGAGATCTACCAGGGCCACCGCCACAACTACGAGGCCTACGGCGCGCCGCGGAGCCCCACCGACACCCAGCAGATCGGCGGCTACCAGCCGGCCGGCTTCGTCTGGAACGCCTGGGCCCGGGGCTACCGGCTGGGGGTCGAGAGCTCGAGCGACCACGTGAGCACCCACATGAGCTACGCCGTGGCCCTGGCCGAGGACGCGACCCGCGAGGCCCTGGTGGATGCCTTCCGCAAGCGCCACACCTACGCGGCCACCGACAACATCGTCCTCGACGTGCGCGCCGGCGATCACATCATGGGCGACGAGTTCACGGCCAGGCGCACGGTGACGCTGAAGGTGCGGGCGATCGGCACGGACCGGATCGCGCGGGTG
>CAYWXL010000167.1:0-2847 GCA_964461995.1 uncultured Solibacteraceae bacterium
CACGCCAGCCTTTCCTCCCCAAACGCCCGGAATTGATTCCCAGCCGCTCCTTCACGACCCGGAATTGATTCCGGGATGAGCCTTCCCCAAAACCCATCGATTGAACCACTCCACCGTGCGTTTGGCCACGTCGCGTTGCAGCCGCGGCTCGCGCACACCATGCCCCTGGCGGGGATAAACCACCAGCTCGGTCGGTACGCCGAGATCCTTCAGGGCGGTGTACAGCTCCTGGTCTTGCGGCAGCGGCACGCGCAGGTCCTTCTGGCCGTGCAGGATCAACGTCGGCGTCTTGACGTTCTTGATGTGATACATGGCCGAGTGCTCCTGAAACACCTTGGCGTCGGTCCACGGCAGCGACGCGAAGTAGGTCTCCATGAAGTCGGGGATGTCGGTCTGGCCGTAGAAGGAATAGAGATTGGTGACGCCGGCGCCGACCCGCGCCGCCTTGAAACGGTTGGTCTGGGTGATCACCCACGAGGTCATAAAACCGCCGTAGCTCCACCCCATGATGCCCATGCGCTCCGGATCGGCCACGCCGATGCGGATGACATAATCGACCCCGGCCATGATGTCCTGGTAGTCCTTGCCACCCCAATCGCGCAGGTTGGCCTTGCGGAACTTTTCGCCGTAGCCGCCGCTGCCGCGCGGATTGGGCATGAGGACGGCGTAGCCCTCGGCCGCCAGCAACTGCACCGGCCGCCCGGCGCTGACCGTGAACGAATTCGTGAACACACCTGCCGGGCCGCCGTGCACCAGAACGATGAGCGGATAGCGCCGGCCGGTCTCGTATCCAATCGGTTTCGTCAGGATACCCTCAATGGTCCAGCCATCAGCGCCTTTCCACGTGATGACCTCGCTCTTGGCGATGCGGTACTCTTGGGCCACATCATTGACCGCTGTCAGTTTCTTCGGCTCGAAGCGGCCGATCGAGGAGACGTAGAGCTCGTCGGGGTGCTCGGCATCCTCGCGCTTGAAGGCCACCCGCCGGCCATCAGGCGAGACATCGAAGGAGCCGTCGGCAAAGCGGCCGGTCGTCATCTTCTTGGCCTTGCCGCCGCGCGACGAGACGCGGTACATGTGGGTGGCCACGCCTTCGTTTCCAGAAAAGTAGACCCACCTGCCGTCGGGAGACCAGCGCACAAACGAGGCATGTTCATCGAAGCCCTTAGTGAGGTTGACCACCTTCCCGCCCGCGGCAGGGATCGTGCACAAATCGCGGTTGCGGATCCAGTCCTTGACACCGTCTGTCGAGGAGAACAGGATCGTTTTTCCGTCCGGCGAAAAATGCGGATCGGTGTCGATGCCGGCTCGCTCGACGATCTTCTTCGGCTTGCGCTCCTCCAAGTCCATCAGATAAAGGTCGCTGTTGAAGAAGTCCGGTACCTTGGGCGTCGGCCGGGCGCCGAAAGCAACGAGCTTTCCGTCCGGGGAGATGTCGAAGTTGTCGACGTTGTATCTGCCGCTCGTAAGCTGCTCGATCTTCTTGCTTTCCACATCGATGGCCCAGATCTGGGTGTAGTCGAATTCCGAATCGACCACCGTCACATCCGGCTCCGACCTCTTCTCGGCCTTGCCCTCTTCAGGCTTCGGCACCTTTGCCAGGAAAAAGATCTTCTTGCCGTCCGGGGCCCACAGGATCGAAGACACGCCGGTCTTGTGATCGGAGAGTTTGGTGGCCTCGCCGCCCTCCAGAGAAATCAGATAGATCTGCGCCTTCCCGTCGCGACTCGACACAAACGCCACTTGTTTGCCATCCGGCGACCAGCGCGGCTGGTTATCCGCCTTCAGGCTCGATGCCAGGCGAAGAGCGTCGCCACCCGCGCTCGGCACCACCCAGATGTCGGTATCCACCAGATTCTCCTGGAAATCCGTCTCCGAAACCACGAACGCGATCCACTCCCCGTCGGGCGAGAACCGCACCTGGCTGATGTTCTTGAACACGAACAGATCATCCAGGCCGATTGGCTTGCGATCCTGGGCCAACACCTGGGTCGCTGCCAGTAATAGTGTCAAGATGAACAGACGTTTCATCTTCTCCTCCACTTTTCTTGCCTTGGAGTATTGGAGTTCTGGAGGGATGGAGATGTCACGGATGGTAGGCCTCCAGATCATCGGATATGCGGTCTACCCAGGTACCGCTGTCCCGCTTGGCTTCCAAGCTCCTTACGAGGTTAATGAGCTTGTTCTCTACCTCGTAGTGAAGCCGGTCTATCTCTTGGAATTGCTCTTCGGTAATCTGCGCCGTTTCTCTGAGGCCAATGGCCCTCGTTAACGTCTCTGCAAGCGACGCCAGCGCAATGTACAAGTACTGCAAGTACTCGTGAATCGATCTGCGGCTGTAACCTTCGGCGATGTTGGATGAAACGGACTGGGCAGAGTCGGAGATCTGAGAGCGAAGCTTGTAATCTACCATCACCTTGCCATGCACCGCTTCCCAGACGACCCTGAATAGCTCCACAGACTTCTGCCAAACATCGAGCTTCATATACCCCCGGTTGATATTCCGAAGCTTAGTATACACCGCCATCTTCCCCTCCATTGCTCCATCAATCCACTCCTCCATCACGCCAGGCCTCGCTAGCCCGAGTGACACCATCGAGTTCAGCACATTCCTCCATCATCCTCCTCCACCGCTCCATCAATCCACTCCTCCATTATTCCAAGCATTCTAAGCCCGATTCATACCCTCGCGCCTCGCAATTCCTTCCATCGCTCCACCCCTCCATCGCTCCAAGCCTCCTAAACCCGATTGAACCCCTCGCTCTCCACAGGTTCCCCATAATCATCCCCCTCCACCGCTCCCGGCCGCCACCGCCTCCTCCGGTTCCAACGGCCTCCGGCCGGTGA
>CAYWXL010000168.1:0-2843 GCA_964461995.1 uncultured Solibacteraceae bacterium
CGGTCCAGCCGCCCGATGAACTCGTCCACGTCGGTCTTCGAGATGTTCATCGGCGGCGAGACCCGGGCCACGTTCCCGTATAGCCCGCCCCGGCCGATCAGGATGCGGTTCTCCCGCGCCGCCTCCATCAGCTCGGCCGTCTTCGCCGTCGCCGGCTCCTTCGTCTCGCGGTCCTCGACCAGCTCCAGGCCCTGCAGCAGGCCCATGCCCCGCACCTCGCCGATGAGGCTGTACTTCTCCTGGAGCTCCAGGAACCGCTCGCGGAGGTAGGCGCCCACCTCGGCGACGTTCTCGAGCACGCGGTGCTCCCGGATGTAGGCGAGGACCGCCCGCGCCGCCGTGGCCGACACCGGGTTGCCGCCGAAGGTCGAGATCGTCGTCCCCTTCATGGCGTCGGCGACGTCGGCCCGGGCGATGGTCACCCCGATGGGCGCGCCGTTGCCCAGCCCCTTGGCCGCGGTGATGATGTCCGGCGTCACCCCGTACTGCTCGATGCCGAACCACTTGCCGCCGGTGCGGCCCCAGCCGGTCTGCACCTCGTCGCTGATGAACAATCCCCCGTACTTGCGCACGATCTCCGCCACGATCCCGAAATACTCCTTCGGCGGCGTGATGTAGCCCCCGACGCCCTGGATCGGCTCGCCGATGAAGGCCGCCACCCGGCCCGAGGTGGTGGTGCGGATCAGCTCCTCGACGTCGGTGGCGCACCGCACCTCGCATTCCGGATACTTCAGCCCGAACGGGCAGCGGTAGCAGTAGGCGTTGTGGGCGTGGACGACGCCCGGCTGCGGCGCGCCCCCCAGCCGCCAGTTCGCGTGCCCGCTCAGCGTCATCGCCAGCGCCGAACGGCCGTGGTAGGAGTGCCGCAGGGCGATGATCTCCGTCGAGCCCGTGTAGCAGCGCGCCGCCACGATGGCCGTCTCGTTGGCCTCGGTCCCGCTGTTGGTGAAGAACGACTTGGTCAGCTTGCCCTCGGGCGTAATCTGCGCCAGCTCGGCCGCCAGCGCCGCCTGCGGCTCGGTGGCGAAGACCGTCGAGACGTGCTGCAGCCGCCCGAGCTGCTCCCGCACCCGCCGCGTCACCTCTTCATTGCAGTGCCCCACGCTGATGGTGACGATGCCGCCGAAGAAGTCCAGATACTCGTTGCCGTCGGCGTCGCGAACGTACTGGTCCTTCGCGCTGGCGATCACCAGCGGCTCCCGGTAGTAGTGGAAGACGCACGGGAAAAGGTATTGCCGGTTGGCCAGAATGATCTCTTCTTTCGTCATCGGTGGTTCCTTCCAATCCCTCGTGCGTCTGCGCCCGCGCCCTATGCTTCGTAGACCCAGCGGCCGCCCACCATCGTCCGCTCCACTGGGATGTCGATGATCTCGAACGGATCCACTTCGAACGGGTCCCGCCCCAGCACCACCAGGTCGGCGAGCTTGCCCGCCTCGATGGAACCTTTCCGGTCCTCTTCGTAGGAGGCGTAGGCCCCGTTCAGCGTCGCCACCCGCAGCGCCTCGGCCACCGTCACCCTCTGCTTCGGCCCCCAGAGGGTGCCGTGCATGTCGGTCCGCGTCACCATCGACTGCAGGGCCATCATCGGCTCGAACGGCCCCGGCGGGTAGTCCGACGCCATCGTCACCCGGATGCCGGCGTCGAGAAACGACCGCACGGCGAACATCCGGTTCAGCCGCTCCGCCCCGTAGTACTTCATCTTCTCGCCGTGGAAGTAGACGTAGGTGGAAAACGGCGTCGGGATCGCCCCCAGCGCCCGGATGCGCTCCACCAGCGAGCCGTCGATCACCGTGCAGTGCTCCAGCCGGTAGCGCGGATCCCGCCGCGGCATCTCCTTCTGGAGCCGCTCGTAGATCCGCAGCGTGATGTCGATGGCCACGTCGCCGTTGGCGTGCGTGCCGATCTGCCAGCCCGCCTCGTGGGCCTGGCGCGCCTGCTCGTACAGCTCGTCTTCTTCGGTGACCAGGATGCCGTAGTCGTCCGGACTGCCCACGTAGGGCTCCGAGAGCCGGGCCGTGCGCTCGGAGATCGACCCGTCGCAGACCAGCTTGATCGCGCCCAGCCGGACGCGGTCGTCGCCGAAGCCGGTATGCACGCCGGCCGCCTTCATCTCGTCCAGGTAGTCGTAGACGATGAAGCAGTAGACGCGGAACAGCAGCTCGCCGGCGTCCCGGGCGTCCTGGTAGGCCTGCAGCTCGACGGGCTTGGCCTCGGCGTCGCCGACCGAAGTGATGCCGGCCCGGGTCATCATCTGGGAGATGAGGCGGGCGCCGGCGCGGTAGTCCTCCCGCGTGTAGTCCATCGGGATCTGTTTCCAGAACGGCTCCGTCGCCGTCTCCGCCACTTCGCCGGTGAGCTTGCCCTCCGGACCCCGCTCGAAGCGCCCGCCCGGCGGGTCCGGCGTCTTCTCGTCCACGCCCGCCGCCCGGAGCGCCGCCGAATTGACGAACGCCGTATGCCCGCCCCGGTGCTGAATGAAGACCGGGTGCCGCGGAGCCGCCTCGTCGAGATCCCGCCGCGTCAGCTTCCGGCCTTCGGCCGTCTTCGTGTCGTCGTACTTGAAGCCGACCACCCATTCGCCCGGCGGCGTGCGCGCGGCGCGTTCCCGGATGGCCTTCTGGATGGCGGCGATGGAGCGCAGGTCGCAGTCCACCCACCTCAAGTGCCGGATGCCGGCGTAGACCGGGTGCGTGTGGGCGTCGATGAAGCCCGGAACGACGGTCTTGCGCTCCAGGTCGATCTTCTTCGTCCGCCCGGTGGCCAGGGCCAGCACGTCGTCGTTCGACCCCACCGCCAGGAACCGCCCGCGGGCGATCGCCACCGCCTCGGCCCGCGGCTGCGCC
>CAYWXL010000169.1:0-2809 GCA_964461995.1 uncultured Solibacteraceae bacterium
CTAGGAAAGCCGCAACTCCAGGCTCGCCGCCGGGGTGACGGTGACCGTTGATCCCAACGTGACCGCCGTGCCCTCGCCGTCGGCGGCGGCATCCGCCGGGACCGAAGCCTGCCCCGCGCGCGCCTGGACAGAGCTGTAGCGGCCTCCTGCCAAGCGGATGCGCCGGCAAGCCAACTCGCCGCGCCGGGTTTCGATCTTCAGCGTCGCCCGCGAGCCGTCCCGCGCTACCTCGAAGCGCCCCCAGCCCGACGGCACGCTCCAGAAGCCGGCGAATGGGTTGGCCTTCAACCGCGGCGACAGGGCCAGCGCCTGCTCCGGAGCGGAGTAGTCGAACCCGCAGGCGCCCAGCACGCCGGACCAGGCCGCCAGCGCCCGGGCGTAGTGGTGGCCGCACTCGGGCTCGTTCCAGGGGTTGCGCCGGACGCCGTCGTGGCGCAGCCGGACCGCCTCGAAGATCCTCTCGGCCTCGGCGGCCATGCCCTCGAAGAACATGTGCGCCGCCACCTGGTACTCGATCCCTGTCCACACCTCGGCGAAGTAAGGAAACGGGTTCACCGGGCGCTTGCGGCCGGCGTAGTCGCAGATCACCAGGCCGGCGTCGTCGTTCACCGCGTAGGTGCGCTGGACGGACTCGTGCTCGGAGAGATCCGGCTTGAAGTTGTACTTGAAGATGGATTCCAGCGCCTTGCGGGCGTGGTCCGGATCCACCAGGTCGCCCAGGCCGGCCACCCGGGCGAAGTACTGTCCGAGCACCTGGTCGGCCAGGCAGCCCTCGCCCATCTGGAAGTCCGGGTGTTCGGGGTCCGCCGTCCCCATGCCCACCATCAGCCCCTCGGCGATCTTCTCCCGCGGGCGGCCCTGGACCTTCTGTATATAGAACTCCCCGTTGAAGAGGTTCTGGTCGATCCAGCGGCGCCCATTCTCGAACAGCCGCCGGTACTCGTCCGCCGAGGCCTGGTCGCCCACCGCCCGGGCCATCTCCTCGGCCGCCCGCAGCCCGCCCAGGTACCAGATGCCGGAGAGCGGGTTGGGGCCGAAGAACTCGATGTCGTAGGTGTTGTGCTGGCAGCCCTCCATGACGCCGTCGCGGTCGGCGTCCCAGCCGTTCTCGATCCAGGCGAACTCGATGGCGCGCTTGGCCTGGGGCCAGAGCTTGCGCAGCCAGCCGGTGTCGCCCGAGAGCTTCCAGTCCAGGTAGAGCTTCATCAGCGTGCCCATCTGGCCGTCGGCGGCCGCCCGGGGCCAGCGTTTCCGGCCCAGCGGCAGGTAGTAGCGGAACTCCTGCAGGCCCCGCTCGTCCACCAGCCAGCCGAACTGCCGCTCCCGGAGCGAGCGCGACAGCTTGGGGAACAGGAAGGCCAGCATCGACTCGTAGTTCCAGACGTGGGTGCAACTGCCGAAGCAGCAGCCGGACTGGTCGTTGCAGCCCTCGAAGGCGTGGAACTCGCCGTCGGCGGTGCGGAAGCAGGTGTTCGTGCGCAGCGTAGAGAGGTTGCTCAGGGCGGCGTCGATCACCGCGGGGGGAAGCGAGGTGGACTTCATCGTCTCGACGAAGTCGCGCGTGCCCTTCCGGAGCTCCTCGAGCCGGCCGGCGGCGGATTCGGCGGCGGCCCAGGCGTCGGCGAACTGCCGGCAGTAGTGGTTGCCGATGAGCATCTCCTCCCAGGGCGGCTGCTCCTCGCCGGACCACGGGTTGCGCCAGCCGCAGCGCTGCGGCGTGCGGTTGGGGAAGTGCCAGGCCAGCAGGAAGACGAAGTGCGCCTCTTCGCCCGGCTCCAGGGTGCGGCTGAGACAGAGGGAGCCGACGGGCTGAGGGATGGGGTGCCGGGCCGGGTCGAGGCGGCCGTCCTCGCTGAAGTCGTCCCAGAAGGCCAGCGGGCCGACGCGCCAGCGGGAGCCGCCGCGCCAGCCGGTCAGGTGGGTCGATTCGCCCCTCCAGCCCACGGCGCAGAGGGCGAAGGTGCCCTTGAGCGGATCCTTGGCGTCCATGAACGGGTTGTCCATGAAGAGGCCCTCGAGCGGGCCGGCTTCGCGGTAGGTGTTGCGCCGTCCGGGGGCGCCGCGGCGGCTGGCCTGGCCCACGGGGTTGTCGATGCTGTAGGCGAGGGAGACCTCCACGGCTTCCCGGCCCGGGTTGTGGACCCGGTAGTCGAGCACCGCCACCGGGTGGCCCGAGGCGTCTTCGTCCAGCGGGATGAAGGGGCTCCAGGCCTCGAGCTCGACGGAGACGGGCAGCTTGGGATCGGCGAACGCCACCCGGGCGAAGGGGAACTCGCCGGTGAAGACGGCCTCCTCGAGGCGGGGCAGTCCGGGGACGTTGTAGGCGCCGAGCCCGTCGCGGCCCTCGTACGGGGGCAGGATGCGGGCCTCGAGCACCCGCGCCACGGGCTTGCCGCCGGCCTGCCGCGCCCAGATGGCGGGGAAGGCGTAGTTGGGGGAATAGCCCTTGTCGGGACGGTTGAAGATCTCCCAGTCGCGGAGCTGGCCGCGGCCGCCTAGGGAGATCGACCCGGTGCCGATGCCGCCCAGGGGGAAGGCGATGGTCCGCAGGGCCTCACCACGAAAGACGCGGGGGAACTCGACCCGTCGTCTGGCGGGTTTCCCGCCGGCTTCCGGTTCGCCGGCCCGGGTCTCCGCCCCCTGGCCGGCAGCGAGGGGCGCCGCAGCCGCCGGACCCGCCGCGGCCGCCACGGCCATCTGTTTCAGGAAGTCCCGCCGGTCCGAGCCGCCGCCGGTATCGGGCTGGCCCCCGGCCGTCCGATCGTTGCGCGCCGATTTCTCGTCCATCATGTGCCCTATGCTATCGCCG
>CAYWXL010000170.1:0-2709 GCA_964461995.1 uncultured Solibacteraceae bacterium
CGCTGCCGTCGTGCGTGGATTCCGCGCCATCTACCTCGGCCTCTTTTTCAACTGCGTGATCATGGCTACGGTCTCGCTGGCGGCGGTGAAAATCTCGAGCATCCTTTTCGGCTTGGAGCGTACCCCGACGCTCATCGCCTGCACGGTCCTCGCAATCGCTTTCTCCGTCCTTTCCGGCCTGTGGGGCGTCGTCGTGACCGATCTGATGCTCTTCACTTTCGCCATGGTTGGCTCGATCGCCGCCGCCGTCGCGGCCTTGAATCATCCGGCCGTGGGCGGACTCTCGGGTATGGTCTCGAGAATCGATCCGGAACGGCTCAGCATTCTGCCGGACTTCAACAATTGGGAGTTGACTCTTTCGGTCCTTATCATCCCCATCGCCGTTCAGTGGTGGTCCGTATGGTATCCGGGCGCCGAGCCGGGCGGCGGCAGCTACATCGCACAGCGGATCCTGGCCGCCAAGGACGAGCGCCACGCCTTCGGGGCCGTTTTTTGGTTCAACCTTGCCCATTACGCCTTGCGCCCCTGGCCTTGGCTGATCGTCGCCCTCTGCTCGCTCATCGTCTACCCGGAACTCAGCGACATCCAAAAGGCGTTCCCCGGAGTCCAGCCTGAGTTGATCGGGCACGACATCGCCTATCCAGCTATGCTCAAGTTCCTGCCGCCCGGATTGATGGGCGTGATGGTCGGCTCGCTGATCGCCGCCTACATGTCCACCATGGACACCCACCTGAACTGGGGCGCGTCGTACTTGGTGCACGACTTCTACCGGCGGTTTGTCCGCCCGGACGCCAGCGAGAGGCACTACGTATTCGTTGGCCGTGTGGCGACCGCCGGCCTCATGATCCTGGCCGCGGCCACCGTCTATATCCTTGAGACCGCCAAAGACAGCTTCGACTTGCTCCTCTCCATCGGCGCCGGTACGGGACTGATCTATATCTTGCGCTGGTTCTGGTGGCGTATCAACGCGTGGAGCGAAATCGCCGCCATGATCAGTTCGTGGGTCATCTCAGTGGCCGTTTTCTCCGCCAACCGCTGGCTTCTAGTAGAGAAGCTCCCGGCCCATCTGACGCTGCTGGCCAGCGTCGGCTTTACCACGGCGGTTTGGGTGGCTGTCACGTTCCTCACCCGGCCGGCCGACGAGCAGACGCTGATCCGGTTCTACGAGCTAGTTCGCCCGTTCGGGCCGGGGTGGAAGCGCGTGCGGGAACGTTCCGGCCTTCCCCCATCGCCGGACAGCCCCGCTCACGCTTTTTTGGGATGGGGACTCGGCTGTATGCTGGTGTACTCGGCGCTCGCCGGAACCGGTCACCTCTTATACGGGAGGACATGGCTTGCGGTCGCTTGCCTGATTCCTTCCGCCGCCAGCGCCGCCGGCCTTATCTGGCTGTTGCCGAAGATCCTGCAGCGGCCGGTCGCCAAGCAAGACTGACGGGCGAGCGGCCCGCCCTTTGCAGCGGCCGGCGGGCAGGTCTGGAGGCGCGGCCGCCGCCCCTGTCCACTACACGCTGGAGGTCCTCGAATAAGATGCAGACACTGGGCGATGCAACGTACTCGGGAGAGTTGAGAGACCGGCGGCGCTTGGCTGCTTGGTTGCAACAGCAAGGCAGCGGGGCGGTGTTCGCCGAGGCCAAGGCGGCCCTATTCGCCCAGTGCTCGGAGGCCTTGCCAGGCTCGGGCCCCTTGGCCGCTTATTACGTTCCGGGCCGCATCGAGGTGCTCGGTAAGCACACCGACTATGCTGGCGGCAGCACCATGGTCGTCGCCGCCGAACGGGCCTTCTGCCTGGCGGCGCGCTTCCGCGAGGATCCCGCCGTCACCGTCACCGACGCCCGCCGGGGCGGAACGGTCCGCTTCGAGATCGATCCGGATCTCAGCCCCACCGTCGGACACTGGTCCAACTACCCGATGACCGTCGCCCGGCGCATTGCGCGCAACTTCCCCGGGGCCCGGCGTGGCGCGGACATCGTTCTCGCCTCGGATCTGCCCTCGGCGGCCGGAATGAGCAGCTCGAGCGCCATGATCGTCGGCGTCTTCCTGATCCTCGCCGATGCCAACGACCTGCCGAACCATCCCCGTTGGCCTGCCGAACTGAACGACCCCGTGCACCTGGCCGAGTACGCCGCCACTATCGAAAACGGCCAGAGCTACGGGGAGCTCACGGGCGACCGCGGCGTGGGCACCTTCGGCGGCTCCGAGGACCACACGGCGATCCTTTGCGCCCGGCGCGGCTCCATCAGCCAGTACGCTTACTGCCCGGTCCGCTTCGAACGCCTGCTGCCGGTGCCCGAGGGTTACGTTTTCGCCATCGGCTCGAGCGGCGTCGTCGCCGAAAAGACCGGCGCCGCCCGCGAAAAGTACAACCAGGCGTCGTTTCTGGCGGCCCGGGCGGCCGAACTCTGGCGGCGGCATACCGGCCGGGACGATCCGCACCTCGCCGCCGTGCTGCGCAGCGGGCCGGACGCGGAGAAGCGGCTGCGCGAGGCCATCGCCGAGCTGGCCGGAGACGAGGCCGAAGCCGCCCGCCTGATCGCCCGGTTCGAACAGTTCCGTATCGAAAACGAGGAGGTGATCCTCGCCGCCGGCGCGGCGCTGCTTCGCGGCGACCTCGAAGAGTTCGGCCGTTGGGTGGACCGCTCCCAGAAAGCCGCCGAGGAGCTGCTGGGCAACCAGGTGCCCGAAACCAGTTTCCTGGCTGCAGCGGCCCGC
>CAYWXL010000171.1:0-2706 GCA_964461995.1 uncultured Solibacteraceae bacterium
TGCCATTGGGAAAGCTTATCACCAGTTGCGCGAGTGCCTCGGCGTGTTCAGCCACCAGGTTCCGCCAGATCGAAAACTCCACTTTGAACCGATTGTGCCTCGCCAGAACGGCTTCGAAAGGCTCCTCGGACATCGCTCTGCCGCGATCAAGAGTCGCTTGCCTAGCCAAGACGATGACCTTAGCACGGGGCGCAGTTGCATCACCTACTTAATGCGTGTTTTTGTGATTATTCCACTTGCTTCGAATAAATAAACTTAGCGGGCAAAGCCTGCAGTTGGTGGCATAAACACAGCACCGAGTGCAAGGTGTTGGGTTCGTTGGTTTGTGTAGCTTCGGCCATTTCTGTCATGAGTCGCTTGAAATTATCAAGTTCACCCGGCTTGATTGCCAGCTCGAGTACCCCGTAGACATTGTCGCTCATTTGCATACTCCTTTCTGAATAAGTGATGATGTTGATGGCTCTCTTTCTGAGTGCCAGGCGAAATTCGTTGGAATTTATTGGGGATTTATACACCATTCACCCATCTCTGAAAGCTCTCGTTTTCAGCCCCAACTGGATAATGCCAATCCGGCTGCAGCTTGAGGCCGCTATCATCCCGCCAAATGAAGTCCATAGCTGCTGCCACTTTCTCAGAACGAGTAATGCGAATGAGGTGCAGCCGTGTTCCTTGCAGGCGCTTTTCCAGGACCTCGCAGTCGATGTCTTGCGCGCCCAGCGTTCCGCAAATGACTTCGGCCTGGTGGCGGTCGTGGGTCGCCCAGACGATTCCGTCTTTGCCATTTAAGTAATCGAATTCTTCGTAAATGACCGTCATCTCCACCCTGGTCCCGTACGGCACGTTCGGCGGGGCTTTTGCAAACAAGTCGCGCCAGGCGACGGTCTTGTTGCTCGCCAACAGAATCTTCCCGTGGTCCACGTAGCTGCCGCGCACCGTAATGGATTTTCTCCTCATGGAACCGATTCCCGATTTGGTGAATCAACTCGACGCGAACAAGATACGAAAACTACGCGGATGCTGCCTATCAAGGACGTTGCAAAGACTTAGCACTTATGTTTCGGGGGAACAACAACAAGGGACGAAAGTATCAGTCAGGTTGCGGAACTAGCAATGAGGTTGCGTTCTAGGCGGGAGAATACTGTTATGGCACCGTTAGATTAGGGGCTAAAAGGGAAGACTCTTGGATTGACGTATCCTACCTGTATTTTCTGCCTTTGATTCGGACTATTTTCAGTTTTAGGCCCATCATTTCCTGAACTGGACTTTCGCCCCAAGAGCACCTTCGGCAAGGCGGTGGGCTATGCGCTTGGGCGCGGGGACGCTAGAACTGCCTGTTTGCCGGTTCGCACCAAGGCGATCAGCGTCTGGCGATGGTCGATTCCCTGGGTGGCGACGGCGAAAATGCACATCCTCGAGCCTTTCACCTGGCTCGAGGATGTGCTCTCACGCATGTGGACGGCAGAATGAAATCCCGGGGCCAGGCGACGCGCGCGCCTCAAAGTCGGTAGCCGAAGTAGACCGAAGTGCCCCATCCCAGATAGTTCCAGCCATCGCTGTAGGGCTTCACTTCAAGGCTCAAAATCAGGTTCCCGGGCAAGGTGAGATCGCTTCCAATACCGATCTGGAACGCTAGTTGGGTCCTGGATGCATCCTCGCCCTCTCTCAAGGATTGGATCCACATCACGCCGGAGATGAGAAAGAGCGACACCCGCGTCCCCCGAAGCGGATAGACGAGCGCGGAGAGAGAGGCCAGGAGACTCAACTCGTCGCCGCTGGCCGCCTGCGTTCTTCCGCTCAGACTTTGAGCGCTGAACTGAAGCGCACTATTGTGATCAAGATGATACCGGCTCTGAAATCCGATGGCCCATGGGTTCTTGAGCGTGGTCACTCTATGAGCGTCGTTGGATTGATCCCCGAAATACGAAGATCCCAGGGCTATGCTCCATCTGCTGGATTGCCCAAGAGACACATCCGCTGACACGAGCAGCAGGCCGACGGCCAGGTATGATAGTCTGGAAAACATCGCATTCTCCTTTCGTTTTACCTGTGCCAGAGTGGACTAGTCATCAATGTCGAGAGGAACGGGTTCCAGGAGCATTGATGCTGGGATAAAGATAATTCTCCGGGGAAATGTTTGCGCCCCAATACCTGCCAAATGTTATGCGGGGATTGACAGGATTGTGCAGCACTTGACATTTCGTGTGCAGAATCTGACAATGGGGGGATATGTATGGTAGCTAACGCCCCGAAAAACAACAAATCCGAAATGTTGCCATTTCGGCGACGGGCGACGGAACGTAGGAGGAGGAGGAAAATGCCCCACGACCAACCAGTCCGAATTGTTGCCAATTCGGCTACGGACGATGAAACGAAGATGAAATGTAACCGAATTCGCAAGAATTCGGACAACGGCCCGGAAACAGGAAACCCGAATCGTTGCCAATTCGGCTACTTTGTGAGACCGTTTATATGCAAGAATTCATAGATTCGCCAAAATCGTTCCCAATAATCCGGTTCGAACAACTTCAACTCCGGGTATCCCGGGACAAGACAATCTGTATACTGATATTTGCTATACTGATCCTGTTCGACCAGGTTAGCACGTTCGGGGTTGCGAGCGATATATTCCACAAGGTTTCTGAATGCGGTTTCTTTGCGTTCCGTCTCGCGCAGCACGTGATCGTACGCTTGTCTCTGTAATTTGAA
>CAYWXL010000172.1:0-2643 GCA_964461995.1 uncultured Solibacteraceae bacterium
CGGCACGGCGCGCACCTCGACGCGCCCATCCAGGAACCGCCGCGGCGCCGTCCAGAGCGAATCGTCCGGCGTGAAGGAAAACTCCCCCTGCGCGGTCGTCACCCTGATCGGTCCCTTCCGTCCGGCCTCGTACTCGATGACCACGCCTTTCCGGGTAACCTTGTGGCGCCCGGCGGTCGGCCCCATCCGGGCCTCGTAGGGCGTGTCCCAGTAATAGTCCTCCCGCGTCGCGCACTTCCAACTGGAGTCGTGAGCTTCGTCCCCGGGGGAAAACTGCCAGCCCGTCAACCGCACGGGCGCCGGATCCACGTTCCCGCTCCAGTCCACGTCGGGCTTGCCGTCCAGGCCGAAGCGGATGAAGTAAGCGACGCGGCCATCGGCAGCCTCCGGCGACGCTGGACCGGACGTAGCCGTTTCAGGGAGCGAAATGAAGATGGCGAAAGCGGCCGCAGCCAGGATCATGGTGGCAGGAGTAGCCGGCCTCATAACGAGTTCAGAATATCGGATTTGCGGGGACGAAGAGCTGCGATCCCCCAACCACGTTCTTCGGTGCGACTACGCCTGCGGGACAGCTCTTCGTACAACATGCTGAACACTAAACTGCATCTCGAAATCTGGACCATTGACGCCCCGCAATGTGTGTCTGACAATCAAGAGTTCCGGCAGGTGGCCTTTCTACGGAACCCGGTAGTGCGCCCCTGGGGAACGATTTCGCCGGCCGCGACGGAAGCGAACCTCTTAGCTTCTCGCGGTGGTCACGGAAACGGTCATTTGCCGGCCTACAGAAGACCATGTGAGGCCGAGCGCTGGGCAGCTGCGCCGTGCCCGGTGAACGGTTGGAAAGGACAACGCCATGGAACGAGGCGCCCCGAAAGCACTTGAGCCGATCGGTCTGGTCGGCCTCGGCCTAATGGGTCAAGGAATCGCCACCTGCCTGCTCGCCTACGGCCACACGGTCGTCGCCTACAACCGCACCGCCAGCCGGGCCGAAGCGAGCCTCCAACATATCGCCGAAACCCTGCGGGAGATGGTCCGCCGCCGCGTCGTGCCCGCCCGGGCCGTGCGCGGGTGGCGGAAGCGCTACCGGCTGGTGCGCAGCGTCGCGGAGCTGGCGCCCTGCCGCTTCGTCATCGAGTCGGTGAAAGAAGACCTCGAGCTGAAGCGCCGCATCTACGACGAGCTGGAAGGGGCCGTGCGCGCCCGGACGGTGATCAGCTCGAACACCTCGAGCATCCCGATCACCCTCCTGCAGCAGGGGCGCAAGCGGCCGGAGCGTTTCCTAGGAGTGCACTGGGGCGAGCCCGTCGAAGTGATGCGGTACCTGGAGATCATCCCGGGCAAGCAGACGGCGCCGCGGGCGGTGCGGCTGGCGAAGCAGCTCGGCGAGAGCTGCGGCAAGGAGCCAACCATCCTCAAGCAGGACATCCGCGGCTTCCTCTCGAACCGAATGATGTACGCCATGATCCGCGAGGCCTTCTACCTGGTGGAGCAGGGCGTGGCGACGCTGGCCGACGTGGACCGCTCCTTTCGTAACGACATCGGCTGGTGGGCCACCATCGCCGGACCGTTCCGCTGGATGGACCTGACGGGCATTCCGGTGTACGCCGCGGTGATGGAAGGCCTGCTGCCGGAGCTGTGCAACTCGACCGAGGTGCCCGAGTTGATGAAGAAGGTTGTCGCGCGGGGCGCGGAGGGGGTCTCCAACCGCAAAGGCTTCTACCGCTACGACAAAGCCAGCGCGGAAGCCTGGACCAAGGCCTGGATCGATTTCACTTACGACCTGCGCAAACTGGTCGAGAAATACGAGAAACGGGTGAAGCTGTGAGTCCGCTGGTCTCCTGGCTGCTGTTGTTCGCGGCCAACTTCATGTGGGCCCTGCAGTTCACCTGCATCAAGCTGGTCGAGGACCAGGTGGGCTCGCTGTTCACCGTCTGGGGTCCGATGACGCTGGCCACGGCGATGCTCTACCCGCTGGTGCGCAACGTCCAACGCCAGCCGGGCTACGTGGACCGGCGGCGCAGGAGCGACGTGTGGCTCTTCCTGATGCTGGCGGGCCTGGGCGTGTTCCCCGGACAGGTGCTCATCACCTGGGGCACGCGGCTCTCGACGGCGTCGAACGCAGCCCTCATCATGCTGACGCTGCCGCTGAGCACGGCGGTGATGGCCGTCTTGTTGCTCGGCGAGCGGATGACGCGGATCCGCTGGATCAGCGCGGCGCTGGCGATCACCGGGGTCGTGCTGTGCGGCGAAGTCGATTGGACGAACCTGAACTTCGGCACGGGCTACTTGATCGGGAACCTGATCATCTTCTCCGGCACGCTGGGCAGCGCGTTCTTCAACTCCTACGGCAAGAAGGTGCTGCGGCGGTACTCGCCCACGGAGATGGTCTTCTACACCTATCTGGCCATGTTCTTCCTGATGACGCCGCTGGTGCTGTGGCGGGAACCGGACGTGTTCGCGCGCATTCCCGAATTTACGGCGCGCACCTGGGCCGGGATGATCCTGCTGACCTTCTTCCACAACTACCTCTCGAACGTCCTGTTCCTGAAAGCTCTGAAGCACCTGGACGCGATTCAGACGGCGCTGTGCAACTACTTGATCACCTTCTTCGGGGTCCCGATCGCGGCCATCTGGCTGGGCGAG
>CAYWXL010000173.1:0-2594 GCA_964461995.1 uncultured Solibacteraceae bacterium
GTGGTGGACCTGGAGGGATTCGAACCCTCGACCTCTTCCATGCCATGGAAGCGCGCTCCCAACTGCGCCACAGGCCCGGAATTCTCAGTTACCGACATTTATTATAGTACAACTATGACCCGTCAACAGGCCTGGGAGATCCTGTGCGAATTCACCAAGTCGGAGAGCCTTCGCAAGCACGCCCTTGCCGTGGAGGCCTGCATGGTCGCTTACGCCCGCAAGTTCGGCGAAGACGAGGAGAAATGGGCGGTGACTGCCCTGCTGCACGACTTCGACTGGGAGATCCACCCCCAGGCGCCGGATCACCCGGTCAAAGGGGAGCCGATCCTGGCCGAGCGTGGCGTCCCCGAGGAGATCCGGCGCGCGATTCTCTCCCACGCCACGTACACGGGCGTGCCCCGGGAATCGCTGATGGAGAAGTGCCTGTTCGCGTGCGACGAGCTGTCGGGGCTGCTGACCGCCATTTCCTATGTGAAGCCCAGCGGCAGCATCCACGAGGTCGAGTGGAAGTCCGTGAAGAAAAAGATGAAGGACAAGGCCTTCGCCCGCTCCGTCAACCGGGACGACATCCGGCGGGGCGCTGAGGAGCTGGGGGTCGAGCTAGCCGACCACGTCACCTTCTGCATCCAGGCGATGCGGGACCGCGCGGAGGAACTCGGTCTCGCCGGCAAGCGCGAGAGCCGGGTCCAGTGATCGCGGCCAGCCACCCGCCTAGGCCCGCTTCTCGGCGCGGGTCCAACTTCCGAGCATGGCGACGAGCGCGCCCAAAGTCAACAGCAAGGCGCTGCGGAACTCATCTGTCGCCTTGAAGCTGTACGGGGCTATGAAATAGCCATAGGCCAAGAGGGCGAACACCACCACTGTCCACAAGCGAAACAGGATCTTCGTCTTCCCGCGGACGGCGAGGAACAGGGAAACCAACCCGATGAGGGCCCCGCAGAAGACCACGTAGGTCTGGGTGGGATCTTCCCAAGGCAGCACGTCGATTTCCAGGATCAGGTTGCTGCCGAACAGTGCGATGGCGCCCACGAACAACAAGAACAGGCCGAGCACCAAGTGGTACAAGTAGCTGAAAACCCGCATGACGGCTTTGAACATAGGCCCTGGAGGCGTTCCTTTCGAGATTTTCAGACAATGATTGTATCAGGTCGTGCGGAGGGTGGTCGCCGCAGACCGGCGAATCCGGTTCGGGGCCAGGCAGGCAGCCGTCCCGGCGTCGCCCGCCTGGGCGGGCGCAGGTCTAAGGCCAACGAAGATCACCGGTTAGAATAGAATTAAGGGGCGTCCCGGTGAGTTCCAGGACGCCGGGTGCGAGGGATGGCAATGGCAACGAGCAGGCAGACACCTCCGCTCACCTCGCGGGCGGTCGATATCCTCCATTCCATCGTGCAGACGTATATCCAGACCGGCCGGCCGGTGGCGTCCCGTTCGATCTCCAAGATGCGGAAGCACCAGCTCAGTCCGGCGTCTATCCGCAACGTCATGGCGGACCTAGCCGAAGCCGGTTACCTGGAGCAGCCGCATACTTCGGCGGGCCGCGTGCCGACGGCGAAGGCGTTCCAACTCTTCGTTCAGACGCTGTCGGCCCGGAGGCTCATCGAGGAGGAGATCGAACGCCTGAAGCGGGAGTTGATCGAGGCCGACACGGTGTCGGAGCGGATCGCCCGCTCGTCCCACATGTTGACGGAAATGACGCGAAGCTTCGGCATCGCCGCCGCCATCCCGGCCGAATCCCAACGGTTGGAGCAAGTGGAGCTGGTGGCCCTCGGAGGCGGCCGGGTCCTCATGATCCTCATCACGGCGGACAAGCTGGTCCACAACCGGGTCATCACGCTCGATCAGCCGGTGACCGCCGAGGAGCTGGTCTCTATCCGGAACTACATCAATCGCCACTTCGGGGGATGGACGCTTTCGGGAATCCGCCGGGAGTTGCGGACCCGGCTCGAGGCGGCCAGCAGCGCCTATGACTCGATCCTCCGCAAGTTGATCCTCCTCTATGACAAGGGTTTGCTGGATTTCGAGGCGGACCCGGAAATCCACACCGAAGGGACTTGGAATCTGGTGGCCGCCGACTTTCACTTGACGCGGGAGAAGCTGCGCGAACTCTTTCGCGAGCTGGAGGAGAAGAAGCGGGTGCTGGAGCTGTTGGAACGGTTTCTCGAGGGCCCGCCCGGCCAAGTCAATGTGCAGGTCGGGTTAGGCGAGGCCCACCCCACGATGAAAGAGCTTTCCTTGATCGGCGTCTCGGTGCCCCTGCCCGGGGGGCTCGACGCGAAGATCGCCGTGGTGGGCCCGATGCGTATGAACTATCAAAGGGTTATGTCGGCGGTGCTGCACATGGGCCGGGCGATGCAGGCATTGCCCGTGTGAGCGCCGCACACGCCGCGATTTCGAGCAAGGAAACCGATGGGGAACGAGAAAGAGAACAACGGAAAGAACAGCGTCGATTCGTTCGAACCAGCGACGGCCACCGGTGAGGAAACTCCCACCGGCGAATCGCCAGACGCCGCCGCTGTCGATGACCTGGCGGCTCAGCTCGAAGCGGTCACGATGGAGCGCGACCGGCTGGCCGCCGAGAACGAAGAGCTGAAGAA
>CAYWXL010000174.1:0-2589 GCA_964461995.1 uncultured Solibacteraceae bacterium
ATGCAAAGCCGCCCGGCGGGCTCGCCGTGGTTGAACCCGACGAAAGCGTTCGGCTGGAAGCGGTGGATCCAGGCCACCGTTTCGGCGTGGCTGAGGCCGCCGTCGCCCTGCGCGTGGTCCATCCAGAAATACTCGATCGGCCCGTAGCGGGTGCACAGCTCTTCGAGTTGCGCCCTCTTCATCTCCGGGTTGTTGCTGCTCCGCCAGATGGGATCGTCCCAGCGCGGGCTGCCGGGAACCAGACCGTCCTCGGGCAGCTTGCCTTCGATCCACGACCAGTCGCCCTCGGAGAAGTAGAGCGCCAGCTTCAGGCCGTACTTGTCGCAGGACCGCCGCAGCTTAGCCAACACGTCGATGCCCAACGGGGAGTTGGTCACCTTGAAATCGGTGGTCTTCGTGTCCCAGAGGCAGAACCCGTCGTGGTGCTTGGCGAGGAACAGGATGTAGCGCATGCCCGCTTCTTTCGCTGTCCGGCACCACTGGTCCGTGTCGGCGCCGGCCGCCTTGAAGAAGCCGGGATCCCGCACGCCGCGCGTCCATTCGTGGCCGGAGAAGGTGCTCAACGACCAGCAGATGAACATGCCGAACCTCAGGTTCCGCACTTGCTCGGCGCGGACCTCGTCCGGCAGGCGCGTCTTGTTGGCCTGAGGCGCCGGCCCGGCCGCCGGCACAACCACCGCCACGGCGACGGCCGCCGCGGCGCAACGGGCGATTCGTCCGATCCCATACATGGCTGTTTCCTCTTCGTCAATAGACGCACTCGCGCGCCGCCTCGGCGTAGGCGCGGATGTTCTCGACCGGGGTCTCGAAGAAGTGGTCGGCGCAGGAGAGAATGTAGCCGCCGTCGCTGCCCACCTCCTCGAAGAGCCGGAATACCATGGCCCGGATCTGCTCGGGCGTTCCGTCGGTAAGCACGTTGAACTGGTCCAACCCGCCGATCAGCGCCAGCCGGCCGCCGATCTTCTTCTTGTACTCCCAGGGGTCCTGGTTGCCCCCGATGCTCACCGGCGCCAGCGTCTCGGAGGCGTCACAGCCGTTGGCCACGATGAACTCCTCGATCTTACTGGTCCCGCCGCAGGTGTGGTAGGTGATCAGGAAACCGAGATCGTGCAAGGCATCGTGCATCTTCCGGTCGTAGGGCAGGCAGAACTTCTCATGGATGTCCGGCGAAATGACGGTGGAGGAGGCCGAGCCGCCCCCGGTCTCGATCAGGTCGAACTTAGCCCCCTTCATCGTCTCGATGAAACGGAGTTTCTTTTCGAGCAGAATGCCCAGCAGCTCATGAACCCAGTCCGGCTGATCGAAGCACTTGAACAGTAGTTCGGTGATATCGATGAGGCAGGCCGCGTGCTGCCAGCAGCCCGCCTGGTCGCCCCAGACGAAGCCGCGCAGGATCCCTTTGTCGCCGAGCCGGTCGTAGGCCTGCTCGACGGGCTTGGGATCGAGCGCCGGCACGGGCATGTATTTGCGGATGAGTTCGATGTCCTCGTCGTGCTTGATGAGGTACTCCGTGATCCAGGTGGTCTTCCGGTTGCCCCGGGTCTTGTAGGTCAGCCGGCCTCCGGGCGTAGTGATCGTGTGGTGGTAGATACGGTCGTCGGGGTCGTCCTTGACGACCTCGATCTCGTCCCGCCACTCGGGCGTCGAGAACTTCGTGGTGTCGGCGTCGGGCAGCCAGAACTGGCCCATGTCCTGGAAATACTGGATGGAGGCGTCCATGCCGAATCGCTCGAACGCCTCGAGATCGCTGATCCCGTCGAGGTATTTCTCGAGATGATAGCCCTGCCACTGATGCACCGTAACCGGAAGCCTGTCCGGTTTGCCGCGGTGCAGGGCGATGAGCATTCGCTCCTTCGAGGTCATCACCGCTCCGCTCCTACGTGGTTCCTCATCATGACACATGGCGGACGTGCTGCCCAGCTCGGCGCCGCGGCCGTCATGCGGCGCCTGGCCAAGGCACTATTCCAGGTCCGCAATGGCGAGGACACCGGTCTCCGGGATGGTGAACTCGGTGAAGCCGTCGGCGGTGGTGACGTCGGTAGGTTCCGCCTCTGGATGGCCGAAAACGCGGAGTTGGATCGAGCCGAAGACGCCCCGGAGGCGCAGGCGCACGCCCCGGAGCGGCGCGCCGCTGTAGTTGAGCACCTGAAGGCGGGCCCGGTGGCCGTCGCCGGCCGCGCGCACGATCGCCATCTCGGTCCCGTAGATACGCATCGACCGGCGCTCGTCCCCCAGCACGCCGCGCACGGCGGTGGCGAAAGCGCCGGGATTCGAGGCGAGCTCCCTGGGGAACTCCGGCGAGCCGATCACGACGTTGAGCTCGTAGCGTGGGTCCGGCTTGCTGGCCAATTCGAACAGCAGGTTACGCCGCAGCAGCAGGTTTACGACCTCGCCCGCTGCGGCCGAGCCGTCGTCCACGAAGGCGAAGTCGGCCAGCGGCGGCAGCTCGCACGGCGGGACGGAAGCCAGGAACTCGAGCAGCCGCGCCGCCGTGGCGTAGTCTTTCGGATCGAGGCGGAAGCCTGCATCAGCGCCGTAGACGAAAGCCTCGGCGATCGCCAGCGCCGCCTTCCCGGCCGGCGGCTCGTA
>CAYWXL010000175.1:0-2536 GCA_964461995.1 uncultured Solibacteraceae bacterium
GCAGCTCAAGTTTGACTCGCAGCCGTGGAACGGCAGAGCATAGAATGATTCCAAACCATCTAGGGGGACCGGAATCGTGTTGCGACGCATCCTGGTTTTGCTCTTGTTACCTGCGGGACTCTCGGCCGCCGGCCTGGAAGAACTCGCGGCGACCGAAGCGAAGTCTCTCGAGGGGCTCTACAAGCACCTGCACTCTCATCCCGAACTCTCTTTTCACGAAGAAGCCACGGCGGCCCGCATCGCTGACGAGCTGCGCAAGGCCGGCTACGAAGTGACCACCGGCTTCGGCGGCCACGGCGTCGTGGGCGTGCTGCGCAATGGCGAAGGGAAGACAGTCATGATCCGGACCGACCTCGACGCGCTGCCCGTCGTCGAAGAGACCGGCAAGCCCTACGCCAGCAAGGTGCGTACCAAGGACGACGCCGGCAACGACGTCGGCGTCATGCACGCCTGCGGCCACGACATGCACATGACGGCGTTCGTCGGCACGGCCCGCCTATTGGCAAAGACGAAGGACCGCTGGAAGGGCACGGTGGTCATGATCGCCCAGCCGGCCGAGGAGCGCGGCGCCGGAGCCAAGGCGATGCTCGCCGATGGACTCTACCGGCGGTTCCCCACCCCGGATGCCGCCCTGGCCCTGCACGTCAGCGCCGAGCTGCCCTCCGGGACCATCGGCTACCACCACGGCTACGCCATGGCGGCGGTCGATTCGGTGGACATCACCGTCCGCGGCCTCGGCGGCCATGGCGCCTACCCCCACAAGACCAAGGACCCGATTGTCCTCACCGCCTACATCATTACCGCCCTGCAGACCATCGCCAGCCGGGAAACCGACCCCCAGGACGCCGTCGTCGTCACCGTCGGCTCCATCCACGGCGGGGCGAAGCACAACATCATTCCGCCGGAGGTCAAGCTCCAGCTCACCGTCCGCAACTACTCCGACAAGACCCGCGAGGCGGTGCTCGCCGCCATCCGGCGCATCACTACCGAGACCGCCCGGGCCTTCGGCATCCCCGAGGACCGGCTGCCCGTGATCGAGATGCCGAACGAGTACACGCCGGCCACCTACAACGACCCGGATCTCGGCCGCCGCCTGGTTGCGGCCTGGAAAAAGGCCCTCGGCGAGGCAAGCGTCCTTGAGGTCCCGCCGGTGATGGCCAGCGAGGACTTCTCCCGTTACGGCCGCACGCCCGAGAAGGTCCCCATCTACCTGTTCTGGCTGGGAACCGTCGAGCGCTCCCGCTGGGAGGCCGCCGAGCAGGGCGAGGTCCGGCTGCCCGCGCTGCACTCCCCCTTGTTCGCCCCGGAGATCCATCCCACCATCGAGACCGGCGTGAAGGCGATGGCCGCGGCGGCCCTGGCGGTGCTCGGCGGGAGCATCTGACGCTGTCCGTCTCACCGCTCCCCGCCCGTCGGGACCGCTTCCCGGACCGCGGTGGCCCCCGTCGGGCCCCATTTGCAACTTCTAGGCCGGAATTTACATCTAAGGATAGACGGCAAGGCCAGTTTTCACTGAACTACGCCGGACACAGCCTGCAACGCAAGTTGGAGGATGGAGGGAAATACCATGACAAACTACCGAACGACTCGTGTCTCCCTGATCGCTGGACTCGTGGTCGTCCTCGCTCTCTTGATGTCACCGCTGGCAGCCCAGGCAGAAGACGTGGGCTACTTCCGGTGCAAGATCGACCCGTGGGACGCGGGTGTGTTCATCAACGGAAAGTACTACGGCACGGCTGCCATGTTCGGCCACAAGAGCAACCCGCTGAAGCTGAAGCCGGGCCGTTACACGGTCGAGTTCGTCGATCCCCGCTACGAGACGCTGCGTGTCGAGATCCAGATCGAGCCGGGCAAGACGACGACGATCCGCAAGAGCATGAAGCCGCTGGCTCGCAAAGTGGAGGGGCCTTTCGGCGAACTCAAGACCGAAGGCTGGCCGAACGCCGCCGTGTATCTCAACGGCAAGTACTACGGCAACACCAAGGAGCTCGGCACTCCCGGCCACGTGCTGCTGCTCAATCCGGGAACCTATGACCTGAAGATCGTTGATGTCAACGGCAACACCCTCAAGGAAGAGAAGATCACCATCAACGCCGACGAGACGCTGATTATTCACAAGGGCCGGGCGCCGGTCCGCGAGAAATAGCGCCCGTTCTTTTCACGCCGCCCCGCCGGTTCACCGCCGGCGGGGCTTATACTTTTGCGGCTGGCGAGGCGAGCCGCCGCCACTTGCGGGGGGTTCCGGGCCACGCTCGCGCGGGTGCTCAAGGCAGGGCTCGAACCGCGAGAGAGCGCCCCCTCCTGTACCGCGGCCCGCAACAGACCGGGGGTGTGCCGCTCGGCCGGAACGGAATTCGCCTCCGCAAAGATCCGCTAAGATCGAAGTATGGCGAGCGAGATCATTTTCCTCGTCGAGGAATCCGCCGAAGGCGGGTACGCGGCCCGCGCGTTGGGACACCCGATCTTCACCGAAGCCGACGATTTCGAGCAGCTCAAACGGATGGTGTTGGACGCGGTCCGGTGCCACTTCGACGCC